>JBBQFL010000002.1:0-236607 GCA_038321965.1 Burkholderiales bacterium | reverse complement strand
GGTCATCTGGCGCTATGGTGAAGAACGGTTTGCTAGGCAGATTGCAAGAGCGGTTATTGCGGCAAGGGTCATCGGACGTATTCGGACGACGCGCGAGCTTGCCGAGCTCGTGGGTAAAACCGTCCGGACGCGCGAGCCGGGCCAGCACCCCGCAACCCGCACGTTTCAGGCTTTTCGGATTTTCATCAATCAAGAGCTTGAAGAGGTAGAAAAAGTACTACCGCAGGGCGTTGCAAGCTTGCGGACTGGAGGCAGATTGGTGGTGATTGCATTTCATTCGCTGGAAGACCGGATCGTCAAGCGTTTCATGCAAAACGCGGCGAAGGCGGATCACCTACCCTCGAAATTGCCGATACGCGCCAATGAAGTCAACGACGCCACCTTGCGCATCATCGGTAAACCGGTAAAACCGAGCGATACCGAAATCGCCGCGAATCCTCGTGCCCGCTCGGCCATCATGCGTATCGCAGAAAAACTGTGACCAGATTGAACACACTGCTCCTGTTCATTTTGATTGGCTGCGCGCTGTCGGTGGTGACATCGCAACATCGCGCGCGCAAATACTTCATCGAGCTGCAAGCCGAGCAGGAATCTGAGCGAAAACTCGACAGCGAATGGCGGGAGTTGCAAATCGAGGCGCAAACCCAGGGTGCGGGCAAGCGCATTGAACAGAAAGCCGCCAGTGAGCTGGGCATGGGAATTCCGGATGCGAAGAAAACCGTGATGGTCGTGCTTGATAGCGCCGTCCCCGCCTCCGAGGCGAGCAAATAACATGCGCTTCTCCTCCAAACGGCTGGAACCCAATTTGCTGCTGAAGCTGGAAAGCTGGCGCTCGCGCGTCGTCTTGCTGATTTGCCTGACGGGGTTCGCCGTTCTTCTAGGCCGCGCGTTTTACCTGCAAGGGCTTCACAACGATTTCCTGCAGGCCAAAGGCGAGGCGCGCTTCATGCGCGTCGTCGACATGCCCGCATCGCGTGGCGCGGTGATGGATCGCAACGGCAAGATGCTGGCGATTTCGACACCGGTGGAATCGATCTGGGCCAGCCCGTCCGATCTCGATGTGGATGCGGCCCAAGTAGAGAAGCTGGCGGCTGCGCTTAACATGGATCGCAAGGCGCTTGCGGAACGCCTTGCGGATAACAGTAAAAGTTTCGTCTGGCTCAAGCGGCAGTTATCACCGGAACAGGCGGTGCGGGTGATGTCGCTGAAAATACCGGGCGTTTTTCAGCAGCGCGAATTCCGCCGCTACTATCCATCCGGCGATGTAACGGCACACATCATCGGCTTTACCGGACAGGACGATCAGGGTCAGGAAGGCATCGAGCTCGCGCAACAAGCCATGCTTGCGGGTGCCATCGGCCAAAAGCGCGTCATCAAGGACCGCAAAGGCCGCATTGTCGAGGACATTCAGGATCTAAAGGCGCCGCGCGAAGGCAAGTCCGTCAAGCTCTCCATCGACGAGCGTTTCCAGTATCTGGCCCACCGCGAATTGAAGGCGGCTGTGGAAGCCAACAAGGCCAAGGGTGGCGCACTGGTCATGCTCGACGCAAAAACCGGCGAGATTCTGGCGCTGGTCAACCAACCCGACTTCAACCCCAACAATCGCGAACACGTGCAACTGAAGCAAATGCGCAATCGCAGTATTACCGACGTATTTGAGCCGGGCTCGACGTTCAAGCCGTTCGCCGTGTCCGCTGCGCTGGAGGCAGGCATTGTTCAACCGGAGACGGTGATTACGACCGGCCCCGGTCTCACCATCGGTAAACACACCATCACCGACCTGCCGCATCGCTCTTCGCAATTGACGGTAGCGCAAATCATCCAGACCTCCAGCAACATCGGCACCGCCAAGATCGCATTGCAGCTGCCGTCCGAAAGACTGTGGAATCTCTATAACGATCTTGGATTCGGCATTGCGCCAAAGACCGGCTTCCCAGGTGAAGCGACTGGTCGCCTGCGGCCAGTGAAAACATGGAAGCCCATTGAGCAAGCGACCATGGGTTATGGTTACGGCGTGTCTGTCAGCGCACTGCAACTGGCACGTGCTTACACCATCTTCACCAATGACGGCGTATTGCTGCCGGTGACGTTTCTGAAGCGTGACGGCGATGTGATCGGCAAACAAATCATCTCCACCAAGACCGCAAGAATCATGGCGCAGATGCTTGAGACGGTCACCGAACAGGGTGGTACCGCAACCAAAAGCCAGGTGTCGGGCTATCGCGTCGGCGGCAAGACCGGTACCGCCTACAAGATCGTGAACGGTCAGTACGCAGAAAACCAGTACGTCTCGTCATTTGTCGGTTACGGACCGGCGTCGAATCCGCGTTACATCGTTGCCGTGAGCATCGATGATCCATCTGCAGGCAAGCATTTTGGTGGAGATGTCTCGGCGCCGGTATTTTCGAGCGTCATGTCTCAAGCGCTACGCATGTCAGGTGTGCTGCCGGATGCCGAGTCGTTGCGCGAGGCCAGCGCCGCGCCGCTGCCGGCGCGCAGCGTCGTGAAGGAGCGCGGCTGATGATAGATGCGCCACCGATGCAAGCCGCAAACATCCTGCCTGTGGGCTTCACATCCGCAGAGCTCGCGAATGCGCTGACTTCGCTGCCGGTTTCAATTCTAGATGTGACCGCCAGCAGCCGCGAAGCACGCAGTGGTGGCTGCTTTCTTGCCTATCGAGGCGCAACCCGCGACGGCCGTGAATACATCGCCGATGCGATTTCACGCGGCGTCTCCGCTGTTTTGTACGACCCGCTAGATTTCGTGTGGAACAAGGATTGGACTGTGCCTAGCCTTGCGGTGCCGAATCTGAAGTCTCACGCCAGCCAGATAGCCGGAACCGTCTACGGCCATCCAGCCGACGTGCTGTGGATGACCGGCGTCACTGGCACCAACGGCAAGACATCGGTCGCGCAGTGGGTTGCACAGGGACTCGAATGCGCCGGCCGAAAGTCTGCCGTGCTCGGTACCATCGGCAATGGCTTGGTGGGGCAATTGGAGCCGTCAGATACAACGACGCCCGACGCATTGGTGCTGCAGCGGCGTCTTCGCGACTACCTCAAGCAGGGGGCAGTCGCATGCGCGATGGAAGTCTCCAGTCACGGGCTCGATCAAGGGCGGGTGGCCGACGTCAAATTTGATGTTGCGGTTTATACCAATCTCACACGTGATCATCTCGATTACCACGCATCAATGGAAGCGTATGGCGAAGCCAAGGCCAAGCTCTTTGCAATGCCTGGCCTGAAGCACGCGGTGATCAACGCGGATGATGCGTTTGGGCAGGAACTGATTCGCCGGATCTCTATGAGAGCTGACAGCGACCTTCACTTGATTCGCACCAGCGTACGTCAGAACGGGCGTGAGGCTGACCTTGTCGCAGAACAGCTATCCGTTTCCGCAGCCGGGCTGGCCTTTGAGATCGGCGGCAAGTTCGGCCATGCCAGCGTGGAGTCTGACATCCTCGGCGCATTCAATGTCTCCAATCTTCTGCAGGTTATCGCAGTGTTGATCGCGAGCGGCATTCCACTTGAGCAGGCCGCTGCAATTGCCTGTAGGTTGCCGCCAGTGCCGGGGCGCATGCAGACGGTACGATCGCCTGGCCGCAACAAGCCGCTGGTCGTCGTCGACTATGCGCATACGCCGGACGCACTGGAAAAGGCACTATCAACGATCGCGGCGATCGTGCCTGAAAACGGTCGGCTGATCTCGGTGTTTGGTTGTGGCGGCGACCGTGATCGCGGCAAGCGGCCACAGATGGGCGGCATCTCGGCGTGCTACGCCGATCTGTCGATCGTGACATCCGATAACCCGCGGACCGAAAACCCGCAGCGAATCATCGAAGACATTCTGGTCGGTATGAAGGGTGCGAAATGCAAAACCATCGCCGACCGCCATCAGGCGATCAATGAAGCACTGAGCGAGGCAAGGATGGGCGATATCGTGGTGATCGCGGGCAAAGGTCACGAGGACTATCAAATAGTCGGGGATACCCGGCACCACTTCAGCGATGTCGAAGTCGCACAGGAAGCGCTGGATGCGTGGCAGGGGTCGTCAAGATGAGCGCCGGGTTTTCAATGCAGCTTTCCACAGTTGCCAGCGCGTTCAACGTCGCTGTCTCCGGCACATCAGCCGCCGACCCGTTGTTGACCGGCGTTTCAACTGACTCACGCTCGATAAAAGCGGGCGAGCTGTTTGTCGCCCTCAGTGGGTTGAGTTTTGATGGACACGCGTTTGTCGCACGGGCGGCTGAGCGTGGCGCGAGTGCTGCCATGGTGTCCCGTCTTGTGGCCGATGTGGCCATTCCTCAGATTGTGGTGAGCGATACCCGGCTAGCCTATGGTCGTCTCGCCCAATTGTGGCGCCGCCGATTTGCGATCCCGATGCTGGCGCTGACTGGCAGCAACGGCAAGACCACCGTGAAGGAGATGCTGCGCGCAATTTTCATCGTGCATCTGGGGAGTGCTGATGCAGTACTCGCAACCGAAGGTAACCTGAATAACGATGTCGGTGTGCCGCAGATGTTGCTGCGTCTGAATGCCGATCACCAGTTGGCCGTTTTCGAACTGGGGATGAATCATCTGGGTGAAATTGGTTACCTGACACGGCTCGTTGAGCCCGACGCGGCACTGGTCATCATGGCGGGCACTGCACATATCGGTGAACTGGGTAGTCGCGATGCGATCGCGGCGGCCAAGGGTGAGATTTTTGCGGCGCTCAAGCTCGATGGCATAGCGGTCATCAACATGCACGACCGCTATGGAACCTATTGGAAAACGCTGGCCGCGCACCGGCCGACCATCAGTTTTGGCATCAGCGACGAAGATGACTTGCGTGGTACGTTCTCGACCCACGCTGGTGGCGCCATGGCGTTGCGCTGGAAAGGTGCGGAAATCGAAGTGCACTTGAAGGTGGTGGGCCAGCATAACCAGCGCAACGCGCTCGCCGCGGCAGCCGGTGCTCTTTCGCTGGGTGTTCCTTTGGCCGCGATCAAGTCTGGTCTCGAAGCGTTTACCGGCGTCGCGGGAAGACTGCAAATATATCGCGGCCACAATTCGGCCACCATCATTGACGACACTTACAACGCCAATCCCGATTCAGTTAAAGCCGCCATCGCTGTGCTTGCCAAACTCCCGCCGCCACGCATCCTCGTATTGGGCGACATGGGTGAACTCGGGCATGAGGCTGCTGCCATGCACGCCGATGTCGCCGCATTCGCCCGCGATGCCGGTATCGAGTCGCTGTGTGCGACCGGCGATCTGATGCGCGATGCGGTGACCGTGTTTGGCAAAGGGGGCGAACATTATCAGCAGGTCGATGTGCTTGCTGCCGCGATCAAACCCCGATTGACTGCCGACACCAATGTTCTCATCAAGGGTTCGCGGTTCATGGCGATGGAGCGCGTGGTGGCGCAACTTGTTCCGGACTATCAAGGCGGGCATCACTGATGCGCTCTGATCGAAAAATTGAATTTGAAATCTGTGTCGAACGCCCGCTGTGCAGGATGTTGTCTTGCACAATTTATACGTATCCCGTACTCGAAGGGCGACGCTGATGCTCCTGGAGCTATTTCAATACCTGGCCAAAGACGTGCGCGCGTTTAGCGTGTTTCAGTACATCACGCTGCGCACGGTGCTGGCGGCGCTGACGTCGCTGGCCATCTCGTTCATCATCGGGCCGTGGATGATCCGCAAGTTGACGTCCCTGAAAATCGGCCAATCGGTGCGCGATGACGGACCACAAACGCATCTGGTCAAGGCCGGTACGCCGACTATGGGCGGCGCACTCATTCTTGCGTCAGTCACGGTGACGACATTGCTCTGGGGCGATCTTGAAAATCGCTATGTCTGGGCATGTCTGGTGACGACCATCGGCTTCGGCGGCATCGGCTGGATCGACGACTACCGCAAGGTGGTTCACAAGAATCCGAAAGGGCTTTCGGCTGGCGCAAAAATGTTTTGGCAGACGGTGATTGCGGGCATGGCGCTTTCTTATCTCGCCTATCGCACCAATCTGCCGCAACAGACCAGCTTGATCGTGCCCTTTTTCAAAACGGTCGCCATCCCGCTGGGTACGATCGGCTTTATTGTGCTTGGCTGGTTTGTAGTGGTTGGGTTTTCGAATGCCGTCAATCTCACTGACGGTCTGGATGGCCTCGCGATCATGCCGACCGTCATGGTGGCTTCTGCGCTTGCCATCTTCGCGTATGTCGCTGGCAACAAGGTATTCGCCACTTATCTGGGCGTGCCACACATCGCCGGTGCCGGCGAGCTCGCTATCTTCTGCGGTGCGATTGCCGGTGCCGGACTGGCGTTCCTCTGGTTCAACGCCTATCCCGCTGAAGTGTTCATGGGTGATGTCGGTGCACTGGCGCTCGGCGGCGCACTCGGCATGGTCGCGATGGTCTGCAGGCAAGAGATCGTGCTCATCATCATGGGCGGCGTGTTCGTTGTCGAGACGCTCTCGGTGATGATTCAGGTGGCCAGCTTCAAGCTTACCGGCAAGCGCGTCTTCCGCATGGCGCCACTTCACCATCACTACGAATTGAAGGGCTGGAAAGAGAATCAGGTGGTGGTCCGCTTCTGGATTATCACGATGATGCTGGTGTTGTTCGGGCTTTCCACATTGAAGTTGAGGTAGGGCAATGACCCATTTTGAAATGGAAAACACCAGCAATGGCGGGCATCACGGGGCAAAAATGCGCGAAATGGCGCACCGGTGCTGGTGTTTGATGTTTTGTAGTCAGCGTAACAGATAGAGCTCGGAGGTGGATTGGCATGACAAACGCATTCTTGTTCTTGGCGCGGGAGACACCGGGCGATCCGTCGTCGACTACCTCACGCGAATGGGTGCTCGTGTGCGAGTCGCCGACAGCCGAACCAACCCGCCTGGCGCCGATCAGTTTCGCGCCCGTCATCCCGGTGTCGAACTCGTCACCGGGCCCGGGTTTGGCAACAACACCGATGCCCTCTTTGGCGACGCCGAACTCATTGTTGCTAGCCCGGGCGTGGCCGTTGCTGGGCCCGCGTGTGATCCGGCCATCGCGCGGGCGGTCGCTGAAGGCAAAAATTTCATTGGGGACATCGAGCTCTTTGCGTGGGAACAAAGCGAAATAAATGAAGCGACAGGAAAGAAACCCAAAGTGATCGGCATCACCGGATCCAACGGAAAATCGACTGTTACTGCGATGGCAGGGGCGATGTGTCGCGCGGCGGGATTGAAAACGGTCATTGCCGGCAATATCGGGCTGCCCGTGCTTGACGCACTTCACCAGACGGCAGCTGATGGTCAGCCGGATGTGTACGTGATCGAATTATCGAGCTTTCAGCTCGAGACTACACGGTCGCTGCGCCTCGACAGCGCCGCGATGTTGAACCTCTCGCAGGACCATCTGGACCGCTACCGTTCGATGAATGAGTACGCGGCCGCCAAGCAGCGAATCTTTACGCATGCGGCACATCAGGTTCTCAACCGCGAGGACCCGGCGAGCATGCTGATGCGCGAAGCAAAACTGCCGTGCAACACCTTCGGCAGTGACCCCGCAACGGACGAAGCGGACTTCGGCGTCGACGCTGGCGCGCTCACGCAAGGCCATGAGCTGCTGATGTTACTCGCCGATATGCCGCTGGCCGGCCTGCACAACGCCGCCAATGCGCTGGCCGCATTTGCCCTGTGCCGCGCTATCGGCGCGGATGCTGCGAAGCTGGAGGACGGCTTACGCCAGTTCAAGGGGTTGCCGCATCGCCTGGAAAACGTTGGCGTCATTGCCGGCGTGACGTTTTTCGATGACTCAAAAGGCACCAATGTCGGCTCCACCGTTGCCGCACTGAATGGCATGACGGTACCAACCATATTAATTGCCGGTGGACTTGGCAAAGAGCAGGATTTCTCGCCCTTGGCCGAACCGGTGCGAAAGCGCGCGCGCGCCGTGGTGTTGATCGGCAAGGATGCCAGGTTGATCGAGTCCGCCATTACGTCGTCCCGCGTAGCTTGCATACATGCCGCCTCCATGCAGGCTGCAGTAGAGAAAGCATTTGCTGCCGCGTCACCTGGCGATGCCGTGCTGTTGTCGCCAGCGTGCTCAAGCTTTGATATGTTCAACAACTACAACCATCGCGGTGAGGTGTTTGCCGCGTGCGTGCGTACGTTTAAACAGCACATTGAGTCAGGCGGAGGCAGCCATGCTCTATAGCCCCGCTACGCCGCGTGCCGAGCTCGACATGA
This sequence comes from Burkholderiales bacterium, assembly GCA_038321965.1. Lineage (GTDB taxonomy): Bacteria > Pseudomonadota > Gammaproteobacteria > Burkholderiales > Usitatibacteraceae > UKL13-2. The sequence goes on along the minus strand of JBBQFL010000002.1, from coordinate 228,387 downwards.
CGTTGTTCTGGAGCGTCGCCTTGCTTCTGGCGCTGGGTCTGGTGATGGTCTATTCATCGTCCATTGCGATGTCGGAAGCGGAGAAGTCCACCGGCTATCGCATGCACTACTACCTGATGCGCCATGGTGTTTTCCTGGTGATCGCGCTGGTGGCGGCCGGCATAACTTTCCAGATTCCGATCTCCCTCTGGCAGAGGTTGGCGATGCCGCTCTTCATCATCGGCGGATTCCTGCTGGTGCTGGTGTTGATTCCCGGCATCGGCCGCGATGTGAACGGCTCACGCCGCTGGATTTCGCTGGGCTTCACCAGCATGCAGCCGTCCGAATTGATGAAGTTTTTTGTTGTGCTCTATGCCGCCGACTACACAGTTCGCAAAGCCGCCTTCATGAATGACTTCAAAAAGGGCTTCTTGCCAATGCTGGCCGTGATGGTCTTCACCGGCGCGATGTTGTTACGACAACCTGACTTCGGTGCGTTGGTGGTAATCACGTCCATTGCCATGGCAGTACTGTTCCTCGGCGGGCTGAATTGGCGCGTATTTGTCGGCCTGATTTTGCTGCTCGCCGTTGCCTTCGTCGTACTCATCATTTCGTCGCCATACCGGCTGCAACGCATCATCGGTTTCATGGATCCCTGGGCCGACGCGTATGGCAAGGGCTATCAGTTGTCGCACTCGTTGATCGCCTTTGGCCGCGGTGAATGGCTGGGCGTTGGTCTGGGCGGCAGCGTGGAGAAACTTTTCTATCTGCCCGAGGCCCATACCGATTTCCTGCTGGCTGTGATCGCCGAAGAGCTGGGCTTTGTCGGCATCACCGTGGTTCTCGCGCTGTTTGTGGTCTTCATCTACCGCGCGTTTGCGGTGGGCCGCGAAGCGATGATGCGCGAAAAGTACTTTGCCTCACTGGTCGCGCAAGGCATCGGCGTGTGGCTATCAGTGCAGACACTGATCAATATGGGCGTGAACATGGGTGTGCTGCCGACCAAGGGCCTCACGCTGCCGTTCATGTCCTATGGCGGTACCGGCATCGTCGTCAATTGCGTCGCGGTTGCGGTGCTGTTGCGTATCGATGCGGAGAACCGAGCCAGCTCCAGCAAGACCGCTGTCAAAGGTGCACGCAGAAAATGAAGCGCACTGCACTCATCATGGCGGCGGGAACTGGCGGCCATATTTACCCGGGGCTGGCGATCGCAGAAGTGCTGGTCGAAGGTGGCTGGTCGATTGTCTGGCTCGCCACGCCGACGGGTATGGAGCACAAGCTTGTCGGTCAGGCGGGTTACCCGATTGAAGTTGTGCAGATGTCCGGCGTGCGCAGCAAGGGCGTAGTCGCGTGGCTGCTGCTGCTGTTGGTGCTGTTGCGCGCGTTCTGGCAATCGTTGCGTATCATCCGCCGCGTCAAACCCGATGTGGTGGTGTCGATGGGTGGCTACATCGCCTTTCCCGGCGGCATGATGGGCGTGCTGTGCGGCAAGCCGTTGGTCGTGCATGAGCCTGGCGCCCATGCCGGGCTGACCAATCGGGTACTGGCGCTGATTGCTGATCGTGTGCTGGTCGGCTTTCCAAAGACGTTCGAGCAGACGCCAAAGAATGCGCTGGCGAAGCTGTTGCCCAAGCCACGCGTTGTCGAATGGCTGGGTACGCCGGTGCGGGCAGATATTGCTTCCTTGCCTGCGCCCGCAGCGCGGTTAGCCGGTCGCAACGGTGCGGTACGGCTGCTAATCGTCGGCGGCAGTCTGGGCGCAAAAACGCTCAATGATCTGGTCGTCGCCGCGTTGGCGACGATACCGAAAGCCGAGCGCCCTGAAGTCATACACCAGTCCGGTGAAAAGAATTACCAAGAACTGGTGGCCGCTTACGGCGCTGCCAATGTCGAGGCATCGGTGCTGCCGTTCATCAACGACATGAGCGAAAAATATGCGTGGTGCGACGTGTTGCTCTGCCGCGCCGGTGCCATTACCGTCGCCGAACTTGCGGTCGCGGGTGTGGCAAGCGTGCTGGTGCCGCTGCCGTATTTTGTCGCTGAAGAGCAACTGGCAAATGCGCAATTCCTCTCAGATGCCGGTGCGGGTGTGCTGGTGAAGCAATTGGAAACGACGCCGCAAACGCTGGCGCAACAAATCAAAGGACTGACGCGCGAGAAATTACTGGCCATGGCCACGATTGCGCGGTCTCTTGGAAAACCTGATGCCACTGAGCGCTGTGCAATGGTATGCAGTGAATTGGTGGGTGCCAAATGAGTTGCCGCCAATCCGAATTGCACTTGCTTGCGCGCCCGAGCGTCCTCATTTCATTGGCGCATCGACCCCATCCCAGCCTTCCCCTGTTGCCAGGGGAAGGAGTATTTCGCGGCGATGTGTGGCCTCGTTTGTTGCTCGTATTGCTTCACGTGATTTCGAACGTGATGACGTCTATTGCGCAGCGGTTTGGCTCCTTCCCCCGCAGTCGAGGGGGAAGGTTGGGATGGGGGTGTGCCGTTCGGTGCGTCGCCACTTCATTTGCGCAGCGACCCCATCCCAGCCTTCCCCTGTTGCCAGGGGAAGGAGTATTTTGCGGCGACACGTGTTTACGTTTGTTGTACGAATTTTTCACGCGAGGGCCTGTGGGAGACGGCGTCGCAGCAAATCAACTCCGCAAAAATGAAACGTAGTCAACCTCAATGAAACATAAAGTAAAGCATCTCCACTTCATCGGCATTGGCGGCTCCGGCATGTCTGGCATCGCGGAAGTGCTCATCAATCTCGGCTATTCGGTCGGTGGCTCGGATTTGAGCGAAACCGCCGTGGTGAAGCGCTTGCGCTCGCTGGGCGCAAAGATTCTCATCAATCACGCGGCATCAAACATTGCGGGCGCTGATGTGGTCGTCATCTCCAGTGCGGTAAAAGCGGACAACCCCGAGGTTGTCGCGGCAAAAGCCGCCCGGGTACCGGTGGTGCCACGCGCAATGATGCTGGCTGAATTGATGCGCTTCAAACAGGGTATCGCCATCGCCGGTACGCACGGCAAGACGACCACAACCTCGCTGATTTCGCACGTGCTCGGTGAAGCCGGGCTGGACCCGACTTGCGTGATTGGCGGTCGCCTCAATTCCATCGGTTCCAACGCGCGGCTGGGGAGCGGTGAATTTCTGGTCGCCGAAGCGGATGAGTCCGATGCCTCGTTTCTCTACCTGCAGCCGATCATGGCCGTGGTGACCAATATTGATCAGGACCACATGGACACCTACGAGCACGATTTCGAGAAATTGAAATCGGCCTTCGTGGAGTTCCTGGAGCACTTGCCCTTCTATGGGCTCGCCGTGGTGTGCGTGGATGACCCGAATGTGCGCGACGTTCTGCCGCGTTTGAGTAAGCCGATTCGCACTTACGGCATGGGCGCCGACGCCGAGCTACGTGCGGTAAATGTCGTCGCGGCAAATGGGCGGATGAATTTCACGGCAGTCAACGGCAGTGATCGCAGCGTGCTGGATGTGGAGCTGAATCTGGCGGGTTCACACAACGTCTTGAATGCCTTGTCCGCCATCGCCATTGCCCGCGAGATCGGCATTTCGGATGCGCATATCGTCAAGGCCCTGGGCAGCTTCACCGGTGTGGGGCGGCGGTTCCAGCGCTACGGCGAGATCGCAATTGCCTCAGGCGGGACCTTTACCTTGATCGATGATTACGGGCATCACCCGGTTGAAATGGCTGCCGTGCTGGCAGCCGCGCGCGGCGCATTTCCGGGCAAGCGCATCGTGCTCGCGTTCCAGCCGCATCGATACACGCGCACACGAGATCTGTTCGAAGACTTTGTGAAGGTGATGTCTACGGCGGACGAACTGATTCTCGCCGATGTCTATCCTGCAGGTGAAGCACCCATCGTCGCCGCTGATGGCCGGGCGTTGGCACGTGCGTTGCGGGTTGCTGGAAAAGTCGAACCGCTGTTCGTTGAGACCGCCAGTGAGATTCCCGAGGCGGTATTGAGCCGGGTGCGCGATGGTGATGTGGTGATCACGATGGGTGCGGGCTCCGTCGGCGGCGTCGCGCCGGCGCTCGCGGGCACCGGAGGCGGCGAATGAACATGAGTGAAATGCAGAAACTCGCGCCGGTAATTCGTGGAGAGCTCAACAAAAATGAGCCGATTTCCCGCCACGTTTCATGGCGCGCAGGTGGATGCGCGCGGCAGTTTTTCAAACCCGCTGATCTTGCTGATCTGCAGACATTTCTGCCGACATTGCCCAAGTTTGAACCGATTCTGTTCGTGGGGCTGGGCAGCAATCTGCTGGTACGCGACGCTGGCTTCGAAGGTACGGTGGTGTTGACCACGCCGATGCTGCATGGGCTGACGTTAGACGCGGCAGACGCAACCGTGGTCTGCGCCGGCGCAGGGGTCGCATCTCCGCACGTCGCAAAATTTGCCGCCAGACATTCGCTCGCCGCTGCCGAGTGGTTGGCGGGTGTGCCCGGCACAGTCGGCGGTGCGCTGGCGATGAACGCCGGATGCTATGGCACCGAAACCTGGGAGCAGATTGTCGATTGCACGACGATTGATCGCGATGGTGTGTTGCATACACGCATCGCGGCGGATTACGACATCGGCTATCGACATGTCGCCCCAAAGTCCGAGAATGAAGAATGGTTCGTGGCAGCGCGCTTCCGGTTTCCTGCTGGCGACGCTGCGGTGGCCAAAGCCCGAATCAAGGAATTGCTGGCCAAACGCATGGCATCCCAACCGCTGGACAAGCCCAATGCGGGTTCCACGTTCCGCAATCCGCCCGGCGACCACGCTGCAAGATTGATCGAAGCCTGTGGACTCAAGGGCTTCACCATCGGCGGCGCGCAGGTGTCGATCAAGCACGCCAATTTCATTATCAATACCGGTGCTGCGAGTGCGGCGGATATTGAAAACATGATCGGGCACATGCAGGCCACAGTGAAAGAAAAGACCGGTGTGGAGCTGGTGCGCGAAGTGAAGATCGTTGGGAGCGCCATATGAATTTTCCCGTAGAGCTAGCAATGGCGCGCATTTACAGACATTTTTGGCCGGAGAACCTCGCCAGTATTGGGGTTTCGTTTTGAGCACTGATGTCAACAAACTGGGCCGTGTCGCCGTCCTCATGGGCGGCCCCAGCGCTGAGCGCGAGATCTCGCTGCTCTCGGGCAACGGCGTTCTAGCTGCCTTGCGTGAGAAAGGTGTGGATGCGCACGCCTTCGACCCGGTGGTCAATTCACTATTCGATCTGCCTCGCGAAAAATTCGACCGCGTGTTCATTGCATTGCACGGCCGCTTCGGCGAGGACGGCACGGTGCAGGGTGTGCTGGAGACGTTGAAGATTCCGTACACCGGCTCTGGCGTGATGGGCTCGGCGCTGGCGATGGACAAATGGCGCACCAAGCTGGTCTGGCAGGCGGCGGGGATCCCGACACCAAAATACCGCATGCTCACCGCAGACAGCGACTGGCGTGCGGTCGTAGAGGAGTTGAATTTGCCGCTGATCGTGAAGCCGGCACGTGAAGGCTCAAGCATCGGCGTCACCAAAGTAAATACGGCCAACGAACTGGTCGCTGCCTTCCAACTTGCACACAAACTCGACCCACTGGTCATCGCCGAAGAGTTTATTGCTGGACAGGAACTCACGGCTTCAGTCGTCGACAATGATGCCTTGCCGCTAGTCCGCATCGAGGCGCCTGAAGGTGGCTACGACTATCAGAACAAGTATTTCACCGACGACGTCAAATATCATTGTCCGTCGGGGATTCGCGCTGACATTGAAGAGCAGATTCGCGCCATGACGCTGAAGGCGTTTCGCGTGCTCGGCTGCGAAGGCTGGGGCCGCGCCGACATGATGCTCGCGCCGGATGGTCGATACGGTTTTCTGGAAATGAATACCTCGCCGGGTATGACCGGCCACTCGCTGGTGCCAATTGCTGCGCGTGCCGTCGGCATGAGCTATCCGGATCTCTGCGTGCGCATCTTGCAAGCGGCATCGTTAAAAAGCTAGACAAATGCCACGCGAACCCAAAACTACGCCACGTCACGCGCCTGAACCCGCAGCACAATTCGCACGCAATCGCGTGGTGGTGATTGCCGCGTCGTTGCTGGCGATGCTGGTGGCGGCGGCGCTGGTGTGGCTGGCAATGGGTGCGCTATCGAAATCCGCGGCATCGCCCATGTTTCCCATCTTGCAAGTCACCTTTGTTGGTGAAATGCAGCACGTCGATCCGGCGGAGTTGGAGAGTATTGCAGGCGGCATTCGCGGCAGCATGTTGCAGACCGATCTGAACGAGGTCAAAGCGGCAATCAAGCAGGTGCATTGGGTGCGCAATGCCGACGTTCGCCGTCGCTTTCCATCGACACTAGAGGTCAACATAGAAGAGCATCAGCCGTTTGCAAAATGGCAACACGGCGACAGTGAACGCAGCATGCTGGTGAACAAGTTTGGCGAAGTGTTTGAAGCGGAGTTCGATGGACCGCTACCCGTGTTGAGCGGACCCGACGGCACGGCCAAAGAGGTGCTGGCGCAATTCGATACGTTTAGATCAAGGCTTGCACAAATTAGTCAAGCACCGGCCGCCGTCGCACTTTCGGCACGTCGAGCTTGGCAACTGCGGCTGGAAAACGGCGCGACGCTTGAGTTGGGCCGCGCCGAGGCAGTTGAAAGACTCAATCGTTACGTGGCGGCCTATGCCGTCGTACCTGCGCTACAGGCGGCAAACGCACGCATCGACATGCGCTACCAGTCCGGCATGGCGCTGAAATTATCGGATGCCGATCTTGCCCGATTCGCGCCCACGGCCGCACGCAAAACAATCAAGAAGCCGACGGCTAAATTATGAAGAGGCGCGCGCATGAGCATCAATAGACCCCGCGAGACAAAGAACCTGCTGGTCGCGCTCGACATCGGCACGTCCAAGATCGTCGCCATCGTCGCCGAAGTCACGCCCGACGGTGCGCTGGAAATTCTCGGCCTAGGACAGCATCCGTCCAAGGGATTGAAAAAGGGCGTGGTCGTCAATATCGAAGCGACCGTCACCGGTATTCAACGCGCCCTTGAAGAGGCTGAGCTGATGGCCGACGTGAAGATTCGTGACGTACTCACCGGCATCGCGGGTTCTCACATCAAAAGCTTTAATTCTCACGGCATGGTCGCGATCAAGGACAAGGAAGTCTCGCAATTCGATGTCGACCGCGTCATCGAAACCGCGCGCGCGGTAAACATCCCGATGGATCAACAAATACTGCACATCCTCACGCAGGAATTCATCATCGATGGCCAGGAGGATGTGCGTGAACCGGTGGGCATGAGCGGCGTGCGGTTGGAGGTGAAAGTGCATATCGTCACCGGTGCCGTGTCGGCAGCGCAAAACATCATGAAGTGCGTCCGGCGTTGCGGACTGGAAGTGCGCGATCTGGTGTTGCAGCCATTGGCTTCGGCCATCGCTGTGCTGTCCCAAGACGAGAAAGATCTGGGCGTGTGCCTGGTTGATATCGGCGGCGGCACGACCGACATCGCCGTCTTTACCGGCGGTGCGATTCGTCATACCGCCGTCATCCCGATTGCCGGCGACCAGATCACCAACGATATCGCAATGGCGTTGCGCACACCGACCAAGGATGCCGAGGATATCAAGATGGCGCACGGCTGCGCGCTGCGCCAGCTCGCCAGCGTCAACGACGTGATCGAAGTACCTGGCGTGGGCGATCGTGAGCCGCGGCAGATGTCGCGCCAAACTCTTGCCGAGGTGATCGAGCCGCGCGTCGAGGAGCTCTATTCGCTGATCCAGCGCGAATTACGCGCGAGCGGTTTCGAGGAGTTGTTGTCCAGCGGCATTGTGCTGACCGGGGGAAGTGCGTCTATGCAGGGGATGGTGCAGCTTGGCGAAGAGGTATTCCACATGCCGGTGCGTCTGGGGGTGCCGAGCTATTCCGGCGGGCTCGCGGAAGTGGTGCGAAACCCGCGTTTTTCGACTGGCGTGGGCTTGCTGGTTTCAGGGTTGGAACAGATAAAGCGCGACGAGCATGTCAGGCTCCACAGCGCGAATTTCAAAGGCGTATTCGAAAAGATGGCGAGCTGGTTTAAGGGAAATTTTTAGGAAATTGAGTTGATGATTAGTTAGAGATCCCCCTCTCCCCAACCCCTCTCCCACAAGGGGAGAGGGACTTGAATTTCCTCCCTCCCCCTCGTGGGGGAGGGACCGAGGGAGAGGGGGCAAAGACTTTCAGGTGTTTTTTCAAGTTGTTTCACAGCAGAGGAGAGTAAACATGATTGAAGTTATCGATACAGAGCAACCGGAAGCGATCATCAAGGTGATCGGTGTGGGTGGCTGCGGCGGCAATGCAGTCGACCACATGATCGGCAACGGCGTGGCGGGGGTGGAATTCATCTGCGCCAACACCGATGCACAGGCTTTGAAGCGTAATCAGGCGAAAGTCACCATGCAGTTGGGTGGCACGGTCACCAAGGGATTGGGTGCAGGTGCCAATCCGGACGTTGGCCGCCAGGCGGCAATTGAAGATCGTGAACGCATCGCTGAGCTTATTCAGGGTGCCGACATGCTTTTCATCACCGCCGGCATGGGTGGCGGCACGGGCACGGGCGCGGCACCGATCATCGCGGAAATCGCGCGTGAAATGGGTGTGCTTACCGTTGCGGTGGTCACCAAGCCTTTCGCGTTTGAAGGTAAACGCAAGAAGATCGCCGAGGCCGGCATCGAGTTATTGAAGCAGCACGTCGATTCGCTCATCATTATTCCCAACGACCGTTTAATGGAAGTGCTGGGCGACGACGTGACCTACGAAGACGCATTCAGGGCATCCAACGATGTGCTGAATGGTGCAGTCGCCGGTATCGCTGAAGTGATCAATTGTCCGGGTTTGGTGAACGTCGACTTTGCTGACGTGCGCACCGTGATGAGCGAGAACGGTGTGGCGATGATGGGCTCAGCCATGGCGTCGGGCACTGACCGGGCGCAAGTTGCCGCCGAGCGCGCAGCAGCTTCGCCATTGCTGGAGGACGTGAACCTGACCGGCGCACGCGGTGTACTCGTCAACATCACGGCCAGCAAATCGCTGAAGTTGAAAGAAGTGCACGAAGTGATGAACACCATCCGCAGCTTCACCGCGGAAGACGCTACGGTGATCTTCGGCAGCGTGCTTGACGAAGCAATCGGCGATCAGTTGCGCGTGACGATCGTGGCAACCGGCCTCGGTGGTTCAGTATCCAAGCGTCAACCGCAGATGGTGTATTCGGCGCAGCCAATGGCACCGGTGTACGCCAGAACCGGCACCGATGACGCGATCGGCGCGCCAATGCCAACTGCGGCTGGTGCAATCAACTATCACGATCTGGATACGCCAGCCGTTACCCGTCGTCGCCGTGATGCGACCGTAAGTGCCATGCAGCAATCGGGTGTCGAGATGTACGACATCCCGGCGTTTCTCAGGAAACAAGCGGACTAGAACTTCCGCTGCAACATCCATCCGGGCGACCCCTCTGCCGCCCGGATGGATCGTTGCCCTCTGTTTTCTGCGTGCTTGTCGCGCGTGTCGATCAACCGCCGCGCCAACCTGCGACTCTGGCACTATGTGGCTTGGTAATCCGCCAGTGTTACAAACTCCGCCACCGACAACGTTTCTGCACGGCGCTTCGGGTCAATATCCAAAGACGCAATCACATCGGCAGAAAGAAAAGGTTTGAGTGTATTGCCCAGCGTTTTCCGGCGCTGACCAAACCCTGCACTGACAAAATGCGCAAAGCGCTCCTCGTTTACCGCGCGCAGCCGCGTTGCCGGCAAAGGCACCAACCGCACGATGGCCGAATCCACTTTCGGAGGCGGCGTGAACGCGCCGGGTGGCACGTCGAACATGCGCTTCATTTCGAATCGATATTGCAGCATGACCGAGAGCCTGCCGTAGGCCGCAGAATCTGGTGCCGCGACCATGCGGTCCACCACCTCTTTTTGTAGCATGAAGGTGCCATCGATGAGCTGGTCAGCGAACGTGCCCAGATGAAACAGGAACGGCGTGGAGATGTTGTAGGGCAGGTTGCCCACGGCGCGGAAGCGTGGCCCGAGAATCGAAAAATCGAACGAGAGCACGTCGGCCTCGTGCAGCGTCAATTTATCCTCAGCAAATTGCACCCGCAAAGCGCTGGCGAGATCGCGATCCACTTCCACCGCGTGCAGATGATTGAGGCGATCCATCAACGGCTCGGTAATCGCGCCCGGGCCGGGGCCGATTTCAACCAGCAGATCGTCCGGTTGCGGCGCGATCGCGCTGATGATTCGGGCGATGTAATGTCGATCAGTCAGGAAATGCTGGCCAAACCGTTTCTTCGCGCGTGGCAGCATGGCGTTGCTACCGGCGCCGCGACAACTGCACAGCAAGCTCGATGGCGGCCATCATGCTGCCGGTTTCAATTTTGCCGCTGCCAGCAAGATCGAGTGCGGTACCGTGATCGACCGAAGTGCGAATGATCGGCAAGCCCAGCGTCACATTCACGCCTTCGCCGAACGTCGCGAATTTGAGTACCGGTAGTCCCTGGTCGTGATACATCGCGAGGACAGCGTCGGCGTCATTCAGATGCCGCGGCGTAAATAAAGTATCGGCCGGTAGTGGGCCCTCGAGATGCATCCCTTCCGCGCGAAGTGTTTCCAGTACGGGAATGATGACATCAATCTCCTCCCGGCCCAGATAGCCACTTTCGCCCGCGTGTGGATTGAGGCCCGCCACGACGATGCGGGGCTGCGCAATCCCGAACTTACTCTTGAGGTCGGCATGAAGAATTCGCAAGGTGCGCGACAGCGATTGTTGTGTGATCGCAGCGGGCACATCCTTGAGCGCAAGATGGGTCGTCGCGAGTGCAACACGTAACACTGGCAGCACTGGCGCTTGGCGCCCGACCAGCATCATCACTACCTGCGGCGTGTTTGTCCTGTCGGCCAGGTACTCGGTATGTCCGCTGAAGCTGATGCCGGCGTCATTGATGATGCCTTTGTGCACGGGGGCGGTGACCATTGCCGCGTACTCGCCCGACACACAACCGTCGATGGCGCGATCAATCAGGCTGAGGACGTATGCGGAGTTTGCGGGGTTGAGAACGCCCGCGCTGACATTGGCTGCAAGCGGTAAGTGTTCGACATGCAGGTTGTCAGCGACGATGGGCCATTTGATGCCAAGCGCGTCGGCGCGAGTCGCCAGCAATTCGGCGTCCGCAAGAAGTACGTACCCAATATCTCTGTCAGCGGCCAGATCAGCCGCAATCAACACGCAAAGGTCAGGGCCGATGCCAGCGGGTTCGCCGGAAGTGATCGCGATGGTGGTGGGCCTGGATGCGGTCATGTGGTGATTGATCCGGCAGTCTCGGATTTATTCCTTCTCACTGGGGACAAGGGAACACTTGAAGCGAAGCAGAAGGGCAGGGATGAGGGGGTCGTTGCTTGAAGTGGCGCATTTGTTGATGTCTGCCCCTCACTTGCAGTGCGCGTATTCCGTTACATCGTAATACCGTTCGTGAGGCACGGAGCATGCTCCGCGAATTCCCTCGCTCACCCCTAACCCTCTCCCAAGGGAGAGGGAACAAGAATGCGAAGAGGGCACCAGTTAGCGATATTCCGCGAGGGGAAACCCTGCTGGCTAGACCTTACTTCTCTTCCAGCTTCAACTCAACAAATGCACGATCCTTAGCCTGTCTGAGCCAGTCTTCGACGGCTTCATCCGTTTTTCTCAGACGTATCGTGTTGCGTGCCGTGGCGCGACGACGCTCTTCAGTAACGCCCTCGGTCCGACGCTCTTCGACTTGCAACAAGTGCCAGCCGAACTGGGTTTGTGTGGGTGCAGAAATTTCGTTGTCACGCAACTGGTTCATCACACGCTCGAACTCCGGCACCGTGTCGCCGGGTGAAAGCCAGCCCAGTTCGCCGCCTTTGGTGGACGAGGGATCGTCCGAATGTACCTTGGCTAATTCCGCAAAATCGGCGCCGCCTATGATGCGCTCACGCAACCTCGAAAGACGTTCGCGCGCATCGTCGTCCGTCACACCCTCTTTTGGTTTGATGAGGATATGGCGGGCGCGTATTTGCTGAATGGTTGGCTGTTCATTGCGGCCACGTTTGTCGAGCAGTTTGACGATATGAAAGCCGTTGGCACTGCGCAGGATGTCCGTGATCTCGCCCGGCTTCAAGGGGGAAAGCGCTTCCAGAAAAATCGCTGGCAAACGGCCGGAAGGACGCCAGCCGAGGTTGCCGCCCTGCAACGCATCCGGCGCATCCGAATATTGCGCGGAGATTTGGGCAAATTCCGAGCCCTTACGCAGTTCGGAGAGCGCCAGCAACGCCCGTTTGCGACGCACCTCGATTTGCGCCGACGTCGCCTGCTCGGGCACCAGCACCAGGATGTGCGCCAGACGGAATTCCTGATCGGTATTCGCTTCGCGCGATTCGAGTAGCAATTGCGTATCGATTTCGGCGTCGGTCACGTTGATGTTCCCGCCGACCTCGCGTTCGCGCAAACGCGTCTTCATGACTTCGCTACGAATTTCTTCCCGGAACTTGTTCCAGCGAATTCCATCTGCCTCGGTTAGACGGCGGAATTCGGTCATCGACAGGCTGTTTTCATCAGCGATGCGCTGCAGCGTCTTGTCGAGTGTTCCGTCGTCGACTTTGATGCCACTTTCCTTGGCTTCCTGAACCTCGACCAGGTCTAAGACCATACGGTCCAGCAACTGTTTTCTGAGCAAATCGATCGGCGGCAACTGGGTACCTTGTTTCTTCAGTTGCGAGGCCACAGTCGCCATGCGGTCGTTCAGATCATTTAACGTGATGACTTCGTTATTCACTACTGCGACGATGCGGTCCAGCTCGATGATGCCGCCCGCCTTTGGAGGCGAGGTGAGAGATGTATCTATCTTTGGCGCTGGCGGCGTAAAGAGCGGATTAGATGCAGCACCCGGCGCCAACGGCGCCTGTGCAACTGCCCCTGTCACGGCGGCGACAAGCAGGGCTGAGGCAACGACGCGGCAAATGCTTGAAAAGCGATGGTTCATGAAAGGCTCTCTACAAAGAATTATCGACCGTACTGGTCACCCGGCCGGTCATCTGACCGCCGGTAGCCGGAAATGTTCTGCTTCAACGTTTCCGCCGGATTGACGCCCAGCTTGGAAAGCCCCTTCAATTCCAACTGGAACTGGATCGAGTTCGAATATTTCTCGGCGGCGGTGGCAAATCGATGGGCCACAAGCCGAAATTCCCAGCATCCCTGATTATACTCGACCCCAAGCAGGCCCTCGATGAGGCGCCGATCCTGTATCGAATAGTTGGCGCGTGCCAACAACGTCCATGCGGGGGCTACTTTACCAAACGGCCATTGCGTTGAAATGTCGAACTGCTTCAATGCATCACGGGTAAACCGGTAGCTGAAATTGAGGAGCTTGCCGCCCTCCGCGTTGTAGCGCGCGGCGATATTGGTCCGCTGGAATTGTTTGGTTGAGGCCGAATACTGGAACCCGGAATCGAGCGTCCATTTATCCGAAACCTGTCCGGAAAGAGCTGCCAGAAAATCGGAACGGCTGATGTTGCCTGAGGTAATGTCCGTCAGCGCCTGGGCATCGATGGTCGTCAGCGTTACCCGCTGGGTACCGAAGTAATAGCGTTGGCCGATGGAGGCGCGCAGGCGCTCGATGCCGGTGAGGTTTTCGATAAAGCGCGTCGTCACGGCGGCCGTCACCTGCCTTGCATCCGAGATCCGGTCGCCACCGACGAACAGGTTTTCATTGAAAATCTGCGCGAAACTGAAGTCGGTATCAGTCGTCGAAAAATTTGGCAGTTTGCTCTGCTCGCGAAACGGCACGTACAGGAAGAACAGCCGCGGCTCCAGCGTCTGGGTAATCGACTGCAAAAAAAACGTCGCCGGCCGTTCAAACGCCAATCCGCTATCGACGCTGACGATTGGCAGTGTGCGCGTGCCGCCCTCATAGCCGACGCTGTTTCTGCTCAGTGCATAGTGCGTTGCATGAAAGCCGATCTTGGGCGTGATGAATCCATACGGACTCTTTAGCGGATAGGCGAGGGAGGGATATACCAGCCAGCGGTTGCCGCTCACCAGGGTCGGGTGCTCGAAGGAGGTGAATTCACCGATGGTGTTCAGTTCAAAGCCGTTCCAGCGATTGGGCCGCATATTGAAGCTGACCTGCGGGGCCAACCGGTAGGGCGCCAGAATGGGGACGGCGGTCGGGTCCTGCAAGGTCTGGAAACTCAGATAGCGTGCGGTCAGATTGCCGTAATCGCTCGCATAGGTGACAGAAAGATCGCGCGGCAGATTGGTTTGCGCCGTGTTGTTGATGCGAGTGGAAAGGTCACGAAAATAGTTGTCATCCGAAACTTTTTGTGCATTGACAGACGCACTCCAGCCGGGCGCCAGCCACTTCTCCAGGTTCTGATAATGCCGCAGCGACGCGAGGTAACGGTCGCGGTCCGCGAGACGATCGCTAGGCAGATATTCAGCATCGACCTGGCCCAGAAAATCGCGATTCAGATAACGAACTTCGGTACCCAGCTGCAGACCGCGACGCGTAAAGATTTTGGGCGTGATGGTGGCATCCAGATTCGGCGCAATGTTCCAGTAATACGGCACCGCCATCTCCAGACCGCTGCTCGACGAACTGCCGATGGTGGGCGCGAGAAAGCCGGACTTGCGATCACTGTTCAACGGAAACGTCACGTAGGGCATGTACAAAATCGGCACGCCTTTGAATTCGACGATCGCGCTGTAGCCGGTACCGATGTTGCGTGCGCGGTCCAGCGACAATTCACCTACTCGCAGATACCAATCGCTTTGATCGAGTTTGCAGGTCGTATAAAGCGCGTTGTACAGGCGCTCTTGATCGGGGCCTTCAAAATCCATGCGCTGTGCTGCGCCGCGCGCCTCAAAGCGCTGCGCCGGACGATCAGGGCTTTTTGAGAAGAGGAAAGTTGGATCGCCGATGCGCCCAATCTCGGTTTCCACTTTCAAACTCAAACCCACGCCAGTGACCACATCGCCATCGCGGTTCATGCGTACCTTGCCAGGTGCAGTTGCGATGTCGGTGGTTTGATCGTAATCGAGTTGGTCGGCAGTCACCGCCATGTTGCCCTGCGTAAGCGATACGTTGCCCTTGGCCGAAACACTCTTGTCGGTGACGCCGTCAATGCTGTCGGCGGAAATGATGCGCGGCCCGGCTTTCGGTGGGCGGCCGATCAAGGCAGCAGGCGTAGGCAGGGATCGATCGAGCTTGAGGCCTTCGCGAATTGCGGCATCCAGTTCGGCCTGAGTGGGCGGCGTGGTTTGTTGCGCATGTAACGGAGCGGTTTTCAGCGTGCCTGCGCCGACGATCACCAATGCGAGCGCGACGAACAACCGCGAGCGTCTCAGTCGGCGTGCAGTCGAGTCACTCAAAGGTAAACGGGAAAAATGCAAAAGAGCCAAAGTGGTCGGATGGTAAGATTCGGGCTGTCAAAAAAAAGAAAACCGCATGATTCAAGATGCTTCACCACGAATGCAGGCGCTCTCTGCGTGGATACAGCCGCTACTGGCCAGCGAGGGCGTATCCGACTACCAACTCACCCCCGCGTCTGAAGACGCCAGTTTCCGCCGCTATTTTCGCATAACCGCCCCGTCCGGCACGCGCATCATCATGGACGCACCAACGGCCCTAGAGGATTGCCGCCCATTCATCAAAGTGGCCGGCCTCATGCGCGATGCCGGCGTGCGCGCGCCGCAGATTCTGGCTGCAGATTTGCAGCAAGGATTCCTGCTCCTGACCGATATGGGGCGACAAACCTATCTGGACTTGCTGACCGAGGACAACTTCGATGCCCTGTTCCGCCCGTGTGCCGATGCGCTGTTGAAGTGGCAACTCGCCTCCAAGCCGGATGTATTGCCGCTTTATGATGCGCCGCTGCTAAAACGCGAACTGAGCCTGTTCCCAGACTGGTATATCGCCAAACACCTGCAAGTAGAACTGACGCGCAACCAGCAGGAAACGCTGGAGCGGATGTTTGCACTCATCATTGACGTCGTTCTCGCCCAGAAACGGGTCTATGTGCACAGCGATTACATGCCGCGAAATTTGATGGTGGCGGACAATGGCGACGAGAGCAGTCCCGGCGTGATCGACTTTCAGGATGCAGTCTACGGCCCCATCAGCTACGACATCGCCTCTCTCTACCGCGACGCCTTCATCTCATGGGACGAAGAACGCGTGCTCGACGGCACCATCCGCTACTGGGAAAAAGCCCGCAAAGCCGGACTGCCGGTGCCTGCCGCATTCGACGACTTCTATCGCGACGTCGAATGGATGGGCCTGCAACGCCACCTCAGAATCCTCGGCATTTTCGCGCGCATCCACTACCGCGATGACAAGCCCCAATACCTCGCCGACACGCCGCGCTTTGTGCATTACGTCAGGAAGACCGGCGAGCGGTATCAGGAGTTGTGGCCGCTGGTGAGGTTGTTTAACGAGCTGAAGATTGGTGATGCGGGAGTGACGGGGGTGACGTTTTGATGGTGAAAGTCTAGTACTGGTGAGGGGTTTGGAGTGTTTTTTGGCTGGGAGGCGCGCGGGTGCTAGAGTTTAGCAACGTTTCGGTAGTCAGCCGTTGCTGAAACCGGTCACCTGGCCTGTCCTCTGTTCGCGTATCATGACAAATCATGAAATGTCAGGAGACACGAGTATGGCTGCCGTATTCCAGAAATTTGCGACGCAGGCTGACGCCCAAGTGCTTGCCCAGGTACGCGAAATCGCGAGCAAAGAAGGCAAGCAACTTCAAGCTGTCGTCGATGAAGCGCTACGCGATTACGTCGAGAAAAAGAAGAATGGCGCTCCGCGCCCACAGGTATTGACTGCATTCGGCGAGAGCCTCGCCGAATATGACGTACTGTACAAAGAATTGGCGAAATGACCCTCTACCTCACACCGGTAGAGGCGATGGTGTTGCATCGAGCGCTAATCGACCGGTATGGCGGCGCGACCGGGTTGCGCGACGCCGGTGCGCTTGAAGCCGCATTGTTTCGGCCACAGAGTGGACATTACAAAGATGTCATTCACGAGGCCGCCGCACTGTTCGAGAGTCTCGCCATGAACCATCCCTTTGTCGATAGCAACAAGCGGATTGCGTTCGCCTGCACGGACGTTTTCCTGCGGATAAACGGCTACCGTCTCCAGCCCAAGTCGATGAACATCCATCGCTGGATGCTGGGCCATCTGGAAAAGAATACTTTCCAGATTGCGGTGATCGAACCGTGGCTGCGCAAGAATGTGAGATCGTTCGCATGAGAATCCGGCACACTGAAAAGAGCGGGCTACATGGGTGCCTGCTAATGCCGAGTGGCGTGAACCGCTCGCCATACCGCCGGCGAATTTGTGCGGAAACAAGTGCTCACTTGTCGTTATGAGAATTTACCCACATAAGAGACGGGATCGAGCAAGCAGTGCCGCTCCACCGCGCCTGGTAAGTCAAAAAATTGGGGCGCCGAACTGAACTTGAATACACGATAAAGGTGGAACTGATCAGGGACTGATTTAGAAAGGAGAAGCTCATTGCGGCTAATGAAGAAAGGTGTCTGCTCACCGCCTCTGGTGGTTTTTACCTCTATGAAACGTTCGCGTCCGCTTGGCTCGAACGACAAGACGTCAAATCCTAATCCGTCTCCTTTTGTGACCGCAACAAGTTCTACCTTTTCGGCGAGTTTCTTCTCGCCGATTTGATGCAGTCGGCGCTGTTCGTAATCCACTACAAACTCTTCTCCCGCCCTTCCTAGAAACGAATTGCGGGCTTCCTGCTCCTGATAGTTGCGCTTAAGAAGTCCTCGCTCTTTTACGATATAGGCGCCTGCTTCGGCCTCTGCCCGATGTTGAAGGACAGGAGCGGGAACAAGAATTTTTTCCAAGGTATGGATTAGCGGTACGTCTGCAGTTTGGGTGGTCGCGGCCTGAGCAGCAAGGTCGTACTTCGGGTCGGCAATAATGCGCTCCATTACAACGTCCGTTAGTTGCCGCTGATAGTTGTTCGCCGGCAAATACCCGCGAATTGGTATCCACCCATTGTCATTTAGCACCGCGCTGATGTTGCGATGTTTAAACTCAATTGACGCAGCCGTGCGGTCGTCTAGCTTCGGCAAAAGCGCGCGACGATGATCGGCCTTCGAGAAGGTCTGCCCGGACTGCTCAAGCAGCCACATATGGAGATAGTCAGCAACGGTCGCTTCGATCTCCTCTCGGTTCCAGTCATTGGCCATTGGCTAGTCCGTTAGTTAATATTTAATATTGATTCGTGTGCGTCATTTTAAGTTCGACCAACTAGGACCCGATTTCAATTCTTAGTTGTGTAATTGCGGAAACCCTCTGTCGCCGCGCCAACACCGAGCTCGTATTTCGCTGTCAAATTCAATGGCCGCACTGAATCCCGCAAACAATTGCTAAACATTCCCACAAGAACATGCGAAATATTCATACATTTCGTTTGTTGCGTTTAATGCGTTTACATGCATAATACGTCAACAACACACTTGTGTACTTGTGTTTATCCCAACCTCACTTATTTGGAGTCCACCATGTCACACGCTGACTTGATCGAGCCCGCTCTAAGTGAACAAGAAGCCGAATTGGCGAAAGTTGCGTCCCGGTGTCTTATGGCGGCACTTGACCACTCTAGGGCTCAAAAAATCATTTTGACCGACGAAACGGGCAAAGTGAATATGGACGACCCTGTTCTAGAGTTGCCACCGCAAGCTCTGCGTTTCTTCGCGCAGGTGCTTAGTTTAATGAGTAAGCGACAGGTAATATCTCTTATCCCCCAGAAGCACGAATTTTCAACACAAGAGGCAGCAGGCTTTCTGAATGTTTCGCGCCCATTCTTAATTAAGCAAATGGAAAACGGCAAACTCGAATTCAAGTTAGTAGGCACACATCGGCGCATTAGCTTTGAAGCGCTGGTTGCATTCAAAAAATCGATGCAACGCAAAAGCCGTGAAGCTATGCAAGCTCTGGCCGACTTGGATCAAGACATGGGGCTGGAGTAGTAGGTTTCGAAATGGCTGGTTCTGCACAATACACAGTTGTGCTGGATGCGTGCACTTTGTATTCGTCAACCGTCAGAAATCTCTTGCTCACAATTGGTTCCGAAACCGACCTCTACCACGCAAGATGGACCAAGCAGATTCAGCAGGAGTGGTTTGACAATCTGATAGCCAAACGACCGGATCTTGACGCTGCAAAGTTACGCACGACGCAACAACAAATGACAGAAGCGATACCCGACTCGGAAATTACGAACCATGAGCCTCTGATTGAATGCCTGGAGCTGCCAGACAAAGATGACAACCACGTTTTGGCGGCGGCAATAGTCGGACATGCGGATGCCATCGTCACGTTCAATACGCGTGATTTCCCAGCCGAGTATTTGGCGACTTTCAACATTGAAGCTCAACACCCCGATGACTTCGTTGTGAACCAATTGGAACTTCACACTCTGAAAGCCATTGGTGCGATCAAAGTAATGCGGCAGAAATACCGTAAGCCCGCATTGACCGTCGAGGATTTTATTGCCCGGCTGGAAAGAAACCAATTGCCATTAACGGCGGCTTGGCTTCGCAATGAAAATGTTTCGAGGCTGATTTAACTCGACATTTGCGGACTTGACCTTGGCCAATTCGCTTTTTGGCAGGCGATACATTTCTAGCGATGCTCTGAAACACGCGCCAGCTCTATGGGTTTACCGAACGCTGAACCTATTGCCGCGGTGTCACGCACGCGATATACGGCACCGAATCGAGTATTCTCGTCGGCGCAACTTTCGTCAGGTTCGTTTCTCAGTCGCGCGTATTGCGATGCGGAGCCTGTCTAGCAAGGACTCTCAACTCAAGCCCAAGAGTTGTCTTGCGTACCAATGGTGGGTTCGCCAGACAATATTGCGCAGGCTTCGTCGTAAACGGCGTGCACTCACGCAAACTCCTTTCGCGCCGCCGCTTTCAACTCTTCTTCTGAAATCCGCATCAACCCGAGGTGAAGAACCACCGCCGCCATTTGGCCAGTCGACGGCTTGTGCTTCAAATCGCCCGCTGCGTGGGCGAGCTTTTCCAATTTTTCCCAGTCAGATCCGATCTTCGGAATTTTTACCCGTTCATCCACTCCCTCCAATGCGGGTCTGCCGCCGGATGATTGCAGCATCGTCTGCATGGCGCGGCGTATGGCGAGCAAATCCATCCCCGTTGATGAGCCTGCAGTCTTGGCATTAAATGCTTTCCTTACGACCGCAGGGTCAAGTGCTTTCACCTTCGTGGAAGTATCAACTACCCTGCCGCTCTTTTTTGTACCCGTGACGAATCGGATTTGTGCCATTGAAATAACTCCGTTGGTGTTACGTAATGTCGATCAGATAAAACGTCCGATTGAACTCGATGGCCATCTGCCCCTGACCAGTCTTGAGACCAATTTCCTGCACCAAATCGACTATCTCGGTCAGCCGTTCTGCGAAGGCATCTGGATCAATAAACGTATAAACAAGAACCGGCTCTTCGATTACCAAGTTACCACTTTCCCGATTGAGCCATGCACCCCTGATCGGCGGCATCGCCGTGGCACCACCACAAATTTCAGACAATAATCGCAGCGTTTGGTCGATCCACTTGTTCTGTTCCACCGGCTTGCCGTTTTTGTCCTGGCTGGGAATGTAGATAGCGAATCGCTGCTCACGCGCCTCTACAGCGCGAACTCTTTAGCGATATTGATGACTTTGCTCTTGGCCATGCATTCACCATATCATTATGGGCCCAAAAGTCAACGGGTGAGCGGCAGCGGTTGGTGGCGCTGCAGCAAGACGGTGCGGCTAGTTGCTCAATGGTGACGTCGAGCCCGCCTCCCAGAAATCAAAACACAAGGATTGGGGGGCCTTTACAGGCAAAAAATAGCCACGAGCCTCGCCAGTGCTTGATGTAAGAGTTCCGCGTAGACAACTTACGTCTGGCCGCTGCCACGGATTGCCACAAACCCATCCCACCCGCCAGCGTACAATATGGCCTCCCCTTCACCACTCATTTCCCCGCCCATGAAACGCGAAACTCTTCCCATCCCGGTCGTCGTCCCGAACATCAAAGCCCACGCCAAGCGCCGCGCACGGCTCGCCAAAATTTTGAAGGAAGGCGTGCTGCTGTTGCCAACCTCGCCTGAATACGCGCGCAATGCCGACGCGCACTACGATTACCGTTGGGATAGCGCTTTTTATTACCTCACCGGCTTTCGTGAGCCCGAAGCAGTGGTCGCGATTACGCTGGGCAAGAAGCCACGGCAAATTTTGTTTTGCCGTGAAAAGAATCTGGAACGTGAAATCTGGGACGGTTTCCGTTTTGGTCCGGCGATGGCAAAGGAAGTTTTTGATTTCGATGAGACTTATCCCATCTCTGAGCTGGAAGCGCGCATTCCCGATTTGATGTCCAATGAGGCTGTGATTCATACCCCGCTGGGTGCATCTGCTGAATGGGATGCTTCGGTCACACGTTGGCTGAACGCGGTGCGCGCGAAGGTGCGTATGGGCGTGACGGCACCAGCGGAGTTGCGCGATGTGCGCACCGCATTGGGCCAGATGCGGCTCATCAAGGATGAAGTCGAGATCGACATCATGGCGCGTGCCGGCAGGATTTCTTCCAACGCGCATATCCGCGCGATGAAGATGGCGAAGCCCGGCATGTTCGAATACCAAGTTGAGGCCGAACTGCTGCATGAGTTTGTCAAAAACGGTGCGCGACAGCCAGCCTACGGCAGCATCGTCGCGACCGGCGCCAATGCCTGCGTGCTGCATTACCGTGAAAATTCAGCGCCGCTGAAAAAGGGCGATCTGATGTTGATCGACGCCGGTTGCGAGCTGGAAAGCTACGCTGCCGACATTACCCGTACCTTCCCGGTTGCAGGCAAATTCAGCGGGCCACAGAAAGACATTTATGAGTTGGTGCTCGAATCGCAGCTCGCTTGCATCAAGGCGGTAAAGCCGGGCGCACCGTTCGGCAAATACCACGAAGTTGCCGTGAACGTGCTCGCACAGGGACTGATCGATTTGAAGCTATGCAAGGGCTCGCTTAACAGCGTGATCGAGAAAGAAACCTACAAGCAGTTCTACATGCACCGCGCCGGCCATTGGCTGGGGCTGGACGTGCATGATGCGGGTGCGTACAAGCATCGCGATGGTAAGTGGGTCTCACTTGAGCCAGGTATGGTACTGACAGTCGAGCCGGGCCTGTACATTCGTCCGGCCGATAACGTGCCCAAGCACTTCTGGGATATCGGTGTGCGGATTGAGGATGACATTCTCGTCACCAAGAAAGGCAATACCAATCTGACGGCGTCCTGTCCGAAGTCGGTGAAGGATGTGGAGGCGTTGACGGCCGGCTAGTACGCGTCGTTACGCCAACATGGATAACATCGTCATCATCGGTGCAGGCCCGGTCGGCGCCACCTTTGCTTTACTAGCGAAACGCCAGGGCCTCAATGTATCGTTGATGGAGGCCCGCGAAGGGCCGTCGCGCGAAACGCGTTCGTTGGCACTTTCGCACGGCAGTCGCGATATTCTGGATGCGGCCAACGTGTGGGGCACGGGCCTGCATGCGACTGAAATCCATGCGATTCATACCTCGCAAAAAGGCGGCTTCGGGCGCTCATTGATCACGCGCGAAGATGGTGGTGTGCCGGCGCTGGGCTACGTGCTCACGTATGCGGATTTACAGACGGCGCTGGATGCCGAATTGGAATTGCAACAGATTCCCGTCCAGCGTGCCGCTGCGGTCACGGCCTTTGAAGAGCGTGGCGATCACGTGAGTATCCGGTTTACGCAGGCTGACCGTGAGCACATGCGCGAAGCCGCTGTGGTGGTGCTGGCCGATGGCGGCGCCAACCTGGGCAAAGTGCCTGCGATTTCCATCGCTGAAAAAGATTACGGTCAGGCGGCGTTGCTGGGACACATTGAAACCGATACGCCGCATCGCGGCACGGCGTATGAGCGCTTCACGCCGGAAGGCCCGGCGGCACTCCTGCCGCATGGCGGCGCGAAAGAATATTCAATGGTCTGGGTGTCCTCGCCCGCGCGCATCGATGCATTGAAAGCGCTTGATGACGCGGCGTTTCTCGAAGCGTTTCAACAGCACTTTGGCTATCGCGCAGGTCGTTTCACGCAGATCGCTGGTCGTCGCAGCTATCCGCTTCGGTTGCGCACGGTGTCGTCGCGCGTGGCAGGAAATATCACAGTGATTGGCAATGCAGCGCAGGCACTGCACCCGGTGGCGGGGCAGGGCTTCAACCTCGGCCTGCGCGACGCGAACGATCTTGCGCGCCTGCTGGCGGACGCGCAGCGTGAACGTGCCGGCGACTTGATTTTCTCGAGCGCGCTAAAAAAATATGGCCTTGAGCGCGATGGCGATGTCGAACGTAGCGTCGGCTTCACTAATTTTCTTGTGGGCGCATTTTCGAATGATCATCTCGCTACGCGCGTCCCGCGCGGGCTGGCGCTGGCGGTGGTGGATGTGTTGCCATTCGTGCGACGCGCACTGGCCAGGCGGATGCTGTTTGGCGCAATGAAATGAATGCAAGTCTCGTCATTGTCGGTGGAGGCCCGGTCGGCCTGGC
This sequence comes from Burkholderiales bacterium, assembly GCA_038321965.1. Taxonomy (GTDB): domain Bacteria; phylum Pseudomonadota; class Gammaproteobacteria; order Burkholderiales; family Usitatibacteraceae; genus UKL13-2. Next base: position 204,771 of record JBBQFL010000002.1, on the reverse strand, counting down.
GTTTGCGCTGGCGGCCTCGCGTTTGCCGGGTGTCGAAGTGACCGTGGTGGAGCGCAGCACGGCAACGACGGCTATTCCCGCTCACGGATATGACCATCGCGTTTACGCGCTGTCGCCCGCATCGCTCGCGTTTTTGTCCGAGCTTGGCGCAGCGCCCGATCCCGCGCGCGCGTCACCGGTACGCGCGATGCAAGTCTGGGGCGATGACGGCAAGAGCAAACTCGATCTGGCCAAAGGGCCGGCGATCGCCACTATCTTCGAATATGCAACGATCATGTGCGCTCTGGAACGGGCGGTCGTGCGGACGGATCGCATTCGGATGTTGCGTGGCGCAGTGCCTCAGGCACTAGGCACAAGCAACGGGCGGCGCGAACTAGAAATGCATGATGGCAGCGTGCTGGGCGCGGATTTGCTGGTGGGCGCAGATGGCAGCCATTCTCAAATCCGCGAGTGGACCGGCATTTCTGTGGACAACAAGGATTACGAAAGCGATGGCATTGTCGCCAATTTTCATTGCCAATTCGCGCATGGCGATGTCGCGCGACAATGGTTCACGAAAGATACGGTGCTGGCATATCTGCCGCTGCCGCAACAGCATATTTCAATCGTATGGTCTGTGACGAAAGCAAAGTCGGATACGTTGAAATCGCTAAGCGAAGACGATTTTTGTATCTCGGTTGAAGCCGCAGGGCACAGTGCCGTCGGCAAGCTCACACCAGCTTCACCCATTGCACGCTTCCCCCTTGCGCGGGTGATGGCCCATCACTGTGTAGAAGCCGGGTTGGCACTGATCGGCGACGCCGCGCATGCCGTTCATCCGCTTGCCGGACAAGGTGTGAATCTGGGATTCGCCGGCGCCCGTACTCTATTCACGATACTGAGCGAGCGTTCCAATTTTTCGGCGATTGGCGATCTCGTTGTATTGCGCAAATATGAGCGGGCGATACGGCAATCGACGTTTGCGCTGGGCCATGTGACTGACCAGTTGTTGGCGCTATACAAGAATGAGTCAAGGGTGGCCGGGTGGTTGCGAAATGATGGGCTATCGGTACTGAACCACCTGCCACACGCGAAGGCGGCCTTGATCGACTACGCAATCAGCTAGAATTCGCCGTTGTTGTGAACGAACGCGGGAACCAACACCGCGGGGACTGTTCAAATCTTAAGTATCCAAAACCCAAACCCAGGAAAAACAACGTGAATACCATCAAAAGCCTTGTACTAGTTGCGCTAACCGTGTTTGCGGTAGGCGCGTGCGCGCAGGAGACGATCAAGGATGAGATGGCCAAGAAGTATCCAGAAGTGAAGATCGAGAAAATTACCAAGACTGCTTACGGCAACCTTTACGAAGTGTTTGCTGGCGGCGAGATTTTTTACACGGATGAAAAAGCGGGCTTTCTGTTGTTGGGTACATTGATCGATGCGCAAACCCGTACCAATATCAGCGAAGCGCGTCTACAGAAACTAACGGCGATCAAATTTGACGATCTGCCATTCGAAAACGCGATCAAGCTGGTTCGCGGCAACGGCAGCCGCCGCATCGCAATTTTTGAGGATCCGAATTGCGGATATTGCAAGCGCTTCGAACAGGATGTGAATTCGACCGACAATCTCACCGCTTACATCTTTGCTTATCCAATCCTCGCCCAAGACTCGATCAATAAATCCAAATCGATCTGGTGCTCCACGGATCGCCTGAAAGCTTGGCAGGACCAGATGTTGCGTGAGAAGCCGCCGACTGCGCCGGGAACCTGTGAGACGCCTACGGATAAGGTATTGGCACTGGGCCGCAAGATGAATATTACGGGTACACCGACCACGTTTTTTGAGGACGGTGAGCGGATTTCCGGCGCGCTGCCAAAGGAAAGAATTGAAGCCAAGTTGGTGGCAGCCAAAATGCCGCCGGCTGTCGAAGCTAAACGGTAAGTCCGAAATTCATTGAATAACAAAAGGCCGCATCGCGGCCTTTTGTTATTCAATCTGGACACTTCGCCGTGTCGGGACGATGGTTGTTTCGTTGCCGGTCCTCGCTAATTTGACTTTATTGGCGTCGTTGACAGGCTCGCTTGCTCAGCGTTGGGGTCGTAGCCTTTCGGGAGTAAGACCCACATGCGCGCCTGCTGTTTCATTTTGCCGGCTTGCGATCCTGCGTCATCACCAAAACCCCAATAAAAATCGGCGCGCACGGCACCGTTGATTGCGCCTCCCGTGTCCTGCGCAACCATCAGCCGGTTCAGCTCCGATTTGGTATTGGGGAAAGTGGTTGCCAGGAACACGGGCACCCCGAGCGGGATCACGCGCTGGTCCACCGCAATACTGCGCTCTCCCGTCAACGGTACGCCGAGCGTCCCAATCGGGCCGCTGAGGTCATTGCCTAATTCCTTGAAAAATACGTAGCTGGGATTAATGTTCATGTACTGTTGGATTTTTGACGGGTTTCGGCGCGCCCATTCTTTGATGCCCGCCATGGAAGCGTGCTCCGCCTTGATCTGGTTGCGACGAATCAAAGCGCCACCAAGCGAACGGAACGGATGCCCGTTCTGGTCGGCGTAGCCCACACGCATCCGAGTGCCGTCGGGAAGCAGTATCTGGCCGGAACCTTGGATTTGGAGGAAAAACAATTCCACCGCGTCGTCTACCCATGCCAGCTCAAGGCCCTTCAGTGGCGCACCGCGGGATTCGATTTCACTGCGCTCAAAATACGGCACCAGCTTGTTGCCCGCCAAGCGACCACGCAGTCGCTTGAATTTTAGATCGGGATAGACATCGCTCAAGTCCACTGACACCAGGTCCTGTGGTTGCGCATAGATTGGGTATCTGAACGTTGGCGTCCGGACGCGCGAGCCGCGCAGCAGTGGCTCGTAATAACCTGTGACCAAACCGGTCTGCGTTTCGTCGGCGTTTATCACCTTGAACGGCTCGAAATTGTCGCGGAAATAACGCCGAATCGTCTCCGCTCGCGCTTTTGCCGGAACACGCGAGCCTGCAGCACATACGGCGCTCCAAACCGGCTTTTCGCCGAGGACCGTGCAGCTGCTCATGAATGCGGCCAGCGCGTCTGTCGGATCATCCGCATTCCAACTGGGCAAGGTCTCCCATGCAGCGGGTTCAAGGCGGCCACGCGCGGGCTCCGCGAGCGCTGCAGGAGGCGCCGTCTCGACGAACACAATCGGTGGCGGCGCAACCGCTACCGGCGCAGTACAGACGGTGCAAACCTCGCAGGCCGGGCATTTCGCGATGGGTGGCGGCGCGATCGGCGGCGGGCTAGCGCAGCCGACGAGAAAAGCGCCGCCCGCAGCGGCCGCAGAAATGCGAAAATGTGTATGTAAAAAATGAATCAGGTTTAGCAGGGGAATTTGCATCGGTCTCATGGTGCCGGGAGTATATCAACCGCTTGGAACATTCCCATGCAATAGCATGCTGTTGAAGCCTGATATTGATTGGTCTTCGGAGAGAAAAATGGTGTGGGTCTTTGCACAGGTGTTTCTGGCGTTCGCGCTGGCGGTGTTTATTGTCTGGTGGACGTTTCCGAAAAGCAAGAAAGCCAAGCCGCCTGAAAATGCTCTGCCAAAATCAGACGATGAACATAAGAACTAGTGCAGGACGCGCGGCACCGAGAGCGTGAATTCCGGTATCACGGCTTCAAATTTTGTGCCGTCTTCCGCGACCATCTGGTAGGTCCCGCGCATCGTTCCAACCATTGTGCTTAGTGACGAACCGGAAGTGTATTCGTAAGACGCACCAGGGTGGATTGTTGGCTGCTCACCGACTACGCCCATTCCACGCACTTCCTGTACCTGATTGTCCGAGTCGGTGATGATCCAATGCCTGCTCACTACCTTGGCTGGCACTTTGCCGGTGTTAAAAATTCGAATCGAGTAGGCAAAAACGTACTGGTCGTTTTCTTCGTCAGACTGCTCTGGAAGGTAAAACGCCTGTGCGGTGACATCGATGGCGTATTTTTCTGGTTCGTTCATGGGCGAATGCTAACACGCTAAAATGTGCTTCTTCCTGAAAGCGTTTTCATGACTTTTCGCATCGCCCCTTCCATTCTTTCCGCTGATTTCGCGAGCCTCGGCGAAGAAGTGCGCGCCGTTATCGCGGCCGGCGCTGACGTGATCCATTTTGACGTCATGGACAACCATTTTGTCCCCAATCTTACTATTGGCCCGATGGTCTGCGAGGCGCTTCGACCGCACAGTAAACGCGCCGATGGAAGCAAGATTCCCATTGACGTGCATCTGATGGTGAAGCCCGTGGACCGGATCGTGCCTGACTTTGCCAAGGCCGGGGCCGATATCATCAGCTTTCACCCCGAAGCTTCCGATCACGTTGACCGCACACTGGGCTTGATTCGCGAGAGTGGCTGCAAAGCCGGTCTGGTATTTAATCCGGCGACTTCGCTTGATTATCTCGACTACGTGATCGACAAGGTGGACCTCATTCTCATCATGTCTGTTAATCCGGGCTTCGGCGGACAGAAATTCATACCGTCCGCATTGGTGAAGCTTGTGGAAGCGAAAAAGCGCATATCGGCGGAATTTGCAAGAACCGGGCGCACGATCTGGCTGGAAGTCGATGGCGGCGTGAAGACTGACAATATTGCCGAAATCGCCCGTGCCGGGGCAGACACCTTTGTTGCTGGCTCGGCAATTTTCGGGCAGCCGGATTACGTTGCGACCATCAATGCGATGCGGGCAGAACTCGCCAGGGTGCAATCATGATCAATGTTGCGGCAGTGCTAGACGCAAGCATTGACGAAGCTGCTGGCGGCAATGCCGTGGAAACGCCCGTGGATATTGGCTCGCAGGCCGATACTCCGTTGGGAGCGGCGGCGGTAGTTAAGAAACCCAAGCTTCGCGCCAAGCCAAAATTCAGCTTTCCCATCCCGATTAAAGCGGTGCTGCTCGACCTCGATGGCACGCTGCTCGATACCGCGGGTGACATCGCTGCGGCGGCAAACATGATGCGCGCGTCGCTTGGTTTTGCGCCACTCGAGCCAGCATTGATCAAAACCTTTATCGGCAAGGGCATTGCCAATCTGGTTGCCAAGACGCTAAAGGATGCGGTCGGTGAAGTCGGTCCTACGGCGCTGAAAGTCGCGGTTGCCAATTTTGAGCGGCAATACGATAAGTGCTTCAGCGAAACGTCGATTGCGTTTCCCGGCGTGGTCGACGGACTCAATGCACTGCGTGACAAGGGTTTCCGACTGGCCTGCGTGACCAACAAAGCCGAGAAATTTACCTTGCCCTTGCTGGAAAAATCCGGGCTTAGCGGCTATTTTGAACTCACGCTTTCCGGCGACTCGTTACCTGAAAAGAAGCCGCATCCGTTGCCGCTGCAACACGCTTCAAAATTTTTTGAATGTAATCCCGCAGAGTTGTTGATGGTCGGCGATTCGGTCAATGACGCCGAAGCGGCGCGCGCGGCGGGTTGCCCGGTATTCATCGTTCCATACGGCTATAACGAAGGCCAGGAATTGCGTGGCCTGGACTGCGATGTATTTGTCGATGATGTTCCCGCGGCGCTAAAATTTGTTAAGCTAGCGGCTCCGCAATAAATTTCCCCCCGATTTCAACATGACTTTCAGCAAACAGGTTTGGACGTGGCGATGGCAGAGCTGGCGCTAAGTAATTAGCTGCCTCGCTGTCCGCCTGTCTACCCAACCTCTGCTGGAAAATCATGAACGAAACTCAATTCGCGGCGCTCGCTGCGCAGGGCTACAACCGAATCCCCGTTACGCTTGAGACCTTCGCTGATCTCGATACACCGCTGTCGATCTATCTCAAGCTTGCCAACAAACCGTTTTCCTATCTGCTCGAATCGGTCATCGGCGGCGAGCGTTTTGGTCGCTACTCGATCATTGGTCTTCCTGCGCACGAATGGTTGCGGGTAAAGGGCAAGGAGTGCGCCATCGTTCGCGCGAAAGCCGGTGGGCAGACCGAGACGATCGAGCATGTCTTCGTCAAAGATCCGCTGGTTTTTGTCGAGAAATACCGCAAGCGTTTCAATGCTGCGCCGATTCAGGGCGCGCTCCGCTTTGCGGGGGGATTGGCTGGCTATTTCGGGTACGACACGGTTCGCTACATCGAGCACAAGCTGGAACTCGATGAACATGCGCTGAAAAAAGACACGCTGGGCACCCCGGATATTTTGCTGATGCTCTCCGATGAACTCGCTGTCGTGGACAACCTCTCTGGCAAGTTGCATCTGATAGTGTATGCCGACCCGGTCAGGCCGAACGCGTTCGTCAATGCGCAGCGGCGCTTGACAGAGCTCCGTCTCGGATTGCGGCAGTACGCGCCGCTACCGGTCTATGTACCCGGCGCGGCCGCGAACGAGCCAACATCGGAGATCGGCAAAGAAGCGTTCCTCAAGGCGGTGGCGAAGTGCAAGCAGTACATCGTTGATGGCGACATCATGCAAGTACAGATTTCCCAGCGCATTTCGCAGCCGTTCGACGCGCCGCCGATCAATCTGTACCGGGCGCTCCGCTCCATCAATCCGTCGCCGTATATGTTCTATTTCGATATGGGCGATTTTCACATTGTCGGCGCGTCGCCCGAAATTCTGGTGCGCCAAGAGGGCAAAAAAGTTACGGTGCGTCCGATTGCCGGTACCCGCAAGCGAGGCGATACTCCTGAGCGAGACTTGGAACTGGAGGCCGAATTGATGAGCGACCCCAAGGAGTTGGCCGAACATCTGATGTTGATTGACCTTGGCCGAAACGACATTGGCCGCATCGCGAAAACCGGTAGTGTAAAGGTGACTGAGCAGATGGTGGTTGAGCGCTATTCACATGTGATGCATCTGGTGTCGAACGTAGATGGTGAAATTCGCGATGATGTCGGCGTGATCGATTTGCTGAGAGCGACATTCCCTGCGGGTACGGTGGCGGGTACGCCCAAGGTGCGTGCCATGGAAATCATCGATGAACTCGAGCCAAGCAAGCGCGGCGTATATGCGGGCGCGGCTGGTTACCTTGGTTTCAATGGCAATATGGATTTGGCAATTGCAATTCGTACTGGCGTAGTTAAAGACGGCATGCTTTATGTGCAGGCAGCAGCAGGCATCGTCGCTGACTCGGTCCCCGAACTGGAATGGCAGGAGACCGAGAGCAAGGCGCGTGCGTTGCTGCGCGCTGCCGAAATGGTGTCGGTAGGCATCGACACCAACCCGTCATGAGGCGATAAAAATGCTGCTGATGATCGATAACTACGACAGCTTCACGTTTAACCTGGTCCAATACTTCGGCGAACTAGGCGAAGAGGTTGTCGTAAAGCGTAACGATGAAATTTCGCTGTCGGATATTGAAAAGCTGTTACCAGCTCGGATCGTCATTTCCCCCGGGCCGTGCTCGCCGACAGAGGCGGGCATTTCAGTGTCTGCGGTGGAGAAATTTGCCGGGAAAATTCCGATCCTTGGTGTATGTCTTGGTCACCAGAGCATTGGCCAGGCGTTTGGCGGCAGGGTAGTGCACGCCAAGACGCTGATGCATGGAAAAACTTCGCTGATGACACACACTGGCGCTGGCGTGTTCGCAGAATTACCCTCGCCATTTCGCGTCACGCGTTATCACTCGCTGGTGATCGAGCGCGAAACCTGTCCTGATTGTCTGGAAGTCACGGCCTGGACGGATGACGGCGAGATAATGGGTTTAAGGCACAAGACGCTCGCCGTCGAAGGCGTGCAGTTTCATCCGGAATCGATCATGACGGAACACGGTCATGCGTTATTGAAAAATTTTCTCAGCGTGAAAGTTTGACTATGTTTACACCACAGGAAGCCATTAGCCGTCTATCTGACAAGCGCGAGATATTCTTTGACGAGATGGTCGATTTGTTCCGGCAAGTGATGGAAGGCAAGGTCACGCCGGTACAACTTGCGGCGATTCTCATGGGGTTACATGTCAAGTCCGAAACAGTTTCAGAAATCGCCGCCGCCGCGAAAGTCATGCGGGAGTTCTCAACCAAGGTAGACGTAAGTGATCTGCCGAATCTGGTAGACACGTGCGGCACAGGTGGCGACAAGGCTCACACCTTCAATATATCCACCGCATCAGCTTTTGTTGCCGCTGCGGCCGGTGCCAAAGTCGCCAAGCACGGTGGGCGCTCGGTATCTTCACAGTCGGGTAGCGCGGATGTGTTGGAGGCGCTCGGGGTGAATGTAAATTTGTCGCCTGAGCAAGTCGGCGAATCGATCAGGCAGATTGGCGTGGGCTTCATGTTTGCGCCCGCTCATCACCCGGCGATGAAGTACGCCGCCCCGATCAGAAAAGAACTGGGCATGCGAACCATCCTCAATATTCTAGGCCCCTTGACCAATCCTGCAGGGGCACCCAATCAAGTGATGGGGGTGTTTCACAGCGACCTCGTCGGCATTCAGGCGCGCGTGCTCAAAGAGCTGGGTTCAAAGCATGTGATGGTGGTCCACGGCGACGATGGGCTCGACGAAATCACGCTTTCCGGGCCGACGCAGGTGGCAGAACTGAAGCATGGATTTGTCACCGAGTTCAAGATTGAACCAAAGCAGTTTGGGCTGGACAATGCCGCAATCGCGACGATCAAAGCCGGTGACAAGGAGGCTTCTAAAGAGATGGTGCTTTCGGTGCTAAAAAATGAGCCCGGACCCGCCAAGGACATCGTCATGCTCAATGCCGGCGCCGCAATCTATGTTGCCGGCGTGGCAAATGATTTGTGGGCGGGCGTGACAAAGGCGCGAGAAATGATTGAAACCGGCAAAGCCAAGGCGAAGTTGGATGCCTTGGTGAAATTCACTTCAGCGCAATAAATCTAGCCGTTTATGGTTGACCGTCAAGGCTGACGGTTCGGTCAACGGACCAGAAAGGCAACCGGCAACGCATGTCAGATATTCTTCAACGTATTCTTGTAACCAAACGGCGTGAAGTCGCGGAAGCAAAGTTAAAGCTCCCCACCGTGGAAATCGAAGCGCGCGCCCGCAACATGCCGGCCGCACGCGATTTCGCCGGCGCGATTCGTGCCAAGCTGACTGCTGGCAAACTGGCCCTGATTGCCGAAATCAAAAAGGCCAGCCCCAGCGCTGGGAGGTTCCGCGCCGGTCTTGCAGGCGATGTGTCGCCGTTTGATCCTGCGCGCTTTGCAATAAGTTATGAGCTGCACGGTGCAGCCTGCCTTTCCGTTCTTACTGACCGGGAGTATTTTCAGGGATCGACCGAAGACTTGATCGCAGCGCGGGCGGCATGCAGTCTGCCGGTGCTGCGCAAGGATTTTATTGTCGATGCATATCAGATTCTGGAAGCGCGAGCGATGGGTGCCGACGCGGTGCTATTTATCATGGGGACTGCTCCAATCAGTCAGTTTATTGAATGGGAGCAACAGGCTCACTCGCTAGGCCTCAGTGTGTTGGCTGAGTCGCATCATGCTGACGAACTTGATCAGGCATTGATGCTTAAAACTTCGCTAATTGGTGTTAATAATCGTGATCTCACGCAATTTAGTACGAACGTGGAAACTACGCTGTTGCTTCAGCCACGGGTGCCACACGAGAAAATACTGGTCACTGAAAGTGGCATTGTTAACGCCGACGTGGTTACCAAAATGTCCGAAGCGGGAATTGGCGCCTACCTTGTCGGCGGCGCGTTCATGGCCTCAGCCGATCCAGGGCGGGCCATTGCGGATTTGTTTGGAAACAGGGTTTTGTGACTTTGATATGAAATGAAGCAGCCGTGATGGGGAAAATTTCCCCCTGTTGCGAAAACGCAACATAGCGCCTTGGATGCGGTTAATTTCACTCTGAGCACTTGAGCAGGCAAGGTAAATTTGGCAATATGTCGTCTGCTTCTCAAAAGACTTTGCATCACGATTGCGGGAGAAGTTGCTACGAGGGCGTTAGCCGGAACGGTGCAACGCGTGGATAGCATGCTCGACCCCCAAGAGGTTTGTGTCCTAAAGAATTAGAAAGCCTCAACTTAACCCTAAGGAGATTTTTGATGAACAAGAAATTGATCGCCCTCGCGGTCGCTGGCGCAACGTTCGCCCCGGCTGTTTTGGCTCAAACAGCCAACCCCGTGACGCTTTATGGTCGCGCTTGGGTAATGGTTAACAGCATCAAGGCGGATGGCGGTGCCGTTCCCCTGTCAACCAGGACCACAGTGGTAGATGAGTCATCACTGATCGGCTTTCGCGGAACCGAAGATCTCGGTGGCGGCCTGAAGGCTTTCTTCCAATTGGAATCATCGGCACCCCCAGACGCAGGCGGCGGTACGCTTGGTAGCCGCAATAGCGGTGTTGGTCTCATTGGTGGTTTCGGTACGATCATCTTGGGAAGATGGGATAGCCCGATGAAGTTGTCGGCAATTTTTGTTGATCCATATGCCCAAAACACGATCGGCAACCAACTGTCAGTTGTCAACACCGGTGATTTCAACCGCCGTGAAAACAACATGATCCAGTACTGGACGCCGAATATTAATGGTTTCTCGGCTCGCTTCATGTATGGTGCAAACGAACTCAAAACCAGCACCAACCCGATCGCCAATCCTAACAGCCAAAGCATGTCCTTGGATTACGCGGCTGGCCCGTTCCGCGTGAACTACGCATATGAGAAGCATAAAGATACGCGCGGCGCAGTCATTACTGCGGGCGTTACCGAATCGTCGCAAAACTTGTCCGGCACGTTTGTATTTGGTCCAGTGAAAGTTGGTGCGCTGACCCAGAAAACCAAGTCGACGAATCTAACAGACAAGAAAGCCTACCAGGCCGCAATCACCTTTACTTCTGGCATGCATGAATTCATGGGCACCGTTGGACGGGTAAGAAACGGCTTGGCAGCTGGTGCTGCACAACCAGAGGCGAAACTTGCGTCGATAGGTTATAACTACAACTTCTCCAAGAGAACAACATTCATGGCTCGCTATGCTTCGCTGAAGAACAATGCAGCAGCATCATTTTCAATGAATGCGTCGGGTCTGCCAGCGCTTACCGCTGCCAATGTTGACGATGATCCGAAAGGTTTTGGTGCGGGTCTGCGCCACACGTTCTAAGTTACAAAAACTGCAACATCAAAACGGGCACCTTCGGGTGCTCGTTTTACTTTTATAATGTTTTCATGAACTTGATTGATCGAGTTATTTGCGAATTGGATGCCGGATTGAGAACGGTATTCGCACATGCACACGCTGAACGCCGCATGCCAAAATCCCAACCAATTGCAGGAACCGAAGCAATTGGACTGGATGTGGCATCGAGTCTGGAGTCTACGCGCCTGATGCGGGTGAATCATTGTGGCGAGGTCTGTGCACAGGCGCTTTATCAGGGCCAAGCCTTGGTCGCAAAGGATCCATCGGTTCAAAAATTTCTGCTGTCTGCTGCACGTGAGGAACATGACCACTTGGCGTGGTGCGATGCGAGGATCGAACAACTCGGGGGACATACCAGCCGTCTCGCTCCATTTTTTTACGCTGGTGCGTTTGGCATGGGTATTGTTTCCGGACTGTTGGGTGATAAATGGAGTATGGGTTTTCTCGTCGAGACGGAGCGGCAGGTTGAGGCTCACCTTCATGATCACATCGGGCGAATATCCCCTAACGACTACGAAAGTCGTGCCATTCTTGACGAGATGCGCAAAGACGAAATCCGGCACGGCAATACCGGGCGCGAACACGGAGCCGAAATATTGCCTGTGCCATTGCGAATGGCGATGCGGGCATTTTCAAAAGTCATGACGAAAACCACTTACTGGGGCTGAGCTGCTCAACGGAAGCTCAGTTGGTCGTCGACTGGGATGCAATCTCAAAATCGTGTGTCACCCGAGCTGTCTTGGCCATCATTGCCGACGCCGAACAATAAACTTCCGCGGACAGTTTGATCGCTCGTTCGACCTTGGCCGGATTCAAGCCAATGCCGGTGACGACAAAGTGAAAATGAATCGCGGTAAAGACTTTCGGGTCAGTAGATGCGCGTTCGGCTGCAATTTCGACGACGCAATCGGTAATCGGCTCGCGCGCCTTTTTCAGTATGTGTACGACGTCATAAGCGCTACACGCCCCGGTGCCAATCAGCACCGTTTCCATTGGTCGCGGCCCCAGATTTCGCCCGCCGCTCTCAGGTGAGCCATCCATAAGAACTGCATGACCACTTTCTGTTTCGCCCAAGAAGGCGACGTTTTCTACCCATTTAATACGCGCTTTCAACGATACCTCCGGAAGTTCCAAAGTTTCATCATGCGTGTCAATTTTTTGGCAGCGTCGCCATGATTTGATGATGCAATTGACAGATAGTCCTTGAATTTACTATAATTTCGAGTTCTGCCAAGTACCCCCCGTTTGCTTGGCGATAAGAGTTGCTGCTGCGGTGTCCCCCGAAAGGGCGTCCGAACAACGCGGATTACAACAATTCATTTCAAAGCATCCGGTCTGCCGCAATGTTGCTTCACATCAAGCGATTGCGGCGGCAATACAAAAGTGAGTACTTCAATGAAAACATTTTCCGCCAAGCCACATGAAGTTGTACATGATTGGCTCCATGTCGATGCGACCAATCAAGTGTTGGGTCGCCTCGCCTCCGCTGTTGCCCTTCGCCTGCGTGGTAAACACAAGCCAGAATACACGCCTCACGTCGACACCGGCGATTTCATTATCGTCACCAACGTGGAAAAACTACGGGTTACCGGGAATAAGGGCGAGCAAAAAACTTATTTCCGCCATACCGGCTACCCAGGTGGCATTTACGAAACCAACTTCAACAAGCTGCAGCAAAAGCATCCTGAGCGCGTCCTCGAAAAGGCGGTCAAGGGAATGTTGCCCAAGGGGCCGCTCGGCTACGCGATGATCAAGAAGCTGAAAGTGTATGCAGGCAGCACGCATCCGCACAGCGCCCAGCAACCCAAAGAACTCACGATCCAAGCCTAAGGAATAGCGAACATGGTCGGTAAATATCATTACGGAACGGGCCGTCGCAAAAGCTCCGTTGCACGTGTATTCATGAAACCAGGCAAGGGCGACATCGTGGTCAACGATAAGCCACTGGATCTTTATTTCTCCCGTGAAACGGGTCGCATGGTGGTGCGTCAACCATTGGAGCTTGTTGGTAGCCTTGACAAATTTGACATCATGGTCACGGTACTCGGCGGCGGCGAATCTGGCCAAGCCGGTGCAGTACGTCACGGTATCACGCGCGCATTGATTGATTATGATGCAACGTTGAAACCGCAACTTTCCAAAGCCGGCCTGGTCACACGTGATGCTCGTGAAGTCGAACGTAAGAAGGTTGGCTTCCACAAAGCGCGCCGTCGTAAACAGTTCTCGAAACGTTAAGCCGCAAAGACGTGTCGAAGTGAAAAAGCCGCGTCTGCGGCTTTTTCCTTATTCAGCGGCACACAATCTAGTCGTTTCACGTACATCAAAGGAACGAGACCGCCAATGTTGAGCGAGATGAAACTGCGCGGCGCATGGCGAAAAATTCGCGCCAAAATTGGTATTCGCTCAGAAAGAGTCGCGATCAAGAGCCATTTGCCTTGGTACGTGAAGTTCGGCGGCTACGGCTTGATGATGGGCGTCGCTGCGGCAGTGGCTTGGTATCTTGTCGACAATAGCTACAAAATTACCGGCTTCAGTCGCGAAGAAGCCACGACGCAGATTGCCAAGTTGTCTAGCGATAGTCAGCAGCTTCAGCGCGAAGTCGACCAAGCCAAGATCGCACTAAATGCACGTGACAGTCAGCTTAAAATCGAGAAGTCGGCGCAATCTGAGCTCACCAAGAATCTCGCCCAAATTCAGGAAGAGAACGCCAGCCTGAAAGAAGACTTGGCCTTTCTACGCAACATCATGTCCTCAGGCAACGTGCCGGAAGGACTAACGATTGCAAACCTGAAAGTCGAGGCGGATACGCTGCCCAATGAATTCCGCTATCGGATGTTGTTGACGCAAGGTGGCCAACGCAAGCAGGATTTCAAAGGTAAGGTGCAGATAGTGGCCCGAATTCAAATGGGACCTCAGCTTACGACGTCCAGCTTTCCAACGGATGCGGAGGTGCGCGCACCAGGCGGTGAAATTGAATTTCGCTATTATCAGAAAGTTGATGGCAGGTTTAGAATTCCTGATGGTGGCCAATTAAAGAGTATCCAGATTCGCATTTTGGGGCTGCCGGGTTTTGAAGTTCGAAGTCAGAAAAGTGTCAATCTCTAAAGGAGTGCGATATGTTTGGCAATAAAACAAACAAAGCAAGTTCAATCGACAGCCTGATCGGAGCCGGTTCCACGATCACCGGGGACGTCCATTTCACGGGCGGCCTGAGAATAGACGGCGTTGTCAAAGGTAACATCAAGGCGCTGGGTGACAAACCCGGCACGCTGGTGCTATCAGAGTTGGCGAAGGTTGAAGGCGAAATTGACGTCGGCCATGTGGTGATCAACGGTACGGTGGCCGGTCCGGTTAGAGCTAAGGAATACCTTGAGCTACTCCCGAAGGCGCGGGTTACGGGAGACGTAAGCTACAAAACGATAGAAATTCACGTCGGCGCCATTGTGATGGGCCGGATGATACATGAGGGTGAAACCAGATTGCTGGCCGATAAGGTGATAGAGTTTAAGCCGGCGCTGGGCAATTGAATTTCGCGCTAATGGCCCAATGTATGCTGCATTGTAAGGAGATAAAAAATGAATGACATGTCGATGATGCCCTCGCCGCTGCTGTTTACTGATAGCGCAGCCGAGAAGGTTAAAGCGCTGATTGTGGAAGAGGGAAATGACGACCTGAAATTGCGAGTATTCGTCACAGGCGGCGGTTGCTCAGGTTTGCAATACGGCTTTACGTTTGACGAAATCACCAACGAAGACGACACCATTCTCGAGAAGAATGGCGTGCAATTGCTAATCGACCCGATGAGCTACCAATACCTGATTGGGGCTGAAATAGATTACACCGAGGGTCTTGAGGGTGCCCAGTTCGTGATCAAAAATCCGAGTGCGACCAGCACCTGCGGTTGCGGATCGTCGTTTTCGGTGTAGCCATCTGAATTTCCTGAAAACGGGGGCAATTGCCCCCGTTTTTTCATGGGTATCCGCTACAAATTGCTACACACCACCACCATGTGTCGCTAAAATGCCGCAGGTCATTTTCCATTCGGCCACGTTTATTGACGCGTTTCACGCGAGCTTCAGCTGCAAACTTCACACTTAGCAACAGGTATTTCCAGCCGACAGGCGTATCACAAAACATTTTCCGATACGATCATTGAAGTTCGTTGTCCGCGCTCCGAAAGCCCACCATTCCCACGAGGAAAGCAAAGCCATGTCGCAATCAAATTCTTTCGTATTGAAAACGTTATCCGCAAGCGTCCTGTTGGCGCTTTCCGCCGTCGCCGTAGCGCAGGCTCCCGCCGTTGCCGCACCGCCGGCGGGCGGGGTTCCTGCAGGTACTGCGACCGCAGCCACGCCCGTTCCGGTTGTTCCGGGCGCACCGCGACCGTTCAAGGACGTCATCAAAGGGGCGAAAGAGACTGCAGGTTTTTTCACCATTTACGAAAAGGACGAAAAGGTCTGGATCGCAATCAAGCCAGATCAATTCGATAAGCCGTTCTTCTTCACTTACAACATCCCACAGAGTATCGGTGAGCGTGGGTTGTACGCGAGCCAGATGGGCGGCGCAGAGCTCGTGATTTTCAAGAAAATCGGCAACCAAATTCAATTGCTCGCCAAGAATGCGGAGTTCTTTGCCAAGCCCGGTACGCCGCAGGCACAATTTGTATCAGAAGCATTCTCGGATAGCCTGTTGGCCAGCGCAGCAGCGGCTTCAGCCACAGATGCCGACACCAAGGCAGTGTTGGTCGAGCTCAATGCGTTGTTATTCGCCGATATTCCTGCCTATAGCACCCGCCTGGAAGCGGCATTCCGCATGCCGTTCGCACTCGATGTTCGCAACACAAGCATGTCGCGCGTGAACAACAGTGAAGATCTCACCGGCGTGCAGGTCAAAGCACATTTTGCCGTGCCAAAATTATCACCGCCGCCGCTCACGCCAAGCCCCGTACCAACCCCGCCGCCGCCGCGCACGGTGCCTGATCCGCGCAGCCTGTTTGTGAGTTTTTATTACAGCTTTTCAAAGCTGCCTGAAGCGGAAATGAAACCACGCCTTGCCGATGACCGTCTGGGTCACTTTGTAACCTCGCGAGCGGATTACAGCGAAGATTTGACGCCAAAAGACAAAGTGTATTACGTCAATCGCTGGCGTCTTGAAAAAAAGGACCCGACCGCAGCGGTTTCGGAGCCGATTACGCCGATCACCTACTGGCTGGACAAAAATATTCCGCAGAAATATCGTAAATCGGTAGCAGATGGTGTGCTTGAATGGAATAAAGCCTACGAAAAAATTGGCTTCAAGGATGCTGTTGTGGTTAAACAGCAAACCGACAAAGACAATTTCGACACGATGGATGCGCGCCACGCGTCCATTCGCTGGTTTGTGGGTGCCGACGTCGGCTTTGCCATCGGTCCCTCGCATAAAGACCCACGTACCGGCGAGATCCTCGACGCTGACATCGGCATGTCCGACGTATTTGCACGGGGTGCGCGACGCCAGGTTGCCGAGGACTGGGGCCAACCTGCCAGTTTCAATGCATATACGATGGGCAATCCGCTGACGGCACATAAAGCTGACCCAAGCTGCAGCTATGCCAACGACTCCGCGCACGAAATGCACTTCGCGATGGATCTGCTCGAGGCCCGTGGAATGGATATGGACAGCGCTGACGCAGAGGCAGTCGCACAGGCCTATGTCAAAGACGTGATCATGCACGAGGTAGGACACACGCTGGGGCTGCGTCATAACTTCCGCGCATCCACCGTCTATTCGATTAAGCAAATTCAGGATGCCGAATTCACGCGGAAAAACGGTATTACCGGGTCTGTGATGGATTACACGCCCTTTAATCTGGCAACCAATGGTGAGCAGCAGGCTGAGTATGTTATGTCGACACTCGGGCCTTACGATTACTGGGCCATCGAATATGCCTACAAGCCGATCAACGCGACTATAGAGAAGGACGAATTGGCAAAGATCGCCGCCCGATCAACAGAGCCTCTACTCGCTTTCGCGACCGATGAAGAAGCCATCAGCCAGTTTGGCGGCATGGATCCGGAAGTCAATCAGTTTGATCTGGGGGGCGACCCGCTGGAGTATTACAAGAAACGCATGAAACTCTCGCGAGAATTGTGGGATCGTCTGCAATCGCTGAAGTTAAAAGATGGCGACAGCTATGATCGGCTCACACGCAGTTTTTCGGCCGGATTCTCTCAACTCGCACGCGTCGCGCCACTCGCCGCGAAGTACGTCGGTGGTGTAAAAATGGTTCGCGACCATGCTGGCACGAGCCGCCCGGTATTTGAGCCGACACCCGCATCTCGTCAGCGCGAAGCACTTAACTTGATTACCGATGGCTTGTTCAAAACCAACAGCTTCAAATTCAAACCAGAATTTGTGTCTCGAATTGGCGTTGATTTTCTCGGCCGAAGACTCGATTTTTCCGGTGCGGGCGCAACCACCGACCCCAATATTTCAACGCGGGTTTTAAACGTGCAAAAAGCCGTGCTGGATGTCGTGATGAGCGACGGCGTGGCTCTCCGCCTACTGGAGTCGCAAGACAAAGTCGCTGACCCGTCAAAGTTGCTCAAGCTTTCTGAGGTATACGACACCTTGCAGAATGCAATCTGGAGCGAACTGAGCACGGGTGGAGAAATAACCTCCCTGCGCCGCAACCTGCAGCGCGAACATGTAAAGCGCGTGTCAACCGCGCTCTTGCGCCCGTCGGGAAATTCGCCCGCAGATGCGAAGAGCTTGCAGCGTGAAAATGCGGTGCAGCTTCAAAGTAAGCTGCGCGTGGCGATGGCCAAACCAATGAGTAAAGAGTCGAGGGCGCACCTTGCGGAGAGTTTGAATACTCTCTCCGAGTCGCTCAAGGCGCCCTTGCAACGAGCCGGCGTGTAAACAGCTGAAAAATCGGCTATTTAATCTGGTGTTCAAAAAGGGCTGCGGCCGTGGCCCTTTTTGTTTATAATTCAATGCTTTCCGAAACCGCATTCACATTCAAGAGGTCACCATGGCTGGAGAAAAAAAGCGCACACGTCGCAATACGCTGGAGCGCAAGTGTTTGAGTAAATACTTCAAGCGTCTTTTCATCGGCGCGAATAAGTCCACATTCAAAATGCTCGAAACCATCAAGAAAATTTAGGTCGTTTCGCGCGTTCGAACAGAAAAACCGCCGGGGTCATCCGGCGGTTTTTTTTCGCCTATCGTTCTGGGCAATCGTCGGATGTTGAAAACATGTCGATGTTGCGCTGCAGCATCGAAAGTCATTGACACATCTAAGGCGTGGTAATACGCTCATTTCAAACGAACGTTTGAATTTGTTCGGTAAGAACGTTAACTAATTGATTGTAAATACCAAATGGCTACCAGCGCAATCCAGCGATTATCTCGAAATGGCAATTCCTCTCCAGAAAGGACAGTGGATCTCATCGACACCAAGTCGCGGATTCTAGACGCAGCGGAGGAGCTTTTCATGGAGCACGGCTTTGAAGCAACCTCGCTGCGACTGATCACCACAGCGGCCGGCGTCAATCTGGCGGCCGTGAATTATCACTTCGGCTCCAAGGAGGAATTGTTTCAGGCAGTGTTGACCCGTCGGCTGGATCCGATGAATCAGGACCGTATGCAATTGTTGTCTAGCTACGAGTCCGCCGCGGCCGGCAAACCTCTATCCTGCGAGAAGATTCTCGCCGCGATGTTCATTCCGGCGCTGAAGCTCGCGCGAGACCATGAGCAGGGCGGCAAGAATTTTTTGCGGCTTCTCGGGCGCGCCTATGCCGACCCCGCACCGTTTATCCGCGAATTCCTGTCAACGCAATACCGCGAAATGATCGGGAGATTTCGTGCTGCTTTCAGTTTTGCGTTGCCGCACATACCGCGTGAGGAGCTGTCATGGCGGTTGCACTTTGTGATGGGTGCTCTCTCCTACACCTTGGCAGGGGCGGACATGCTGAAGATTATTTCGCAATTGCAGCCTGAAGAAACCACTAATGACGAGCTTCTGTTAAAGCGGTTAGCGCCGTTTCTGGCCGCTGGCCTTAGGTCGCCTTGCGCACCGAATAACACTGGCCCGTCGGACGACGACGGGCAACATTTTTTTCAGGAAGCATAGAAAGGAAAAACCATGATGACAATCTTATTTTCCGTTGTAGCAGCCATCGCAATCGTTTGGGCGCTTGCCTACCATGCCGTCAGTGCAGCCGTCTGGTCGGTGGTCGTGGGGGCAGGCCTGCTTGTGCTCACCTTCGGGGGGGCACTCACCGGTGTCTTTGCAGTGATTGTGTGGGCGGCGTTCATTGCCTTTGCCGTGATCAGCAATCTCAAGTCATTGCGCCAAAGTCTTGTGACCGCACCGATCTTCAAAGTCTACAAAAAACTGCTGCCGCAAATGTCACAGACCGAACGCGAAGCGCTGGATGCAGGCACCGTGTGGTGGGACGGCGATTTGTTTAGTGGTAAGCCCGACTGGAACAAGCTCCTCGATTACCCCGCGCCGAAAATCACTGCAGAAGAGCAAGCATTCATCGACGGCCCCACCGAAGCGCTGTGCGCGATAGCGCACGAATGGGAAATTTCCCACGAACTTAATGATTTGCCGCCGCATGTCTGGCAATTCATCAAGGACAAAGGGTTCCTGGGCATGATCATCCCCAAGGAATACGGCGGACTGGGTTTTTCGGCGTACGCGCATTCGCAGATCGTCATGAAGATTTCAACGCGCAGCGGCACGGCGGCGGTATCGGTCATGGTACCCAACTCCCTCGGACCTGGCGAATTGCTGATGCACTACGGTACGCCGGAACAGAAAAACTATTACCTGCCGCGTCTCGCCAAAGGGCTGGAGTTGCCGTGCTTTGCCTTGACCGCGCCTGACGCAGGTTCAGATGCGGCCTCGATGCCGGATGCAGGCATCGTCTGCAAACAAATGTGGGAGGGCAAAGAAACACTAGGTATTAGCGTTACGTGGGAAAAGCGCTATATCACGCTCGGCCCCGTGGCCACGATTCTCGGCCTGGCATTCAAGTGCTTCGACCCTGACAAATTGTTGGGCGGAGAAGCCGATCTGGGTATCACCTGTGCCCTTATTCCGACCTCGCACAAAGGCGTGAATATTGGTCGGCGTCACTTTCCGCTGAATGCCGCGTTCATGAACGGACCGAATTCTGGCAAGGATGTATTCATTCCGATGGATTGGGTCATCGGCGGTCAGCCGATGATCGGCAAAGGCTGGAGCATGTTGATGGAGTGTCTGGCTGCCGGTCGCTCGATCTCGCTGCCAGCACAATCCATCGCCGCCGGAAAATTTGCCTCCATGGCAACCGGCGCGTACTCGCGAGTGCGTCAGCAATTTAAGACGCCGATCGGCAAGTTCGAAGGCATCGAAGAGCCATTGGCGCGGATCGGTGGCTACACCTATTTGATGGATGCCTGTCGCACGGTCACTGCAGGCGCGCTAGACATGGGCGAAAAGCCATCTGTGGTGTCGGCCATCTCCAAGTACCACATGACCGAACGCATGCGCATCGTGCTCAACGACGCCATGGATGTACACGGCGGCAAGGGCATTTGCATGGGGCCGAACAATTACCTTGGCCGCGCATACCAGTCGATTCCGATTGCCATCACGGTTGAGGGCGCCAACATTCTTACCCGCTCGCTCATCATCTTTGGTCAGGGCGCGATCCGCTGCCACCCGTGGGTGTTGAAAGAGATGAAGGCGGCACAGGAAAACTCCATCGAGAAGTTCGATGAAGCTTTCTGGAATCACATCGGCTTCACCATTTCAAACGCGGCGCGCAGCACCTGGACCGGTATCTCAGGTGCACGTGGCCTCCCGGCCCCAGCGTGCGACGATACCAAACGCTACTACCAGCAGCTCACAAGATTCTCCACGGCATTCGCGCTACTCGCGGATGTGAGTATGTTTGTCATCGGTGGATCGCTGAAGCGCAAAGAGAAGCTATCGGCCCGCTTGGGCGATGTGTTGTCGCTGTTATATCTCTCGTCGTGCGCGTTGAAGTTCTACGATCAACGCGGCCGGCAAACGGACGAACTGCCGTTCTTGCGCTGGGCGCTGTATGACTCCGCTTTCAAGATTCAAGTGGCAATGGACGGCATCATCGATAACTTCCCCAATCGTGCAGTCGCATTCTTTCTACGCCGTATGGTGTTTCCACGCGGACTGACATTGATTCAGCCTAGCGATGAAATGGGCCATCAGGTCGCGGATCTGCTGATCCAGCCATCGGCTGCACGCAGCCGCCTGATCGCGGGAATGTATTTACCCAAGAGCGAGACTGACTTAATGGGCAAGCTGGAGGCGGCAATGCACGCTGTGATCGCGGCCGAGCCAATCGATGCAAAGGTACGCGCTGCCAAGAAGGCCGGCCGCCTGAGCAGCCATGGTGCCGACGCGCAATACGAGGAGGCGATGAAACTATCCGTAATTACAGAGACAGAACTCGCACTCTGGAAGCGCGCGCGCGCACTTCAGCATGAAATCATCATGGTCGATGATTTTGACAAACATTTCGGCAAAGAAACCGCCAGCAAGCCGGCTGAGTGGGCCCACGCAGAGGCTGCGGAATGAGTGGGAAAGTCTATGTCGTCGACGGCGCACGCACGCCCTTCCTGAAAGCCAAGAGTAAGCCAGGACCGTTCTCCGGCGGTGATCTGGCGGTAGGCTGTTCACGCCCGTTGCTGGCGAGACAAAAATTCTCGCCAACCCAGTTTGACGAAGTCATCGTAGGCGCGGCCATGCCTTCGGCTGACGAAGCAAACATTGGCCGTGTCGTGTCATTGAGGCTCGGCTGTGGAGACAAAGTGCCAGCGTGGACGGTAATGCGAAATTGCGCGTCGGGCATGCAGGCGCTTGACTCTGCTTGTATGAACATCCTCGCTGGCAAATCGAATCTGGTGCTGGCTGGTGGCACCGATGCCATGAGCCATGCGCCGCTGTTGTTCGGCCCGGCGATGGTGAACTGGTTGGCTGACTGGTACGGCGCGAAATCCTTTGGCCAGCGCGCCGGTGTGGCCGTCAAATTCCGGCCGGCGTATCTCGCACCGGTCATTGCGATTCTCAAAGGCCTGACTGATCCCATCGTCAAGCTTTCCATGGGACAGACTGCAGAAATTGTCGCAAAGCGCTTTGGTATCACGCGGCAGATGATGGATGAATTCGCCGCCGACTCGCATCGCAAGGTGCTGGCTGGACGCGAGGCCGGACACTATGGCGAAATCGAACCGCTGATCGACGCCAAGGGTATTGTGTACAAGGATGACGATGGCGTGCGTACCGATTCCACGCCGGAACGTCTCGCAAAATTGCGCCCGGTGTTTGACAAGACTTACGGCAACGTCACGGCTGGAAATTCCTCGCAGGTGACCGATGGTGCTGCCATGTTGATCCTGGCCTCTGAAGCGGCAGTCGAAAGATTTGGTTTTAAACCGCTCGGCGCCATTGTCGATTCTCAATGGAGTGCGCTTGATCCCTCGGAAATGGGATTGGGGCCGGTACACGCCATTACGCCGATGCTGCAACGCCATGGATTGGGCTTGAACGATCTGGATGCATTGGAAATCAACGAGGCCTTCGCAGCACAAGCGCTGGGCTGTTTAGCGGCCTGGGAGTCAGAAGCCTATTGCAAGGAAAAGCTCGGTCTCGACACTGCGCTAGGCACAATGGATCGTGCCAAATTCAACATCGACGGCGGCGCCATTGCATTGGGCCATCCGATTGGCGCGTCCGGTGCGCGTGTTGTTCTGCACGCCTTGAAAACGTTGGAGCGTACCGGTGGCAAATATGCCGCAGCGTCGCTATGCATCGGCGGCGGGCAGGGCGGCGCGATGTTGCTTGAGCGCGTCTGACCCGCCAGTTCCAGTCATGAAATCCGTACTCATGATCCGCGGCTGACGGATATGTGGCCGCGCGCAATCCTGTTCGACCTGGACGACACGTTATTTGATCACCGGCGGGCGTCCGCGCTGGCGCTCACGGCGATGCACGCGGCACATGCGTCTGATCTGCCGTTCGAGCTGTTTGCAAACAAGCATGCCGAAGTGCTGGAAATTTTTCATGCGCGCTTTCTTGCCGGTGAGTTCAATTTGGACCAGGCACGCGTGGCGCGCATGCAAACGCTGTTCGGTGCTTTCGAACGTGAGATCGATGCCGTTACCGCTGAACGGGCGGCGCGCATTTATCGCGAACAACATCAGGCAAACCGCCATCTCGTCGCTGGCTCATTGGAGTTGTTGGATGCGCTGCGCGATCACTGCCGACTCGGCATCGTCACCAACAACAGTACTGTCGAGCAGATTGAAAAACTGCGCGCGCTCAACATTGCGAGCTATTTCGACACCGTCGTGATCTCTGAAGCAGTCGGTGTGACCAAACCAGACGGCAGAATATTTGCCATCGCGTGTGAGCGTATCGGCGTCGATCCTCAGGATGCGGTCTTCGTGGGCGACAACTGGGCTAACGATATCGTCGGCGCAGTCAATGCGGGTATGTCCGCAGTTTGGCTGGACCTAGATGGCAAAACGCCAGCATTGGCAGGCATCCCGGAGCAAAAACGGTCCGAGAGCCTCGCCAGCATTGGTGTTTCGCATTCACGTATTGCCGCCATCACATCGCTGGCGCCAGCCGCATCAGTGATCGATGCCGTTAAAACAGTATTCAAAAATCGCACTTTCGGAGCAAAACACTATGAACAGCTGGAAACATTGGCGCCTTGAAACCGATGCGGACAACCTCGCGTGGCTGACGTTTGACCGCGCCGGAACTGGTACGAATACATTTTCCAGTGAGGCCCTCCGTGAACTCGGCGATATCTGCAGCACGCTGAGCGCGCTGGCCAAGAAGCCAAGCGGGTTGACTATTCTTTCGGCCAAAGAAAATGGCTTTGCAGCCGGTGCCGATATCGACGAATTCACCACCTTGAAAAGTGCGGAAGAAGCATTCGCGTTCACCAAGCTTGGCAACGACGTATTCGATCAGGTCGAAGCCCTGCCATTTCCTACACTCGCGTTGATTCACGGCTTCTGCATGGGCGGCGGTACCGAGCTCGCACTTGCGTGCAAATATCGCATTGCCGACGATGGTCCCAAAACCAAGATGGCGCTACCCGAGGTCATGATCGGCATCGTTCCCGGCTGGGGTGGTGCGAAGCGCATGCCCAACCTGATCGGTGCGGCACAGGCGCTGGACTTGATGCTGACCGGTCGCGCGGTTGATGGCAAACGTGCGAAGAAAATGGGGCTGGTTGACGCGGCAACACCGCAGCGCCATTTCAAGAACGCTGCAAAAGTTTTGCTGAGCAAGCCGCCTGCAGTTCATCAGCCGGCCTTCAAGGATGCCATCACCAACTGGCCGGTGGTGCGCGGCTTTGTCGCCAGCGCTTCGCTCAAACAAGTCGCCAAGCGGGCGCGCAAGGACCATTATCCGGCACCATACGCCATTGTCGATCTGTGGCAGAACTTCGAGGGCGATCCGCGAAAAGTGCCGCAGGATCATCCCTATTCGATTTCAAGTATTTACAAGCATCCGACAACCGCCAATCTTGTCCGCATTTTCAAATTGCAGGACCGCATGAAGGCGCTGGGCGCGGGGTCCAACCTCATCAAGCACGTCCACGTCATCGGTGCTGGTGTGATGGGTGGCGACATTGCTGCCTGGTGCGCGTCGAAAGGCTTTACGGTGACGTTGCAGGATTTGGACCACACCCGCATCGCCCCAGCGATCAAGCGCGCGGCGGAAATGTACAAGCGACGTTTGAAACTGCCTCACCTGATTCAGGCGGCGATGGATCGGCTGATACCCGACGTGAAGGGCGATGGCGTGGCGCACTGCGATCTGGTGATCGAGGCAATCGTCGAAAATACCGAAATCAAGAAAAAGCTTTATGCCGTAATCGAGCCACGACTGAAACCAACGGCGATTCTGGCAACCAACACCTCGTCTATTCCACTGCAGGAGTTATCGCAAGCGCTGGCACGCCCCGAGCGCCTCGTGGGCATCCACTTCTTCAATCCCGTGGCGCAGATGATGTTGGTGGAAATTGTCGAAGGGCCGCAGACATCCGTCGAAGTTATGCAGGCTTCCCAAGCATTCGTGAAGAAAATCGACAAGCTGCCGCTGCCCGTCAAATCCGCACCCGGCTTCCTCGTCAATCGTATCCTCACGCCGTACATGACTGAAGCACAGGTCATGCTGGAGGAGGGTATTCCTGCAGAAGTGATCGATGCCGCCGCACGCGATTTCGGCATGCCGATGGGGCCGATCGAACTGGCAGACACCGTCGGTCTCGATGTTGGTCTTGCGGTGGGCACCGAGTTGGCAAAACCCGGTGGTCCGCAGCCAAAGAAAATCCAGGAACTCGTTGCCGCCAAGAAACTCGGCAAGAAAACCGGCGAAGGCTTTTACAAATGGGTCGATGGCAAGCCGCAAAAAGCCAATGGCTCGGGTACCGTCGATCTCGCCCCACTCTGGATGCGCATGACCTTGCCGGCAGTCAATGAGGCTGTCGCCTGTGTGCGCGAAGGCATCGTTGTCGATGCTGATTTGTGCGATGCCGGCGTGATCTTTGGCACCGGATTTGCACCGCACCGTGGTGGGCCGATCAATTACCTCAAGAGCGCAGGCAAGGAAAAACTGCTTGCGGAAATGAAGCAGCTTGAGCAAAAGTACGGCGCGAGATTTGCCGCCGACGCTGGCTGGCAAACCATCTGAGCACAGCCAACATGAACAAGGCGCTGGCAATGTGGACGAATCTTGAAGACAAGCCGCTGGGCAAGTGGCTGTTCGCTCGCGCGGTCTGTTGGAAAGCGCCTTACTTCAGCACCATCTCACCGCGCTTCGAAGAGCTGAAGCCGGGATACGCACGTGTCAGTCTCAAAAAGCGTCGCGCTGTCGAGAACCACATCGGAACTGTGCACGCAATTGCCGCGTGTAACCTCGCGGAGCTGGGCGCCGGCACGATGATGGAGGCGAGCTTGCCAGCGTCGATGCGCTGGCTGCCCAAAGGCATGAGCGTCCAGTATTTGAAGACCTGCAAAACCGATATGGTTGCCGAATGCACTGTCGGCGACTTCGGCGAAGGGCCTGCGCGCGATGTGATCGTGAGTGTCGACATGAAAGACACTGCGGGCAATCTGGTCGTGCATGCGGACATCAATATGTACGTTAGCCCCCGCAAGAAGGTCACCTAATGCTCGCGGCGATGAGTCATGCCAACGTTGCAATGCGAAACCGTATAATCTTCGCAGGCGCAAAAGTCACGCAGTTGACCACGCAGTTGACTAATAAGCGCGCAATGACTGTCGGCAACGAAATCGAATTCCTACCCACATCGCTGCCGCGAACATCCGAGGAGACTTCGTTGGCAGAATCATCGATCCTGCAAAACCGGCGTGGCACGCGCTACCTGATGTTCGATGACGCTGCGACCATCGCGGACGTATTCGCATTGCGCTGCCGTACGTCGCCCAATGCGCCCGCCTACCGCGAGTTCAGCAGTACAAGCAAAGAATGGAAGGGAGCAAGCTGGCGAGAAGCCGGTGATCGTGTGGCCCTGATGCGCGAAGGTTTCCGACGCGAAGGTCTGCAGCCGGGTGAGCGTATCGCCGTGATGCTCAAGAACAGTATCAACTGGATCGTCGCCGATCAGGGTGCGTTCGCGCAAGGTCTGGTCACTGTCCCGCTGTTTGTCGATGACCGGCCCGAAAACGTCGCGTTCATTCTTCTCGATGCCGACGTCAAGCTGATCATCATTGATGGTGAGGAACACTGGAAGCGATTGAAAACGGTTCGCGAGCAGTTGACGACATTGAAGCGAATTCTGTCGGTGAAGCCCGTCAACGATGTCGATGAGCCGCGATTGAAATCACTGGCCGACTGGCTTCCGGATAGCCCGGGCAGTTTTGATCGTCCACAGGTTCAGGGCAGTGATCTTGCCACCATCGTCTATACCAGCGGCACGACCGGAAAGCCCAAGGGCGTGATGCTTACGCACCGGAACATTCTGTCGAACGTGCAGTCCGGCCTCGCTGTGTACGACGTTTTTCAAGAAGATGTTTTCCTCTCGTTCCTGCCGCTGTCGCATATGTTCGAGCGTACGGCTGATTATTATTTGAATGTCGTGTCCGGCGCGTCGATTGCGTTCTCGCGCTCGATCCCGCAATTGGCGGAAGATTTTCGCGTGATTCAACCGACCATTATTTTTTCGGTGCCGCGTATTTACGAGCGCTTCCTAGCGGCGATCAACGATCAACTGAAAAAAAGCTCACCCAGCAAACGTAAATTGTTCGATCTCGCCGTCGATGTAGGCTGGGGGCGCTTCGAGCATCAGAATGGCCGTGGTCCGTGGCGGGCTTCATTCCTGCTGTGGCCGCTGCTCAAGAAGCTGGTGGCAGATAAATTATTGGCGCGCTTCGGCGGCAGGCTGCGCTTTGCTGTTGCGGGTGGCGCCGCACTGTCTCCCGCTGTGTCGAAAGTATTCGTCGGACTCGGTTTGCCCGTTTGCCAAGGGTACGGCCTCACCGAAGCATCACCGTTGCTGGCAGTAAATTTGCTCGACAGGAACGATCCGGGTTCCGTGGGCCCCGCTGTGCCAGGCGTGGAAACACGCATCGGCGAAAACAATGTGCTGATGGCGCGTGGCCCCAATATCATGATGGGCTACTGGAATAATCCCGAAGCGACGCGGGCCATACTTTCCGAAGACGGCTGGCTCAATACCGGCGACCAGGTCAGTATCGACGAGCGCGGCTTCATTCACATCACCGGGCGCATCAAGGAAATCATCGTCCTTGGCAACGGCGAAAAAGTGCCGCCCGTGGATATGGAACTGGCGATCCAGATGGATCCCTTGTTTGAACAGGTGTTGGTCTATGGCGAAGCCAAGCCCTACCTGTCAGCCATCATCGTGTTGAACGATGAAGAGTGGGGGCGCACTGCGAGCGAGGCGAAAATCGATCCGCGCCTGGACGGCGAGAACAAGGAAAAATCGGAGAAATATCTGGTACAACGCATCGGCAAACTGATCAAAAACTTTCCCGGCTATGCGTTGGTGCGGAAGGTGACTGTGGCGCGCGAGAAGTGGACCATCGACAATGGCATGATCACGCCGACCCTGAAACTCAAGCGCAACGTCATTTTCCAGAGGTACGCAAGCGCAATTGACGATATGTACAAAGGACATGTGCTGTGATGGAAGATTCGAACGAGCCGTTTTGCGAAGTCACCCATCTACCCAAGGACCGGCAGCCAGTCATTCGCATCATCCCGATGCCGGCCGATACCAATGCACACGGTACAATTTTCGGTGGTTGGGTGATGGCGCAAGTCGATCTGGCCGGCAGCGTGCCGGCGACGGTGCGGGCGCGCGGCAAGGTCGTGACCGTATCGGTGAATTCGTTTCAGTTCAAGCAGCCGGTGCTGGTTGGCGACTTGGTGAGTTTTTACGCCTACGTCGTGAAAGTCGGGCGTACCTCGATCACCGTCGATGTTGAGGTGTATGCGCAGCGACAGCGCTTTGGCGCCGAAGTGGTGAAAGTGACCGAGGCACAGTTGACTTACGTGGCTGTGGATGACCAGCGCAAACCTCGGCCGGTGCCGGAAGAATAAGGATTTTTCAAACGAAGTAAAAAATAAAACACAAGTATCGGCGCGAGTTTTCGGGCATTTGTTGCCTGAAAGGTGCGCCAGTGCTGGAGTTTCAATATTAATTGAATCGTAACCGCAATCGCACAATCAGGGAGTTTTCAGTGAGCAATTTCCATATCAAGAAAGTCGCCATCCTCGGCGCAGGCGTCATGGGCGCGCAGATCGCAGCGCACCTCACCAACGCCAACGTCAAATCCATTCTGTTCGATCTACCTGCGAAGGAAGGCCCCAAGAACGGCATCGTGCTCAAAGCCATCGAGGGCATGACCAAGCTGCAGCCAGCGCCTTTCGCCAGCAAGGTGCGCGCAACACAGATCACACCGGCCAACTACGACGACAATCTCGAGTGGTTGCGTGACTGCGATTTGATTATCGAAGCGATTTCCGAGCGCATGGACTGGAAAAAGTCGCTTTATGAAAAAGTCGCGCCATTCATGCGCGCGGATGCGATTTTCGCCTCCAACACCTCGGGCCTGTCGATCACCGAATTGTCGAAGATTTTCCCGGAGGCATTGCGCCATCGCTTCTGTGGTGTGCATTTCTTCAATCCGCCGCGCTACATGAAGCTGGTTGAATTGATCCCCACACCCGATACCGAGGCTGTGATTCTCGATCAACTCGAAACCTTCCTGACAACGACCGTCGGCAAAGGCGTTATTCGCGCCAATGACACGCCCAACTTTGTGGCCAACCGCATCGGCGTTTTCTCGATTGCCGCAACGATGCATCACACCATGCAGTTCAAACTCGGCTTTGATGAGGTGGACGCACTCACCGGGCCGGCAATTGGCCGTGCCAAGAGCGCCACCTATCGCACCGCCGATGTGGTCGGTCTCGATACTCTGGCGCACACCTTCAAAACGATGGATGACAACCTGCCCAATGATCCATGGCACAAGTTTTACGCTGTGCCGGCTTTTCTCAAGGCGCTGATCGACAAAGGCGCGCTGGGGCAAAAAACCAAGGCGGGCTTCTTCACCAAGAAAGGCAAGGACATTCTGGTCATCGATATCGCCAAGAAAGACTATCGCGCATCGGATGCCAAGGTCGCTGATGAAGTCATGGCGATACTCAAGATCAGAAATCCGGCCGAACAATTTGCGGCGTTGCGCGCGAGCGCGCATCCGCAAGCGCAATTCCTGTGGGCAATCTATCGCGATGTGTTTCATTACATCGCTGTGCATCTCGGTGATGTCGCCAATTCGGCGCGCGATATCGATTTTGCGATTCGCTGGGGCTTCGGCTGGAAAATGGGGCCGTTTGAAACCTGGCAGGCGGCTGGTTGGGAGCAGGTCGCCAAGTGGATCAATGAGGACATCGCCGCAGGAAAAACCATGGCGAACACTCCGCTTCTTGCTTGGGTCACGGATGGCCCGGCAAGTAAAATGCGCGGCGTCCATTCCAACGAAGGGTCATTTTCAAGCAAGACCGGCAAGATGGTCGCGCGCTCAACGCTGCCGGTTTATCAACGCCAGTTGCATCCTGAATTGCTGCTCGGCGAAACAGCCGAGAAGGGCACGACGATTTTCGAAACCGATGCCGTACGCATGTGGACCACCAAGGGCCACGACGATGTCGCCATCGTGTCGTTCAAAACCAAGATGCATACGCTGGGCAGCGACGTACTTGAAGGGCTGAATAAGGCTATCGATGAAGCTGAAGCCAACTACAAGGCACTTGTCATCTGGCAGACCGAACCGCCCTACGCCGCTGGCGCCAATCTGGTAAAGGCGCTGGAGGCTCTGAAGGCGGGCCAATTCGACGAATTTGAGTCCATGGTCGCGCTGTTTCAGTCGACCTCACAACGCATCAAGTACAGCATGATTCCAGTGGTGTCGGCGGTTGACGGCCTCGCGCTGGGCGGCGGATGTGAATTCCAGATGCATTCGGATCGCGTCGTCGCCTCGCTGGAAAGCTACATCGGCTTAGTCGAAGTTGGCGTCGGACTGTTGCCTGCCGGTGGTGGCCTCAAGGAAATGGCCCTGCGTGCAGCACTTGCAGCCAATGGCAGCGATCTCATGCCATTTATCCAGAAGTCTTTCAAGCTGGCTGCCATGGCCGAGGTATCGAAAAGCGCGCAGGAAGCCAAGGAAATGGGCCATCTGCGCTGGCGGGACACCATCATCTTTAATGCCAACGAACTGCTGTTTGTGGCGCTGGAAACGGCGCGTGCGATGGCTAACTCCAGCTACCGCCCACCGCTAGCACCCACGGCGTTCCCGGTGGCGGGCAACACTGGCATCGCCACGTTGAAGATGATGCTCATCAACATGAAAGAAGGCGGCTTCATCTCCGAGCACGATTACGACATCAGCTCGCGCATCGCTGCGTGCTTGTGTGGCGGCGAAGTCGAGCCGGGATCGATGGTCAATGAGGAATGGATGCTCGCATTGGAGAGAAAGCATTTTTGCGAGCTCGCCAAAACTGAGAAAACCCAGGCGCGGATTGAGCACATGCTCAAAACGGGAAAGCCCCTGCGGAATTAATCGTCCAACAGGAGAGCGCAATGCAACTAACGCAAGAATTCAAAATGCATTTCGGTGACATGAGAGTATCCGTCGCGAAGCTGCGAAAAATGCGCTTTCCCAATTGGGCGGTGATCGGCCTTGTGATGACTGCGTTTGTCGCGGGCTGGTCAGGTGGTGTCGCTCGAGGCATTGAGGATGGCAATTACTTTTCCGAGATTATGTCCGCGTTGAAATCCTGGGCCGTCGTAGCCGGCAAATCCGACGGGCAACCATTTTTGTCGGATCGATTTTTTGCCCAAGATGTGGACCGTCTGGTACTACACCACATTCGGGAGAGGGATACGCCACTGTCGCGGAAACTCTCGAATGCAAGCTCGCCAACTTATTGGCGGCTACGTAGTCGCGAGCAGCAAATGGCTGAGTCGGTGATGCGTTACGCGGAGCAACGTCTTGCACTTTTACCCACGCCGACTGCCGAAACCATGGCAGAACTAAAGGCACTCAATCGCTTGGGGCAAGCCGACATTGCCAAAGGTGATCGCGAAGATACTGCGCGTAGTTATTCGCAGTTGTTGGGCCGCGAAATTAAACCCGAACAGCTTGTCACCGACGCGCAATTACGCGAATTTATTTTCAATTTCAAACGCTCTTAGTAGCAGAGCATCGATTTAAAGGAATCAAAATGACCAAACAAGTTCAAGAAGCCTACATCGTCGCCGCCGTCCGCACACCCGTCGGCAAAGCGCCACGCGGCATGTTCAAAAACATTCGCCCCGACGACATGCTCGCGCATGTGCTCAGAGGCGTTATCAGCCACGTGCCCGGCCTCGATCCGCACGACATTGGCGACGTGGTCGTCGGCTGCGCGATGCCGGAAGGCGAGCAGGGCATGAACGTGGCGCGTATCGGCGTGTTGCTCGCGGGTCTGCCTGACAGCGTGCCCGCAGTGACCATCAACCGCTTCTGTTCCTCTGGTGTGCAGGCCATCAGCATGGCAGCTGACCGCATTCGCACCGGTGACGACGATGTCGTGATTGCAGCGGGAACAGAGAGTATGTCGATGGTGCCAATGATGGGCAACAAGATCGCGCTCAATCAGAATGTGTTTCACAACAACGAACACGTGGCCATCGCCTATGGCATGGGTATCACCGCAGAGAACGTGGCCAAGCAGTGGAAAGTGACGCGCGAGGAGCAGGATGCTTTCGCAGTAGCGTCACACCAGAAGGCCGCTCGGGCCATCGCTGCCGGTGGTTTCAAGGATGAAATACTTGCCTACGAAATCGACACTGCATCGCCAGATCTGCTAAGTGGCGCGATCAAACACAAGAAACGTATGGCTGATAATGACGAAGGTCCGCGTGCGGACTCTTCGATGGAGTCGCTGGCGAAATTGCGCACTGTGTTTGCAGCGCGCGGCAGTGTTACAGCGGGCAACTCGTCGCAAATGTCGGATGGTGCAGGCGCAGTACTGTTGATGAGCGAGAAGGCGCTGAAAAAATACAACGTGCAACCGCTCGCGCGTTTTGTTTCTTTCGCGGTCGCTGGCGTGCCGCCAGAAATTATGGGCATCGGCCCAATCAAAGCGATTCCGAAAGTTTTGCAGCAGGCGGGCCTCAAAGCCGACGATCTCGACTGGATAGAGCTCAACGAAGCCTTTGCTGCGCAGGCCTTGGCCGTCATCAAGGAGCTGGGCCTGAATCCCGACAAGATCAACCCGCAGGGCGGTGCGATTGCGCTCGGCCATCCCTTGGGTGCGACGGGCGCGATCCGTGCAGCGACACTATTGCATGGCATGCGCCGCAACAAACAAAAATGGGGAATGGTCACCATGTGTATAGGCACGGGTATGGGTGCTGCCGGACTATTTGAGGCGATGTAAGGGTGCCGCGTTGTATAAAAACAACGGCTTGTAGTGAAGCAAGTCTGCCCCGGCGAGCAACGTTACATGTACCTTCCGCTAGAGGGAACGTGGCTCAGCGACAAGTTCGCTGCGTTACTGACCGAATCGTCAATATTTACGCTGCACCGCAGCATCCGTAATTTGCTTCCAAATAAACAAATTCCTGTAAAGTATTTCAAAAGAGGGCCATCTTGGCGCAACTATGCGCAACGCAGTGCCAAGAGACAGCCGAATACAAGTTTCAATACCACCCTTGAGGAGAGCATTAAATGAGCAACCTAAACAAGCGCGTTCGCGCACTTTCACCAGTCCTGAAAGTTTCGACCGTCGCCGTCGCGCTGGCGCTCAGTGGCAGTGCCAACGCCATCCAGTTCGCATATGACAATGGATTCAATGGCAGCTTTGATTCAACGTTTTCGTACGGCATTTCAGTCCGTGCTGAGAATGCAAGCAAGACATTGATCGGCCTTGCCAACGGCGGTGTGTCAAGATCAGTCAACGACGATGATGGCGATCAGGCGTACCAGAAAGGCCGGGCCTTTTCACAGCTGATCAAGGGCACACATGAACTCTCCGCAAAATATGATGGCTGGAGCGTATTCGTGCGTGGCTTGTATTTTGTCGATACGAAAGCGAGAAACGCTGGCAACCTCGGTCCGGAAGGTCAAGACCGCCTTGGACGCGGCGCACAGATTCTGGACGCATTCGTCGCGCGCACTTTCGACTTAGGCGGGAATAAACTTAATGTTCGCGCCGGTAAGCAGGTCATTTCATGGGGTGAATCGACATTTATCCCGAACAGCATCAACGTCATTAATTCAATTGATATTTCAAAGCTGCGTACACCTGGCTCCGAGATAAAAGAAGCGTTAATCCCGACTAGCACCTTGTCCGCCTCGCTGGAGCTCACCAAAGCGGCCAGCATCGAAGCTTTCGTGCTCTTCAATCACGACAAATTCAAGCTCGATCCCCGCGGTTCCTATTTCAGTAACAACGACGTAGCGTCGGATGATTCGAACCTCCTGATCGTAAGTTTTGGCCGACGCAAAGATTTGACAGGCAAGGCGGCTGGCAATCCGATTCCACCTACAACGCCAGGATTGGGTGCCCCGTTGCAGGCGCTTTTGGGCCCATTTGATCCTGCTGCGGCTTTGTGGGTACCGCGTACTGCGGATCGCACCGCGAATGACAATGGGCAATATGGCTTTTCGTTCAAGTACCTTGCTTCGGAATTGAATAACACCGAGTTTGGTTTCTATTACGTGAACTATCACAACCGCACGCCAGTTCTTTCCGCCGTGAAAGGTACGGTAACGTCGGCCCTGACAGGGTTAATCGTTCCAGCCCTTGGTAATCTGAACGTCGGTGTAGCCACCGGGCAGACTGGCACGGCGTCGTACTTTGCCGAGTTCCCAATGGACAGAAAGCTGTACGGATTCTCGTTCAACACCCAAGGTCCTGCTGGCATTGCATTGCAAGGCGAACTATCCTATCGTCCGAATCAACCGCTGCAAATCGCCTCAGCTGAGGTGATCCTCGCGGCGTTGAGTGCACCAAACCTAATCACCGGATTTACGACTATTCCCGGAACCGTCAGTGCTACAGCACCGTTTGGGGCCTCAGCGGCAGCGCTCGTTCCCGCCGGCACCGAGATCGTCGGCTGGCGTGCAGTCAAGATGACCCAGTTCCAGATGACCGGTACCAAGACGTTCCCGAACGTGTTGGGCGCAGATCAGGCCGCCGTCGTCGGTGAAATCGGCTTTACCAAGTACAACGGTCTGGGAAATACATTGAAGTTCGCTGGTCCGGGAACCAATCTGCCGGCGACGCAAGAGGGCGCAGTTGCAGGTCAGGCGGGCTCTACCCAGTTCCAAGTCGGTGGCGGCTATATTACCGAAAACTCATGGGGCTACCGCCTAGTGGGATCCCTGCAATATCCGAACGCCTTGTTGACGGGTAATTTGACGCCACGCATCGCGTTTTTCCACGACGTGAAAGGTGTTTCACAGACGTTTAACGAAGGCGTGAAATCGCTGTCCTTTGGTGCTGGTCTGGAGTTCAAGAAGCGTCTGAACTTTGACGTTTCTTACAACATGTTCTTTGGCGGTCGCGTCTATTGCGGTACGGATCAAATCACCAACGCCGGCCAAACCTCACTCGCTGGTCAGATCAATGGCGTTGCGGCGCTGGGAAGAGCTCCTCAGGGTGCGAGCTTCTGTTCGAATGCGAATCCGATCCGGGACCGCGACTTTTACTCGTTCTCGGTGTCTTACTCGTTCTAGCCCAGATGTTTGGCATGTCTGCCAGGTGATTGTCTTTATCTGGCGGACCAGCCACCTTCAACGTCGGATCTCAACTTGAAGATTTTGACTGACGATTGAAATCAGGATTTTTGTAAAGTACTACGATAACGATAACTTTCTGGAGGAAACATGAACGTGAAACGATTGACGATGTTGGCATCGGCTACGTTGGGCGCGCTGACCATTTCGGTTGGTGCATATGCCGAGCTTGCCGCAGCCGATCTGGCGAAACTCGGCACTACATTGACACCCATGGGCGCTGAAAAAGCGGCCAATGCGGCGGGCACCATTCCCGCATGGGACGGCGGTATCACGAAAGTTCCAGCCGGCGTGAATTTTAAAACGGGCGGCACGTATCCTGATCCATTCCCGACCGACAAGCCGTTGTTTACGATTACTGCGGCCAACGCGGACAAGTACAAAGACAACCTTTCCGTGGGTCAACTGGCGATGCTCAAGCAGTATCCAACGTACAAGTTGAATGTCTTCACCACGCGTCGTACTGCAGCATACCCAGAGGGTGCTTACAAAGAGACCAAGGATTGCGCAGCCAAGTCCAAGCTTGCCGCTGGCGGCAATGGTGTCGTTGGTTGCGTCGGCGGAACACCATTCCCGATTCCCAAGAATGGTAACGAGGCGATTTGGAACCATATCTTGCATTACAAGGGAGATACCTTTGCGCAGCATTGGTCGCAGGCTGCAGTGACAGCGGCGGGGGATTTTGCGCTGGTCAAGTTTGAGTACGAATACGATCTGGTTTATGGCAATCTTTCCAAACCCGCTGCGAAACGCGAACCGAACTTGGATCTTTACTACCTGCAAGTTACGACGGCGCCCGCGCGCCTCGCAGGACAAATCTTGTTGGTGCACGAAACTGTTGACCAGGCAAAGGAGCCGCGCTCTGCATGGACGTATAACCCCGGTCAGCGCCGCGTGCGCCTCGCACCAAACGTGGCCTATGACAATCCGGGTACCGCAGCAGACGGACTGCGGACCAACGACGACTTCGGCATGTATAACGGCGCAACCGATCGCTATGACTGGAAGCTGGTTGGCAAAAGAGAAATGTACATTCCGTACAACTCCTATCGCCTGACAGACCCCAAAGTCAAGTACGCCGATCTGCTAAAACCGGGTCACATCAATCAGGATCTGTCGCGCTATGAGTTGCATCGCGTCTGGGTCGTCGACGCGACCTTGAAGCCGGGTACGTCTCACATCTATTCGCGCCGTACCTTTTACATAGACGAGGATAGCTGGAATGTGGTGCTCATCGACAAATACGATGGCCGCGGACAATTGTGGCGTTTCTCCGAGCAGCACAGCGAAAACTGGTACGACGTCCCGATGTGGTTTGGCACGATTGAATTGCATCACGACCTCCAGTCGCGCCGCTATATCGCGATGGGTCTGCGTGCGGAAGAGAAGGTCATTTACGAACCGATCAAGCGCACCGCAGCCGACTACACACCGCAAAACCTGCGCAATCTGGGTACGCGCTAATAAAGCGGTGAAGCAGTAAGCTCTGTCAGGTTGCAATAATTCGGGGACAATCAGTTTGTCCCCGAATTATTTCTGGAGACGCGTTAACGATTTGTAGTCACTGTCCATGCACATGGTGCCGCGTACGTGTGGTGGCTTGACTTGTTTGACTCTTCACAATTTTTTACGCTCGTCGAGGCCGTATACACATGACTAAATCCGCCTTAGTTAACGCCGTCGTTGGCAGCCTGATGGTCGTTGCCACCCTGTCTTTCGAAGTGCGTGCGCAAATCAATCTGGCAGTGATGCCTGCGGAAGGGCCGCTGACCAAGCAAACGATGTCGCGTTTGCTGCTGACGGATGCCGCCCGCATCGGCGATCGTGTGGTGGCCGTTGGCGACCGTGGCTACATTGTCTATTCCGACAGCAACGGGGAATCGTGGAAGCGAGCCAAGACACCGCCGGGCACACCGCTGCTCACAGCCGTGTTTTTTCATGATGCCAAGAACGGATGGGCGGTCGGGCACGACAGCATGATCCTTACGTCAAGCGACAGGGGTGAATCTTGGACCAAAGCATTTGCGGCCGCCGACGAACAAAAGCCATTGATGGATGTGACATTCGTAGATGCCAATACCGGGTTCGCCGTGGGTGCATACGGCGCGTTTTATGTGACCACCGACGGCGGCAAAACCTGGGCTTCGCGCAAACTTCTTGAACCAACAAAAACCGCTGCAGCCGCCCCCGTCCCTAAAAAGGGAAAATATGAAAGCGTCGGCAGCGTTAAAGCTACAGAGGCGGATACCGGCAAAGGAGGCGACGAAGACAAACACATCAACGCCATCGTCAATATTGGCAACAACAAGCTCTTTGTCGCTGGCGAAGCGGGCATGTTGGCCAAATCGGATGACGGCGGCAAGACCTGGGTGAAAGTCGCCTCCCCATATAAAGGCTCGTTCTTCGGCGCAATCCAGGCGCAGAACGGCGCCATTATGATCTACGGCCTGCGCGGCAAAATATTCCGCAGTACGGATGCGCAACTGGCGAACTGGAAGCCCGTGGAAAACAAATCTGTCGCCTCGCTGATGGGCTCGACCCGTTTGCCGGATGGTGCAATTGTGTTGGCGGGTTTGTCTGGCACGGTGTTGATTTCTCGCGACAACGGTGAGTCTTTCACTCCACTGGCTACCGGCTTCACCAAGGCATTGGCCGCCCCACTGTTAGGGGCACCCAGCGCGCTGCTACTCATTGGGGAAGCGGGCGTGCGCGAAGTCCCGATTGTCGCGGCAACCGCCGCGCACGCACCGGTCGCGGCCCCAGCCAAACCTTAAGCCGCCCCTACCTCATCTGCAGCCTCACCAATTGAGCGCACCATGAACTTACAAAAACTCATCGAAAAATTCTCTGCCGTCATCTTCAACAATCGCAAAATGTGGCTTATTGTTTTTGCGCTCCTGACGGCGGGCTTCGCCATTTCCGCGAGCCAGCTGAAAGTCGACGCCGGTTTCAACAAGATGGTGCCGCTCAAGCACCCCTACATGAAGGTCTATAAAGAATATGAGACGGTGTTCGGTGGCGCCAACCGCGTCGCCGTTGCACTGGTGCAAAAACAAGGCGATATCTACAACAGGGAGTTCATGACCAAGTTGAAAGACCTGACCAATGACATCCTGGTGCTCGAAGGCGTCGACAAGCCAAGTGTGCGTTCGCTGTTTACGCCAAACACGCGTTTCATCGAGGTCGTGGAAGAGGGCTTCGCGGGTGGCAACGTCATTCCGGCCACTTTCCAGGGCACGCCCGAAGATTTGGTCATTGTGCGCGGCAACGTGCAGAAATCCAACGAGATCGGCCGCACTGTCGCAACGGACTTTACCGGCGCGTTGGTCATCGCGGGATTGTTTGAATCGATACCCAAGGACGGCGGCCGCGTCGAGAAACTCAACTACTTTGAATTCTCCGAGAAGCTCGATAAATTGCGCGAGAAATATGAAGGCCCCAACCACACGGTTCACATCATTGGTTTCGCCAAGGCGGTAGGCGATATTTCCAGTGGCGCTCGCGGCGTCATCATGTTTTTCCTGGTGGCCTTCATCATCACTGCCGTCCTGATGCTGTGGTTCGTAAAGGACCTGAAATTGACGTTAGTCGCGCTTGTAGTGGCGATGATGCCGGTGTTATGGCTGCTGGGGACACTGCCCATCATCGGCTTCGGTATCGATCCGCTGTCGATTCTAGTGCCGTTCCTGATATTTTCCATCGGCGTTTCGCACGCCGTGCAAATGACCAAATCGTGGGAGCGTGAAGTCATCGGTGGCGCCGACAGCCTGACCGCAGCCAAACATTCCTTCGCCACCATTTTCATTCCCGGCACCTTAGCACTGGTGACCAACGTGCTGGGCTTTGCGGTCATCATGCTGATCCCCATCGACATCGTTCGCGAGCTTGGCATTACCGCGTCACTAGGCGTCGCATGGATGATCATCACCAACAAGATGCTGCTGCCGATCATGCTCTCGTATCTGAGCATGTCCAAAGATGCCCTCGGCAGAGAAGCCTCACAGGAACATCGCGTTGAAAAAATCTGGCACGTGGCTTCCGCTTGTGTGCAGAAGAAACGCGCCTCAGTCATTGTCGCTATCTCCGCGGTGGTGTTGGGGCTGGGCTTGTGGAAAGCGCATGACTTGAAGGTCGGTGACTACGGCTCCGGCGTACCGGAACTGCGCGCCGACTCCCGCTACAACACTGATAACGACAAGATCGTCTCGAAGTTTGCCGTCGGCGTCAATACGCTGGGTGTAGTGGCACAGACGAAAGGTGTGCAAGGCGCCTGTACCAATTACGACATCATGTCGACCATCGAGAAATTCGACTGGTACATGCAGAACGTTGAAGGTACCCAGTCGGTCATGTCGCTGCCCGGGCTGGCTCGCAACATCAATGCCGGCTTCAATGAAGGCAATTTGAAGTGGCGCCAGTTGCCGCGCGAACAAACCATGATGGCACAAAGCGTGACGCCCATCGATACCGCGACCGGTTTGCTGAACCCGGATTGTTCGGCCATGCAGATACTCGTGAACACCACCGACCAGCAAGGCGAAACGCTCAAGCGTCTGGTTAGCGAGGTCAAGAATATCTCCACCGTAAGCAATAGCGACAAGCTCGAATTCAAG
This sequence comes from Burkholderiales bacterium, assembly GCA_038321965.1. Taxonomy (GTDB): domain Bacteria; phylum Pseudomonadota; class Gammaproteobacteria; order Burkholderiales; family Usitatibacteraceae; genus UKL13-2. Next base: position 164,724 of record JBBQFL010000002.1, on the reverse strand, counting down.
CTCGCGACCGGCAATATGGGTGTTACCGCCGCCACCAACGAAGCCGTCGACAGCGCACGCTACGAAATGCACGCGGCCATTTTTGGCGCCTTGCTGCTGATGTGTTGGGCCACTTTCCGCAGCCTGCGTGCCACGCTTTGCATCCTGATCCCGCTGGCCATCGTGTCGGTGCTGTGCGAAGCACTGATGCCCCTGCTAGGTATCGGCCTCAAAGTCTCTACGTTGCCGGTGATCGCACTAGGCGTCGGTGTTGGCGTGGACTATGGCATCTATCTGTTTGACCGTCTCGAAGTCCATCTTGAAGAAGGTATGGAGCTGAGCGCGGCATTTTTTGAGGCACTCAAGGAGCGCGGTGCAGCGATGATCTTTACCGCAGTCACGATGACGCTTGGCGTTGGCACCTGGGCGATGTCTGCATTGAAATTTCAGGCCGACATGGGTGTGCTGCTCGCGTTCATGTTCTTCCTGAATATGCTGGGGGCGATCTTTTTGTTGCCCGCACTTGCGACATTCATGCTCAAGCCGCACAAGAAAGCGGCGTAACTTTTCCGTGTAGGGTGCGCACCGCGCACGCATGTGCACCGTGGACAACTTCGCGCAATTTAGTGCGGTGTGGGAAGTGCCCACCCGACGTTTTAGGCGAAAAATTAAAACCCAATACCGGCGCGGCTCGCAGGCATAAAATGGCTGAAAACGCGCTCAGATATTAGGTTTTCATATATTTATGCGGGCTAAGATGCCAATTTAACGGCGTCGCCTAAGCGCACCGTTCCGAGCTTCACTGGAATGAGATTCATCCCGAACATCACACCGTTTGCTGAGTCGCGATAACTGGCCAACGTTTGCAACGGCTCCGGTCCACGCACCACACCGTCAGTCTGATCGGTCGTCGTTACCTGACAGCGCACGCACGGCTTCGCTGCACGAAACACGGCTTCCCCAATCGTGATTTCACCGAGGCGGTCCTCCGCAAACGCATCACATCCGGTGACAACGAGATTTGGCCGGAAGCGATTCATCGGCAACGCTTGGCCGCCGTTTGCCACGATGCGCGCATTCAAGTCAGACAACGAAGCCTCGGACGCAATCAAGAAGGGATAACCGTCGGCGAAGCTGACGATTTCACCATTTTTTGCGAACTCGCGATTGACCGGCCGCGCGGCCGAGTCAGGCATGTATACCAGATGCACTTTCGCGCCGAGATATTCGGAAAGCCAACGATCAGCTTCCGGAGTGACGGGGTGGGCGGTTGACTCGCTGGACCAAACCTTGACAACGCGTGCAGGTAATTCCTTCGGTGTCGCGGAAAAGGAAATGCTCTCCATATCGGGCGCGGAAAAAATAACGTTGCCATTTTCGATCTCCACCCACACCGTCGCCATCTTCGGATACTCACGCTGCGTAAGAAACTGATGGCTCTCGTCAACCACCAGGAATCGCCGGTCGTTTTGCAAGCCGCGGGAGCTTACCAGCGATTGCGAAAGTGAAATTCCGCCCAGCGCTTTGACCGGATAAATGTGTATGGCTGAAAGGGAAATTGTCATTGTGTGTCCACCGAATAAACGTGATAACGTATAAGGGAAGGCCTGTACAAGTCCATTGCATTCATCTTGCGGCGATATTAGGGCATCTACGTCGTTGTAGCCCTCGTGCGGTAGCGTACGCAACGCACCTTCGGGCTACGTCTAGTATCTGCCCCAATCTCACCACAATCTGCACGCAAGCGACTTGTACAGGCCTTCCCCCGCAGTATAGCGGCGCTTGGTGTTTCAGGCGCTTTTGTGGTTAAGACTTCTACTTTTTGCAGAACAGGAGCACTACATGGTTGATTGGGTAAAGAAACTCACAGGCGAATTAATTGACATCATCCAATGGCTGGATGATTCCAATAACACGCTGGTATATCGCTTCGAACGTCTCAATAACGAGATCAAGTACGGCGCCAAGCTCACCGTACGCGAAGGGCAGATGGCGGTGTTTATCAACGAAGGCCAGTTGGCCGACGTTTATAAGCCTGGCATGTACACGCTTACGACGCAGAACATGCCCATCCTTGCAACACTGAAGGGCTGGAAATACGGCTTCGAGTCGCCCTTCAAAGCGGAGGTGTATTTCGTCTCGACGCGCAAATTCACCGACATGAAGTGGGGCACACCGGGCCCAGCAACGATGCGCGACAGCGAGTTCGGCATCGTTCGCGCGACCGCGTTCGGTATCTACACCATTCGCATTAAAGACCCCGGCGTCTTCATCCGGGACATCTCCGGAACCGAAGGCCGCTTCACCACTGACGAGATTCAGGAAAACCTGCGCGGCAAGATCGGTTTGCGCATCAAGGAAGTGATGCCCGAGCTCGGATTGTCGGTGATCGACCTTTCAGCCAAGGTCATGGTGATGGGCAATATGCTCAAGGAGCGCATCGGGCCGGATTTCGAAGCAATGGGTCTAGAGCTTTGCGAGGTGCAGGTGCAAGACATCGGTCTGCCGGAAGAAGTCGAAAAAGCGATCGACAAACGCGGCGCCATCGCCGCCGTTGGCAATCTTCAGGCGTATACCCAATACGAAACCGCCAGCGCAATCCACGATGCCGCCACCACACCCAACAGTGCTGCCGGTGCGGGCATGGGGCTTGGCGCAGGCTTTGCGATGGGTGGCAACATGTTCGGGCAAATGGGTGCTGCGCAGGCAGCAGCCAATGCTGGAGGGGCTGCCGCTTCTGCGATGCCACCCCCGTTGCCAGCCGCAGTGGCCTTTCATGTCGCCATCAACGGCCAGCAAGCCGGTCCGTTCGATATGGGCACATTGCAAGGGCAAGCCGGAAGCGGTGCGTTGAAACGCGATTCGCTCGTGTGGAAGCCTGGTATGGCGCAGTGGGCAAAAGCCGGTGAGGTGCCGGAGCTGGCCGCGCTATTTGCCAGCATGCCGCCACCGTTGCCACCCGCAGCCTAACTCAAGAAATACTCCCTCTGCTTCGCTTCAAGTGTGCCCTTGTCCAGCGTGCGGGAGAGGGAGTCTGAATTCATGAATATCACCATCCGCGCCACCGAACCTGCCGATTTCGACGCCATTCGCGAAACGATGGCGCAGCCACGCGCCTATGCCGGCACGTTGCAAGTACCGATGCCTTCAACAGAGATGTGGAAAAAACGCCTCACGGAATTGCCGGCGGGCGATCACACCCTGGTCGCGGAGGTCGATGGCAAGGTAGTAGGCAACATTGGCTTGCATGCGATACCAAAGTCGCGTCGCCGTGCGCACGCCGCCGCGATTGGCATGGCCGTGCACGACGACTGGCATGGCAAGGGCGTCGGCAGTGCGCTCATGAAAGCAGCCCTCGATCTGGCGGATAACTGGCTGCAATACACCCGTATTGAATTGACCGTCTACGTCGACAACACGGCAGCCCTCGCGCTCTATAAAAATTTGGTTTCGAGATCGAAGGCACGCACAAGCAATACGCATTTCGCAATGGCGAGTACGTCGATTCCTACTCGATGGCGCGCATTCGCAATCGCTGACATACACGGAGCAACACTTGGAAAATCCCAACGCCTCCCAGACCACGCTGGACCAGATGACCTCCAAGGTGCGCGCGTTTCCCTGCCGTTCCTGCGGTGCCAAGCTGTCATTCGCGCCGGGCACCGAAACCCTCAAGTGCCCTTACTGCGGTACTGAAAACGACATTCCGAAATCTAAGGATGCCGTCGAAGAGTTGAGCCTTGAAGAGTGGCTAAAGCAGCTCGAAGACGCGCACGAAACGCATGAACAGGAACACGTCAAGTGTCAGAACTGCGGTGGCGAACAGACCTTGCCGGCCAATCTGTTTGCGTCCTCATGCACGTTTTGCGGCTCGCCGATCACCTCGAAAAGCTACGCGCAGCGCCTGGTCAAACCGAAATCACTGGTGCCATTCAAAGTCACCAAACTGCAGGCGCAGGAAAAATGGCGTGCGTGGATTCGCGGCCTGTGGCTGGCGCCCAGCGCGTTGAAAAGTTTTGCGCAAGGCGATGGCGGCATCAAGGGCATCTACATTCCCTACTGGACTTTCGACGCGCAGACGTACACCAATTACGCCGGTCAGCGTGGCGACAATTACACCGAGAATTATCAAACCACTAACGACAAAGGCGAACGCGTCACCGAGTCACGCACACGAACCGATTGGACCAATGTTTCCGGCAACGTATCTTTTTTCCACGATGACGTGTTAGTACCCGCCAGCAACTCGTTCGCTGATGCCGTCGGTAAAAATACCGGTGGCGCACAGACGCAGCAGGTGATGCGTGCAGTCGGCGGCACCGGCCTTAGCACCGCAGTCAGCGCGCTGACCAGCAAACTCGCCGGCGGATTTCGCACCTGGAATACCAAGGAGCTGGTGCCCTATCAGGAAGAGTACATCGCCGGCTTTCAGGCCGAGGCGTATCAGGTCGGATTGAAAGATGCGTTCGTCGGCGGCAAACAGCAGATCGACAATCGCGTTGAAGAACTGGTATGCGCCGACATCGGCGGCGACCATCAACGCATCACTTCCGTCAACACGCAGTACAGCCATCTCACCTTCAAACATATCCTCCTGCCGATGTGGGTGTCGGCGTATCTGTTCAGCGGGAAGACGTATCGGTTTTTGGTGAATGGGCAGTCGGGGGAGGTGGTGGGGGAATCACCGAAATCGGGGTGGAAGATTTTCTTTTTGGTGTGTGGGATATTGCTGGCGTTGTTTGTGTTGCTGGCGATATTTGGGGGGAAGCATCGGTAGAGGTTCCTTCCTTCTTTCTTTGCTTCGCCAAAGAAAGAAGGCAAAGAAAGGCGACCCGAGGTTTGCAGCCCTTCGGGTTCCTTGCGTTACTTGGCGACTTTCATCGGGACCCGTTTAGCCCGCGATTACCGTTGCCCCGGTTTCATGCGCGACGCGATGGTGAATCTCTTCACGCCCGCTTAAACACCGCCAACGCCCCACCCGCAGCCACAAATAAACTCCCGATCCCGCGATTCGTCCAACGAATGTGTTCCGGGTCTTTCAGCATCATCAGGACCTTCGCGGCGAACGCTGTATAGCAGCCCATTGCGACGAGATCGACGATGTTGAGGGTGAGCGTGAGGATGACGTATTGGATCGCCGCTGGCTGCGTCTGGTCAACGAATTGGGGCAGTATGGCGAGCAGGAAGATGAGACCCTTTGGATTGGTTTGGCTGACGAGAAACCCTTGCATGAAAATGCCCTTGGTCGTCGTGTCCTTGAATTCGGTGCGTGCGGCGATTTCTTCGAACGGCACGGGAGCCTCTCGAAATTTCTGGATGCCCAGCCATATCAGGTACAGCGCGCCGCACCACTTCATGACTTCAAACGCGGTGTTCGATGCCATGAGGACCGCACCAAGTCCAAGCGCGATGACGGTGACGTTGACCATGATCGAACCCTGCATGCCGATGCAATTCCACATGCCACGTTTCCAGCCGTATTTCATACCGGCCGACATGGAGGAAAGTGCCCCCGGGCCGGGTGAAAAACAGAGCAGGATAGTGGCGATGAAAAAGGTGATCCAGGTGGCGATGGTCATGGTTGATTGTTGTGATAAATAAGGGAATTTCTAATAACCGTTAATCCGTTCGTGGTGAGCTTGTCGAACCACACTCTCAATCAATGAAATCAATACCTTACATCACTGCCCTTCGACAGGCTCAGGGCGAGCAGGGGGGTTATTAGAAGTTCCCATAATTGAAACGCTAGCACTGGTGCGGGCTGCAGGCAATTTGTGTCCGGAGAGACGCGCCAATGCGGGTGATTGATATTGTCATTTATTTCCGGACGCCGCCGCGTCGAAATGACAGCGGACTGTAGTGGCTAGTTAGTTTTCGTCGGCGCCGCGCCTTCCACGTACTTCTGATTTCCCTCTACAGCCCGCTTGGCGATACCGTCAATAAAGCCGGGCGCGATCAGCTTCACCCATTGCCCAAGTTTACCTTTGAGCGTCATGATCTCTTCCCGCTTGCGGGACTCGATGGCGCGGACAATGATGTCGGTGCAATCCTCTACGCTCATCACGTCGTCCTTGTTCACCGGGTCGATCTTGGCTGGTTTGCCGTCCGAGCCGGTGGCGTTTTCGCGAATGCCGGTGGCGACGAAGCCGGGGTAAATCATCGTTACCGATACACCATCATCAGCCAGTTCAATGCGCAGCGAATCGAAGAAGCCGCGCATCGCGTGCTTGCTCGCTGCGTAGCCAGTGCGCGTGGGCACGCCGACGAGGCCGGTGAGGCTGGCGATGCCGACCAAGCGCCCCTTGGACGCAAGCAAATGCGGCAGCGCATGGTGCGTGCAATACACCGCGCCCATATAGTTCACCTGCATGATGCGCTCCAGCATCGCCACATCCTTGATGTCGGCGAACTTCGCCCACATCGTCATGCCGGCGTTGTTGACGAGTGTGTCGATACGGCCAAATTCGGCAATCGCTGCATCGATAATTTTCTTGCAGTCGTCCGACTTGCCGACATCTGCAGAAACGGTGATGACTTTGCCGCCGAAGCTGCGCGCTTTTTCTGCCACGCGGTCCAGCTCCTCTTGCCGTCGCGCGGTGAGCACCAGTTTTGCGCCTTGCTGAGCAAGCTGATACGCGAGTTCTTCGCCGATGCCGGTCGATGCGCCGGTGATGATGGTGACGTTATTCTTCAATGACATTCGCTATCCTTTGATTAGCCCCTCACCCTAACCCTCTCCCGAGGGAGAGGGAATTAGATAGCCCTTCTCCCTGGGGAGAAGGGGTGAAGCGGGGGTTTCGCGACGCACGCGTCGCGCCCGCAGAACGGCGGCTTGATATTCTAAGCCGCGCGCCCTGCAAGGGGGGATGAGGGGTTACACGTTCCAACTCTTGCGAAGTTCTTTTCGTACCATCAATTTTAGTCCCGACCAATCGTCGTTCACGGCGCAGACTTTGACGTCGACTAACCCGGTTGGCAACACCACCTCGCGGATGCCGTCTTCGGTAAGATCGACAAACAGTTTCGACGCTTTCTTCGGCCATGAAATCCACAGGCTGCCATCGGCGGACAATTTCTTCGACACCGCTGGCAACGATTTTTTCAACGCCGCCATGTCTTTGCAAAACAATACAACGAGCGCATTGCTCCCAGCTAGTTTTGAATCCAGCGACGCGCCGGACGGCAGGGGGTGCATCCATTTCTCGATGCCGGCAGGCGCATTGAGCAGCACCATCACGCCGCCCTCCTTGAGGCCAAGCTTCTTCGGTAACGGCGTTCCGCTATAGCCGGCAACAGCTGTGGGCATTATTTCTCGGTCTCCACGTCGGGAATGTGATTGAAAGCAATGGCGATCTTGCCGTGATCGAGCGCACGATGAGCGCCACCAAAATAGGCGGCATGCTTGCCAAAGCGCGTGTTAAGTGAATCGATGGTGGCGTTGAGTTTCTTCTTGTCGCCGGTCTGTTCAAGATCGTCAAACAGGCGGGCTGATTGCGCCGCTTCTGCCGACAATCCGCCCAACACTACTCCGACTTGCAGTGGCTTCAGCGATTTCTTTCGCGGATATGTGACCCACAGTTTGTCGACCGCATGCAGCAGATCAAGTGTGTCCTGTGTTTCGAGAAATTTCGTTTCGTTTTCCCACGACGGGCCATTGAGAAACTTCACTTTGATCGAAACCCGCGACGTATAGTGAACGACCTTGCGCAATCGCATCGCTGCTTTTTGCGTGAGTCGATTTAGTACTGCGTAGGCATCTTCCTGGTTGCGCATCTCGGGTGCGAGGACGTGCGAGTGACTGATCGACGCCATGCCATGGTCGAGGTCGTTCACTTCAGCGCCGCGCAGCCTGGCGTGAAAGCGCTCGCCACCGACGCCGCCCCACACACTGCGTAACTGCTCTGGCGTCTGGCGATACAGATCAGCAATGGTGTGAATGCCATGCCGGTTGAGCCGCTCTTCCATGTTCTTGCCGATGCCGCTCAACGCACGCAACGGCAAGTGCTGGATTTTCCCAGGTACATCTTGTTCCTCGAGCACCACCAGCCCATCGGGCTTTTGCATATCGGACGCCAGCTTAGCGAGGAAAGTATTGGGCGCCAGACCGATCGACACCTTCAGGTATTCGCCCACCTTTGCCGCGAGATGTCGCTTGATCGACTGCGAAAGCTCAATGGCGCGCTCCACCGATTTAAAGCCGGACGGCAGATCGCAGACCATTTCATCGATCGACAGCACCGCTCGCACCGGCGCAATTTCATCGACAGCCTTGACCAGCTTGTGATGAAAATCAATGTAAAGCTCGTGACGCGCCACGACCAGCTCGATATGAGGGATTTTTTTCTTCGCCTCTCCGACGTTGGTCAGTGTCTTGACGCCGAACGCCTTTGCTTCATAGCTCGCCGCAATCAGGCAGGTGGTATCTGCCAGCATCGGCACGACGCCAACGGGCTTACCGCGCAACTCGGGACGATCCTGTTGCTCACATGAAGCGAAGTAGGAGTTGAAGTCGACGAGCAGCGCGTTAAGCGACACGTCGCCTCAGATCGGTTCGCCGTTTGCATCTGTTTTGGCCGACGCCAGCGTGCGATGCCAGAACTGCTTTCCATTGGCATCAAAACAGGCGGCGACAATCTTCCGCTTATCGCCCGTGCCGGTGAATTCGAGTGTGCCGAAATTGCGTTGCTCCACACCGAGTCCATCGACGAAGCGCGGATTGGCGCGGTCTTTCTTGCTGAGTTTTGAAAGACGCGACGTGAACGGCGAGCAGGAAAATTCGTAGACCACCGGTGCGCCGCCTTTCTTGAGTCGGAACACCTGCGTGTTGTGGCGGTCACCCGAGAGAAACACCAGGCCGTTGATTTTTTCTTTGGCCAGCCACGCGAGAAAGGTGTCGCGTTCCGTCTGGTAATTGTGCCAGCCGGAATTATGGCCGTTCTCGTCGTCGCTCAATAGTTGACTGCCATTGCAGACCAGCTTGAATGTGGCCTTGGAATTTGCAAGCGACTTTTGCAACCACACCAATTGCTGCGGACCGAACATTGCTTTGCTGATGCTCGGCTTAGCTTTCTCATCGTCGCGATAAAAACGGTCGTCGAGAAAAAAGAATTCGGCGTCTTGATGCGTGAACGAGGTCCACGTGCCGGGCAAGTCTTTTGAGCCCATGTCGGGGTTCGGCCAATACTGTTTGAATAATCTCAGCGCGTCGGTCTTGAACCCAAACGATTTATATGAATCATTCGGCCCATAGTCGTGATCGTCCCAGATCGCGTAATGGTGTGTGGCCGCAAATAGCTTCTGAAACATGTCCAGCGCACGCACATTACGATAGCGCGCCTCCATACGCTGCACGCTGGAAAAATCCGCTTCGCTGAGGAATTTTCCCTTCGGCCGAAAATAGAGATTGTCACCGAGCCACAACATGAAATGAGGTAGGGCATCGGCGTTGATTCGTCCAGCCATGGTGTCGAAGATCTGAAATTCATCGCCGTAAGGGTTGCCGGCGGGTGACATCGCTTCGGTGTACGCACATGACCCCAAGTACACCCGGAAATCTGCAAGCGCGGCATCTGGTGCGGGCGCCGTGCGGAAATAGCGAGCTTGGCCTTCGCTGCCCGCGCCGAGCATTACGGTGTATTCGTAGCGGGTATCGGCTTTCAGTTTTAAGATTTCAACGGTAGCCGAATTGGCGCGCGCCGCTTCCAGCTGGACGGTGATCGTGCCTGCAGATGCGTCCGCAGCGGCATTGACAGGCTTGAAAACAACTGTGGCCTTGACGCTGTCGTTGGACTGAATCCAGAGGTGTACAGACTCGTGTGTGAAATGCCCCGCCAGCGGTACGCAAGCCAGTTTGGATACCGAGCCGCCGACTACCGGCAACGCGCCAAGGGCGGGTAGCACTGCTGTCGCGCGAAGCAGATCACGGCGTGTCGTCATGACTTCAACTCGCAGGGTTTACGTCTGTCATGCCTAAGAACGTCTTTACCAATTGCTCAATACCGGCTTGATCGTCGCGATCAAAGCGGGCCAATGTTGGGCTGTCGATATCGAACACACCGATGACCTTGTCACCGACAATGAGCGGCACCACGATTTCCGAATTCGACGCCGAATCACAGGCGATATGCCCCGGAAAATCGTGGACATTCGTCACCAACTGAGTTTTGCGTTCGAAGGCGGCCGCACCGCAAACGCCTCGTGGCAGCGGTAATACGGGTATGCGCACGCATGCCGGCTTTCCCTGAAACGGGCCGAGAATGAGTTCGCCATTGCGCATGAAATAAAATCCTGCCCAATTCAGATCAGGCACGATCATGAATACCAGTGCGGCCAGATTTGCGGCGTTCGCAATAAAATCCCGCTCGTCGGTCAGCAGCCCGATGAGCTGCTTGTTCAGGTCGCAATAAAAAACCGGTTTGCTCGAAACATCAACGACGGCAGCTTGGAACATGATGTGCGAATTTCCACGGTAGCTGTAAATACAACCAGTATAGCAATGTGACTCAGATGGGACGACGCAAGGTGGGAAGCGCTGGACAAAAAAGCGCCCGGCCATCGAACGATGTGCCGGGCAAACAGGAGAGTCTTTGAAACCGGTTCTAAATTACTTGTTCGGGGTAGGTGCGGGCACTGCTGCCGCTATTGGGGCCGGCGCGGTTTGTGCATCATGTTTCTGGCGATTAATTTTGCGGCTTTGCTTGTTCTCGGCATGTTGAAGTCGCGCCCGCTCTTTAGCGGTAACGACCCCGTCTGCCTTGGCTTTTGTTTCCTGCGCTGCCACTTTTGCCTGGCCTGCATCTAGACGCTCCGTTTCCTTCGCTGTTAGCGCTCCGGATGCCGTGCCTTGTTCGATGCGTGCCGCCTGCGTGGCCTGGCGCTTGTCGATGTTGGGTGTACTCGTTCCCTGTGCAAACGTGGGTAGGACAATCATGGTGCTGAGGACGGCGATCGAGGCCGCGATAAAGTCTCTGTTATTCATGGAATGCCTTTCTGTTGAAAAGTCGGTTGAGTACTGGGAGGTGCAGATATAAGACACTCTGGATAACGGGCTGTCCGCACTGGCGTCTACACTTTGGTCGCGGCAAATGTATCCATTCGTTACAAACCGCCACATGCTTCCCGGCGTCCCGGACTATAATTCGGCTCTTGCCGATTTGAAGGATTTGCAATGATTTGCAGAGTTTTTCCGCTGTTTGTTGCCGTGTTTTTTTCCTCATCTGCCTTTACACAGAATGTGACTGCGCCCATGCCACCCGCCGCTGCCAAAAAGCCAAAGACCTTTGAAAATTTCGGCGACACGCGCGTCGATGATTATTTCTGGCTGCGCGAAAAATCGTCCCCTGAGGTTGTCGATTATCTGAAAGCCGAAAACGCGTATACGGATGCGTTCATGCAGCCACACGAGGCATTCCGCGAGACGCTGTACAAGGATATGCTTTCGCGCATCAAGGAAACCGACGATAGTGTTCCCTACAAGAAAGGCGACTACTGGTACTACTCCCGTACCGAGATGGGCAAGCAGTACGCGATCCATGCGCGCAAGAAAGGTTCACTTACGGCACCGGAAGAAGTCGTCCTCGATCTGAATGAGCTCGCGGTCGGCAAGGCATTCTTGGGGCTGGGCAGCTTTTCGGTCTCGCCCAACGGCAAACTGCTGGCGTACTCGGTTGATTTCACCGGTTTTCGCCAATACGCACTCAACATCAAGGATTTGGAATCAGGCAAAACGCTGGACGACAAAGCCGAGCGGGTAACGTCGACCGCGTGGGCCAACGATAACAAGACGATCTTTTATGTCACCGAGGATGCGACCACCAAGCGATCGGATCGGCTGTATCGGCATAGGCTCGGGGGCAAAACCGAGGAGCTGTTTAACGAAACTGACGAACTCTACGGCATCAGCGTCGACACCACGCGCGACATGGCATTTGTTGTCCTCGATTCGTCCAGCTCGGAAACGACCGAGCAATATCTGCTGGATGCGAACAAGCCCGCAGGTAAGTTCGCTTCATATTTAAAGCGCAAGGAAAACGTCAAGTATTCAGTCGATCATCACGGTGAGCAGTTCTATATCGTTACCAACGACAAAGGCCGCAACTATCGCCTGGTGGTCGCGCCCGCGGGAAAGGCGGACCTGAAGAACTGGAAGGAACTGATCCCGCATCGCAAGGATGTAAAGCTCAACGGCGTGGATATTTTCAAGGATTTCTTCGTCGCCATCGAAAGGACCGGCGGGCTACCGCAACTGCGCGTGTTTGACATCAAAACCGCCAAGCCGCACAGCATCAAGTTTCCGGAGGCAGCGTTTGAAGCGTCCCCGGGGCAGAACGCAGAGTTCGATTCGAAGGTATATCGGTTCAACTACGGTTCGCTGGTCACACCCGATTCCGTGTTTGACTACGATGTCGTCAGCAGAGAAACCACACTCAAGAAGCAGCAGCCGGTACTCGGCGGCTACGACACCAAGGACTACCAATCCGAACGTGTTCTGGTGACGGCGACAGACGGCACCAAAGTGCCGATGTCGCTGGTCTACAAGAAATCGCTGAGGAAAGACGGGCCACAGCCAACGTTGCTTTACGCTTATGGCTCCTATGGCATTTCGATGCCACTCGCTTTTCGCTCGTCGCGGCTCGCATTGCTCGACAGAGGCATGGTTTTCGCAATCGCGCACATTCGCGGCGGTGGCGAGATGGGCAAGCAATGGCACGACGACGGCAAGATGATGAAGAAGATGAACACCTTCACTGATTTCATCGATGCCGCCAAATATCTGGTGGAAAAGAAATACACCGACCCCAGCCAGCTCGTCATTCAAGGCGGCAGCGCCGGTGGATTGTTGATGGGTGCGGTCACCAATTTGCGGCCCGACCTGTTCAAGGCAGTAGTTTCGCAAGTTCCGTTTGTCGATGTCATGAACACCATGCTCGACGCATCGCTGCCACTCACGGTGGGCGAGTATCTGGAGTGGGGCAATCCGAAGGAAGAAAAAGCCTACAAATATATGCGTAGCTATTCGCCGTACGACAATCTCGCACCGAAAGCTTATCCGGCCATGCTGGTTGAGACGTCGCTAAACGACAGCCAGGTGATGTACTGGGAACCCGCCAAATATGTTGCCAAAATGCGCACACTCAAGACAGACACCAATCCCCTGCTGCTGAAAACGAATATGGACGCCGGTCACGGCGGCGCATCGGGCCGCTACGATTACCTGAAGCAGATTGCGTACACGTATTCGTTCGTGTTGTCGCAAGTGGGGATTGTCAAATAGCGGTCGCAGTCGTTTCGGCAGTCACTGATAATGGCATTGCGCCGATTCACCGGCGCTGTCATTTTGAGTGATATGAGAAATCTGCTTTGTTCCATGTCGATAAGCAGATTTCTCGCCAGATGACCAACATGCGCTTGCCATGACCTCCTTTTCCAATCTTCACCTGTTCGCCATTTGTGTATTGATCTGGGGGTCGACCTGGCTGGCGATCACTTTTCAGCTTGGCACCGTGGCGCCGGAAGTATCCGTGGGCTATCGCTTCATCGCAGCCTCTGTCGCGTTGTTTGCGTACTGCGGCTGGCGCGGCTTGAAATTGCGTTTCACATGGCGGGAACATATCGATCTCGCCCTGTTCGGCGCGTCGATGTTCTGCATCAGCTATATCTTTGTTTATTACGCTGAAACCTACATCGTTTCGGGGATGGTTGCCGTCGGCTACTCCGCCAGCCCGATGCTCAACATGCTGATGTCACGCGCACTGTTCGCGACACCGATGACGGCGCGAGTGGCAACCGGCGCCATGTTTGGCATCGTCGGTATCGTCTGTGTGTTCTGGCACGAGTTTGCGAACCTGTCGGCCAGCCGTAATGCCGAGCTTGGCGCGATACTCACCGTACTCTCAGTCGTGGCTTCCTCGGCCGGCAGCATGGTGGCGACGCGTATACAGAAGAGTGGCTACTCTACCTGGAGCAGCATGGCGTGGGGAATGCTCTACGGCGGAGTCATGGCGCTGATCATCGGTGCCGCGCTGGGTAAGCCGCTGGTTTTCGAGGCCACCGCTGGCTACATGGGCTCGCTGTTGTATCTGGCCATTTTTGGCTCGGTGATCACCTTCGCGTGTTATCTGACCTTGATGGCGCGAATTGGTGCCGCGCGGGCCGGCTATGTCGGTGTGATGGTGCCAATCGTCGCGCTGGCGGTGTCGTTCTTCTTCGAGAAGTTTGCCTGGGGATGGTTGACGACAATCGGCGTGGCACTGTCGCTGGCCGGAAATATAGTCATCTTGCGTGGCAAAGCGGAGTCTAGCCAGGGGTAGGAAACGCACCTTCATTTTTGTCCATATAGTCGTTCAGTGACTTGGCTGCCTTTTTACGTACCATCGCCTTAAGCGGGCCAAACCAGCCCAGCAACAGTCCCATCGCACCCAGCGATTGACGCGACCAGGCCCAAAAGCCAAAGGTGTCGATGTGGCGAACAATCTTGCCATCGCGGAACGCAAACACGGCGTCGATCTTGTTGTGCACGAAGCGCCCGGTTTGTGAGAACGTGTACTTGGCTTCCCAGTGCGCCCGTCCACCGTCCGCATCGCCGCTCACGTCGCCGAGAATGATTTCCAGATCCTTGCCGCGGCTGCACAGCATGGCCCACATGGCAGTGGCTTCCTTGCCGCGTAGCATCGGAAACGCCGGGTCACTGAAGGCAATATCCGGGTGGTAACAGGCCGCCATCCCCGCTGCATCACGCTTGGCAAAGGCGGCATAAAAATCGCGAATCAGTTGTTCGTTTGCGTGCATGATTTTCTCCGGGACTATGTTGCAGGTAAGTGGCGAATCTTCAGGCAGGTACTGGCTTCGTCACTGCAATATCAGCGATTTGCGCATGTGCAATTTCGGCGAGCTTTCCAGGTGCGATCTGAAACATCGTATTCGGGTGCCCTGCGGCTGGCCACACCCGCTCGAACGCCAACAGGTCCCGGTCCATCAGCACCACGGGGACAACCGTGTGTGCCAGGGGTGCAACGCCGCCGATCACAAAGCCCGTTTGCGCGCGCACGAAGTCTGCGTCTGCCTTCGAAAGTGTCATGCCGATCAACGCCGCCACTTTCTTGTCATCGACCCGATTCTTGCCGCTGGTGATCACTAGTACAGCGCGCTCACCTGCACGGAAGATGATTGACTTGGCGATCTCGCCTATCGTGCAGCCGAGCGCCTCGGCGGCGGCCTGCGCAGTGTGTGTTGCCTCCCGCATCACAATGATGGTGTCTTCGAGTCCGTGCTGCTGCATTGCGGTGCGTACGCGAACCACGCCGGGATAGGCGTGAATCGCGCTGGAATCGTCAGGTAATTTACGCTGTGCTGGTTCCATTGAAGTCGAGTTGATTTGGGTCAACGAAGCATTCTACTTGACGCTTATCAAGGTGCGCGTTTGAGTTGCAGTTCCATACTTTGCCCCTCAAATAGCTCGCAAAACACGCAACGTAACCGGAGGGCATCATGCTTAGCGATATCGAGATTGCACAGAAGGCGACAATGAAGAAGATTCAGGAGATCGCTGCCGGGATCGGCATTCCCGAGGAGCAACTGGAGCCATACGGGCGCTATAAAACGAAAGTGTCGCTGGGCTTTGTCGATAGCCTCAAGGGCAGGAAGGACGGCAAGCTGATTCTGGTGACTGCCATCTCGCCGACGCCTGCCGGCGAAGGCAAGACCACCACCACGGTCGGTCTAGGCGACGCATTGAATCACATCGGTAAAAAAGCCATCATCTGTTTGCGCGAGCCCTCGCTGGGCCCGGTGTTCGGCATGAAGGGTGGCGCGGCTGGCGGCGGCTATGCGCAAGTGGTGCCGATGGAAGATATCAATTTGCATTTCACCGGTGATTTCAGCGCTATCGCACTGGCAAATAATCTGTTGGCCGCGTTGCTTGATAACCACATCAACCACGGCAATGAACTGGGCATCGATGTTCGTCGCATTGTCTGGAAGCGCGTCGTCGACATGAATGATCGGGCATTGCGCGAGATCACCGTGGCACTAGGCGGCCCGGCCAATGGTTATCCGCGTCAGGATGGCTTTGATATCGTGGTCGCGTCCGAAATCATGGCGATCTTCTGTCTGGCGACCTCGATCAAAGATTTGAAGGAACGTATCGGCAAGATCGTGGTGGGCTATACCAAAGACCAAAAACCGATCCTGGCGAAAGACCTTAAGGCGCAGGGTGCGATGACGGCTCTGCTCAAAGATGCGCTGCTGCCGAACCTGGTGCAGACACTGGAAAACAATCCGGCGTTTATCCATGGCGGCCCATTTGCAAACATCGCGCACGGGTGCAATTCGGTGATCGCCACCCAGACGGCGTTGAAGCTGGGCGACTATGTCGTGACCGAGGCAGGTTTCGGTGCCGACCTTGGCGCTGAAAAATTTATCGACATCAAATGCCGCAAATCCGGCTTGCGCCCATCGGCAGTCGTCATCGTCGCCACCATCCGGGCGCTCAAGTATCACGGCGGCATGGAAGTGAAGGAAGTTTCCAAAGAAAGCGTCGAAGCGTTGGAAAAAGGCATGGTGAATCTCGAGCGCCACATCCACAACATCAAGGAAAACTACGGCCTGCCCTGTGTGGTTGCGATCAACCATCGCACCCACGATACCGAAGCCGAATTGAAAGTACTGGTTGCCCGCTGCGAAAAAATGGGCGCCAAAGTGGTGGTCGCCAAACACTGGGCCGATGGTGGAAAAGGTGCAATTGATCTCGCCAATATCGTGGTCGAGATGTGCGAGCAGCCGAACAATTTTAAATTTGTCTACGACGAGAACATGCCACTTTGGGACAAGATGAAAACCATCGCCACCAAAATCTACGGCGCATCAGACATTACCGCGGACGCCAAAATTCGTGGCCAGATCAAACGCCTGCAGGAAGACGGTTACGGCCACTATCCGATCTGCGTGGCAAAAACGCAATATTCATTCAGCACCGATCCGCAGCTGCGCGGTGCGCCCAGCAATCACGTTGTAACGATTCGCGAAGTGCGATTGGCGGCAGGTGCTGAATTCATTGTGCTGGTCTGCGGCGATGTTATGACCATGCCGGGTCTGCCGAAAGTGCCGTCGGCAAATGCAATCGACGTGAACGACGAAGGGAAGATCGTCGGGTTGTTTTGATCGCTGCCGCGCCGGCTTTACCGATACCACTTCACGACGAACGCCATTTGGCGAGCCTCTTCAGCCATTTATGGCTGAAGAGGCTCGCCAGTTCTCGTGTCTGATCAAATTTCGCTGGTATGTGAAAATACGACTTGCCCGGCACCACGATATCCGTCATCACTTCCTGCTCGTCTGCCACTCCCATTCGGAACCCCAACATGAAATCGTTTTCATCGCACCTCAATCGCCTGCTGGCGGCCGTTGTATTCCTCGGCGTCGCCTCTGCAACGGCGCAGCCGACGAAACGCCCCATTGCCCATACTGACTTCGACGCCTGGCGAACGATTGCCACACCGGTGCTATCGCATGACGGCAAGTGGCTTGCGTACTCGGTACAGCCGCAGGATGGCGACGGTGAACTTGTGGTGCGCGAAATCGCCAGCGGTAAGGAGCGTCGTGAAAGCGTGGGCCTGCTGCCGCCGCCGGCGACCATGCCGAATGAAGAAAATCCGGATGCGCCGCCAGTGCCGCGTGCGATCCGCGTGACGTTTAGCAGCGACAGCCGTTTCCTGGTCGCGACCACCTTCGCGTCCAAAGCGGACACGGTTGCTGCGCGCAAGGCACGCAAGAAACCCGAGGAAATGCCTAAGGGTGGTCTACTCATTCTCAATCTGGCCAGCGCTGAAGCTGTGCGGGTGTCTGACGTCAAGAGCATGCAAGTGCCGAGCAAGGGCGGGGCGTTAGTCGCGTATCTCAAGGAGGAAACGAAGACCGCGCCGGCCAAAGCTGACGATGCTGCCCCAATTGCGATGCCAGCTACAACGGCACCGGCTGTTGCGTCCGGAGTGCAGCCTCCAGCGACGCCACCGCAAACGCCCCCCAAGGATGAGGCCGACGATGATCAAGCCGCCGCGCGCCGTGCTCCTGCTGTAACCACGCCTGGCGCCAAGAAAGACTTCGGAACCGAACTGGTGCTGCGTGACCTGGCGACTGGCACCGAGCGCACGTTCGCCGATGTGCTCGAAACTTCATTCTCGCGCGATGGTGTCATGCTGCTTTACATCGTCTCGTCCAAAGCCGAAACCAACAATGGCGTTTACGCGCTAAGCACCAAAGATGCAGCGCCGCCCGTGGCGTTGCTCAACGGCAAAGGCAAATACGCCAAGCTGGCGTGGGATCGCGAACAGACTCAGGCCGCGTTTCTGAGCGACCGCGACGATGCCGCTGCTAAGGTGCCCGCATTCAAGCTGTACCACTGGCCGCGCGGCGCGTTGAACGCAACCGAACGCGTTTCAGCTGGTATCGCCGGGTTCCCGTCCGGCATGACGCCTAGTGACAAGGGTGACGTGGCGTTTTCGCGCGATGGCAAAAAACTCTATGTGGGTGCAGCGCCGCCGGGCAAGCCGCCACGTGCACCTGATGCCGGCCCGACGGATGACGAGAAGGTCGTCGCTGATCTCTGGCGCTGGAACGACGACCTCGTGCAACCCATGCAGAAAATCCGTGCCGTGCAGGAGCGCAATCGCAGCTATCGCGGCGCCCTCGATCTTGAGACTTCGGCTTACACGCAGTTGGCCAGTGAAACGATGCGCAGCGTTTCACTCTCCGATGATGGTAAACGCGTCATCGGCATGGATGATCGCGCCTATCGTCAGCTGGTTGATTACGATGCCAACTACGCTGATGTTTACGTCATTAACCCCATCAACGGCGAACGCAAACTGGCGCAGAAAAAATTGCGCAGCAGTGGCAACGTCGCGCAGAACGACTGGTCGCCAAACGGTAAATGGCTGGTGTACTTTCAGGACAAGCACTGGCATGCGCTCAATACGCTCGACGGTACCAGCAAGAACCTGACGCGTGCGCTAGGCGTGGCGGTACATAACGAAGAACACGATTTACCTGGCCCCGCAGGCGCATATGGCCAGGGCGGCTGGCTTAGCGACAGTGGCTCGCTGCTTATCTACGACCGATTCGATGTGTGGCAAGTGTTTGCCGACGACAGCAAAGCCAAAAACCTTACGGTTGGCGAAGGCCGCAAGGCCAAGGTACGCCTGCGCGTGCAGCGCATCGAGCCAATCGACGAGGACGACGAAGAGCGCGGCATCGACGCGAAGAAGCCGCTGGTGCTACGCGGTGAAAGCGACCAGACGCGTGCCAGCGGTTTCTACAAAACGACCATTGGCGCAACCTCTGTGCCGCAGCGTCTGATCTGGGCCGACAAAAATATGCGCTATGTCGGGCGCGCCCGCGACGCAGACGTGTTGCTGGTAACGGCATCGCGTTTCGATGCCTTTCCGGATATCCAGTCGACCGACGCAAACTTCGGCAGTCTGACCAAGCTGAGCGATGTCGGCGCGCAAATGGTGTCGTTCAGTTGGGGCACCAGCGAGCTGATGGCGTTCACCAATGCCAGGGGTGTTCCACTCAAGGCCTCGCTCTACAAACCCGGAAACTTCGATGCTAAAAAGAAATATCCGCTGATGGTTTACATCTACGAGCGCCTTTCGCAGAACGTGAATAACTTCGTCAACCCGGCGCCTAGCAACGGCGTCAACGCCGCCCTCTATGTGAGCAATGGTTACGTGGTGTTGATGCCCGACATCGCATACACGACTGGCGAGCCGGGCAAGAACGCGCTCGACGCCGTGATGCCGGCGATCGACAAACTGGTGAAGCAGGGTTTCATTGACGAAAAGGCGATCGGCATTCAGGGCCACTCCTGGGGCGGCTACCAGATCGCCTGGATGGTCACGCAGACCAATCGCTTCCGGGCGGCCGAAGCAGGCGCGCCGGTGGGCAATATGACGAGCGCTTACTCCGGCATTCGCTGGGGGTCCGGGCTGCCGAGACAGTTCCAGTACGAGCAATCGCAGAGCCGCATCGGTAAGCCTCTCCAGGAGGCGCCGCAACTCTATCTGGCCAACTCGCCGGTGTTTCACATCAAGAAGGTGCAAACGCCCTTGCTATTGCTGGCCAACGACAACGACGACGCGGTGCCATGGTATCAGGGCATCGAAATGTTCCTGGCATTGCGCCGCTACCAAAAGGAAGCGTATCTGTTCAACTACAACGGCCAGTTGCACAACCTGCGTCGCCGTGCCGACCAGAAGGATTTCGCGCTACGCATGCATCAGTTCTTCGATCACTTCCTCAAGGGCGCTGCCAAGCCGGAGTGGATGGAGAAAGGCATCGCGTTTATTGATCGGGAGGATGAGAAGGAGCGATTCGGTAAACCGCAGGCTGTGGGAGCAGATGCGGTGAAACCGTAGGCTGCCTGGCGCAGTGGATTTTGAGACGTGTGCCAATGTGCAGAACGCCATTTGACGGGCCTCTCCAGGCGATCTGCAGCCGGTGAGGTTCGCCGCCTGGCGATTTTCGCCAACATCAATTTCAACAGGGCATTTATATGCATCCGCCGAAATTAGTCGTCTTCATCCTCGTGACAGCCCTTGCTGGCTGTGCAGGAACCACCGCCGAAAAACGTCACACACCAACAGAAATCGCGGCCTACGGCACGCAGGATTTTGTCGCAATGATCGCCTCTGCCGACGGGGAGCGCGAAGCCATAACGCCGCGCCAGGAAAATATCCGGCGGGCGCTCACGCAATCGTCAGCACCCGCTATCGATGAAAGCAGTATTGCACCCGATGCGTTGTGGGCAATCGCTTTTCTCAATCTCGATCGCGCGCAAGGCTTGGGCATTTTGCAAAATGTCTTGGTCGCCATCGATACCAAACCCGTCGAATTCCAGCGTGCAGTCCTCTCCGCGGCGTACACCATGTACGCCAGCGAAGTTCGGTCAATGCTATTGCCCCTGCTTGACCGACTCGCGACGCCTCGCGAGTTTGCCATTCTTGCTTACGCTATCCTGAAAGCGAACGATGGTGCCGATACACGTGCATTTTTGCGCATGAAGCGTACGGCGCGTTTTCCCGATTGGGCAGACGAACCAAGGCTGGTGGCACTTGAGCACGTACTTACTACGGATCTCTCCATGGAGCGTCTGACGCGTCCCCCGCTTGTCGATCTGCTTGCCGCGCCGTTGCGCCCCGGTTTGCCGGTGGTATTCAGCTTTCAGCGCGCGGACCGCAGCCGTTTCGGTCTCGCCATGGTACGTGGTGGCGATGGTCGTTTCGTACGCAATCCCGACGGCAGCTATTTCAACATCGCACAATTGGCACTCGCGCTCAGCAATTTGCCCGGCACGATCACCAATGGCAACACACCGCAGGGGCTATTCACCATCGTGGGTGCGGGTACGGCGACGATCGCGTGGATTGGTCCCACGCCGTATCTGCATTCAAAAATACCGAAGGAGGCGAGTATTGCCGAGTACGAGCACGCCGATGTGGAGGGCGACTGGAGCGAAGCACGGTATGAAAGCTTTTTGCCATCCTCATGGCGCGGCTATTTTCCGTTCAAGGAGGCGTGGCTGGCAGGCTTGGCGGGGCGCGATGACATGCTGCTGCATGGCACGACCATCAACCCCGAATACTATCGCGGCCAGCCCTATTTCCCCGGCACGCCGTCGGCAGGCTGTCTGGTCGCGATGGAATACTGGTCGAAGTCCGACGGGCGCATGCTGAAGAGCGATCAGCTTTCTCTGGCGAAAGCGTTTACTTCAGGTGGCGTCGATCAAGGCTATCTCGTGGTCGTCGAACTTGACGACCACAAAGTGCCAGTGAGTCTGGATGATGTGCTGGCCGATGTGATGGCTGCGGAATTGCGCATGGCACTTGTGCGCTGATTGTTTAACAGGCAAAGCCGGGGTCCAGAAACACAGTACAAGAGGGGCCGGGCTATAACCGTAGCGTTGCCCCGTTACCCCGTTACCCCGTTGCACTTTGCAGTGCCGCAACATGCGCACCGTGTACGCTTGAGCAACGAACACCGCCGTCGTTGCCATGTTCACAAGCGATCAAGATTCGCCAGCGTCGTTGCTGCCTGCTCACGAATCGCTGCGCGCTCCTCCACCGATAGTCGCGCAACATTCTTGACCATCAATGCTGTTCGTGTATTTCTTGTCAACATTTTTTCGTGCTTGTCGAGGAAGTTCCAATACAGCGTCGTGAAGGGGCACGCGTTGCTGCCGGTTTTGATGTCCGGTTTGTATCGACAACTGCTGCAGTAGTTCGACATGCGTTTGATGTACTGTCCGCTGGCGATATATGGTTTGGAGGTGAAGCGCCCGTTATTGGCAAACAGCGCCATGCCCGCCACGTTCGGCAACTCCACCCATTCAACTGCATCGACGTACACGGCGAGATACCAGTCCTCCAGTTGCTTTGGCGCGGTTTCGGCGAGCAAGCCGAAAATGCCCGTCACCATCAGCCGCTGGATGTGATGGGCATAGCCGTGGTTGAGCGTTTGCGTGGTGGTCTGGCGCATACAGTTCATCTGAGTTTCGCCGGTCCAATACCATGCGGGCAACGGGCGATGGTGCTCGAAATGATTGGCTTCACGCATCGCGGGCATGTCGAGCCAATACTGGCCGCGAATGAATTCGCGCCAGCCCAGCACCTGCCGCACAAATCCCTCCACGGCTTCAATAGGCGCGAGTCCCGCATCAAGCGCAGCCAATGCTGCGGCGATAACCTCGCGTGGGTTGAGCAATTTCACGTTCATCGCTGCCGAAATATGCGCGTGGTAGAGGAACGGTTCACCGGTCCACATCGCATCCTGAAATTGGCCGAAATATTTGAGGCGCTCCTTTACAAACGTCTCAAGTGCGTGCAACGCATCCTCCCGCGTCACTGGCCAGAAAAATTCGTCGAGCGCGCCGGGGTGATCGGTAAATTGTGCGTTCACATCGGTGATCACGCCCCGCGTGATTTCGTCAGGTGCTGCCTTGAGTCTTTCTGGTACGTCAACCGGCCCGCCTTTCGGAAATGCGCCGCGATTCTCGGCATCAAAATTCCACCGGCCTTGCAAGGGCTTGTCGCCTTCCATCATGATGCCGTAGCGCTTTCGCATCATGCGATAGAAAAACTCCATGCGAAATAGCTTGTAGCCACTCGCCCACTCAGCAAATTCGCGACGTGAACACATGAAATGCGTGTCCTCCCGTATGACCATATTCAGCTTTGACTGTTCTGCAAATACACGCAATGCCTGCTCAACGCGCCAATCGCCAGGCTCATTCATCAGAACTTTTTGCGGTGCATAGCGCTTGACCGCAGCAGCAAGTGCCGCAACCAAATCCTGAGAGTCATGCGTACCAATTGTCTGGTAGTCGACCCGAATCCCTTTGAGCCGCAACGAATCAGCGAAATGCCGCATGGCAGCGAAGAAGAATGCCGTTCGTGGTTTAGATGACCAAACGTGCGTGGATTCTTCGCGTACTTCGGCCATCAGCACGCGATCCTGCTTCACGTCGAAATCAGCGAGTGCCGACGACTGTTGGTCAAGCTGATCACCGAGCACAAATACCAGATGGCGACAGGGCTTCATGCCGGGTTAGATGATTTGGCGCGGCGGCATTTTTCGCTGCAGTACTTCACATCCGCCCAGTTTTTCGCCCAAGCTTTGCGCCAGGTCATTGGCTTGCCGCAGACCGTGCACGGCTTGCTCGGCAGCGACGACTTATTGCCTTTGTATGTCGGGTTCATCACTGTACTTTTGCGTTGGATTGGCTTGTTAAATGTTTCGCGTCACGCCCGGCGATTTTTTCTGGCAAGTAGACTTCAGTGCGAACACTTGCCATAAACAGTTGGGCATATATTCAGTACGCGATTCAACTGGCCGACGCTTGTGGAGAGACTAACATTGGGCGCTTTCAACACCAAATGATAAAGTTTTCCTAGCCGGCAGTAAGCATGGAAAACCCAGTCAGGGCACCTGCAAATTTGTGCGAGCGTTTCCAGCCATACATCGCTACGGACTCATAAAGCCTACGTTCGATGATGCGAAATTGCCGATGTTAGGCAGGACCAGGCGCATATCGGTATCACTTACGCCAAACCATCTCGCGAGCGTGGCAGCGTATTGATCAACCGATGTCGTCGGCAGTAGTCTTCCAGAACCGACTTCATCGTTGTTGTTCACGCCCATAACCGGGAATGTGCCGTAATACTGTTGACCCTTTACCGCGCCACCCATCACAAAATGGTGCGAGCCCCAACCGTGATCCGATCCATCTCCATTGCTGGTCAGCGTGCGGCCGAAATCGGAGCCGGTAAATGTTGTCACGCGGTCCGAGATTCCCAGCCCGGTGGTTGTGTTGTAGAAGTAGGCAAGTGCGCCAGCGACCTGGGCATGCAAATCCGGCTGCGTTGTAAGCTGGTTATCGTGGGTGTCCCAGCCGCCGAGTGAAACAAAGAATACCTGCCGCTTTGCGCCCAACGCGTTGTGGGACGCAATCATCCGCGCGACCAGACGCAATTGCGCGGCAAGACTATTTGTTGCAAGCTCTGCCGGCAAGGGAAGATCAGGTGAGGTAGCCAGCGCTGCCGACAGGCTCACGTTGGCGTCGATCGAACGTTGCGTCGTTTCTGCCAGATCCTGTGTAAAGATATTTGCGCCGCCATTGGTGATCATCGAGCGCAGATTGGAATTTGCTGAAGACGAGCCGAACAGATTGCCGCTAATGCCAGTGATTGCGGTTGACCCCGACGTGCTGAGTTGATAGCCGATGGTTGTTTGTCCGGAGATAAACACGGCGCTACCACTAATCGAGTTGCAGGTAAAAATGCTGCTGGCATTTTGCGATGCCATCAAATCGCCGAGTCGCCCGCCCCATCCTTCTCGCGCACCTTCCGGCGCGCTGGCCTGCCAAACCGACTGCTGATCGTTATGCGAAAACAGTTTGGGCGGTAACGGCACGGAAAGATTGTTGTATTGAATCTTGGTGGTCGGGACGATCAGTGGCCCGACATTTGCCATGATGGCGAGTTTGCCTGCGTCCCAGATCGGTTTCAGCCCGCCGAGTTCCTTGGGTAGTGCAAACTGGCGTCCGGCATTGACACCCGCAAGTGGCACACTTGACGTGAGTGGCAACAAATCTGCCAGGGTGCGCGCGATGGTCGGCCGCGCTGCGTTGTACGCCGCATATGAGGCCGTATCGAAAGGGATCACCGTATTGTTGTGGTCGTTGGCGCCGTACAAAAAAACGCAGACCAGCGCGCGATAGTCGCTCGCCGTTTGCGCGGCTGCAGCACCGATGGTCGCAAGATTCAGCGCAAATGGCGCCGCGGTGCCCGCGAGCGAGAGGCGGCCTGCGGTACGCAGAAATTCACGGCGGGATTGATTGATGTTCTTCATGTGGTTTCCGATCAATTTTGGAAAATGTATTCGGGGCTAGCCATGGTGAGAAAGACCGCGAGATCGACGCGATTGCGCATATCGGTGGCTGCGGTCGTACTACCAATATTTACTGAGGTAACTGCCGCGAGGATGTTGGCGCGGGAGGTCGCAGATAAATTGCCGGCTGTCAGCAGCAAGCTCACCCGATCCACCAGTGCTGCGGGATTATTGGCGAGGCCCAATTCCGCGCTGTAATCCGCCTGAATATCACGCGCCCCGTTGAAGCTGGTGCCGACGCCTGAGTTCACTACGCCGCGAATGTAATTGAGGTAGCCCGCAACAGAAGTTTCGTTGGTGATTTGCGCCTCTGGTGAGACCAGTCCCAATGTGCCCACACGGCTACTGGGTGGAATGTAGCCAGGCCGGAAAAAATTGAATACTGATGGCGCGTAGATGGGTGTCTGACCAAGT
Organism: Burkholderiales bacterium; assembly: GCA_038321965.1. Taxonomy (GTDB): domain Bacteria; phylum Pseudomonadota; class Gammaproteobacteria; order Burkholderiales; family Usitatibacteraceae; genus UKL13-2. The sequence goes on along the minus strand of JBBQFL010000002.1, from coordinate 138,891 downwards.
TGCGTGGCCGGGTCGCTGGTGATGCCGTTAAGGAAGCGGCCGTCTGTCGAGCGTGCGTTGAACGCGCGCATCCATTGAACCAGGCGCACAGCAGGTTCCCGCAGCTTGCCGCTGGTGCCGGTCGCGGGTGAGCGCGCTTCCTGGTCGAGCAGCACAGCGCGGATGACAGCCTTCATGTCGCCACGTACCCCTTGTCCGTTATTGTTGAACGCCGCCGCCACCCGAGATACATAGGCCGACGATGGGTTGCTCGATACCAGCCGTTGAATCAGTTGCTTGCCGAAAAACGGCCCAACGTTCGGATGATTGAACAAAGTATCCAGTGCCAGGCGAATGTCACTGTTGGTCGCACCCACGCCTTGCGGCGGGATGGTTACCCCGAGAAATTGCTTCTGCGATATCGAGTGGAATTGATCGTAAGCCTGCATCGGCTTGATCTCGCGGTCCGGCTCGCTTGCGGCGCTGCCGCCATTGAATCGGCTGGTCGACGTATCAGGCCCCGCCCAGCTCAAACCGGTCATCACTTTCGCCAGACCGGTAACGTCTGCATTGGAGTAAGTTTCAATCGGCTTGCCGACAGGATTCAATTTCTGCGTGCCATCCAGATTGAGCTCGTACAGTCCAATGCTCATCAACTGCATGCTTTCGCGTGCATAATTTTCGTCAGGCACACTGCCCGTTGCCACATTTTCTTTTTGATTGTGCAGATGCGTGAGATACAGCCCCATCATCGGCGAGTAGGTGACCGCCTCAAGCAGGTTGCGGTAATTTCCAAAGGCATTGGCGCCCAACGTATCGAGATAATTCGCCGGGCCGCGCGGATAGCCGAAGGAAAGATTGCTGTTGAGCGAAATGACAAATATCTCTGACAGGGCAAACGCCACTCGTTGCCGCAGCGCATCATCGCCGGTCGAGAAATTTTTCCAGAGGCTCCATTGGAACGCCGTCTGCCCATGTTGCTGGTCTGCCGGCAACGTGTTGATATAAGTGGTCACGGGAGTCAGATGCAGTGTTTGCGGTTTGGCAAACTGCGTGGCCAGCCAGGCGTCATAACCGGTTGCTGCGAGCGCGTCGATCTCGGCGATCTTCGCGCCAAATGTTGCCTGGCCCAGAAAACGCGACGCTTCCTGCGCGCTCACGACACTCGTTTTTGTGACTGTACAAACGTTTACCGCTCCCCCGGCGATGGCGAAACGTTCGAGAGGCAGTGTGCGATTGACAATGCTCATTTGCGGTAGCGAATAGGTGAATACGCCCTTCTCGCCGTCAGTGAAATTGAATTCAAATGTACCCACTGGGGCGTTGGCGCCTGCCGGTATCGGGCCGGTGATTTGCGAGAAAGGGGTGGCGGACACAATCTGAAAGATCGTCCCGGTGAATCGTCTGGAATTGTTGCTGTCTTGCGTGCCCTGCAAGGTCAGCCAGGATGCCTTGCCCTGCGGGTTGTAGCTGTACCAGCCGGCAAACACTTGCGCGCCTTGATGGGAAATCTGAATACCCCAGCCCGATCCATTCGGGCCACCCCACCAATGATCGGTGTAATTGGTGAGACCCGCACGGAACGCGCTACCGGTCGGTGTTTGCAGTGAGCAAAACGGTACCTGATCGGCAGCGGCAAAATTCTGTGGTTCGAGGTCAGCCTTGGTTTGCTGCACGTTGCCGATGGAGTAGGTGAGTGAGAGCCGGTTGGTACCTGTGATGACGATGGCGCCAGAGCCGACCCTGGTGCCAACGGCATTGGCACCCGCCGTGATTTGCGCAAGCGGCGTGCCGGTGTAAGTGTAAATCTCGCTTGCACAGGTATTTCCGGTAAACGCGCAATCGAGCGTGTTGAAGGTGGCAGCACCTTGCAAGTCATAGGTAAACCAGACCGCGAAGGTGCGGGCTCCTTGCTGCTGGATGCTCAAGCCCCAACCGGATTCCGAAGGTTTGTACCAAAAGCCAACCAGATTTTGCGTCGATTGTGCGCCGACAGTCCCGCTTAGCGCCGCCAGCATCAAGAACGCGCAGCAACTTGCAGTGAAACGCGCTAGCTGCCGACCACAAAGAGCGATAAATGAATCGATGAAAACTCTCATGATGAACCCTTCAAAGTTTAACTCTCTGCATACACTACGCGAATCGCATCGCAGTCGTTGACGGTAAACTGTAACGAAGTACGACAATCGTTTCTCGCGTGGCAAGTTAACAATGTGATGTTTGCGTCGGCGCGCACGCGGCTAATTTCGATTTAACGATGCCAAGAAAAAAATCGCTCGCGTCTACAAGGCTGGATTTGTAGCGGACCTCCTACAACGTGCACTGCGTTTGTAAGATCTGTTGATGCTTTGGACGTAGCAGCGGCACCGCGACTGCAAAAAATTTGCGGCGGCTGGCAAGCGAGGTTGAGGCGGATACGGGGAGCAGGAAGTCTTGGTGGTGAAAGCGCAAGAGGGTTAGCGAGCAAGGCTCAAAGGCATCGTGACTTCAGTGGGAACAATTTGACTCTGACCCCTGGGGCCCTGACCCCTGGGGCCGCTGGAGCCGAAGCAAAAAACGCACCGGCAAATAATTGCGGGTGCGTTTTTTGTGACTGAAAAGGAGTTTTTCTACAGCTTCAACGTTTAGCATGAGCGGCGGCCGAAAGGCGTAGCCTTTTGGACGTTCGCTCGATGGAAGGGTTAGCCGTCATTTCTGCCACCGAGGTAAAGAACTCTACTCCTTTGGCGTTCTCTCTAGTGATGTGAAAGCCAAGCCTCTTGTGGAACGACATTGACCGGTGGTTTGTCTTGTACACGTTGCTGCGCAACTCGACGATTCCGAGGCTCTGCACCAAGGCAGCGAATGCTGAGAAGAGCTCAAGCATGACTGCCGACGTACGGTGCAACGGATGAGTGTTGAAGCCCGTGACAAACCAGCACGTGGCGGACTCAGGTTGAAGCATCGCGTACGCGACTAGCGCCCCCTTTCTTTGCACCGTGCAGACCTGAGAAGCCTGAAGCGACTTCTCCAGGCTAGCACGTTGCTGCACTTCGTTCAGCTCATCGCCGGCGCGCTCAGTATGTTCACGCAGCGTAAGCATATCGAGGGACAGGAACTCTTCGACCGTGTGCATTTGAATGACGGCTAACGTAATGTAAAAGTCGATTTTGCCGGACAACGCTTTTCGGCGTTGCATATCGTGGTGTGAAAAATCGCGAAAACGTCCTTACAATCAATACTTTGTTCGCGCATTCGTAGGAACGATACAGTCACAACAGAATCGAGCTTTGCGTCAAATTGACTTTCGGATTTTTGCCGACAATTCGAGCTATTTGGAATTGTCGGACGCTACACCATCAATAAACGCAGAACGCCATTCCACGCGCTTCCCCGGCACTTTTCGCCTGAAAAACCGCGTCAGTCCTAGTGTTTTAATTTCACAATTTCACAATTTCTCAAAACTCACCATTCGTCCTGAGCCTGTCGAAGGACACGGATGCAAGTTATTTTTTCAACGTGGCCCACCCATGGTTCGACAAGCTCACCACGAACGGGAATGAGGTTATTAGAAGTTCCCTATTTAGCAGGCGACCAGCAAGCGTCAACGCTGTAGTGGGTGTTCCGCGTTTCTCGGCCTATCGCAATTCTCCTCAATACGGCTGCCGCACAATCAGCTTGGTCTGCGTCGTCCCGGCAAACGGCCCGCTGTTGAAGGCGTAAGTCATCGTCGCATTGTTGGCGTCGCTGAAGTTCAGCGTCATTGTGCCGGCTGGTACAACCTGCAGTGCGGCCGGACTGTACGTTGCGCCTAACCAGGGTGAACTCACCGTGCTAAAAAACGCGCCGGTGTAGGTGTTACCGGTCCACACGCCATCGGTCATCACATACCAGGTCGCTTTGCCGTCGGCGCCATAGGTATACCAGGCTGCGAACAGAATGCCTTGCTGTTGCGTGATGCTGACACCCCAGCCGTCCTGCGCGGGTCCACCCCACCACATGTCGCCAACCTGTAGTGGCGATGTGCCGCGACCAAACACCTGCCGCTGTATTGCCTTTTGACCAGAAATTCCGTTGATGACGTATTGCAGCGTCGCCGTTGAACTGCTGGTGAAATTGATGCTGATGTTGCCGACCGCCGCGCCAACCTTGAACTGCGATGCACTGTAGTTATTCAACACTGCTGATGCGGGCTGATAGATCGCGCCAGAATAGGTGGTGAAGTCAGCGTTCCACATCCCGCCAGGCAACACGTACCAGATGGGTTTGCCGGCGGTGTCGTAAACATAGATTGCGTTGAGCTGAGTCTGGCCGTGCTGCTGGACCGACATACCCCAGCCATTTTCAGCTGAACCCGCCCACCACATATCGCTATAATTCTGCGGGCCGGCCCCGGCAACGGTAGCGCGGAACATGCCACGGCCATAGGTCGCTGCGATCAGCGTGGATTGGTCGTACCAGAACAGTTCGCGCACCCGAACGCTAGCCGGGCCGTCGTTGCTGGTGCTCCAGGTTTGGCCGGCATTCTCGCTCGTGTAGACGCCGTTGGCGGTGGCGGCGTAGAGCCAATTCACTTGTGTGGGATGGCGCTTGAGGTCGTGGACAGTGATGGCCGGGAGGTTGCCGTGGATGTTGGACCAGGTGGTGCCGCCATCGGTCGTTACCCAGAGTCGCGCCAGCGCGAAGCCGGTAAAGGAAACCCAAACCCGATTGGGATTGTCCGGGTCGATGGTAATGCGATTGACCGAACTGGTCGGCAGAACACCTGCACCCACCCGCTGCCATGTCGGTGCAGCGCTCAAGCCGTCTGTCGTCTTCCACACCTGGCCGGTGGTACTGCCACTGGACACGTGACCCGTCCAGATGATGTTGGAATCCTTCTCTGCGACGGCAATGGCGCTAATAAAAGGCTTGTCAGCGCTGCTCACGGGTGCAACCGGGCTCTTGATCGTCAACCAGCTTGGCAGCGGGTCTTTTACGTTGTTGCTGATCCACAGCGAATTGGTGCCGACCAGCATGCGTGTGCGATTGTTTGGATCGAGAATGAACGGCGCGATGAAGCTCGCCGCCTCGACATTGCTGGCGCCACAGTAAGTATTGGTGGCGGTATTCTTCAGCGCCTCGGTAATGCCGGCACAGATGAATTGCCGCGTCGAAAGTCCGATGGTGCGATGAATGGAGGCGTACACATATTCGCCATACAGCGTGGTGTCGTCCACCGGATCGACGGCCACATAGCCGCCATCGCCGCCGGCGAAACGCTCCCAGCTGGTTCCTGATGTATACGCGATGGTGCCGTTGTCCTGGGTGCCGCCGATAATCTTGCCGCCGGCAGCGCGTTTGCCAGCGCCACCGTAGAACTGTGTGACAGCCAGGCCGTTGTTAAGGTTTTGCCAGGACGAGTTGGTATTCGCAGATACATTGAAGATGTTGTTGGCGCGATACAGACCGCCGTCATTGCCAAAGTAAACCACTGGATTGCTGACGCTGAAATTGGGAGCGGAAACGATCTGGTGATGGTCCGCATGAGGCTGGGGCACGCCGGGGCCTGCCAGCTGCCAGGTGCTGATACGGGTGAAGTTCGCTCCACCATCCAACGATTGATAGAGGTCGAGTCCGCCGGTCAAAATATGGTTTTCGTTGGTCGGATCTACCCAGATCGTGTTGTCATAGTCGCCCTGTTCGTTGAGATGCTTGGGTGTCGACAGCAGCGTCCAGTTGGCGCCGCCGTCGACGCTTTTCCAGACCTCACCGCGAGGCGGCGTACCGTCGGCGGTGTTGTCCAGTGATGTATACACAAGGTCAGGTACGGATTTGGCGTAGGCGATCTCGGCACGTGCGCTGGCGCCACGACCTTTCAGTGAATTCGGCGGCACCAGCACGTCCGATTTATCCCACGTAACCCCGGCGTCGCGGGAAAAATAGAGATAACCCTTTTTGGTACCGGCCAGCGCTTTGTTGGCATCGTTGGGGTCAAACTGCACGTCAAGCACTTCAAAATTACCGACCTTGCTCCACGATGCTCCGGCGTCGGCTGAGCGAAACAGCGAGGTCAACGTGCCGGCGAGCAGGATATTGGGATTGGCCGGGCTGATCGCCAGCCGGTTAACGTAGACCCAATCGTTGCCAGTGGCGTTGACGCTGATATCGGTGCTGGTCGCTTGCAGGATGGACCAGCTGATTCCACCGTCCGTGCTCTTGAACACACCGATGCCCGGTAATCCTGCAAAACTTTCACCGGTGCCGGCAAACATGATGTTGGGGTTTGCCGGGTTGATCACAAGCGAGCCGATGGCCAAGTTTCCCATGAAGTCCTGTAGCGGCCGGAATGACACGCCCGCATCCTCAGTCAGCCAGATCCCGCCAGAGGCTGCACCGAGGAAAATACGGCTGGCGTTTCGCGGGTCGATGGCAATGGCGCGGATGCGCCCACCAATATTGCCCGGTCCAATCGAGGTCCACTGCGTGTTGCTGATACCGGCGGCAAAGTTGACGCGGCCTTCACCGATGCCATCGCCGCCGCGGCCGGTCCCGGCAAGCGACTTGCGTGCGGCTTCTGCAGCCAGCACCTGACTGGAATTGGGCAACTTTCCCTCGTCGTCCATATCCCACTGGAGCATGAACTCTTTGGCTGGCGCGCGGAAGGTCTTGCGATCTGAATTACGATATTTGTTGCGATCAGCCAGCATGATGCGATTGATTTCAGTCTGTGGCAGTGTGCAGACTTGTTCATTCGATTGGCCGGACGCAGTGCGCAGTTTGACCAGCACCTCGGGCGCAATATCCAGACGGGCGGCAGCGTCGGCATCGGACAAGGCGCTGAGGCCGGTGCATCGATCCGCAGCAGAAACAGATCCGGAATTCGCAATGACAGCGGGGGTTGGCGGCACCTGTGCGCAGCCCGCAAGAATCAGGGTACATGCCAGCGCGGCAACGAGCGGATGCGGGGCGGAATATTTCATGCGGGCTTTCAGCAGACGTAAGTGCAAGATTCTAACGCTGGAAGCGCTTTCACTGCGGTGAAATAACGCGGACAGCTTACGGAAGTTACTGTTCCAGGTGCTTCAGCGATCAATCCACTTTCGCGCTGGTCGCCCGAATCACATCTCCCCACTTCCGCGCCTCAGTCTTGATCAGCATTGCGAAGGCTTTTGGCGAGCCGCCGCCGGGGGCAATGCCCGCGTCAAACAACTTTCGTTTCACGGTCGGCAGGTTCAGCACCGCATTGATTTCGCGATTCAGCCGCATGATGATTTCCGGCGGCGTCCCGGCAGGCGCCACCACGCCGTTCCATGCGATCGCTTCAAACTGGGCCAGGCCGGGTATGCCGGCCTCATTGATGGTCGGTATCCCGGCCAGCGGCGCAAACCGCGTCAGGCTGGTCACCGCCAATGGTCTCAATTTTCCCGATGCGACTTGCGCCATCAAATTCGACGGCGCAGCAAAGATCACCTGCACGTCGCCTGCGGCCACGGCGAGCGCTGCAGGCGGGCCACCGTTAAATGGCACGTGCAGCAAATCCACACCCGCCTGAATTTTCAGTAGTTCCATGCAAAGGTGCGAAACCGATCCGTTGCCGACGCTGGCATAAGTCAGTTGGCCGGGTTGTGATTTTGCCAGCGCGACCAACTCTTTCACTGACCTGACCGGAACGCTTGAGGTCACCGCGAGCAAATTTGGCTGCGATCCGGTGAGGATGATCGGCGAGAAATCGCGATGCGGGTCATAGCCGAGCTTTGGGAACAGTGAAGGCGCGTTAGCGAGCGGGCCATTAAAGCCGAGATACAAGGTGTACCCGTCGGCTGTGGACTTTGCGACTTCGGTGGCCGCCAGTGTTCCGCCTGCGGCAGGTTTGTTGTCGACAATAATGGCTTGAGCTAGCGTCTTGCGTAGTTGCTCCGCCAGCAGGCGAGCGACGATATCTACCGAGCTGCCGGCGGGCGCGGCAACGACGATGCGTATCGCCTTTTCCGGCCACGGCGCGCACGCTGGCGACGTGATGAACCCCGTCGTCAGGACCGCGAACAGCAGGAAACCCGGGATTTTCTTCATTCACAACCTATTTGCATGCTATCCCCCGATTTTACGGTCACCTTGCTTGACGCCGTTTTCGACACACGATGATAATTGGGGAACGAATCTGAGGATTGCATGAAAACTCCTGATCACATCGGTAAGTATCGCGTCATACGTGAACTCGGCAAGGGTGCCACCGGGGCGGTCTATCTAGCTGAGGATACCTTCAAGCATCGCAGCGTCGCCATCAAGCTGATGTTCCCCGAGGTGTTGAAAGACGCCGAGGACGGCGAGCTGTACCGGCGCATGTTCCTCAACGAGGCGTCGCTGGCGGGCAAGCTGTTGCATCCTCACATCGTTTCTATCTTTGATGCGGTCGTCGATGAGGACATGAGCTACATCGTGATGGAGTACGTAGAGGGCGGCACCCTCGAAAAATTCTGCAAACCAGAAAACCTGCTTGGCGTGTCGGAAGTCGCTGAAATTATTTTCAAGTGCGTCCGCGCCCTTGCTTTTGCCAACACCGAAGGTCTGATCCATCGCGACGTCAAACCAGGCAACATCCTCCACAAATCGGGAACCGACATCAAGTTGGCCGACTTTGGCGCCGCACTAAATGTCGTGTCCAACAAAACGCAGGTCGCTGCCGTCGGCTCGCCGCTATACATGGCGCCGGAGATCATTACTGGCGCCAAGGCGACGTTGCAATCAGATGTTTACGCCGTCGGCATGGTGATGTACATGATGCTGGCCGGGCGCACACCCTTCGAAGCGTCTAATCAGGCAAGCCTGGCGTACCAGATCGTCAACCACGAGCCGTTGCCGCCTTCTTCATTTCGTGAAGGCATACCCGCCGCTGTAGAAGACATTGTCAAACAAGCCATCGCCAAGGATCTCAATAAACGTTACAAGTCTTATGAAGAATTCGGTCGCGACCTGGCCGCCATCTGGGAAAGTGAGAACTCGCCGCAGCAGGCCAAGGGTGCCGTTTCCGACACCGAGCAGTTCAGTCTGTTGAAGACGCTCGCGTTTTTTCGTAGTTTCCCGGAGAACGAGTTGTGGGAGATTTTGAAGATCAGCAAATGGCGTTCGTTTCCACCGGAAACCGTACTCATCAAGGAGGGCGATGTCGGCGATTCCTTTTTTATCCTTATTACCGGCAACGTCAAGGTGACGCGCGGCAAACGGCTGCTAAATGTGCTCGGTGTGGGGGACTGTTTTGGCGAAATGTCGTATCTCTCCAAGCGCGACGCGCCGCGCTCGGCCACCGTCACTGCGGGCAGCGATTGCATCGTGATGAAAGTGCGTGCGCAGGACGTTGATAGCGCGACAACCGACTGCCGCCGCTTATTTGATCGCAAGTTTTTGGAAACCCTGGTGGATCGTCTGGAGACAGCTAATCAACAGTTGGCGATGACCTAACCTTCGCTCGCACCATTCCCGCTCGTTACAGAAAATAGGCGATGACAAAAACGCCAAGCATGGTGATCGCCAGCGAGAGCTTGGCTAACGCGCCCAGCAGCATTCCCAGCCACGTGGCCAAGCCTACTTTTGCCGCCTGACCGAGGCGCTCACGTGCGACGAATTCGCCAAGAACAGCGCCAATAAACGGGAACACCAGTATTCCAATCAAGCCGAAGAACAGGCCGACGATGCTGCCGATAGCCGCGCCCACCAATGCCAGCTTTGACGCGCCGGCGCGCTTTGCACCCAGCAGAGACGCGACAAACTCTGCCGCGATGGCCAGCGCGGTGAGCAAGGCAAGTATCGTCAGTGTCGGCCAGCCGATGCGTTGAAAATCGCCGATCCACGCGGCGACCAGCAGCCCCATGAACACAAACGGTACGCCGGGCAAGGCGGGCAAAATCGTGCCAGCGATGCCGACCAATACCAAGATGGCGGCCAACAACCAAAACAATATCGCTTCGTTTCCTGTCATCAACTGTCTCTCAACAAGCAGTGCATTTCATTGTCACTACTGGCATTAACGCCATTTCAGTAAAAACCTCTATTGGAACGCTGCGAACCAACTCTGAAGGACTTCGCCTATCATAGTTCTTCGTAGCCGCTCTTTTCAGAAACGGATCCATCGCCACCATCATGGCAACAATCGCCGAGCCCCCGGGAAATCTTCGTTCTGCGCTAATCGAAAGACTACGCACGATCCTGCCCGCGCATGCCCTGCTGACCGATGCGGAAGCGATGAAGCCTTATGAGTGCGACGGCCTCTCGGCATATCGGCAATTACCCATGCTCGTGGTGCTGCCCCAATCGGTTGAAGAGGTACAACGCATACTCGCGGTTGCGCATGAGACCAGCACCAAGGTGGTGGCCCGCGGTTCCGGCACCGGACTGTCCGGCGGTGCGACGCCGCTGGGCGATGGCATTCTTCTTTCGCTGGCCAAATTCAATCGCATCGTCGACGTCGATCCGCTGGCGCGCACGGCGCGCGTGCAACCCGGCGTGCGCAACCTGAAAATATCCGAAGAGGTCGCACCGCTGGGCTTGTACTACGCACCGGACCCATCATCGCAAATCGCCTGTTCCATCGGCGGCAATGTCGCCGAGAATGCCGGCGGCGTGCATTGCCTGAAGTACGGGTTGACCGTACACAATGTGCAGAAAATCGATGTTGTCACCATCGACGGCACGAAAGCGACCATCGGCTCGGACGCACTGGATGCAGCCGGTTATGATTTGCTGGCACTGATGACGGGCTCTGAAGGGATGCTCGGCGTGACGACAGAGGTCACCGTCAAGCTTGTACCCAAGCCGCAACTGGCGCGCGTCGTCATGGCCAGCTTTGACGATATCGAAAAGGCGGGTGACGCCGTCGCCAACATCATCGGCGCAGGCATCGTGCCGGCCGGTCTGGAAATGATGGACAAACTTGCCACCGAGGCAGTCGAGGATTTCGTGCACGCCGGTTACGACCTCAATGCGGAAGCGATTCTGCTGTGCGAATCCGATGGCACGCCCGAGGATGTGGAAGATGAGATCGCCAGGATGGAAGCGGTGCTGAAAGCCTCAGGGGCCACCGCGTGTCGTGTATCGCAAGACGAAGCCGAGCGTCTTAAATTCTGGTCGGGTCGGAAAGCTGCATTCCCTGCCGTCGGCAGGATTTCGCCAGACTACTATTGCATCGATGGCTCCATTCCACGCCGCGCACTGGCGCTGGTGCTGAAGCGGACCGCCGAACTCTCGGTCACATACAACTTGCGTTGTGCCAACGTGTTTCACGCCGGTGACGGCAATCTCCATCCGCTGATTCTGTTCGACGCCAACATCCCGGGAGAGCTGGAGCGAACCGAACAATTCGCTGCCGATATTCTGGAACTCTGCATAAAGCATGGCGGCACTATCACCGGTGAACATGGCGTGGGCATCGAGAAAGTAAATCAGATGTGCAGTCAGTTCACGGATGCCGAGCGCGAGATGTTCTTTGCGGTAAAGCGTGCATTTGATCCGGCGATGCTGCTCAATCCGGGTAAGGCTATTCCGACCCTGAATCGATGCGCAGAGTATGGCCGGATGCGGGTGCACGGCGGACAACTGCCCCACGCGGATATCCCTCGGTTTTGAACTTGCTGCCACCACAAGAAACTAAGATCGGCTCTGCATGCGGATCGCAGGGCAATATGCTCTGGAAATGCGCGCCAGTGCTAGAGTCTTGTCGTTTACTTCACTGCAGTGACACTTGCAAATGCACGCTGAACTGATCGCTGACTTTCAGCGCGTCTCGCCGCCGCTAAAGCTCATCGTGGACACGGAGCGGCTAAAACCATTTGAGACTGACGCCTATATTTCACATCGCGCGCTGCCGCTCTGCGCAGTCATGCCGGACACGGAATCGCAGGTCGTGGACATCGTCAAAGCCTGCAGTGTCCGTGATGTGCCATTGGTGACACGCGGCGCGGGTACCGGCATTTCTGGCGGCGCGATTCCGCTTGCAAATGGTGTGCTTGTCGTGCTCTCCCGCATGAACAAGATTCTGGAAGTCGATCCTGCTTCATGCACAGCACGCGTACAGCCAGGGGTGGCAAACGCAGCGGTGACAAGCGCATCGGCGCGTTACAAACTCTTTTATGCGCCCGATCCGTCGAGCCAAATCGTCTGCTCCATCGGTGGCAATGTGGCTGAGAACGCGGGGGGTGTGCATTGCCTGAAGTATGGGCTCACGGTGCATAACGTCATGCGGCTGCGTGTCGTTGCGCTCAACGGGGAAGTGCTGGAAATTGGCTCAGCCGCTCTCGATGCCCCCGGCTATGACCTGCTTGCGCTGATGCATGGTTCTGAAGGATTGCTTGGGCTCATTACCGAAGTGACCGTAAAGCTCACCCCCGAGCCGCAGCACATCGAAACGCTGCTCGCCGCGTTCCCGTCCGTCACCGATGCTGCCAACGCCGTCAATGGCATCATCGCCGCAGGTGTGATTCCGGCGGCGCTGGAGATGATGGACAAGATGGTGATCAACGCCTGCGAAAAATTCATGTCCGCCGGATTTCCAATCGATGCGGAGGCGCTGTTGTTGATCGAGCTCGATGGTGCACGTGAGGAGGTCGCCGAGCAGCTTGAGACCGTTGAACGCGTATTGAGAGCCTGCAATCAACAGGAAATTCGTCGCGCCGGAGACGACGCGGAACGCGAAAAACTGTGGAAATCGCGTAAGGGTGCTTTCGCGGCGCTGGCCTCGATTAGTCCCGATTACTACACCATGGACGGCAGCATCCCGCGCCGCTGTTTGCCTGAGGTGCTGGCTCGCTACCAACAATTGTCGGCGGAATACGGCATGTTGATCGCCAATGTTTTCCATGCTGGCGACGGCAACCTGCACCCCGTGGTTTTTTACGATGCAACCAAACCGGGTGAACTGGAGCGCAGCGAAGAGCTTGGCGGCAAGCTGCTCGAAGTCTGCGTGGAAGTCGGCGGTACTATTACCGGCGAACATGGGGTGGGTATCGAAAAACTGAAACAGATGTGTGTGCAGTTTCGCGACAAGGAATTGGCGATGTTTCATGCGATCAAAGCCGTGTTTGATCCCGCAGGGCTGCTCAACCCGGGGCGTGCGGTGCCGTCACTGAAGCGGTGCAGCGAGTGGGGTGGCATGCACGTGCGCGCCGGCGAAATTCCACGTGCCGATATTCCAAGATTTTGACGGGAAGCCAACAATGGACACAATAATCGCCGCAACTAGCGCGCGTATCAGGGATGCAAGGGAAGCCAAAACCCCCTTGGCGATCCACGGCGGCAAGTCCAAGTCGTTTTACGGTGGCGCGATCATTGGTGAATCGCTGGACCTACGCCCCTACAGCGGGATCATCGAATACGAGCCCAAGGAACTGGTGCTGACCGTTCGCGCTGGCACGACCCTGGTCGAAATCGAGCGCGTGATGGATGCTGCGTCGCAGACGCTGCCCTTTGAGCCGCCGCATTACGCTGAGGGCAGCACCATCGGCGGTACGGTGGCCAGCGGTTTGTCGGGTCCACGCCGACCCTACACCGGCGCGGTGCGCGACTTTGTACTCGGCGCGCGCATCCTCGATGGCAAAGGCGATGACCTGCGCTTTGGCGGCCGCGTGATCAAAAACGTTGCGGGCTACGATATATCCCGGCTGATGACGGGCGCCATGGGCACACTGGGTGTATTGCTGGATCTCTCGTTCAAGGTGTTGCCGAAGCCCGTTGAAGAATTGACCTTGCGCTATGATTTTGATGAGGCGATGGCGATCCGGCAATTCAACGAGTGGGCCGGTAAGCCGCTGCCAATATCGGCGACGTCCTGGCATGACGGCGTGGCGATGCTGAGACTCTCGGGAGCAGTGGCGGGAGTGAAAGCGGCGCGGTTGAAGCTGGGTGGTGAGCTTGTGGCGCACGATGTCGCGAAGCTGTTTTGGCATTCGTTACGCGATCAGCGCGATGCTTTTTTTCAAACGGTGGAGCCGCTATGGCGTGTGTCGGTGCCACCGACGACCGCTCCGCTGGGTTTGCAAATGCCGCAATGGATAGAGTGGGGTGGGGGCTTACGTTGGCATCGCGGCGTGGCAGATGTGGCGGCGTTGAGGGCAAAGATTGCACAGGCTGGTGGACACGTCACGCTGTTCCGCTATGGCGACAAAGCTGCTGGCGTATTCAATCCGCTGCAGCCGGTGCTGACAAAAATCCACCGCGATTTGAAGGCTGCATTCGATCCGGAAAACATCCTGAATCGCGGTCGCATGGACAATTTTTAGGCATAACGGACAATGCAAACCAATCTGGCAGACTGGATCAAAGACACGCCTGAAGGCATCGAAGCGGACGCGATTTTGCGCAAATGTGTGCATTGCGGATTTTGCCTCGCGACCTGCCCCACCTATCAATTGACCGGCGATGAACTCGATAGTCCGCGCGGACGCATTTACCTGATGAAGGAGATGCTCGAGGGTAACGCGGTGACCGCTAAAACCCAGTTTCATCTTGATCGCTGTCTGACCTGCCGCGCGTGTGAAACGACCTGCCCCTCTGGCGTGCAATATGGGCGTCTGGCGGACATCGGTCGCGAGGTTGTTGAGAAGAAAGTGCCGCGCGGTCTGGCGGATCAATTGGCACGGACGGTACTGAAGAACACCTTGCCGCACACGACCTTGTTCTCGGTCGGGCTCGGCGTGGGTCGCATGGTCAAGTCGTTGCTGCCTGATGGCTTGCGCAAGTACATCACATCGAAACGCGACGAAGGATCGTGGCCCGTGCCGGTCCATGCACGCAATATGCTGGTGCTCAACGGCTGTGTGCAGCCGGCAATGGCGCCGTCGATCAATTTCGCGACCGCGCGGGTATTGGACAAGCTGGGAGTTTCGCTCATTCGCGTCGAAAAGGCAGGGTGCTGCGGCGCGATACCGCATCACCTCAACGACGCTCATGAAGCGCACGCTTTCGTCAAACGCAATATCGATGCCTGGTGGCCCGCAATTGACGCCGGTGCCGAGGCGATCGTCGTGACCGCATCGGGTTGCGGAACGATGGTGTCCGAGTACGGCCATCTGTTGCGAAACGATTCCGCCTATGCTGCCAAGGCTGCTCGCGTCAGCGCGCTTTATCGCGATATCAGCCAGGTAATCGAACAGGAACGAGCGGCGCTATTCACATTACTGAAGGCAAAAACGGCAGTGGTGCCAGTGGACGCAGAATTGACGAAACCAAAACTCGCGTTTCATTCTCCTTGCAGCCTGCAGCATGGATTGAAAATTCGCGGTGTGGTGGAAGGCTTGATGCGCGACGCCGGATTTGAGTTGACCCACGTTCCGGACGGACATCTGTGCTGCGGATCGGCAGGCACTTATTCCATCTTGCAGGCGGAAATGTCTCAGCAGTTACTCACCAATAAAGTGAAGGCTCTTGAGTCAGGCGTGCCGGATGTCATCGCCACGGCAAATATCGGTTGCATGGCGCATATCGAGAGTGGACTTCACAACAGCTCTAAGACACCGATACTTCACTGGATTGAGTTGTTGGATAGGCGCCTGAGCTAACTGCCCACACGCCGATAGAGGCGAAAACGTTCTGAATTGTCGCCGGGCCGTGAGCCTTGCCACGAGAGTTGCCACGTGCCATTCACATTTGGTCCCGATTCTTTGGAGCCTTGCGTTAAAAGCCAATCGCATGTGGTCGCTGTGCTTGATTCAGTCGGCACAAAGCGTAACTGCGCAAAATAATCCAGCATCGCCCGCTGTGGCTCACCGAGATTGATCGCCGCGACGCATTTGGGTGTCTCGGGCAACTGCGCGCGAAGTGTCGCCGAGGGGGTGCGATAACTCAACGTATGATTCAACGCGGAAAGGCCCAACATATTGAACAGCACCCAAACCACAGTGATGCCCGCGGTCCAGTTGACGACCGCGCGGCGGCTGTTGCGATGGGCGCGTACCAATGCGTAGGCCCAAACGAGCGTTAGCGCTAAAGAGGCACCAAACGCCAGCCAGCCAAACGTGAATGCAAAACCGGGCACCTGTCTCGTCATCATGTTCGCTGCGGCTTCAGGCGCGCCAACGATGGCGGCCGTCCAATAAAACCAGATCGTCGTGACCAGCAACCCAAAGAACAGCAAGCTGAACCAATCCATAAAGCTTGCGACACTCCGCGACAACCGGTCCAACACGCCGGCGGCGGCGAGCACCAGCGGTGGCAACAGCGCCAGGCCGACCGCATCATTTGCTTCGCGCAACAGTGACCACCAAAGTAGCAGCACAATGAAACTGACAAAGGGTAGCGCGAGTTCGAATCGCTCCCGCATTTTCCGGCGGTCCTTCCACCACAACCAGACCGCCAATGGCAACGCGGGCAGTCCGTACCACGGCAGGATGCGGATGAAGTAAATCGGATTGATCGATCCTCGCGTGCTCTCGTCCAGCAGTGGCGCGCCCAGTATCGCGTTCGTCCATATTGGCGAACCGATTGCACCAAGCATCAGCAGGCTGGCCGGGTACACCAGCATGAATGGCAGTGCAGCCAGCAACGCTACGCCGATGCCGCGCTGAAACAGCCGGTTTTTCCATTCGCCCAAAATGAATACCAGCGCGACGGCGACGGCAGGAATGACCAGTGCCGGTAAGATCCCGATTGACATTGCAACGATGCCGGTGCCGACCCCGGTGGTGATACCACCCTTGGTCGTTTCCGAGCGAATGCGTGTCATCCCATAGAGAGCAATCGTGAAGCCTGCGAGGCCAGCGACTTCCGGATTCATCTCGTGGCCGCGAACGAAAATGCCAAGCGAGCCGATGAGCAAAACGACACTGATGCGGCCGGCACGTTCATCGAACAAGCGCTTCGCTGTTTTGTTCGTATACGTAAGTGTGATTGCAATGAACAATGCGGTAGCAAGCCGCGCCCCGTCGTGCAACGGCAGTATCGGCGAGAATATTTTGGCCATCGCTGCTGCCACCCAGTAGTAAAGAGGAGGGTAGTCGTTGTTGGGAACGCCTGCAACGGCAGGAAGCAGCCAGTTGCCCTCCTTCAACATCGCGTAAATGATGCCGAACGTTGTCGACTCGGTCTTCCATGGGTCGTGACCGATCAGACCCGGAAGAATCCACGCGGCACAGAGGATGATGAACAGCGCAGTCTTGACGGGCGTCGAGCGGCCATCAAAAATAATCGGCTGACGCATTGTCGTCGAAAACCTGTCCGTACTGCTTGATGCTGTCAGCGGCGGTACACGCAAAGTAGCCATCAAATGACTGCCAACCACATCGCGCCGCGAATCTCTATATTGGATTCGCTTGCGCCAGCTGAGGTACTTGGGGATGGAATGCTCACAATTTGCACGTGGAATCGATCACTATTTGCGCTCTGCGGGAGCCGGATTGGTAGTGCAATACTACGCCGCCGGAGGCAGTCCTAGATTTGAATACGCAGAATGCAAAAAGGCAGCCGGAGCTGCCTTTTTTGCCAAATGCAGGCTACTACTTGGCTTTGCTGGCCGCCTTGCCTTTCGGGGCTGGGGCCGGTGCCGCAACAACGGGTTTTTCTGCCGAACGCGTATAACGTTGCTTGAATTTGTCGATACGGCCAGCCGTATCCATGATTTTGTGTTTGCCGGTGTAAAACGGATGTGATTCTGACGATATCTCGATACGGACCATCGGATACTCCTTGCCGTCGGTCCATTTCATCTTATCCTTACCCTTGGTCTCTAAGGTCGAGCGGGTCAGGAATTTGAAATCGCAGGAAGAATCAAAAAAGATGACTTCGTGGTATTCGGGGTGGGTATTCGGTTTCATGCGGATTTGCCTTTCTTTCTGTAAAGGGTGGCGTGAACGCGACCTCTATTCAGACAAGTGTTTGAAGAACCAACGATTATGACGTAAATTGCTTGAAAAGGCAAAGTCGGTGCTGACTGCAAACCTGTAAACGTGTAATGGACTGCGCATCCTCTTGCGCCAAGAGTCATAGTTATCGTTGAATGAAGGGAACAGAGCCATGAATATGCCTGCAGTTCACTACGCAATCCGAGCGATGACCAGTGGTATAACGTTGGTCAGCTGCCTTGCTGCTTCGACTGCGACAGCGCAGGTTCCAGAGATAGTCATTGGCCAGTCTGCCGGGTATACCGGACGTACCACCAGCTCGGTAAAAGAATTCATGGAAGGGGCGCAAGCGTATTTCGACGCGGTGAACAAACGCGGCGGCGTGGCAGGCCGCATGGTATTTCTCAACACGCTCGACGACGGCTATTTGCCTGAGCTTGTGGCTGACAATACAAAACGGCTAATCGATGAAGACAAGGCAGTAGCGCTATTCGGTTATTTTGGTGATGCGCCGGTGAATGCTGCCTTGCCGATCATCAAAGAGAAGAAGATTGCGTTGGTGGGCGCCGTCACCGGGGCCGAAGCACATCGAAGCAATCCCAACCTGTTTTTTGTGCGCGCCAGCTACCAGATGGAAGTTGAAAAAATTGTCGCGCAAGGAACTGCTCAGGGGCTCAACAAATTCGCCATCTTCCTGCAGAACGATGAGTTTGGCAAAGACGTGTTGGCTGGATTGCAGAAGGCGCTCGACAGCCGCAAGTTGACGCTGGCAGGGCAAGGAACCTATGAACGAAATAGCCTGAAAGTCGATGATGCGGTCGGGAAGATTGCCGCTTCGATGCCACAGTCGATTGTCATGGCCTGCACGCTGGAAGCCTGTGCCGAGTTTGTCCGACAAATCAAGAAACGTGGACTCACACCACGATTCAATCATCTTTCATCCGTAGATGTCGCCTCTTTGTACAAAGAGCTTGGCGATGTATCGCGAGGATTGGAAGTGTCGAGGGTGGTGCCACTGCCGCAATCTCAGTCGACTCCCATCGTCAATGACTACACAAAAGCGCTAAAGGATTTTGCACCCAAGGCGCAGCCTTCATCCCTGAGCCTGGAAGGCTATATCGCCGCAAAAGTGCTCGTCGAGGGACTCAAACGCGCGGGTGCAAACCCGAATCGTCAGACGCTGCTGACAGCTTTGGAAAGCATGCGCAACGTCGACCTGGGCGGCTTCGTAATCAATTTTGCAGGCCCAAATCGGCGTGGATCTGACTTTGCTGATGTGACGATTATTGGACCGGGCGGACGGGTCAAGTACTGACCGGCCAGCGATTGCGAAGTCTCTCGGTCAACTCTTCTTCATTGAGTCGAAAAATTCCCCGTTGTTCTTGGTCGCCTTGAGTTTGTCGACCAGGAACTCCGTCGCCTCAAGCTCATCCATGCTGTACATCATCTTGCGCAGCACCCAGACTTTTTGCAGCAGCTCCGGCTTGATCAGCAGCTCCTCCTTGCGGGTGCCGGAGCGATTGACGTTGATGGCAGGATAAACACGCTTCTCGGCCGCGCGGCGATCCAGATGGACTTCCATGTTGCCGGTGCCTTTGAATTCCTCGTAGATCACATCGTCCATGCGGCTGCCGGTATCGATCAGCGCAGTGGCGATGATGGTCAGCGAACCGCCTTCTTCGATATTGCGCGCGGCACCGAAAAAACGTTTTGGACGCTGCAGCGCATTTGCATCCACACCACCGGTCAGGACCTTGCCTGAGGCCGGCACCACCGTGTTGTAAGCGCGTGCAAGGCGAGTAATGGAATCGAGCAGGATTACCACGTCTTTCTTGTGCTCAACCAAGCGCTTGGCTTTTTCGATCACCATTTCGGCAACCTGCACGTGACGCGTGGCGGGTTCATCGAACGTTGAAGAAACGACTTCGCCCTTGACGGTACGCGTCATCTCGGTCACTTCTTCTGGACGCTCATCGATCAGCAAGACGATGAGCATGACTTCGGGATGGTTGGCAGTAATGGCGTGTGCAATGTGTTGCAGCATCACCGTCTTGCCTGACTTCGGCGAGGCCACCAGCAAGCCGCGCTGGCCTTTGCCGATGGGCGCGATGATGTCGATCACGCGCCCGGTAATGTTTTCTTCAGACTTGATGTCGCGTTCAAGCGTAAAAGGCTTGTTTGGAAAAAGCGGCGTGAGATTTTCGAACAGGATTTTGTTCTTTGCATTCTCTGGTGCTTCGCCGTTGACCTTGTCAACCTTGACGAGTGCGAAATAGCGTTCACCTTCTTTGGGTGTACGAATTTCACCTTCGATAGTGTCGCCGGTATGCAGATTGAAGCGACGAATCTGTGAGGGGCTCACGTAGATGTCGTCCGGACCGGCGAGATAGGAAATGTCTGGCGAGCGCAAGAAGCCGAAGCCGTCCTGCAGCACTTCGAGGGTGCCGTCGCCAAAAATGGCTTCGCCCTTTTTCGCCTGATGTTTGAGAAGCGCGAAAATTAGCTCCTGCTTTCGCAGGCGATTGGCGCCTTCAAGTTCGAGCTGGTTAGCCATCTCGACGAGTTCGGAGACGTGCTTTAGTTTGAGTTCAGATAATTGCATGGCTTAAGTTGTATGAAAAGTGCGGACAAGAAGTTGCCGCGAAACAGTGCGCCTCTCCACGCGGGTTTTCCAAGGATATCCAGGAAAACCGGGTTTCAACTCACAAGAGAGGGAGGCAGGACGAAGGCGCTAAAGGAGACTACAGGTTACAGCGGGACATCTACGGAATGACAATCAACGCAGATTTCGATGCAGGATAGGGCGCTCCCGCGCCCTTGTCAATGGCTAAATGTTGGCGTCGATAAATGCGGCCAACTGGGTCTTGGATAATGCGCCCACTTTGGTCGCCTCTACGTTACCATTCTTGAACAGCATCAGCGTGGGGATTCCACGGATACCGTACTTTGGTGGCGTGGCCTGATTTTCGTCGATGTTCAACTTGGCGACTTTCAGTTTGCCCGCATATTCCTTGGCGACGTCTTCAAGAATCGGCGCGATCATCTTGCAGGGGCCGCACCATTCCGCCCAGTAATCAACCAGAACTGGCGTCGTGCTTTGAAGGACCTCAAGATCAAAAGTGTCATCGGAAACGTAGGCAATTGCATTGCTCATCGGATACCTCATATAAGAAACTGTTGGCCATTATGACACTGAACGCGGCCACCGGTTCCGGCGCAACGCTAACCTCCACAGGCCATTCGCCGCTACGCTGCCAGACTGATAAAATGGCGATGTTGGCACTCGTTCCAGTCCTCGGGCCAACGTCAAACCTGACCGTGTATTTCCCCTCTTCGTGCCTAGACTGGCGTCCAGCTTGACTGCGTAGACGACAGGTTCGAGTTTTTTCGAAAGTTTTCCATGAGTTTTTCAACCCTTGGCTTGGCCGAGCCCCTCGTTCGCGCCGTCACTGAGCACGGCTATACGATTCCCACGCCTATTCAATTACAAGCCATCCCCGCTGTATTAAATGGCGGCGACCTTCTCGCCGGCGCGCAGACCGGGACCGGCAAAACGGCCGGATTCGTTTTGCCTCTGCTGCAGCGTTTGTCACTGAGCGTTGTTGCTAAACCATCGGCGCACAAGATCGTGCGGGCTCTCATCCTGACACCCACACGCGAACTCGCCGCCCAAGTTGAAGAGAGCGTGCGAATTTACGGCAAACATACCAAGCTCACCTCCACTGTGATTTTCGGCGGCGTCGGCATCAACCCGCAGATTTCGCAATTGCGCAAAGGTGTCGACATCGTCGTTGCCACGCCAGGACGTCTGCTCGATTTGCATCAACAGCGCGCGGTGAATTTGTCACACATTGAAATTCTGGTGTTGGACGAAGCTGACCGCATGCTCGACATGGGCTTCATCCACGACATCAAGAAAATACTGAAGCTATTGCCCGCGGCACGGCAAAATCTGCTGTTCTCCGCAACCTTTTCCAACGAGATCAAAACGCTCGCCGATGGGTTGCTCAACAATCCTGCACTGATCGAAGTTGCGCGTCGCAATTCAACGGTGGAAGCGATCACCCAAAAAGTCCATCCGGTAGATCGCGACAGGAAGCGTCAATTGCTGAGCCATCTGATCAAAACCCAGAACTGGCATCAGGTCCTGGTGTTCACCCGCACCAAGCATGGCGCCAACCGGCTTGCCGAGTTGCTGAACAAGGACGGCATCACCGCGTTGGTGATTCACGGCAACAAGAGCCAGGGCGCAAGGACCAAGGCGCTGGCCGAATTCAAGACTGGCGATTTGCAGGTATTGGTTGCTACCGACATTGCAGCACGAGGTATCGACATCGATCAATTGCCGCACGTGGTGAATTACGACCTGCCGAATGTGCCCGAAGACTATGTGCATCGCATCGGTCGCACCGGTCGCGCCGGGGCAAGTGGCGAGGCGATCTCGCTGGTCTGCATCGACGAGGCGGCGTTCTTGCATGCCATCGAGCGGCTGACCAAACGCGAAATTCCCGTCGAAGTCATCCCCGGTTTCGAGCCGGATCCCAAAGCGAAAGCGGAACCTATACAGCTGCGTTCCCCCGGTCATCGTCCGGCCCGTGGTGCCCCACGCGGCGCGCCGAAACAAGGCAAGAGCGGCAGCACGTCGGGACAAAAACCGGCTGGGGGCAAACGTCCACCAAGTACCCAGCGTTTTGGCAATCTCCCTGGCGGAGGTCGCGGCGGCGCGGCTGCTGGGCCGGGTAAGAAGCCCGCTGGACGCGGTGGTGGCAATAGCCGCTAGCATCGGAGGTGATGAAAAAGGCCCGCGGAGCATACAGCCTTTTTTATCGTGAATTAAAACTCAAGCGCTGGCTAGCCTCGTGGCGGCATTTTGACTTGAAAGCCGCGCCAGAGCTTGATCTACAACAACCAGGGAAGCCACAGTGGTTGCTTTCATACTGCTGTCAGCGCAGCCCAGTAGAATTCGTTCTCGCCGTCACTCATCATTCATTCGCGGAGAAACAATGCTTAAGACCCATCACGTTCGCTGCACAATTCTTGCCAGCATTCTAGTTTCGACAATCACCTCTACGACGCTGCTTGCGCAGTCAAAAGCTTCACCCCCGAAAGCCAAGCCCACTTATTCGGAGTTGCTCGCAACCGCCACAGCGTCCGACTGGCGCGCACTGGATCTGGAAAACACCCTCTACATGGATTTGCCCACTGGGCGCGTGGTCATCGAACTCAATCCCGCCTACGCGCCGGCACACGCCGATAACATTCGCACATTGGTTCGCGAGAGCTATTTTGATGGGCTTGCCATACTGCGATCACAGGACAATTACGTCGTGCAGTGGGGCGACCCTGAGGCCGAAAACGCCGAGCCGGGCAAAGCGCGCGCGATGAAGCTCGGCAAGAAAAAACTCGTCCCGGAATACACCCGCCCGCTCGACAGCAAGCTGCCGTTCACGCGCCTGCCCGACATCGACGGCTATGCGCCGCAGGTGGGTTTTTCCAACAGCTTCCCCGTCGGCCGCAATCCTAAAACCAACCAGACCTGGCTTACCCACTGCTACGGTATGGTCGGCGCCGGGCGTGACAACGATGACAACAGCGGCAGCGGCGCAGAACTTTATGTCGTCACAGGCCACGCACCGCGGCATCTGGATCGAAACATTGCGGTGCTAGGGCGCGTAGTGCAAGGCATGCCGCTGTTGTCGGTTTTGCCACGTGGAACGGCCGCGCTCGGCTTCTATGAAAAGCCTGAGCAGCGCTTGCCGATCAAATCGATACGCATCGCCGCCGATGTACCGGCCGCCGAACAAAC
The DNA here is from genome assembly GCA_038321965.1 of Burkholderiales bacterium. Taxonomy (GTDB): domain Bacteria; phylum Pseudomonadota; class Gammaproteobacteria; order Burkholderiales; family Usitatibacteraceae; genus UKL13-2. Next base: position 115,326 of record JBBQFL010000002.1, on the reverse strand, counting down.
CAATCTGGAAGTCATACGTACCGATACCAAACTGTTTACCGCGTTGGTCGAGGCGCTGCGCAATCGGGGTGGCGCCTGGTACAAAGTGCCGGCGGGTCATATCGAACTATGCAACATGCCGATTGCCGTGCGGGCCGTGATCGCGAAATAGCGAGCTAAAACCAAAGTAGGTGCGTTCCATACCGTGCATCTGGATCAGCCTGAGTTTCATGCTTGCGTACTCCGATATACGGACGAAAATGCCCTATCGGCGAGATTTTCAAGCGTAATATGCTCGCAAAGCCGCGCAGAATATAGGCTTTGCTGCTCTCCGTTTATCCAAGAATCGGGATTGGTTCTGCATCTGCGGGCAACTTGATCAGCTTCATTTCGACCGTTGCTGTTATGGAACGCTTGCGGCGAATTGGGTACACTCACAGTCGGAGGTACGCGATGCAATGGTTTCAACAATGGACAGTGGCTCGTCTCCAACTTGCCAACTTGAAATGAAGATCGACGCAATCACAATCCGTGGTGCCGGCTCGATGTTCGAGCAGGGCAGGTATTCGTCAATAATTCATGGCCGCTGAGTCCTCCAGCCGAACATTGGTACTGAGCGTCGTCGCCGTCGATCTCGTCGGCTATTCGCGCGAGTCTGTCGCCGAACAAATGGTGCTCAAGAGCAATTTCAATCAGGTGCTGCTGCGCGCGATTACCAATATTTCCACAGCGGACAGGATCATCCTCGACACCGGCGACGGTGTGGCCATGGGTTTTCTGGGTGATCCTGAAGACGCGCTTTATGTGGCTATGTACATGCATTTCAATGTGAATCGTGATCGTCCGGCCATACGTATCGGCATCAATCTGGGACCAGTGAAACTCGCTACCGGTGTAGGAGGGCATCCGAATATTATTGGCGACGGCATCAATGTCGCCGAGCGCATCATGACCTTCGCCGAACCTGGCCAGCTCACTACCTCTCGTCCTTTTTACGAAGTGATGTCGCGCGTGTCCGGGCAATACAAGAGCCTGTTTCAGCATATCGGTGTCCGTACCGACAATCAGGTGCGCGACCACGATGTTTATTTGGTAGGCAAGTCCGGCAGTGCGTTCCACCTCGCTGAAATGGGCGTCAAAGAGCGTGCTTCGCAGCGTATCGACAAAAGTGCGTCAGCTGCCCCCGCAGCTGCAACAAGACCGCCGCCAGGGCCTTCAGTTGTACCAGTGTCATCCATTTCCGCAGAGAGTAACGCGGCATTGATTGATTTTCTTGAGAATGGCAAGAAAGTTGCGACCACTGCCACGCTGCTTGCCGTTATTGCGTTAGGGCTCGCAGCAACGCTCGTCTACCGCAAAACGCTACTTGTGCAACCCGATGTGAATATGCCAACCGTGGCATCGGTCAGTCCGGCCACAATGGGCGCGGACGGCAGCGCCGAGACGATCACGCCACCGTCGGCAGCGACTCCTTTGGCGCCGAAATCCTCAGTCACAAACGCCAGCCCGGGTAAGACCGATACAAAGTCCGCGCCGCCAGTTTCCGCAGCGACATTGGCAGCTTCTAAAGCAACGCCTGCACCAGCCACACCCTTGAGTCCGGACAAGGGGGCCGTCGTACCCATCACGCCACCGCCCGCCGTGAAGGCACTGCCTGCACCTGCCGCACCCGTTACAGCACAGGCGCGCGACGTCCCCAAAGACTCGAAAATTGAGAAGAGTGAGCGTGAGGAAAAGGCGCCAGGGCAAAGACCCATCCGCGAAGAAATACGCAAGGCGATGCAAGCGCGCGTTGCCGAACGAGAACAAAGCGCACCCGTTGCAGCAGCGCCTGTGGTACCGAACCTTCAGTCGCCAGTTCAGGCGCCACGGCCGGAATCAGTTGCACCCACGCCTGCATTGCCGCCACCATTGGCGCCGCGGCCAGACACTTCGACAGTCATTGTGGAGCGCTTTGATCCGGCCTACCCGGTTGAAGGCATTCGTCAGGGTATTCTCAAGACCGTAGTTGTGAAAGCGCGTCTAAGCATCGACGCGCGCGGTGGCGTCACCGATGTCGTTATCTTGGAGGGTGGCCCCATTGCGGCATTCGGGCGCCAGACCCGTATTACGTTGAAAGACTGGAAATTCAACCCGGGCGCGCCGGGACGCAGCGCTGACATCGAAGTCACGTTCAAACCTTGATGCGAACCTCACACTTGAAACACATGCGACGTTTGATATCCGATCATGGCTGAGCCCACCCTGCAGATTCTCGGCCGCTACAAAATACTGCGCATCATCGGGCGCGGTGCGATGGGTATCGTCTATGAGGCGATCGACCCCGATATCGATCGCGTGGTCGCGATCAAAACCATCAACCTCACGCTGTCAGCCGAGGAAATGGAGCAGTACGAAGCACGTTTCAAACAGGAAATCAAAGCGGCTGGCCGACTGAACCATCCGAACATAGTCACCATTTACGACGTCGGCAAAACCGACAACATGGCCTATATGGCGATGGAGTTTATCCACGGCTGCGAACTGAAGGACTTGCTGAAAGGCGGTCTGGCCCTGCCGATCGATGTTGCGCTCAACATCATTGCGCAGGCAGCGGAGGGCCTGGCGTTTGCACACAGCCGCGACATCATTCATCGCGACGTAAAGCCTGCAAACATTATGTTGCTGGAGAACGAAGAAGGCTTGGTCGCCAAGATAACCGATTTTGGCATTGCGCGCATGCCAGCCTCGTCAGTGAAGACGATGACCGGCATGGTGATGGGCTCGCCGCGCTACATGTCGCCCGAGCAGGTGATCGGCAAAAACATCAGCGCCCGTTCCGATGTGTTTTCGCTTGGCGTGGTGCTTTACGAAGCGCTCACCGGCATCGCGCCATTTGAGGCGGACAGTATCAGTTCGATCATGTATCAAACCGTGCATGCGCCAGAACAGCCGCCGTCCAGTGTCAACCCTGATCTTGGTCCCGAGCTGGATGCCATTGTCGCAAAAGCACTAGCCAAATCGCCGGACGATCGATTCGAGTCCATGAAGGCGTTCGCGCGCAAGCTGCGGGAAGTTATACGTGCGAGAGCCGTTGGAACCGAGTTCACTCTGGAACAGTTACGTACGTCGCCGGGAATGCCGACCATCCCGACATTCTCCCGCACCTTGGATACGCTGAGTACGGTCCCTCCGCCGGCGCCTGATATCGATGGCACACGTTTAACGCGCGCCATGCCGGGACCTGTCGCGCAGGTGAGTAAGCCCACGCCGTTACGAACAGCGGCGGTAACTTCGTTGCCTGCACCGGCCCCTGCGTTAGCGCCATCTACGCGCGCTTTGGCTGCAGAGTTCACGAAGTCGCCTGTGCCTCCCGCGCCTGCTACGCACGCAGTGGCGGAAACGCCGAATGCACCCGACCTCCCGGCCGCACCGCTCAGGACGGTGTCAACGACTATTCCGCCCGAAGAGGCACCGGGGACCGATCGTACCGCGTGGCCGGTGGCGATTGCCAACGAGTTCGATTCGACCGCAGCAACGCTGCGACTGGCAGAAATGACTGCGCAAACCGGCGAGCTTTCTGAATTTGTCAGCGCCTCTAAACAACTTCCCGCTTACAAGGACGTTTCACCTGCCGAGGCGGCTCCTGCACCACAAACTGCAAATGCGCGGGCCGCGATTACCTTGACCATGGACGCGCTACCGCCCCGGCCACCGCGAAAAATTCCGATGGGGCCGCTGCTACTGCTTGGCTGTCTGGCCACGGTTGTCGTGGTGCTATTCGGCGCGCTGTTGATGTCGATATAGAGCTGCTTGCGCGATTGCACGTGCTGCATAGTTGTGGGATGTACCGACTGTCAATGAATTTCTATGCGTGTCGCGACCGGGTCGCGGTTAGTGACAAAACTGAAGACCGAATCCGCCGTTACCGTACGTATGCGATCTGACCAGCGCAGTTGACTTGGATGGTCGTCGAATGCGATGTTGGCTTTGCTGACGCGTGCGCCCAGCCGCGTCAGCGCGTCGAGCCTGAGTTCGGTTGGTTGATAACCTGCTAGTTCCAGCCATTGCTGCGCCAGTCGCCGCGATTTGACGGGTGCATCAAGTGATTCGGCAACGGCGATGACTTCCAGTGCCCACTGATTTGAATTCTGATACTGGGTCGAAAATGGGTATGCCACCATGTTGTAGTGCACATGGTGCAGGCTCAGGTGCCGGCGCGCGGTCAACACTGAAACAAGGCGCTTCTGCATCGGCTCGCCGGGAATCAGGATGATTCCCTCCATTTTCCATAGGTCGTCCAGGAAGAAATTGCCGAGTCCTTCGTCGTAAATGTCAGATGTGGCGGTTCCACATTCATTGAGTTCGTGGACGACTCGCCATGCACCCTTCGGATGGTCACGCCACACAAAGCCGAGATGCGAATAGTGAACGCCGTATTGCGACAAATTCTGGCCCGCTCGCGCGATCAGTGCGATTTCCCCGCCGGAGGAATCGAGTCTTTGGCGTGCTTCATAAGCTAGACCAAGTGCTTGCTGCACAACACTGGCGTCAGGCGCACGTTGCTCGCATGAACTACCCGCTTGCGCTGCACCACTCCCGGCTGCAAACGCAAGTGCGAAAACAAACACATGAACTTGCTTCACCTTGACTCGCCCGTACGCGGCTGTGATGTCATGGTCGCCCGCGAATGATGCAGCAAGGACTTGCCCATTTCGTTGGGCACAAACATCAGCGCTTTACCCGCCGCAACCAGCAACACGCCAGTCGCAGACACCGTCGCCTGCAATGCGGAACCTACGCCGATGGACGAGCCTTCAATCACTTTGCTCGAAACCTGCACCGATGCCTCAATACCCCCGGCCAAACCGCGCAGCGTGATGACCGAGACATTGCCCACCGTTTTCACAGCGGTAACGGAAAGCTGCCCACCATCCTTGAACAGCTGGGCCGAGCCATCGACCAGCGCGACTGGAATGCCGATTGATGCATTGATCGAAGCGCGTGAGGGATCAGTCACTGAGTTCGCCTGCGCGCTGGAAACGGCGATCATCCATGAGAGCAACGCGTATCTGGCAACCCTGTTCGCGGTGGTGTACGAGTCGCTGAAGATGTGCTTGCGATTTTCCGACGGATATTTTCGCAACGTGCAGAGGGAAATCATATCGAAGCCTTGGCATTGATCGCTTCATCGAAGGGTAGGATCGTGGGTGCTGCGTCGCAATTTTTGCCCACAGCAAGCGCGTCCTTCGCCCGTGTCCTGACCTCATCGATTGCCCGAAGTTTGATCGAACCTAATGGGTCCATGGCGTAGCCAATCCAGGCGGGGATCTTGACGATGTGGTCATTCACCAATTTAAAGGCCAGGCCCTGCGGCGAGCGTATATAGCCGAGCAGTTCGCGGATTGGTTTGACCTTGCCGTTCAGTTCTTCTGCTTTTTGCGCCAGATTGTGGGCAACACAGGATTGGGTTGGCACGGGTTCACTGGCCGACTCGCGTGGGGCGATGATAGTTGCGGGTTCGAGCTTGACCTCCGCCGGTGCTTCAATCGTCAGGGCCGACTTGGCAGGCTCGGCACACGCCGGAAAACAGTCGTTCTCCGATGCTTGCAAACCCGGCGACAGTCCCAGCGCCAATACCATTAGGGATCCAAACAGCAGCTTGTTTTTCATGTATATGCACTCCGTAGTATTCATTTGTACGAACTCGTCGCCTCGGTCGAGCCAGTTTTTCGTGCCGCAAGGCGTGGACGTATTGTGTTGCGATGTAAGTCAGATCGCAATACTCGGTTGGTGTAGTATTGAAAATCAATACCCACTGGATTCTGCACCACTACAATGACGAGCAAAGCCCACGCCAGCACGCTGATTCGCGCCTTGAAGGCGACACTGAAAGCACGTTCACTAACCTACGATGACCTCGCCAAGCGCTTGCGGCTTTCGCATGCCAGCGTCAAGCGCCTGTTTGCTGAAGAGTCTTTCAGCCTGAAACGTATAGAAGAGATCTGCAACGTTCTGGAAATTGATTTTTTCGATCTCGCGCGACTTGCTCGCGGCGCCAGTGCAGATACCGACGAAATGTCGTCCTCGCAGGAACAGGCGCTGGCCGACGACGCGCGCCTGATGGGCATGTTCTATCTGGTATTCAACGATTGGACAGTGGAAGAAATCCTTGAGACGTATGACATCAGCAAGTCCGATTGCACCAAGCTAGTCCTGCAACTGGATAAACTACGCCTGATTGAACTGGGTGCAAATAACGCCGTGAGATTGAAGGTGCCAAAGACGCTGCGCCTGCAACGCGACGGCCCCATCCGCCGGTCGCATGGAACGACGGTGATGAGGGACTTTCTGGATGTGGACTTCGCCGAAATGGGCGGCTATTTCCGTTTCGAATTTCGCGACGTGTCGCGCGCGTCGGTCGCCCACCTTGAGCGCAAGCTGGAGCGGCTGGCGCAGGAGTTGCACGAACTGGCCGAGCTGGACAGCTATTTGCCGCCTGATCAGCGACAGACCATTGGCCTTGCATTGGGCATGCGGCCATGGATGATGTCCTGGGTTACAGGACTAAAGAAAAAGCCGGGCGCAAACAATCGAGCATCTGCCAAGAATTAGCGGCGGCTGCACATCGTCCGTAAAATAGCCGTTCACAAAAATAGCCGGAAACCCAGTGTTCGCATACTTCGAAAAACGCGTCAATCCCTATCCAGAAGCAGCGCCAGCGCCCACGCCGAAAGCGTTCATGGCGTTTTTGTGGGCTGGCACAGAGGGACTGCGTCCGTTCCTCCTGTTAATGACGCTTTGCACCGCCGCCATCGGCGTGTTCGAGGCTTTTTTGTTCAGCATGCTCGGGCAAGTCGTCGACTGGCTCTCCAAGACCGAACCCGCCGCTATATGGACGACGCAGCGTGGCAATCTCGGCTTGCTCGCCGTGATTCTGGTGGCCAGCCCGATTGTGGTCGCGTTACAGGCATTGCTGAAACATCAGGCGATGGCCGGCAATTTCCCAATGTTGCTGCGCTGGAAATTTCATCGGCTGATGCTTTCGCAAAGTTTCAGTTTTTATCAGGATGAATTCGCCGGCCGCGTCGCCACCAAGGTGATGCAGACCGCACTCGCCGTTCGCGATGTATGGATGATCGTGGCCGACATCCTCGTGTTTGTCGCAATCTATCTTGCGACGCTGATTCTGATCGTGGGCAGCTTTGATCTCTGGGTGGTATTGCCGTTCGTGGGTTGGCTGGCGTTATACGCCATGGCAGTCAGATATTTCGTACCGCGACTAGGCAAAGTGGCACAGCAGCAGGCGGATGCGCGCTCGCTCATGACTGGCCGCATTACCGATGCCTACACAAATATCGCCACCGTCAAGCTGTTTTCACACACCAACCGTGAGGCAAATTACGTGCGTTCGGCCATGCAGGATTTCATGGCGACGGTGTACCGGCAGTGGCGCATGATCACAGCGTTTGAGGTGGTCAACCAGATATTGAGTGTGTTGCTGATTGCGTCAACCTCGGGCGTCACGCTTTGGCTGTGGATGAACGGAAAAATCGGCGTGGGCGCGGTTGCGGCAGCCACCGCAATGGCGCTGCGGCTCAACGGCATTTCGCACTGGATCATGTGGGAATTCGCGGCCCTGTTCGAGCACATCGGCACGGTGCGCGACGGTATGACCATCCTCTCCAAGCCGCACATGGTTGTCGATGCCGCCGATGCCAAGCCGCTGAATGTGTCGCGCGGGGAAATACAATTCAACAATGTGACGTTTGCCTACGGCCTCCACAATGAAAACGATCCTGACAGCGACAAGAAAAACATCATCGAGAAGCTTAATCTCACCATTCGTGCCGGTGAGAAAATCGGCCTCGTCGGCAGATCCGGTGCGGGCAAATCCACCATCGTCAATCTGCTACTGCGTTTCTACGATATTCAGGACGGCCAAATCCTGATCGACGGACAGAATATCGCCCATATCACCCAGGACAGCTTGCGCATGCAGGTCGGCATGGTCACGCAGGATACGTCGTTGCTACATCGCTCAGTGCGTGAAAACATTGTTTATGGTCGACCAGACGCGAGCGATGAGGAAATGTTCGTCGCCGCCAAACGCGCCGAAGCGCACGAATTTATTTTGCAACTCACCGATCCGGCCGGCCGGCGCGGTTACGACGCGCACGTCGGCGAGCGCGGTGTGAAGCTGTCTGGCGGACAACGCCAGCGTATCGCGATCGCACGCGTGAAGCTCAAAGACGCGCCAATACTGCTGCTCGATGAAGCCACCAGTGCGCTCGATTCCGAAGTGGAGGCAGCGATTCAGGCCAGCCTGTACAAATTGATGGAAGGCAAAACGGTGGTTGCGATTGCGCATCGGCTATCGACCATCGCCGCGATGGACAGGCTGATCGTGCTCGATGAAGGGCGCGTGGTGGAGGAGGGCGATCACCAGAGTTTGCTTAAGCGCGATGGTTTATATGCGCGCTTATGGGCGCACCAGAGCGGCGGATTTTTGGGAGACGCGCTGGATGATGCTGAGGCCACCGAACTCGAGCGGCGGGTGGCATAGGCGCGGGATTGCCTTCCACAAAACGTGCTGCCCATGGCGCAGACTAAGCGATTGCGAACGCTGGTTTTTGTAGCCGATTTCGCAACGCTGACGATGGCGAATCGAGTCCCGCGCGCGCCGCGTCGTCGTCGCTGCAGTTCATGTCTACTGATGCGCTGGCATCTGCTTGCCGACAAACACAATCGCGATCACGGCGAGCGAGAACATCACTGTCGTCACGTCCAGTCTCTCGCCCAACACCGGCACCGCGAACAGCAGCGCCAGGAACGGCTGCACCAATTGCACCTGGCTTACGCGCACCGTGCCGCCCAGTGCCAGACCACGATACCAGGCAAAGAATCCCAGCCACATCGAAAATAGCGTCACGTAGGCGAAGCCACCCCAGGCAGTGGCACGCACCGGTGAGTCAGGCAGATTGACCAGCATGACGGGCATGGTAAATGGAAGACTCAGTACTAGCACCCAGCAAATCACCTGCTCGGCACGCATCTGCGCGGACAGACGGGCACCCGCGACGTAGCCGATGGCCGCACTCATCACCGATAGCAGAAGCAGGCCGTCGGCGGCGCTCAAATGCCCGCTACCCCGGTATGCGGCAAAGGCAAGCACCAGCGCGCAACCCAGTACCGCGCACACCCAGAAGCCCAGCGACGGACGCTGCCGGAATGACAATGCCGCAACCGCCGCGGTCGCTAACGGCAGCACGCCCGAAATGACCGCAGCATGCATCGCATCGACATGGCGCAGTGCGAGACTCAAGAAAAGCGGAAAACCGACGACGGTGCCTAGTGCGCAAATCGCAAAGGCGGGTAATTGATTGCGCTGGGGGCGCGTCGCACCGGTAGCAAGCAGATACGCTACGCTAAGCAGACCCGCCAACGCCGCGCGGCCAGCGGTCACAAACACAGGTGGCAGTTGCGGGTCGCTGGCGGGCCCGACGGCTAAGCGCGTCATCGGCAACGTCATTGCAAAGATGACCACGCCTAGCAGTCCCAGCCAAAGGCCGCGTCGTTCGTCTTGTGCGTTCGCTGGGTTCATTGACTAATTGGATGGATGTGAGGTTTGGTCGAGCAGGGTTGGTGTCTGCCGTGTTATTGCGGTGGCAGCGCGCATTTATTTGTAGATCGCCATTTGACGGGCGTTTCAGGCTGAAAAGGCTTGGAAAGGCGCGCCAATGCTTGTGTTTAGGCGCTCCATCGGCGGATAGAACTAATAAGGATACCGCAGGTAGCTGCTGGCGTTCGTTGCCACGATGTAATAACATTCCGTTCAGCACACTACTTTCGGCTAAGCCGCCATCGCACCCATCGAGAACCACATGAAAACTACCATTCGTCAAATAGGCAACTCCCAAGGCATTGTAATTCCGAAGCCACTGCTTGCCCAGATTGGATTGGACGGAGAAGCGGAAATGACCATCGAAGGCGACGCGTTGGTTCTGCGAAAGCCAAGTAAACCGGTGAGATCGGGCTGGGCGGAGGCGTCGAAGAAGCTCGCAGATGCGAACGACGAGAATCTGGTCCTCGGAGAGTTCTCCAACGCAGATGACGCGGACTTGGCATGGTAGTGCGCGGCGAAATTTGGCTAGTCAATCTTGACCCGACGGTCGGCAGCGAGATCAAGAAGAGCCGACCTTGCGTAGTCATATCGCCACCAGAGATGCACGACCACTTGCGAACAGTCATCATTGCGCCTATGACGACCAAGAGCAAAGCGGCACCGTTTCGTATCGCTGCAACGCATGCTGGGAAGAAGGGCTTAATCTTGCTGGATCAGCTGCGCGCGGTGGATAAAGGGAGGTTGGTCAAGAAGCTGGGTAACCTTTCTCCGAAGACGTTGGGGGCGACGCTCGATACGCTGAAGGAGGTATTTGCGGATTGAAAAGCGTTGGTAGAGGCTGAAATCGAATTGATTCCAGAGCACGCGGCACGCACAAAATACTTTGGCACAAATCGTTGGCCATCCGACTGAGAAATGACCATGACTGATTGGGAAGTTTTGAAATCAATCTCACCATCTCGCGATGGACTATTGATTGCGTTGCGCCCGCTGCTTACGGACGAACTCATTCAAGAAATGGCCGAGGGGGATGTCGACTACGATGATGAAGTTACGCGAAACAAGAGTGCATTGACGTCGTACAGGGACTGCAGCGTAGTGCCTGGCGATTTGCCGTGGAATCCCGCAGAAGTCTGCAACTTGCTTCTTTGGGATACACGAACAGATCGCGCCAGCGCCACGATGAGACTCTACGGGTCGTGGATACTGGTTCAGGCTTACACTCAAATTGAGAGCCTGAACAATGGACTTGTGCAGGATGGCGATGAGCACGCAGTCGTCGCGCTCGCGGAGAGTGCACTCAATCTTGGCGGCGTCTTTCCCGACCAAACCGCGCGATATTTCTACTGGGCATACCTCGCTTTTCTGCATGCGGGCGATCATCGAAACAGTGCTCGACCGTTCTATCTTTTCGGTCTTCTGGTCACTGCGGCTGCGGTCAGTGACAAGGCATCAACGGAAAACCTCCTCAGTATTGACCGAAGGCTACAAGCAGAAGAGCAACGCGTCCGTACCGCCGAGCTAGTGGGTGCGTACTCGCTTGTGAGGGGCAGCGGAGACTTCCCGATTTGGTTGCTCGGTCTTGCTGGAGATGATTTGAATAATTTTCAAAGTCGCTGCCGTGGCCTTGCTCAGCGTGCAATTGCCGGTTTGCAATGCGATGCGGATGAGCAAAAGAAGTGTTTGTTTGACCACATACTTTCCAAGTGGCAATCAATTCGTCCGGGCTAGTCGCGTTGAAAGCGGCACGAATTGGGTGCTGGTTTCGAACTTGCTAAAAGCAGATTTCTCACCCGGTAAAGCTGGGTTCGAAATGACAGTGGGGGCCGGTTTCGAAAGGACAGTGAGGGCCGATTCCGAAATGACAATGGCGTTGGGGTTTCACGTGATGCGTATTTGGCGTTCGCCCGCAACGACAATCACAGTGGACGATTTAGCGGGGATCGCCATTTGGCGGGCACCCCAGACCAAAAAGCCTGAAAAGCCGCGCCAGTACTGGTGTTTGGCTAAATGATTACGCCGCGCTATTCAAAACATCACTGTCATTTCGAACCAAAGGTGAGAAATCTGCTGGTGCTCAAAAAGCAGATTTCTCACCCGATAGAGCCGGGTTCGAACTGACAGGGGAAGTGACTGGGCGCAAGTGGCTACTTGCCATCATTTCTCGCCAGGCTTTCAGCGCTGCTTCGTCAGCGCATAAAGCGCAACGTGCAAACGGGACGGCCAACCGCGAAGGTCAGCTACCAACCCGCCCAGACTTCTTCAACACCACCGGCTCAACCAACACCGTCTCTGCCGCATTCCCCATCCAGATCTGCCCATCCTGCAATGTCGCGTTGATCTGCATGTTGCGATCAGCCATCTTCGCCAACGCTGTGGTGGCTTCGACAGGAATGTCAATCACGTCCAGATTCTCGTGCCGCGCAAGCGTCGCCTGATTCTGTCCCCACCAGATCCCGACGCCACGACCGCCGTATGTCAGCAACACGACACGCCGAGCGCGACCGCAAGCTTTGCGCAGTTCGCGTTCGTCGGGCAGTCCCACGTCGATCCAGCATTCGATATTGCCGGTGAGATCTTTCAACCAAAGCGCTGGCTCATCGTCAGCGGATAGGCCGCGACCGTAAGCAAGCGCTTCATCGGCAAACATCGCGAACGCCAGCAGGCGCACCATCATGCGCTCACTCGTCTCACTCGGATGTCGAGCTAATGTAAGCGTGTGGCTACCGTAATAGCCGCGATCCATGTCGGAAACAGCCAAGTCCACTTTATGGACTGTGGCTTTCAACGCCATGAATTACTTCTTCGCGAGTGCTTTGGTGAGCAATTCAGCAGTCACGTCGTTCAGCGATTTGCCCTCTGCGTCTGCGAGCCCACGAATCTGTTGGATGAGGTCGCTGTGAATCTTGACGGCGAAGGGAATCAGTCCGGCATTCTGATCGAGTTTTCGTTGTTCGCGCTTGTCGACCATGTTCGCTGCGTCCTTGCCGAAGCGGTCGGGGATGGAACTCAGCTTCATATTGCCGGAGATTTTGCTGCCCTTGAGTTTTTCCAAATCGGTCTTTTTCACGTTGTTTCCAATAACAGGGCTAAAGGCGCATTTTACGCTGTCGTGTTGGAATCCCCCATTGCTGACCAGATCAAATCACCCGTAGAGGTTCAGGGCTCGCGCTTACGGCGGCGATGCGCCTCGGCTTTTTCTGCAAAGACATTCGGGCGAACTTTGGGCGGACGCGGCGGTGTCGCCGGATATACCTGCGCTGGTGCTGCGGTTCCCTCAACTGGTGCCACACGCGGTTTTGCCGGCGTCGTCTTGCTGGTGCGCGCCATCCATGGCGCTTCGGGCGAGGTCACGCCGCGCTTTTTTGCCGCGGCGATCGCATTCTCCTTGCTCCGGGCCTTCGGGCCTTTCCTGGCACCGAGCTTGATTGGGATTTTTGCACCCGACTCGATCTTCTTTTTAAGCGTCCACGCTGCCGCTTTGGCGGCATTAATCTTGTCCACCCGCTTGGCGAATTTCACTTTCGCTTTTGCAGATTGCGATTCCTGACTGGCTGCAATCGCTTCCGCGTCTGCGAGCAATACCGTGATCTGCGCGTCGCCCAATTGCACCACCTGACCGGGGCGAATCTTGCAGCGTTTGCGCAATTCAGGTTGCCCATCCACTGTCACATTGCCTTGGCTCACAATAGCTCCGCCTGCGCCGCCGCTCTCGGCGATGCCGCAGAGTTTCAGCAACTGGTTGAGTTCGATGAATTCGGTGGTGATGCGATATTCGGTGACTTGCATGATGGTCCCAACATGAAATGATGTCGCAGTGTACGCCATGCGCTATTGCGCTGGCAGTGCTTGTTTGCCAAGGGCCTGCCACTGGCGTGAGGTCTGGCCGGTACGCGCCTTGAACGCGCGCGCCAGCGCAACTGGGCTGCCGTAGCCCACTTCCGCCGCGATGTGTTTCAACGAGCGGCCTCGTTGCAGCAAATCTTGCGCCAGCGTAAGACGCCAGCAGGTCACGTAGTCGCCGGGTGTCTGGCCTAGCGTCGTGCGGAAGGTGTTGGCAAATGCGGTGCGTGACATCCCGGCGCATTCGGCCAGCGACTCCAGCGTCCACGCTCGAGCCGGCTGTTCGTGCAGGGCTACCAGCGATTTGGCGAGTTGCGGATGCGCCAGGCCAGCCAGCAGACCCGTGTCGAGCAACTTGTCGTTCATCGCCTTGCGCAAGAGGTGCACAATCAGTACTTCAAAAAGACGGTTGAGCACAACTTGTCTACCGCACTGCTGGGTAAACGCCTCAGCGAACATCAGCTCAATCACCGGTAGCAGGGTTGGCAGTTCACTCAGCGGCACGGCGATGATTGGCGGCAATGCAGTGGCAATCGGATTGATCTGTCCCATGTTGTAGCGCACCGATGCGCAGACCATGTCCGCTCCCTCGTGCCTGTCGGTGATAAAGGTATGCGCAAGTGGGCGCGGATAAAACAACAAGCTGGGTTGTTCGACACGCAAGGTACCGGGCTTCACCGACCGTCCGTGCCGCACTTCCACCGGTCCGCGCTTGATCACATGAAGGTAGCCGATGTCTTCTTCCTCGTCGAAATCCGTGATGCCGCATAGCGCACCGGAAAAAAACAGGCGGGCGCTAAGGCTAAAGCGGTCGAGCAGGGAATCAAGTCTGTCTACGGACATGTCTGGCCAATATTGTACGAATAGTATGTAAGTGTATACGAATAGTGATTATTCATCCGGTTCAAATGGGTAAAGTTCGTTCCGTGCAATGAGCACATCCCAATATTTAACCAGCCACCTACGGAGCAAATCATGTCAAATCTTCAACCCATCAAACTCGCCAATGCAACCCCCGCCATCGCCAAGTCACTCGCCGCTGTCAACGCCAAGTTAGGTTCGGTCCCGAACATGTTTCTGACACTTGCCAACACACCGGTCGCACTCAATGGTTATTTGCAGCTTTCTGCGGCCACCGACGAAGGCAACCTCAGCGCAAAACAACGCGAAGCCATTGCGCTCGCCGTCGCGCAGGAGAATTCATGTGGTTACTGTCTTGCCGCACACAGCGTGATCGGCAATATGGTGGGTTTGACTGACAACGAGATCACCGAGGCGCGCGCGGGCAATGGCGCCACACCGCGCGATTCAGCGCTGGTCACGCTTGCCGCAAGTATCACCAAGTCACGTGGCCACCTGACCGCAGCCGAAGTTGCCTCGTTTAAGGCGCAGGGGCTGAGCGACGCGGATATTCTGGAAGTCATCACCAACGTGGCCTTGAACATCCTGACGAACTACGTCAATCACATTGCCGCGACCGAGATCGATTTCCCGGTGGTGGATCTGCGTTTGGCGGCATAAGTACTGCAGAAATCGTCGCCGGGAGAGCAATGTGCAGCGCTCCCCCGGCTACCAGTGTACGTCCAGTACCGCGAGAAACGCCCTCCCATAACGCTCAAGCTTGTTCGCGCCGACACCGCTGATAGTGGCGAATTCGGCCAAATTCTTCGGCCGTCGCTTTAGCATTTCCATCAAGGTCGCGTCGTGAAAAATTACGTAGGGCGGTACATTCTGCTCACGTGAAAATTTCAATCGTTCTTCACGTAAGGCTTCCCACAAGCGTTCGTCCTCGGGCCTTACGCTACCCCTGACGGCGCGACTGCCACTTGCCGAATCCCGCGTTTCCCCAAAAACAGTCTTCTTCGCTTTTCGCGCCGCTTTCTTGTTTTCCTCGACGCGGAACGTAACCGCCCTCCCGCCTTTGAGCACATCGCGGCTCTCCGCCGTCAACTTGAGCCCGCCGAATCCCTCCACATCCACTGCGAGCAATCCGCTCGCCGTCAGTTGCCGGAACACACCGCGCCAGGCGACTTCGGTCAGATCACTGCCGATGCCGAAGGTACTGAGCTGATCATGGCCGAATTGCTGCACTCGTTCAGTGGTTTTGCCGAGCAACACATCGATGAGGTGAATCACGCCAAACCGCTGCCCCGTTCGGTAGACCGCAGACATCGCCTTTTGTGCTGCCGTTGTCCCATCCCAGGTCGCAGGCGGCTCGAGGCAATTGTCGCAATTACCACAGGGCTTGGGCATCGCTTCGCCAAAGTATTGCAGCAACGTTTGCCGACGGCAGCGCGTGGATTCACAAAAACCCAGCAGCGCGTCGAGTTTTTGCCGTTCGACGCGTTTGCGTTCTTCACTCGCCTCCCCGCCATCGACCATCTGCCGCAACATCACCACGTCTGCCATGCCGTAGGTGAGCCACGCATTGGCGGGCATTCCATCGCGGCCTGCACGTCCGGTTTCCTGGTAGTAGCCCTCCATGCTTTTGGGCAAGTCCATGTGCGCAACAAAGCGCACATCCGGTTTGTCGATGCCCATGCCGAAGGCGATCGTCGCGACCATCACCACGCCATCCTCCTTCAGAAATCGTTGCTGGTTGTGGGCGCGCACAGATGTGTCCAATCCGGCGTGGTAGGGCAATGCCTTTACGCCTTCGGTAATCAGAAATCCAGCCGTCTCTTCAACCTTTTTTCGGGATAGGCAGTAGATGATGCCTGCATCGCCTTCATGGTCCGTGAGGAATTCGAGCAGTTGTTTGCGCGGTTCATGTTTCTGCACGATGCGATAGCGGATATTGGGCCGGTCGAAACTCGCGACGAATTGCTTGGCTGACTCCAGCGCGAGACGTTCGACGATTTCCTTTCGTGTCGGTGCATCGGCAGTGGCGGTGAGTGCGATGCGCGGGATATCCGGAAAGCGCTCATGCAGCATCGAGAGCTGGCGGTACTCAGGCCGGAAATCATGACCCCATTGCGATACGCAGTGCGCCTCGTCGATGGCGAACAGGGAGATCGGTGTGCGGCCAAGTAGATCGATAAAACGTGACGTCAGTAATCTCTCAGGTGCAACGTAAAGCAAGTCGAGTTCGCCATTAAGTAGTCGCTGCTCAAGCTGCGAGGCCGAGCGGGCGTCCAGCGTGGAATTCAAAAACGCGGCCTTCACGCCCAGTTGCAGCAGCGCCTCTACTTGATCCTGCATCAGCGCGATTAAAGGCGAGACGACGATGGCGGTACCATCGCGCGCCAGCGCCGGAATCTGAAAGCACAGCGACTTACCGCCGCCGGTCGGCATCAGCACCAGCGCATCACCGCCACCGATCAAATGATCGACGATCGCTTCCTGATCACCGCGGAATGCTGGGTAGCCGAAGGTGGTGCGAAGGATTTCCTGGGGGGAAGAACTGGTGCGGAGTGTCATGGCACCAATGATATTTCATCTAAGCCGCGCGGCTCCAATCCGCTTGATCTTGATCAATCAAGCGTACCTTGGGTGTAACTCTGGTGTTCCGAGGAACGAAATATCGAAGTCAGCCCGGCAAAAGACAACTAACCGGACATGAAGCCTACATTTGACGAGTTGAAGTTGACGATATTGGGCAGCACCAAACGCATATCGGTGTCACTCACACCGAACCATCGCGCCAATGTCGCCGCGTACTGGTCCACTGACGTGGTTGGCAACAATCTTCCTGAGCCTACCTCATCGTTGTTATTCACGCCCATGATCGGGAAGGTCCCATAGAATTGCTGGCCCTTCACGGCGCCACCCATCACGAAATGATGCGAGCCCCAGCCGTGGTCGCAGCCATCGCTGTTGCTGGTCAGCGTGCGGCCGAAATCAGAGCCGGTAAACGTGGTTACATTGTTTGAAACGCCGAGGCTGACGGTGGCGTCATAGAAGTAGGAGAGCGCCGCCGAGACCTGGGCGTGCAGACCCGGCTGGGTCGCAAGTTGGTTATTGTGTGTATCCCAGCCGCCGATGGAGACGAGGAATACCTGCCGCTTCGCGCCGATTGCGGTGCGCGACGCGATCATACGCGCGACGATGCGTAGTTGTGCAGCGAGGCTGTTGCCTGTCTGACCTGCGGGTAACGGTAGATCAGGCGCAGTGGCAAACGCAGCCGACAGGCTGACGTTGGCGTCAATCGATCGCTGTGCGGTATCAGACAGATCTTGCGTGAACAGATTTGCGCCGCCACTGGTGATGACTGATCGCAGGCTGGCACTGGCAGAAGTGGAACCGAACAGGCTGCCGGTGATACCACTGATCGGAGTCGAGCCACTGGTGCTGACCTGGTACGCAACGGTCGACCGGCCGGCTAGAAAAACCGCACTGCCGGTGATCGAATTACAGGTAAAGATACTGCTCGCGTTTTGTGACGCCATTAAATCACCGATGCGCCCGCCCCAACCCTCCCTTGCACCTTCCGGTGCGCTGGCTTGCCAGATCGACTGCTGGTCATTGTGCGAAAACAATTTCGGCGGCAAAGGCACTGAAAGATTGTTGTACTGAATCTTGGTGGTCGGGACGATCAACGGCCCGACATTGGCCAGGATCGCGAGCTTGCCAGCATCCCAGATAGTCTTCAATCCGCCCAGCTCGGTCGGCAGGGAAAACTGTCGGCCCGCGTTTGTGCCGGTGAGAGGCACGCTGGGCGTGAGCGGCAGCAGGGCCGAAAGTGGCCGCGCGATGACCGATCTGGCTGCCGTGTAGGCCGCATAAGAGGTCGTGTCAAAGGGAATCACGGTGTTGTTGTGATCGTTGGCCCCGTAGAGGAACACGCAGACGAGCGCACGATAGTCGGTGGCCGATTGTGCGGCCGCCGCGCCGATGCCGGCGAGGTTGACTGCGAACGGCGCGGCCGCGCCGGCGACCGACAGCTTCCCGGCAGTGCGCAGAAATTCACGACGCGATTGGTTGATATTTTTCACGATAGTCGCCATGGCTGCTCCGATCAATTCTGGAAAATGTATTCGGGGCTCGCCATCAATAAATAGATGGCGAGATTGACGCGATTGCGCTGGTCGGCAGCAGCTGTGGTGGTGCCGATATTGACAGATGCAATCGCCGCGCGAATGGTGGCACGGGTGGTCGCGGAGAGATTCCCGGCAGTTAGCAACAGGGCCACGCGATCAATCAGTGCATCTGGATTGTTTGCGAGTGAGAGTTCCGCGTTGTAATTGGCTTGAATGTCGAGCACGTTGTTGGTCCGGGCGCCAATGCCCGAAGTAATCACGCCACGCATGTAATTGAGGTAGCCAGGAATTGAGGTCTCATTGATAATTTGCGCCTCGGGCGCAAACATTCCCGCCGCGCCGACGTTGCTGTTGGGTGGGATATAACCCGGCCTGAAAAAGTTGAACACTGAAGGTGCGTACATCGGCATTTGTGAAAGCTGGGTGGAGGGATCGATGGTAGTCGTCAGCAGAAAGCGGCCATCGGCGGAGGTCGCATTGAACGACCGCATCCAGTGCACCAATCTGATCGCAGGCTCACGCAATTTGCCATTGTTGCCGGAAGCAGGCGCGCGCGCTTCCTGGTCTAGCAATACTGCACGGATGACGGCTTTCATGTCGCCACGCACACCGCTGTCGTTGTTGTTGAACGCTGCAGCCACTCGCGAAACATAGGCCGGCGAAGGGTTGCTCGATACCAGCTTCTGGATCAGTTGCTTGCCGATGAACGGGCCGACATTGGGATGATTGAACAAGGTATCGAGGGCGATGCGAACGTCGTTGTTGGTCGCGCCCAATGCTTGCGCCGGAATCGTCACGCCCAGAAACTGCTTCTGTGATATCGAATGATATTGATCGTAAGCTTGCATCGGTTTGATCTCGCGATCAGGATCGGCGTTGCCGCCGCTGAAACGGGTGTTGGAAGTATCCGGCCCTGCCCAGCTCAAGCCGGTCATCACTTTGGCCAGACCCGAAACATCGGCGTTGGTGTAGGTTTCAATCGGTTTGCCGACAGCGTCGAGTTTTTCTGTGCCATCCAGATTGAGCTGATGCAGGCCGATGCTCATCAGTTGCATGACTTCACGCGCGTAATTTTCGTCGGGCACGCTGCCGGTCGAAACGTTTTCCTTTACGTTGCGCAAGTGGGTGAGATACAGGCCCATCATTGGTGAGTACGTCACCGCTTCCAGCAACGTGCGGTAGTTGCCGAATGCATTGGCACCGAGCGTATCGAGGTATTGCGCAGGGCCTCGCGGATAATTGAAGGCGATATTGCTGTTGAGAGAAACAACGAATATTTCCGACAGCGCAAATGCCATGCGTTGGCGCAATACGTCGTCGCCGGTCGAGAAATTTTTCCAGATGCCCCATTGGAACGATGTCTGGCCTACCTGGGAGGCGGTCGGCAACGTGCTGAGGAACGCCGCCACGGGCGGCAAATGCAAGGTCTGCGGCTTGGCGAACTGCGCGGTCAGCCAGGCGTCATATCCGGTTTGCGCAAGCGCATCGATCTCCGCCATCTTCGGCCCGAATGTCGCCTGTCCCAAAAAGCGCGACGCTTCCTGGGCGCTGACGATACTCGTCTTGGCAACAGTACAAAAGTTGACCGCGCCTCCGGCGATCGCGAAGCGTTCGAGCGGCAGCGTGCTGCTGACGATACCCAGTTGTGGAAGCGAATAGGTGAATACGCCCTTTTCGCCATCACTGAAATTGAATTCAAATGTACCGACGGCCGCGTTCGACGAGGGCGGAATCGGGCCCGTGATTTGTGAAAAAGGGATACCGTTGGCAATCTGGAAGATCGTCCCTGTAAAGCGCCTTGAATTGTTGCTGTCTTGCGTGCCTTGCAAGGTCAGCCATGAAGCCTTGCCGGCCGCACTGTAGCTATACCAGCCGGCGAACACCTGGTTACTTTGGTGCGAAATCTGTACCCCCCAGCCTGACGCGCTGGGACCACCCCACCAGTGATCTGTATAGTTGCTTAGCCCGGCGCGGAAGCCAGTGCCAGTGGGTGTTTGTAACGAACAGAGCGGTACCTGGTCCGGCGCAGCGAAATTCTGCGGCTCAAGGTCGGCCTTGGTCTGATTCACGTTGCCGATCACATAGCTGAGTGAGAGCCGGTTACTGCTGGTGACAATGATGGAACCGGTGCCAATCTTGGTGCCTGTCGCATTGGCACCGGCCGTGATTCGCGCCAAAGGTGTGCCGGTGTAGGTGTAAACATCGCCAGCGCAGGTGGTGCCCGTGAATGAACATTGCAGCGTGTTGAAGGTGGGGGCACCTTGCAAGTCGTAGGTGAACCAGACCGCGAAGGTGCTGGTCCCCTGTTGTTGAATACTCAGGCCCCAGCCTGATTCAGAAGGCTTGTACCAAAACCCGACAAGATTTTGCGTCGATTGCGCAGTGGCGGAAACGCTCGCCAGAGAAAGCATCAACATCGCAATAGCGCTTCCCGCAAATCGCCTGAATCGGTGAACGCCAGCGGCGACAAACGGCACTATTGATGTTTTCATATTGATCCCCTCATGAGGTTTGGCACGAATACACATTAGGCCAGGTGGGCGCATCAGGCTGACAAGAATTTATAACGAGATGGGTCGGTTGACCTGCCGTTAACCAAACCGCTCTCATTGTATCGTTGATCTTATCGCCGGACGGCAGCAAAGCGCAGGCCTGGCAGTCGAACGGCAAAGGATTGGCCATTGAACGGCAAAGTCACGATCAGGCGCGGCTTCCAGGTCGTTTTTACTCGGTGAGGCGCGCCAAATGGCGATCTACAGTGTTTATCTAAAGCTGAAATGGATACACGGACCCCAGCGCCAGAATTTGCGTGAGTTCATCCAACGCCGCGCGGCATTCAGTGAGGAGTGCGGGGTCGCCTAAATCGCTTTCGCCCAGCCGGTCGCGATAATGTTTTTCCACCCAGGCGGTGAGATGGTGAAATAGGGCATCGTTCATTAGAGCTGAAGGATTCACCGCAGCCAGTTCCTGCGCGGACAGTTCCACCCGCAAACGCAGACAGGCCGGACCGCCACCGTTTCTCATGCTTTCGCGCAAATCCATCACCAATACGTCGCGAATTGGTGTGTCCTGCGAAAGCAACAATTGCAGATAGGTCCACACCCGTTCGTTGTTACGGCATTCTTCCGGCACCAGCAGCAACATGCCGCCATCGGCGCGGCTAAGCAACTGGCTGTTGAAGAGATACGACTGTACGGCGTCTTCCACGCTCACATCTGCAGCGGCAACCTGCACCGCAGTGAACGTATCTCCAAGTTTCGCCGCGATTTCGGCGAGCACTTTTTTCTGATCGACAAACGCACTTTCATGGCAGAACAACACATTGAGATTGCCGACGGCAATCACGTCGTTGTGAAATACGCCGGCGTCGATCACCTCGGGACTCTGTTGCGCGAACACTAGCTGACCCTCAGCCAGGCCATGCAAGCGCGCTACTGCTTGTGACGCTTCCAGCGTTTGCCGGGCTGGAAATTTCGTCGGCCTCGGTGCTGTCAGATCGAAACCGCTGGCGCCGTAGACGAAAAACTCCACGCCACGCTCGCCGTAGCGCCGGCAAAAACGTGTGTGATTGGCTGCGCCTTCGTCGCCAAATTGCGGGCATGCAGGCAACGCCGCGTGGTGCGCAAAATACTTGTCGTCGCGGAAAATGGCCCGCAACGTACGCGAAGTTTGCGCATGTTCGATGGAGCGATGAAATTTATTGTTGAGGTTCGCCGCCGTGAAATGCACCCGGCCGTCCGCGGCATTGGCACTCGGGCTCACGGTGGCGGCATTGGCGGACCACATGCTCGATGCCGACAATGCGCTCGAGTAAACCAGGGGCGAATGCCGCATCGCTGCGCGAATGATGTCGGCGTCACCGCCTTCGAAGCCCAAGGCACGCAGTGTAGCGATGCAGGGGCGCTCCTGTGGTGGCAGCACACCTTGCGTGAACCCCAACTCGGCCAGCGCCTTCATTTTTTTCAGACCCTGCAATGCCGCCAGCTTGGGGTTGGCATCAATGCCGTAATTCTTGGCTGACGCGATATTGCCAAACGAAAGTCCGCTGTAGTTATGCGTCGGCCCAACCAGGCCATCGAAATTGGCTTCAATCGCCGGTAAAGTCATAGAGACAATCCGGGGCTCAATTTGTCTGGCAGCGTGAGCGTTGCCGATTCAAGCGAGGCCTGCGGATAGGCGCAGTAGTCGGCCGCGTAATAGGCGCTGGCACGATGGTTGCCGCTGGCGCCGATACCGCCAAATGGCGCTGCACTCGATGCGCCTGTAAGTGGGCGATTCCAGTTGACGATGCCGGCGCGGACATGACGCAGGAAAGTTGCATATTCGTCCGCACTCTCCGACAACAATCCGGCGGCGAGACCGTAACGGGTATTGTTGGCAATGGCGAGCGCATCTGCAAAAGTCCCATAGCGCATCACTTGAAGCAGCGGCCCGAAATGCTCCTCATCGGGGAGGTCTGATAGGTTGGACACGTCGAGTATGCCGGGCGAGAGTAACGCGGTGCCGGGCTTGATTCGCTTCATTTCAAGCAGCACAGCCGCTCCCCTGGCAATCAGAGCAGCCTGCGCGCCCAGCAGTACATCAGCAGCCGCAAGCGAAATCACCGCACCCATGAACGGCGGATCGGCGTCGTCGAAATGCCCCACCTTCAAACGAGCGGCCACACCGATAAGTCTGGTGAGAAGTTGATCACCAACGACGCCAGCGGGAACCAGTAGTCGCCGCGCACAGGTACAGCGCTGACCAGCGGAAATGAATGCAGACTGGACGATGTGGTGTACGGCTGCATCGAGATTTCGGTAGTCACCCACCAACAGCGGATTGTTTCCGCCCATCTCCAGCGCAAGGATTTTATCTGGATGCGACGCAAACTGCTGATGCAGATGCTTGCCGGTTTGCGAACTGCCGGTAAAGAAAATGCCATCGATGCCGCCGTGTCCTGCCAGCGCCGCACCGGTATCGCGTCCACCCTGCACCAGATTGAGCACGCCCGCGGGCAATCCGGCAAGCGCCCAGATTTTTATGGTTGCTTCCGCACTGCCGGGGGTGAGTTCGCTGGGTTTGAAAATGACGCAATTGCCGGCAAGTAGTGCCGGAACGATATGCCCATTCGGCAAGTGGCCAGGAAAATTATAGGGGCCGAAAACGGCGACCACACCATGCGGGCGATGCCGCAGCACGGCAGTGTGGTCAGCCTGTGCGGTGCTGCGCTCACCGGTACGTTCCTGATGTGCGCGGATCGATATGTCGATCTTGCCGATCATGGTCGTTACTTCGGTAGCTGCTTCCCAAAGTGGTTTGCCGGTTTCGAAACCGATGGTGTGGGCGAGGCTGGTTTTGTGTTCGCCTAGCAAACGGGCGAACTCCTTAAGGTACGCGATGCGTGCGTCAGGACTCAAAGCTGTCCATGCCGGAAATGCCGCACGCGCCGCGTTGACAGCAGTGTCAACGGTTGCCGCCGGTGCAGCATGGCCCTGCCATACCACCGCTTGCGAAACGGGATTTTTCGACGCGAACGCCGCGCCATCGCTGTTGACCCAGCGTCCGTTGATCCAGTGTTGTTGATTCATGAAATTGACCGTTAAAGCCAGCTGTCCAGCGCAGCTAATGGCGATCACTGACCGAGAGCGGAACTGCTCGAAGTTCGTCACCATTAGCGATATGCAGCACTGCAGCAGTTTCGGCATCTAGCCGGAACGCGCCGCCTGCCGGACTGCCGGCGACGAGTGTTGCCCGGTAATTGCGGATCCCGGTGTTTGATACGAGGTAGGTCACCGCGTCTGCGGCAGGCGTTATGCCGTTTATAGTCGCCTGGAAGACGCTGCATCGCGCCACCGCGCCCACGTCATCGACATCGCACTCGACGGTCGGTCCCGCATCGAAAATATCGACGTAGCCTTCATAGCGGAATCCTTCGCTTTCCAGCATGCGCATGGCGGGAACGGTGTGCGGATGTGGCTCGCCGATGACGGCCTGCGCATCAGGCGTCAGGAAAGAGCTGTAAAGCGGATGTTTTGGCATCAGCTCTGCGACGAATGATTTCTTGCCAATGCCGGTGAGGTAGTCGGCCTGTGAAAACTCCATCGAGAAAAAATGCCGTCCAAGGCTTTCCCAAAATGGCGATTGTCCCGCGTCATTCGAAACACCGCGTAATTCAGCAATGATTTTTTTCGAGAAACGTTCACGATGCTGGCCCAGAAACAGCAACCGGGATTTGGAGAGCAACTGCCCATTGCGATCGCGACGGTACTCGGCATCGAGAAACAATGAGCAAAGCTCGGTGTGTCCCGTGTGATCGTTCGAGAGGAACAGCGTCGGCGTTTGTGTAAACAAGCCCAGTTCTTGCGAAGCGTGCACCACCAGGCCAACCCGATATGAGTACCAGGGCTGGCGCAAGCCAACGGCAGTGGCCAGTCCGCACGTGCCGACGACGCGTTTGGCGGCCGTGTCTTCCAGCACAAACAGAAAAATTTCATCCGCTTTTTGTGCCGTGCCGTCGAACGACGCGACTGCAGCATCGACGCGCTTGGTGAGTTCAGCCTCGTTCGGCGGTAACGTGGTGAGACCTACGCCGGTACTCTTGGCCAGACCAACCAGCGCCGGAAGGTCGTCGTGTGTGATCGGGCGAATGATCATCATAGCGGTGTCACACGAACGTCATCGCCATCAGCAACTTCCAGTCGATCCGCCAGTTCCGGTGGAATCGACAATCGCCCGTCGCCGCTCGCATCGTCCAATGACAGCGCGGCGATGGTGGCGCGGAATTCTTCAGTGGCGGTATTGGCGATCAGGTAAAGCTGTTTCGTGCCAATGGCCGGTGCTGCGCGTTTCACCCGCATCCGCCTGCTGTCAGCAATGCTGCGCACGGTGGATACGCGTGCTTCGACCGTGGGGCCACCATCGAAGATATCAATGTAGGTGTCGGCCTCGAATCCTTCTTCCAGCAAAATCGAAAACGGTAGTTCTGCGACGGGATTCAACTGACCAATGGCAAGCTTGGCATCGGCGGGAAGCAAAGGTACATAAATCGGATACTGCGGCATGAGTTCGGCGATAAAGGTCTTGCTGCGGCCACCCGAAAGCTGTTCCGCCTGAGGGTAGTCCATATTGAAAAAACGTCTTCCAACCGCATCCCAAAATGGGGAGTGGCCGCTGTCGTCGCAGACACCAGGATTTTCCGCAGCGAGCTTGTCGGCGAAGCGTTCTGGGTGTTCGGCGATAAACAACATGCGAGCGCGCGACAGCAACTGCGGCCATTGCGTTTTGTCGTAGGCGGGGTCGATATAGAACGAGGTTAGCAGAGACAGACCGGTGAGGTCGTGGCACAAATGCAGAGAGTGGATCTTGTTGCTAACCCCCAGTTCCTGCGAGGCATGGACGATAATTTCGTTGCGGTAACTGTAGAAGCGGTCATGAAAACCAGCCGAGGCGACGATGCCGCTGGTGCCGACTATCACACCCGTGGTCACGTCTTCGAGTACGAAGAAATACTGTTCCTCGCCATTGACATCAACCTCGGCAGCAAGCGAGTGGGTTGAGTTGCGAATCTTGTCGTAGAGTTTTTCGCGATCCGGCGGTAGCGACGTAATGCCGACTGCGCTGGCTGCAGCAATGCGCTCGACGCTGGGAAGGTCGGACAGCCGACAGGGGCGCAGGATCAGTACGCTATTGCTCTTCAAATCGCTCATGGACTCGTCGGATGCATTTCAGGCTACAGCGACTGCGGCAGGACTGGCTGCGGCCTCAGCAGCAAGCACCTCGGCAAACACGGCGTCAAATCGTTTCAGACCGAGTTCAATATCTTCAGCAGTAATGAGCAGCGACGGCGCCAGACGGATGACGCTGGTACCTGCAACCAGAATCATCAGACCGTGCCTTTCAGCCATCTTTACAAACTCTTTCGCACGGCCATGCCACTTCGGAATCAGCTCACAGCCAAACCATAACCCGCTGGCACGAATATCGGTGAACAGCGCGAATTTGTCGTTTAGCGTACGCAGCCCGGTGCGCAATTGATCGGTACGTGCAGCAATATTGGCGCGGGTTGATGGGGCGGCGAGGATATTCACCACCGCCAGTGCCACCGCACAACCCAGCGCATTGCCGCCGTAAGTGCTGCCGTGAACGCCCACGGCGAAGGTCTTGGCAATCTTCTCGGTCGTAAGCATGGCGCCGATCGGAAAGCCGCCGCCCAGCCCTTTGGCCGACGTCAAAATGTCAGGTGTCACCCCGCAATCCATATAGGCGTAAAACGGCCCAGTGCGCCCGGCACCCGACTGCACCTCGTCAAAAATCAGCAGCGCATTATGCTTGTTACACAATTCACGCAGACCTTTCAGGAATTCCGCTGTTGCGGGCAGCACACCGCTTTCACCTTGCACCGGCTCGACGATGACTGCGCAAGTTTTGGCCGACATTTGCTTTCTGACAGCCTCAAGGTCATTAAACGGCAGATGAGTGATGCCTTGCAATGCCGGGCCGAAGCCCTGCGAGTATTTGGGCTGGCCACCGACGGTCACGGTGAACAGCGTGCGGCCGTGAAACGAATCGGTGAAGGAAATGATCTCGTTTTTATCGCTCTGTAGTTTGCCTTCCGGCGTGTCGTCCTTGGGGAAGTGATCGCAGGCATAGCGGCGAGCCAGTTTCAGTGCGGCTTCGTTGGCCTCGGCGCCAGAGTTGGCGAAGAATACACGCTCGGCAAAGGTAAGCTCGCAAAGTTTTTGCGCGAGCATGATAGCGGGCTCGTTGGCGAGCACATTAGCCACATGCCAGATTTTTCTGCCCTGTTCGGTAAGCGCGCGCACGACTTCTGGGTGCGCGTGCCCCACAGAACTCACTGCGATGCCGCCGGCCAAATCAACATATTCCTTGTCCGCTTGATCCCATACTCTGGAACCCTTGCCGCGCACCGGAATGAAGCTGCCGGGGGCGTAATTGGGCACCATCACTTCGTCGAAGTTGGCTCGGGTAACTGGGGAATGGGGCGTTTCTGTCGTCATGATGAGCTCCGGGATGCGGGCAGCGTTTATAAGTGTGCGCTTTGTGATCGCGCAGTTGCAGCCAGACTGCATTTTAGGCGTTGCAGGGCCATGCGCCTATCAACAAAGCGACGCTGGTTTATATGTGTTCGCTGCGCGATCATGCATCGTCCCCGGTGGCATGGTTCGCACGCGCGGCGCGCTGGCTGCGCTGTTCGCGTGGGGTGATGCTGAAATGATTGCGATAGGCACTGGAAAAGTGCGGTCCCGATGAAAACCCGCAGGACAAGCCAATTTGCAAAATCGACTGGCTGGTCTGTTGCAGCAAATGTCTTGCGCGGTTCAAGCGTAACTCAAGGTAGTAGCGCGAAGGCAGGCTGTTGAGGTATTGCTTGAACAAACGCTCCAGCTGTCGACGTGAAACGCCGACCAGCCGCGCAATTTCCTCGGTAGGCAGCGGTTCCTCATAATTTGCTTCCATCAGCGATACGGCCTCGGTGAGCTTGGGCTGCCCACCGCCGATGCGTGCAGACAGAGGCACGCGTTGATGGTCGGTGGGGTTGCGCAGGCGCTCAAGACCAAAATGATCGAGCAGCTCTGTGACCAGATCTTCGCCGTGCCTTGAGCCCAGCCAGTTCAACATCATGTCAACACTGGCATTGCCACCGGCACAGGTGAGGCGATGCCGATCGATCTCAAACAGATTGGACGAGACGACAGTGTCCGGAAAATCCTCCGCTAACAATGAGGTGTAAGGCCAATGAATAGTTGCGCGACATCCCCGCAGCAGCCCAGCACGCGCCAGTAAATAGGTTCCGGTGCCGATGCCACCGATCAGCTTTGGTATCGGGTTCATGAGCGCGCGCGCGACAGTGCTGGCTGATGAGAAATTCTGTAGCCATGCGACAGCATTGTCGAAGCCCCGCTGCGGCAGCGGTGTCTCGCTGACCACAAACATACCGTCCAGCTCTGACGCATTTTCCATCGCTATATCGACAGGAATTCTTAACGCACCAGCGTTGACGGTCGATTCGCTTCCCGTTGCAAGAATTACCGACGAATAGATTGGTTCATCCAGAACGCGATTGGCGGCAGCCAGCACATCGAGCGCGCCGGACAGAGACAGCAAACCAAACTGCGGCAGCAACAGAAAGCCAATGCGCAAGGTCGTAATCGGGGAAGCGCCTGGCAACATGATCAACTCGACAACTTGCGCCGACAGTGGAAACGCCTATTTTAGACTGCCCGACAAAAATTGGCGCAGACGCTCGCTCTGCGGATTGACCAGAATTTCTTTCGGCTTACCCTGCTCCTCGATCAGGCCGTGATGCAGGAATATTGCCGAATTTGATACCTCACGGGCAAAGCCCATCTCGTGCGTGACGACGACCATGGTACGGCCCTCATCGGCGAGGTCACGCATCACCTTCAATACCTCGCCGACCAGCTCAGGGTCAAGTGCCGACGTAGGCTCATCAAACAGCATGACTTCCGGTTCCATCGCCAGTGCCCGGGCAATGGCCACCCGCTGCTGCTCACCACCCGACATGTGCGCGGGGTACATGTGCTTGCGATGCGCGACACCGACGCGATTGAGCAATTGCTCGCCGCGCTCCAGCGCCTCCGCCTTGCTTTGTCCAAGCACGTGAATGGGCGCCTCGATCACATTCTCCAGCGCGGTCATATGCGACCAAAGGTTGAAGTGCTGAAACACCATCGCCAGCTTTGAACGTAAGCGCTGTAATTGTTTCGGGTCCTCGGCTTTCAACGCACCGTTCTTGTCCGATACCAGGCGCAGGGATTCGCCATTGAGCGTAATGCGGCCCTGGTTTGGTTGCTCCAGTAGATTGATACAGCGAAGTAGCGTACTCTTGCCCGAGCCACTGGAGCCGATGATGCAAGTCACGTCACCCGCATTGGCGGAAAGCGAAACCCCTTTGAGCACTTCGTTGTTGCCGTAGCTTTTGCGCAGGTCTTCAACCAATAATTTCTGCATGGCGTCTACGCGCTCAACAATTTGCCGCTGCGGAATGCCTTGGCGCCGGCGACCTTGGCGAGCCGCATGCCGGCAGTGGCAAAGTAGCGATTCTCCAATGCGTAGAGCACACCATCAGTGTGGCTCACCAGCTCGCAGACGTCTGCGGTTATCGGGTTGATGACTTCGGCCAGCACGTCGCCAGACTGTATCCAGTCGCCGGGCTTTTTCAGGAAAGCCACGACGCCACTGACTGGCGAGGAAATAGCTTCCGACCCAGCGAGCGGCGTAGCTGAATATTTGAGTTCTGGCAATGGTGGTGCCACACCGTCGATGACGCCGCGATGGGTCAGAAAGGCGATGATATTTTCAGCATCATGGATCGCCAGCCCGTGGTTCACATCAGTTTGGCTGCGCAATTCCACCGTCACCGACAGGCATGCCATCGGTATCGGCAATTCCGCTGAGTGGTCTTTGAAATGCTCCGCAAGTTGCCACCAGGTTTGCGAGCAGGCTTCGTCGAATGGGTTGTCGCCACTCTCGGTCGCGAGCAGCGTGGCATAGGCACCCATGTAGCGCGCCAGCGGCTCGCACTGCGGCCACATTGGCGTGCCGGTGTAGAGGTGCAGCACCGCATCGGAATCGCAATGCAAATCCAGCACGACATCGGCGTCACAGGATAGCCGCAGCAGTGCCCGGCGCATGCTCTCTAGCTCGGTTTTAGGTGCCAACCCGTCGAGGTGGTGCAACATTGCCTCGCGTATCGCGCGCGCATTGGCCTTGCCATCAGCGCGTAACCTGGCTTCGAGCCCCTCTACGATGGCGGGATACATGGCAGGATAGTGCCGGTTGAAATTCTCGCCAGTCGCCATTTCGAATCGACCTACCTGGCTATATAACAAAGTCTGCGCAAGGCCGACCGGATTTGCCACTGGCACCACGACAATTTCGCCACAAATTTTGCCGGCAGCCTCCAGTTCGGCGAAGCGACGGCGCAAGTGGTGGGCAACCAACATGCCCGGCAATTCATCTGCGTGTAACGAGGCCTGGATATAGATTTTCTCGCCCTGGTGTTCTCCGCCGTAGTGAAAGCTGACGATTTCCCGATTGGTGCCGACATAGGTGGAGAGCAGCGGATGTTTTTTTATGTTCATAGAGTGTCAGGCTCGAGGTGCCAGATGAACCAGCCAGCGCTTTTCGGCGAGGTGGAACAGCGATACCAGCACAAAGGTCAGCGCGAGATAAAACGCGGCTGCGGTTATGAAAGCCTCGAAAGGCAAATAGAACCTGGAATTGACTTCGCGTGCGGCACCAGTGATGTCCATCAATGTGACGATGCTGGCGATCGAAGTGCCATGCAGCATCATGATGACTTCGTTGCTGTACGCGGGCAGCGAACGGCGCAAGGCTGATGGCAGCAGGATACGCCGATAGAGCGTCATTGGGGACATGCCCATTGCTCGTGCAGCTTCGACTTCACCGTGATTTGTCGAAGTGATTGCGCCAGCGATGATTTCAGTCGTGTATGCACAGGTATTGATGGCGAATGCCAGCATGGCGCAGAACCATGCCGAAGACAACATCGGCCAGACCATGCTCTCCCTAACCCATGCAAACTGGGCGAGACCGTAGTAAATCAGGAACAATTGCACCAGCAGCGGCGTGCCGCGGAATACATAGGTGAACAGCCACACCGGACGCGATGCCCACGGGTTTGGCGAGGCGCGCAGCACCGCGAGCGGGATGGCGAAAAACAATCCAACGCCTAACGCGACGAGCAATAACTTAAGGGTGACCAGCGTGCCGTTGATATAGAGCGGCAGGCTGGAAAGCATGATATCGAGGTTCAGCATACGAAGATTGCCGCCAATTTCATAGCGCAATTACCTTGACGCCTAGAGAGTAACGCTTCTCAAGAAAACGCAGCAACAACACCGAAATGGACGTGATAATCAAGTACAGCGCGGCAACAGTCACGTAAAACGTAAATGGCTCGCGGGTCGTGCCCGCAGCCAGACCAGCGCGATTCATCATGTCGGAGAGGCCAATGACGGAAACTAATGCTGTCGATTTGACGAGCACCAGCCAATTATTGGTAAACCCTGGAATGGCAAAACGCACCATTTGCGGGAAGACGATCCGCAAAAACACCTGAACCGGCGTCATGCCGTAGGCGATGCCGGCTTCGCGTTGACCCGGCGGGACGGCAATCATGGCGCCACGGAACGTCTCGGTGAGGTAGGCGCCAAAAATGAAACCGATGGTGGCGACACCAGCGACGAAGGGATTGATGTCGACGACATCTTTGAAGCCTAGCTTGGGCGCAACCTCGTTGACAGCCAGCTGGCCACCGTAAAAGATCAGCAACATCAATACCAGATCCGGAACACCACGGATGACTGTCGTGTAGGTTGTCGCCAAACCCCTAAGCAGGCGTGATCGCGACAGCTTAAACAGCGCGCCCGACAGACCAAGCACGACAGCGATCAGGAGCGCGCAGAGCGCCACCGCAAGCGTCGTGCCCGCGCCCTCGATGAGACTGGGTAGAAAACCGTGCAGCATGGTGTTTCAGTGATCGCCGCAGCACTTAGTGCACATCAGCGCGGCGCCAGATTGCATCAGGCCCGCCTCATTTCCCGCCATAAATGTCAAAGTCGAAATACTTGTCATTGATTTTCTTGTAGACGCCGTTGGCGCGAATGGCCTTGATCGCCGCGTTGAATTCGTTGCGCAACGCCGTATCGGTTTTACGCAATCCAATCCCTGCCCCTGCGCCAAAGTACTTGGGCTCAATGTATACCGGACCAAAAAACGCGAAATCCTTGCCAGCAGGTAAAGCGAGGAAGCCGATTGCCGCAGCGGGTTGATCCGATACTGCCGCGTCGAGCCGACCGGCTGCCAGATCCAGAAACACATCATCTTGTTTGGCATAGCGAACGATTTCGGATTCCGTGAAGGTATCAGTGACGAAGCGGTCATGGGTTGTGGTGCGCTGCACGCCGATGCGCTTACCTTTCATCCCGGCAACGCTCGCCGTCAGTCCGGCATTTTTTTTGCCGACCAGACGCGCGGGCGTGTGGTAATACTTGTCGGAAAACTCCACCACTTTTTTTCGTTCATCAGTAATCGACATTGACGCGATGACCGCGTCGATTTTTTTCGCCTGTAGCGAAGGAATCAGCCCGTCGAACTCCTGTTGCACCATCGTGCATTGCGCCTTCATCTGCTCACAGAGCGCATTGGCGATGTCGATATCGAAGCCCTTGAGCTTGCCATCGGTGCCGATTTGGCTGAATGGCGGATAGGCGCCTTCGACACCGATCTTGAGTTTTTTCACGTCCTGTGCGGACACAAAGTTGACCGAGGTCAGCAGGATAAGCAATGCAGATACGAGTGTTTTTTTCATGGTCTGGCTCTCTTAAATTCTGTTGGGAATGGCTGCAATCCACTAGTTTGCCCCAGATCGGCCCAGCTGGGTCGCGCGATAAAGTGGTTTGCTCATGCGCACCGGATTGATGTCGAGGTAGATATTGGCAACTGTGTAGTCTTCACCGCCGAATGCGGACGCGAAAAAGCCCAAGCTGTCACTACCCTTGCGAAAGCGGAACTCGAATCCAAGCTCGGGTTGTGAGTCTTTACCGCCTGGTACGCCAAACGCCAGCCCAATCACTTCTTTTTGACGGTTGTCGATGAGGTTAGCCATCAGTCGCACCACCACGGTATCGCCGAGTACGTCGGGATAAAACGCATCGGTCGTGAAATATGGTGCGAATGCTTTGTCGTTGGGGTCTATCCTATTACCCTTCAATTTTTCAGCCGATGGGGTTGTCGACCCTGTTTTGAAGTTATAGCGGTCACCGTGATCCAGATAAGTGAGTTTTGCATTGCGGATATTGAATGCCTTCACCGCTTTGTCGCTCGTCGCGTTGGTCAAGTCCGCGATCAATGCGCCTTTGAAACCGATGACTTCCACTTCATCGCCACGCACAATCGCTGCGGTGTTCTCATCCACGCCCAGCCCCAGCTTGTAGCCTGCCTGTAACATGACCGGCAACATTCGGCCGAAACGACCACGTTTGAGGAAATGCTGGTCGACGAAAATATCTGGCCCAACGAAGCCAAGACCGCGATCAATTTCCCGGCCCTGCCGCGCACCGTTCTTCAGTACCCCCAGCACATCTTGCGCGTCGCGAATCATGGTCGTACTCATGATGGCGGCACCAGCGCTCGTTCCTGCGACCACGCCGCCGCGATTAAAGACATCCCAAATCGCCTCGAGCATCGGCGTCGGCTTGCCGTCGGCAAGCAGCAGTGCCTCGGTAATGCGCTCCTGTGCACCGCCTGAAAAGAAGATACCGGTGCTGGCCTGGACTTTGGCGACCAACGCCGGGTCGGCCACCGCAACGCGGAAGTCTGGTGTCTTCAACTTGGCAGACACAGGAATGTGTTCCGCGATGGCGCCGTGTTTGCCTAGCGCCTCAACAATCAACGCTGCCGTCTTATCGGGACTGCCCGACGCCGTGGCAAAGACCGCGTAATGCGCTCCCTTGCCACCAGCGAGCTGAACGAGGCGCGACCAGACTTCATCATTGTCATATTTCAACGCGCCGCCGATGGGAACGGCGATGCCTTGCGCAAGTGCGTGCTGCGCGATGAGACACGCAAGAAGTGCGGCGGCAACGCGGATCGGAAACGACAGTCGGTTCATGCGCGCAATCAATCGATTTAGTCACACTGGAAATGATGGATTGGCAGCGAAAATTATCAAGCGCCAATGAAAGTGACGGCAGTGTGACATAGCTTCTTGCAGCCGTTGAGCTTGCAGACAGGAAACTGTAACTAGCCGTCGCATTCGCGTAATCCGGAGCGAAACCGGACTGCCGAGCGACGCAGCGCGAGTGAGGCCGATCAGCAATGTGTCTGTTTTACGACAGTTAGTTTTCAACTTTGCGACGCGAATTTGTAGCGTTGCGACCGAATGGCCCTTACCCCCTTTTGTTTGCCGGACGACTACGTACACTGCAATCAAGGCAAAAACAAAAAAGACCAGATTCTATGCCGCTGTGAAATAAGAAATTGTCCTTTCCGTCGTTAACCGGGTGTTGTTTCGCAACACCAGACCATTCAGGGAGTACCGTCAGAATGAATCAGATCAAGCAAACCTCATCCGCTGCGCTGGCGCCAGCGCCGTCGCAGATGCCGCCTTTCACACCGTGCGCGATGGCCGTAGCCGCCGCACTGCTCGCGTTGTCGACCGCAGGCGCACATGCGCAAACGACGGAAGTGCCGCCGGCTCCCCCACAAAAAGTGGAAAAAATTGAGATCACCGGTTCATCCATTAAGCGGATCGATGGCGAAACCGCGTTGCCCGTGCAGGTCATCACCCGCGAAGAAATTATTCGCGGTGGCTCGACGACTGCCGCAGAATTGCTGACCAAGATATCGGCCAACGCTGCCGCACTGACTGATGGCGCCAGCTTTTCGGATATCGCCGGACAGCGCGGATTTTCAGGTGCGAATTTGCGAGGGATCGGTGTCTCGTCAACGCTGATTCTGCTTAATGGTCGACGCATGGCGAATTTCGCGTCTCCCGGTGGCGCATCAGGTGTCGATCTGAACGCGATTCCAACGGCAGCGATCGAGCGCGTTGAAGTTCTCAAGGACGGCGCATCGGCGGTGTACGGTACCGACGCCATCTCCGGCGTGATCAACTTCATTACCCGCCGCGACTACCAAGGCGTTGATGTCTCGGCATACACCAGCGACACCAAGGACGGCGGCGCAGGCAAAAAGATATTCACCGTTTCCGGTGGTGCCGGTGATTTGAGTAAGGACAAATTCAATGTCTTCGGTGTGGTCGATTACCAGGACAACAAGACACTGCGTTCCACCCAGCGCCCTGGCCTCGGCGGCAGCTTTATCCCCGAGATCAACCTGGACGTTGGCTCCAGCAACACCAATCCCGCAAATTTCCGCCGCCTTAACTCTTCAGGCCGCCCGACCGGCTCGCGTTTCAACCCCAGTGTGCCAGCGTGCAATCCGCCGGCGACGATCTACTCGCCGAGCAGCTTCGTTGGTGCGAGTGCCTGCTTTTACGACTACATGCAGGACACCGAAATATTCCCGGCTTCCACGCGCAAGTCGGCGTTGGCGCGCGGCCAATACGCGGTCTCGAATGATCACACGCTGTTCGCTGAGTTCACTCACACCAAGACGGACACGAGCTACCGCATCAGTCCGGCGACGGTCACGAACCTCAATTACCCGGCAAACGGGCGTTTCTACCCGACCGCCACGGCCGCTCTCGCCGGTACGACGGGCGCATTACGTATCAACTGGCGTTTGTCGGACGTTGGCGGCCGCACCAATGACGTACAGGCCATTTCCGAGCGTGTGCTGGTAGGCGCCAAAGGCATTGTCGCCGGCTGGGATTACGACGCCGCGTACAACTACAGCACCAGCGAAGTCAACGACCGCTACGTGGATGGCTACGTGCTGAATACGCCTTTCAACACAGCCTTTGCCACCGGCAACATCAACCCCTTCGGCCCACAGGATGCAGCCGGGCAAGCGCTCATCAACGCGACCAAGATCAGCGACAACGCACGCGCCTCTAGAGGCACCACCAAGTCCTTCGATGTGCATGGCTCCCGCCCACTTTTCAGCTTGACAGGCGGTGACGCCGCGCTGGCGCTTGGCTTGGAATCACGTCGTGAAACGAATGGATTCACGCCCTCCGAATTGCTTGCCACCGGCCAGATTCGTGGTGAGGGTACCGCCGAATCGTTCAGCGGGAATCGTACCGTCAATGCCGGCTTCGCAGAATTGGTGCTGCCATTCACGCGAACCATCGAAGTGCAACTCGCATTGAGGCATGACCGTTATAACGACGTTGGCTCGACTACCAATCCGAAGATTGGTGTCCGCTGGAATCCCACCAAGGAACTGTTGGTGCGTTCATCCTACGGTACCGGCTTTCGTGCGCCTTCATTGGCAGACTTGTATTCGCCCACACGTATCGGCCAGACCAACGGCATCTACAACGACCCGCTCGGTTGTATTCGCGTCGGCAACATCAATAACACCACCAACCCCGACTATTGCGGGCTGCAGCCAGACAAACTTCGTGGCGGATCAACCAACCTGAAGCCGGAAGAGTCCAAGCAATTTTCGCTTGGTCTCGTGTTCGAGCCAGTCAATCTGATTTCGACATCGTTCGATTACTGGAAACTTGAAAAGACGCAAACCATTGCGTCACCCGAAGGCGTGTACTTTTCTGATCCGGTTTTTTACGCGCCCTTTATTACGCGTGCAGCAGCTGATCCGACATTGCCCGGCATTCCAGGCCGCATCACGCAAATTGATTCGCGCTTGCGCAATCTCGGCACCCTCAAAACCAGTGGCTTCGATGTCGGCTTCGATCTGCGCCTGCCCGCAACCTCATGGGGTAAATTCAGCGCCAGTTTGACCGGCACTTATGTGCTCGACTATAAGGTGCAGGATGGTCCGGGACGTCCCTATGTCGATGGAGTAGGCCGCTTCGCCAACGATCAAGTGGTGCAGCGCTGGCGCCACGTCGCCTCGTTCAACTACGACGGCGGACCATTCAGCGCGACGCTCCAGCAGACGTATTACCGTGGCTACATCGACCAGAACCCGAATCCGGATGGGTCGGTCCGCCGTGTCGATGATTACAAATTGTGGGATCTCTCAGGCGCGTATCGCGGCTTCACGAACCTGACTTTGCGTGCAGGCCTGAAGAATCTGCTCGACACCAAGCCGCCACGTTCGAACCAGATCTACAGCTTCCTCGCAGGCTACGACCCGAACTACACCGATCCGCGTGGGCGCTCCTTCTACGCGTCGCTCGCGTACTCGTTCAAATAGACCGATCCCTTTCAGCGCCGCTGATATGGGCCCCGCCAGCGCGAGTTGGTGGGGCTTTTTATTGGCCGATGCGTTTATTCACTGAGGTACGTCAATCTGGCGCGGATTAGTCTCGTGATACTGTTGCAAGTCAATTAGGCGTTGGCTCGGCGACGGAAGCAAATCCGCAACGCAACTATTGTCGGGAACCCAAATTGACGACAAACGCGTGCCGAAGTATTTCTGTCGTGAAACGGAATCACGTATCTCAATGACATCCACGCTCACATTTATCTGCATCGCTGTTTCGGTGCTGATCACGTCCTTCATCTCCGGCATCCTCGGCATGGCCGGCGGCATGATTCTGATGGGTGTTCTGCTGGCGCTGCTGTCGTTGCCAGCGGCGATGATGCTGCACGGAATCACGCAGATGGCGTCCAATGGCTGGCGTGCGTGGCTGTGGCGCACCAATGTCAAATGGCGGGTGTTTCGCGGCTATGCCTACGGCGCACTGCTGGCGGTTGGCTTGTTCGTGCTTGTACAGTTTGTTGTAAGCAAAGCGACCGCGTATATCCTGCTTGGGATTACGCCTTTCATCAGCTATATCCTGCCCAAACGCCTCACGTTGAATGTTGATCACCGCGGTCATCCGTTTGTCTGCGGCGTCATCTGCACGGCGCTGCAATTGCTGGCTGGTGTCTCAGGGCCGCTACTAGACGTGTTCTTCGTCAGGTCGTCTATGAGCAGGCACGGCGTGGTTGCCACCAAGGCCATGTCGCAGACGCTCGGCCACCTCATCAAGATTCTCTACTTCGGCGGCATCAGCGCCATGACCGTTGCGGGTAACACAATGCCTGATGGACTTTCGCTGTCATTGATCGTCGCCTGTGTCGTACTGGCGTTTACCGGCACGACGCTTTCCACGCGTGTGCTCAATAAAATGTCCGACGCGAATTTTCGTAGCTGGACGCAGTGGACGGTGTTGACGATGGGGGTGATTTACCTGGCGAGCGGCGTGTGGATGCTGGCGGGATTCGGCAAGCCCTGACTTAAACCGCGCCGGACTTCTTCAATAGCTTGGCAAGCGCTTCCGCGATTTGGGCATAACCCTTGACATTGGGATGTACAAGGTCCGATTTTAGTGCGTTGTCTCGCAATACATTGCCAATGGCGTTGTCGTTGAACGGAAGCGAGAACTCCTTGGCGAGCGCTGCGTAAAAATCAGGTGGCGATAGGGAAAACCCCGGCTTGGGCGTTGCTACCAGAACGACGCCGATGCCCTTGTCTTTGGCCAGCTTGATCATTGCACGCACGTTGGCGGCCGCTTCGGCATCGCTAAGTTTTCGCAAGAAGTCATTACCACCGTGACACAGAATCAGCAGCTTGGGCTGCGCCTCCTCCAGCGCTGCCGGTATTCGCTGCAAACCATCCGCGCTAACCTCACCCGGCACCCCCGCGTTCACCACTTTGCGGCCAATCAGCGATTGCAATTGCGCCGGGAAAGATTCATCTTGCGATGCGCCTGTGCCATAGGTGAGGCTGTCGCCGAACGCGAGGACCACGTCATTGGCGCCTAGCGCGGGTACTTGCGGGCTTTTGCCACAGGCGGCGAGCAAGGTAAGCGCGAATATCAGTAAGATGATTGAGATGAATTTATTCATGCGTTAGCTTAGCGCAGAAGCGCGTAAATAGAGAAACTCCAGTATTGGCGCACTTTCCGGCAGCTTTTTGTCCCGAAAGGCGCGCCAGTGCCAGAGTTCTCAGAAAGAATTTCAACAAAAAATTGTCACCAACTCTGTGTCAAGCTAAGCGCACCTTACCCGTGGAACCACCATGTACATCAGCGTCTTCGACATGTTTAAAATTGGCATCGGTCCCTCCAGCTCGCACACGGTCGGCCCGATGCGCGCTGCGCGGCGTTTTCTGGTGGAGTTACCGGAGGCAGATTTCGCGCTTATCCATCGCGTGGAAGTTGAGCTTTACGGCTCGCTCGCCCACACCGGCCACGGCCATGGCACCGACATGGCGATCATGCTCGGCTTGGAAGGCGAAGTGCCAGATCAGGTCGATATCGCAACGGTGCCGCAGCGCGTTCACGGCATTCGCGCGACCCGGGAGATTTCGCTGCTCGGTAAGGCGCGCGTGCATTTCGATCCCGATCGCGAACTCATTTTCAATCGCGTCGATTTGCTGCCGGTACATTCGAACGGCATGCGCTACGCCGCATTTGATGCAGGCGGCAAGCTGATCGCGGAGCGTGAGATGTATTCCATCGGCGGCGGATTCGTCGTCGATACCGACGAAGCCTTCGTCGGCAGTCCACGCGGCGTCGAGACCACCGTGCCGTATCACTTCGAAACCATGGCCGAATTGCTTGAACTGGCGACTGCTGCGAACAAGCGGCTGCACGAAATGCTGATGGAAAACGAGATCGCGCTGCACGGCGAGGTCGCCACGCGTGAATTCATTGCCCGTCTCAAAGCGGTGATGTTCGACTGCATTGATCGGGGCATGCGCACTGACGGCATGCTGCCGGGCGGGTTGAAAGTGAATCGGCGTGCCAAGGCCATCGCTGAGCGCCTCAATAAGACCGATGCACACGTGAGTGAAGGCGCGATGAACTGGGTCAGTGTTTTTGCAATAGCGGTCAACGAAGAAAATGCCGCCGGTGGCCGCGTGGTGACCGCCCCCACCAACGGTGCCGCGGGCGTGGTGCCTGCCGTACTGCGTTACTACAACGATTTTCGCGATGCTGATGAACCGGGCATCGAACGCTTCATGCTCGCTGCAACTGCGATCGGCGGACTATGCAAACGCAATGCGTCCATCTCCGGTGCCGAAGTTGGCTGTCAGGGCGAAGTCGGTTCGGCCGCAGCGATGGCCGCGGCGGGTCTGGCTGCAGCACTTGGCGCCAGTAACGAGCAAATCGAGAACGCCGCCGAAATCGCGCTGGAACATCACCTCGGTATGACCTGCGATCCTATCGGTGGCCTTGTACAGATTCCCTGCATCGAACGCAACGCCATGGGAGCCGTGAAGGCCATCAACGCTTGCTCGCTAGCGATGCTGGGCGACGGCTCGCACATGGTGAGTCTCGATCAGGTGATCGAGACCATGCGGCGCACGGGAGCAGATATGCAGACGAAGTACAAGGAGACTTCGTTGGGGGGGTTGGCGATTACGGTTTCGGTTCGGCAGGTGGAGTGTTAGGCAAGAGCATTTAACGCTTGAGACCTCGCTCACACCATTTCGACATCGGTCGCGCGATACCACTCTACGGACAATTCAGCACTTATGAATGACTATCTCAACCTCATCGACACGCGTCCATCAATGCAAAGATGTGATGTCACGCCTTTGTTCGCAGATCACGCAGCCTTTTCTTCACTCGTGGATGACCTTGTACGCCCTTTCTCGCATACACGGCCGGACCTTGTCGCTGGAATTGACGCACTTGGGTTCATTCTCGGCGTGGCGGTCGCAACTAGACTTGGACTGGGATTCGTTCCAATTCGCAAGGGTGGAAAGATACCTTCGGAAGTGGATTCACTTGAACTCACAGACTACACAGGACAACGAAAATCGCTCGAACTGCGGAGAGGCGCAGTTCAACCGGGCGCAAGAATCTTGCTCGTTGATGAATGGGTTGAAACAGGCGCGCAAGTCACAACAGCGGCCGAGCTGATTGAACGAAGTGGGGGCGTTGTCATAGGCGTTTGTGCGATAAATATTGACGCAAATGAGCGCACGCAGAAAATACGTTCCAGATATTTCTGTCATTCGTTGCTTCCAGCAGGCGCGGGTTAAGCTGAAGCGCCGATTCGCGCATGCCTTAAGTTTTGCGCGACAATACGCGCTTGACTGCAACTTCAGATCGCTCTCCCGTTACAACAAGAAGAGCTACCACCGCTCTGCATCGGAGAAAACAAACATGACGTACGCCGCGCTCACCGGATGGGGCAAATGCCTTCCGCCCGCCGTTCTAACCAACGCCGATCTAGGCACCTTCCTGCCGACCGATGACGCGTGGATCACCAGCCGCACGGGGATGAAGGAGCGCCGCATCTCGCACGTCTCGGGACTGGAAATGTCGACTGTGGCGGCATCACGTGCATTGGCTTGCGCGGGCGTGAAGGCCGAAGATCTGGATTTCATCATTTATGGTAGCTGCAGCGCTGACGAACTCGTGCCCAATTCCGCTTCGGGCCTGCAGGTGAAATTGGGCGCCCACAAGGCGGCGGCAATGGATTTGAATACCGCCTGCACCAGTTTTCTGTACGGCATGTCAACTGCCACCGCGTTCATCAAATCGGGTGCGGCGAAGAAAGTGCTGGTGATTGGTGTTGAGCACATCTCCAAATTCATGGATTGGCAGAACCGCAATGTCTCGGTATTGTTCGGCGATGGCGCGGCCGCCTGTGTATTCGAGGCGACCGATAACGAAGAGGGCGTGATCGCGGAGAAGTTGCAGTGCTACGCCGATGCGCGCCAGACCTTGCGCGTGCGTGGCAAGGGCGGCATTTACGCCAACATCGGTGTACAGCAAGGCGATACGCGCTGGGATTTTGACGGACAGGAGATCTTCAAAAAAGCGGTTACCGGTATGGGCGAGGGCAGCGTCGACGTCATGAAGCAGGCGGGCGTGACCATCGACGATGTGGAAGTGATTGTGCCGCATCAGGCAAATCTGCGCATTATCGAGGCGGTGGCCAAGCGCGCCGGTGCGTCTATGGACAAGGTATTTCTCACCGTCCACAAGTACGGCAACATGAGTGCGGCGACCGCGCCTGTTGCTCTGGTTGAGGCGATTGAAGAAGGCCGAGTGAAGCCGGGTTGTCTGGTGTTGATCCCGGCATTTGGCGCGGGACTCACCATGTCAGCGCATTTGATTCGTTGGGGTTCACGGGTGACACCCATTGCGATCAGTGATGCCGAACTGCCGCCATGCAATCAGACTGCGCTTGAAATCGTGCAGGGGCTGATGGCGCATAAAGAGCCGCATGATCGCTCGGAAGCGGCGTTGATGAGTCCGAAATTTATTGAGTCGATGTGACCCAAGCGCTGAAGGGGACGGTTACCGGTCCTCGTACCAGTAGGCCTGCGTGAATTTCTCGCCACGCTTTTTGTTGACCAGCATCCAGAAGCCCACGCGTGGCATGTGCGTAAAGTAATGCCAATCT
Source organism: Burkholderiales bacterium (assembly GCA_038321965.1). Taxonomy (GTDB): domain Bacteria; phylum Pseudomonadota; class Gammaproteobacteria; order Burkholderiales; family Usitatibacteraceae; genus UKL13-2. The sequence continues at coordinate 72,922 of JBBQFL010000002.1, read as the reverse complement.
CCGTGCTTGTCGAACTTGCGCGTCGACGTGTAAGTGATTACGCCTTTCGCACGCCGGAAACCTTGGCGGCGCGTTTTACCCAGGCGCTTCATATCCATCAGGAACTGGATGTCCTCGGCGTACAGAAGGTTTTCATCGTAGCCGCCCACGGCGTTGAAGTCTGCGCGTAGGCAAAACACCACGCCCGCGTCGACGCCCATGATGTACACGAGCGGCAAGGCCGTCATCCATGTCACCAATATTCCGAGTGACCAGCGGTCAGGGCGTACCCCAGTGGCGCCGACCACAACCTTGCCACTGTTCAGCAAATCTTCGATGGCATTAAACGTGTCCGCATGTATTCGCGAATCGGCGTCGATAAAACAAATGATTTCGCCCAGCGCAACTGCTGCACCGCCGTTGCGCGCCGCTGCGATCGCACGCTTTTCAACGTGCGCCAGGCGGCAACCGCGCCTTTCCGCAATCGCTGCGGTTTCGTCAGTGGACTCATTGTTGGCGACGATGACTTCGATGACATCTGCGCCACCACGATATTGCGCACGTGCCGCGTCGACAGTATCGAGCAGTGCGGGCAGCCAATTTGCCTCGTTATAAGCGGGAATGACCAGCGAGAAGCGCGGCACACTCACAACTGCAACCCCCCTTCCTCCATCGCCGACACCTGTTCACGCAGTTCCAGAATACGGTCCTGCCAGTAGCGCTGCGTGTTGAACCACGGAAACGCCATCGGGAACGCCGGATCATCCCACCGCTGTGCGAGCCATGCGGCGTAATGAATCAGCCGCAGCGTTCGCAAAGCTTCGAGCAAATGCAATTCACGCCGGTCAAAGTCGGCGAACTCTTCGTAACCTTCGAGTACATCGCGCAACTGCCGCGTCATCTCTTCGCGCGAGCCTGATAGCAACATCCATAAATCCTGCATCGATGGTCCAGTGCGGCAATCATCGAAATCGACAAAGTGCGGTCCGTCGTCGGTATAGAGGACATTACCAACGTGACAATCGCCGTGAAGGCGAATGTTGTGTACTGCCCCCGCTTGGGCATAGCAGTCTCGCACGCCGACAAGCGCCTGATCGATCACGCTCAACCAGGTTTCGCGCAGATCAGCGGGAATGAAATCGTGCTGCAACAACCAATCGCGTGGCTGCTCACCAAAGGCGGCAATGTCGATCACAGGCCGGTGCACAAAGGGACGGATCGCGCCGACGGCATGAATGCGCCCAAGGAAGCGGCCCATCCATTCGAGCACGTCGGAGTTGTCCAGTTCCGGCGCACGACCACCGCGTCGCGGTGAGAGACTGAAGCGATAGCCTTTAAATTCGAACAGCGTTTTGCCGCCAATTTCGAGCGGCGGCACCACCGGGATTTCACGGTCCGCCAGTTCCTGCGTGAAAGCGTGTTCCTCCAGAATCTGTTCATCGCGCCAGCGACCGGGGCGATAGAATTTGGCGATGAGCGGTTTGTCTTCTTCGATGCCGATCTGGTACACGCGGTTTTCGTAACTGTTCAGCGCCAGCATGCGGCCGTCGGCAAGATAGCCGGTACTTTCGATCGCATCCAGAATCACATCGGGGGTTAGGCGGTCGTACGGGGTAGCGTTCTCGGACATGAATCATTGTACTCGCCGCGCTCCGCCAAGCGGTGATTCGATTGTGAGATGCCAATATTGGCGCGGTGTTCGGAGCATTTATGGCCCGAAAGTCTCACCAGCGCTAGAGTTTGGCAATTATCCATTCCGGCTTTGCGCAGCGTAATGCGCGAGTGCACATGGCCGCGAAGGCCGATCAATCGCGGAAGCCCTAAATCAAACACGATAAAATGCACGTATCCCCAAAATGGCTGCCTGACCATGACCTCCTTTAGCTGTCTCGATATTCTCTCCGGCAAAGCATCGCTGGGCCCATCGCATATTCCGATCACCATCAAGGGTTGGGTAAAAACCCGCCGCGATTCCAAGGCCGGCATTTCATTCGTCAACGTTTCTGATGGTTCCTGCTTTCATCCGGTGCAGGTCGTGGCACCCAACACGCTCGTCAATTACGCCGATGAAGTGCAAAAGCTCACCGCTGGTTGCGCGATAGAAGCCACCGGACTGATCGTGGCATCGCCCGCAAAAGGTCAACCCTTTGAAATGCAGGCTACCGCTATCAAGGTCGTCGGCTGGGTGGACGATCCGGACACTTACCCGATCACCCCAAAGGCGCACACGATGGAGTTTCTGCGCGAGGTCGCCCATCTGCGTCCGCGCACCAACGTCATCGGTGCCGCCACGCGGGTGCGCCACACCATCGCGTCGGCGATCCACCGCTTCTTTCACGAGCACGGTTTTCTGTGGGTGAATACGCCCATCATCACTGCGGCCGACGCCGAAGGTGCGGGTGAGTTGTTCCGCGTATCGACGCTTGACATGATGAATCTGCCCAAAACGCCCGACGGTAAAGTCGATTTCAGTCAGGATTTTTTTGGCCGCGAAGCCTTCCTGACAGTCTCGGGCCAACTGAATGTTGAGACCTACTGCATGGCGCTTTCCAAGGTTTACACTTTTGGGCCTACCTTTCGCGCCGAGAATTCCAACACCTCCCGCCACCTCGCCGAATTCTGGATGATCGAACCGGAAATCGCCTTCGCCGATTTGGCGGACGACGCGACGCTGGCAGAGGCGATGCTGAAATTTGTCATTACCACGGTGTTGAGTGAGCGCGCCGACGACATGGCGTTTTTTGAAGAGCGTATCGAGAAAGGGTTGATCGCCAAACTTGAAAACATCGTCAAGTCTGAATTCGTGCGGATGGATTACACCGATGCCATCAAGATATTGGAAAACGCGAAAGAAAAATTCGAATATCCGGTGAAATGGGGAATTGATCTGCAATCCGAGCATGAGCGCTATATTGCCGAGAAACACGTCAACGGCCCGACTGTGCTCATGAATTATCCGAAAGAGATCAAGGCGTTTTACATGCGCCTTTCCGATGACGAGAGAACGGTGGCAGCAATGGATGTGCTGGCGCCAGGCATCGGCGAAATCATCGGCGGCTCGCAGCGCGAAGAGCGTCTCGATGTCCTCGACAAGCGCATGGTTGAATGTGGGCTCGATGTCGCGCATTATGGCTGGTACCGCGACCTGAGGCGCTATGGCACCGTGCCGCACGCGGGCTTTGGTCTGGGGTTTGAGCGGACGGTTTCATACATTACGGGATTATCGAATGTGCGGGATGTGATTCCGTTTCCGCGCACGCCGGGAAGTGCGAGGTACTAGTCGACCATATTGTCTCGCCCTGTCTGTGCGAAGGGCAAAAGTACCGCAGCGCAACCATTCTGGCTGCGAGAGTAAATCATGGAAATCAAATGCCCCTGCAAGACAAGAACCTCGAAAGTCTCTTCAAAAGCAACCGCGCCTGGGCAGAGCGCATTCGCGCCCAGCAGCCGGATTTTTTTGAGCAGCTCGCCAAGCAACAAAACCCGCAGTTTCTGTGGATCGGCTGCTCCGACAGCCGGGTACCGGCGAACGAAATCGTCGGTCTAATGCCGGGTGAAGTTTTCGTTCATCGCAATATCGCCAACGTGGTGGTGCACACCGATCTCAACTGCCTGTCTGTCATCCAGTTCGCTGTCGACGTGCTGAAGGTGCAGCACATCATGGTGGTTGGCCACTATGGCTGTGGCGGCGTGCGTGCAGCGCTATTTGATCAGCGTGTTGGCCTTGCGGACAATTGGTTGCACCATGTGCATGATGTGCGCGACAAGCATGCGGATGCGCTCAAGGCAATCGGTCTCGATGAACAGCGGCTCGACCGACTGTGCGAACTCAATGTGATCGAGCAAGTGGCAAACGTTTGCCAGACTACGATCGTGCGCGATGCCTGGGACAGTGGCCAGGAGCTCGCGGTGCATGGCTGGATTTACGGGCTAAAGGACGGCTTATTGCGCGACTTGAACGTCACGGTGGTCAATCGCGACGAGGCCGTCACAGTTTGTAAGGGTGCGAGTGCGGCACTTGCGCAAAGTAAAAATTTTGGAATACGTCTAGAATAACTTTAGGCGTCGGCTATTTAGGGTCGCCAGTTGGGTAACGGAAGTAACACAGAGCCTTGCACAGCAGAGCGTCAGGTATTGCCTGACAGGAGAGACATGTATGGAGATCGACAGAGCCCGATGGAATCACTTCGCCTTGAAGTGGATTGCTGCAGTGATGCTTTGCGCGCTGTCGGCGTTTGCTGGGGTTGCAAACGCGCAACCCGTCCAACTTGTGCTCCCGTATGCTAGTCAGAACACTGTCCCAGGCACATCCATCGAGAGCCCCTTGGCGCCGCCGGTTAACCCCGAATCTGCTGCCACGCAAAATGCAAGAAGCAGCAGTGGCGATGCTGGCGCGATCAGCCTCTCAAACGCCGCGGGCATAACGACGCAGGCAACGCGGGTTCAATTCAACGCCGCTCAAATGCAGCACGTGCGTAGCGGTGGCGAAATGGATTTCACGCTTCCGAATGCACGGCGTTACACGATCGTTGTGGAACTCGCACAGACGCACGGTGATGGCATTGCCTCGTGGACCGGTTATCTTAAAGATCACGGTAAAAATTATCGCGCCATCATCACTGCCGGCCCGGCAGGCACCTACGCCAGCATCCAGACGCCGACTGGAGAATACCGGTTGGTACCAGGACCTGGTCACGACTGGCTCATCGATATGGCAGCCGAGGAGCCGTACCTACCAACGATCAATCTAAGCCACGACGCGCGCATGCCGCCGGTTGAGGGTAGAAACAAAGGCGCGAAACCGCGTGGTGAACCCACAATTCTTACTTCGATTGCCGGTGTCAACACGGTCGGCCTATCCACTGCTACGCCAACGGGACAGGCTGTGGTCGATTTCATGTTCGTAGTTACCACTGGTCTCGCCAATCGGCTAGGCGGCAATTTGATGACACGAATGAATTTTCTGGTCACGACCGCCAATGACTCCTACGCTCAGAGTGAAATTGCCATCACCATGCGTCTTGTTTACGTGACGGTGGTCGATTACCCAGACACGGGTGATGATGGCTTGGCACTGGATGCGATCACGCCGGTGTTGAAAAACGGCGTAATGGGTGGAGCGGGTGTGTTTTCGAGCATCGAAACGCTGCGCAACACCTACGGCGCAGACGTCGTTTCTTTCCAGAGAAACGGCAGCGACTTTGGTGGCAGCGGCATTGCGTGGGTGCCCAATCCGCCTGAGCCCAACATTATGTATTCGGTCATTACGGGCTGCGTGCAAGGTTGCGAAACGGTATTTCTCCATGAGGTCGGCCACAACATGGGAAACAGTCATGACCGAGCCACTGTCGCCTGGGAAGAGGGCGGGACTCCCACCCTTAGCAGCCGAACGCCTCCCTACGCGTTTGGTTATTATTACTGCGATAGCGGCGTGCTGACCTGCAATTCCCTGTTGTTAAACAATTCCGCGCCTAACGCCTCTCCTCCCTCGTGCACCACGGCCGACGGTCCTCAATGCACCACTACTACCGGGATTACAGCCAATAATTTCGGGACGATCATGAGCTATTTCAATCCCAAAGTACTCAGATTTTCAAATCCGAACATAACTTGCGGTCCGACAGGCGGTGCAACAAGATTATGCGGCGTTAGTGAGTTAGCTAACAATTCTGCCAACAATGCTTTGGCCATGAATAACAACCGCTTCAACCTATCGGCTGTCAAGTCAACCGCTGTGGCCACATTGCCGGGATCGATTCAGTTCACTGCATCCACGTTCTCAGCACCGAAAGCAGGCGGAGTACTCAATCTTACGGTAAACCGCGTTGGCGGCTCGTCCGGGGCAATATCCTCCACCTACGCCACATCGAATGGCACACTGCTCGCGGGGCTCGACTATACGCAGACCGTTGGAAATGTGTCTTGGAGCGACATGGATACTGCCAGCAAGACAGTTTCTGTTCCGGTCATCAACAGTGCGACCACGAAGGGGGGCGGGACCTTCACCGTGACACTGTCCAACCCAACAGGTGTGACCGGCGTTTATCTGGGCTCCCCCAGTGTCGCCTCCGGTGTCATCACCGAAGACTGGCCACCTGGAGGTACTTTCCCCAGCAATTTTGTCACTTCCGGTTCGCTGGCATGGGCGGTGGCAACCGATCGGGTCTACGAGGGCGCCAACAGCCTGAGATCGGCGCAGGTCATAAATAGCAGTAGTACTTCCGATTTGACATTTACTGGCAATTTCAATGCCGGCATTGTTACCTTTGCGTACAACGTATCGAGTTACCAAGACTTTGGCCTGCTAGATTTTCTGGTCGACAACACAGTCGTGTTATCAGACAGCGGTGAGACCGGATGGAAGCCGTACTCATATCAAATTACGGCAGGCTCACACACCTTGATTTGGCGCTACAAGAATAGATTGGCGTTCGCCTGCAACGGAAATGTAACGCCGCCGTCCCAAGGCGGGGCCGCCTGCGCCGACCGTGCCTGGATCGACGCGCTGGCATTGCCACTGGTGCTCGCAAATTCGACGTCGACGCTGACCGCCGCGGTAAATCCATCCAGTGTGGGGCAATCGGTGACGTTCACCGCAACGGTGACCGGAAGTGCGGGTTCGCCGACCGGGTTTGTCGTATTTCGCGATGGCGCAACCGTCATTAGCGGTTGTTCGGCGGTGCCGATCGTTAGTGGCTCTGCACAATGCGTCACCAGCGCCCTCACCGAAGGAGCCCACAGCATCACTGGCCAGTACTCGGGCAACGTAACCTACATCTCGAGCACATCCAGCGCGCTCACGCAAACGGTCAATGCCGCGACCACCGGCGTCTTTCCTTTGGTTCCACTGCTTATGTTGTTGTTGTGACGTCGCGACCGGATAGCTGCCAGTCATCGCTGGCACATGATCACCGCAGCGACAAGAAGGTTTATGATGAATCACTTACGATAAGGTGCATATGATGAAAACCCTGAAGCTTGCAATTGCATTTCTCCTAGTGGCGTTTTCTGCCACATCGATCGCCGCGCCATCGCTTTATACGGAAACGGCTGACAAAGTCCGATTTGAGCAATACACCACTGGCACACTGGCGCTGTACCGATTGCCAACGCCGGGCGTCTCGACATTCCCGGGGGGCAATTGCATCGTCCTGACGACGCCTGGCGGAATCGAGATCGCCAATCGGTTTATCGCGTTCTACCTGTTTGTGAAGTCCAACAATCGCACCTATTTTGTACAGTACGAAACCACCAACTGTCAGATTATCAGCTTCGGCATGGATGGCTGAGACGTACGCGCACCGTATCGTGCGCGAACTTGAGGCTGGCTACGATCACGGCGTCTTGCATCGTTTTAGCTGGTTGCCTGCCCATAAAAAAGCCGGAATCACTTCCAAGTGATTCCGGCTTTTGCACGTGACGGGTCTATGGTTTTGGGTCAACCGGTGGCGCGTCAGGCACAGGTGCAGGTACTGGTGCAATCGGCTTCTCGATCACGATTGGCAATGGCGCAGTGACTGGCTCCACTATTGGCGGGGTTGCAGGGACCACTTGAGGTGGCGCGACCATCTGTGCCGGTTCTGCCGGGAGCGGAGCCACTTTCTTTGTGATCGCCGTCGCAGGCTTGGCGCTCACAGTCGCCTTGGCGGTGGCTGGAACCTCGCTCGCTTTGGCCGCGGCTACGGGAACGCCGTTGGCGATAATTTCCTTGGCAACCGGCGCTTCTGCCGATGCTGGCACTTTAGGTGCAACTGCAGGCGTGCCGGGTTCAACAAAGGCGGTCTCCCTCGGTGCAACCGACTCAATCTTTGCGGTATGGCTGGCTGAATACATGTTGACGCCTGCTGCAATACCGGCCACGACGACAATCATGCCGACGGCGATCCATATTGGCTGACGAGTTTGCCCCGAAAAACTGCCAACATAGCTGCCATGTACTGGTCTGAAATCGTCAAGCGTTGGCTGCGTGTTTGTCAGCACTGGTGCAGCGGCTTGATAGCTGAATCGTGGGGAATTCATTTGGGCTGTTTGCATGTTCATTCCTTTGATACCGTGGCGGCTTGCCACAACAACAATATAAGTCCGGTGCCTTGCGCGGCATGTAGGCGACGCCTCAATTGGGCTGTAGGAACAACGCGGGTTTGCCGTGGTGCGCCTTTCTGCCCTTTTGTTTCTGCTTCACTCTGCCGATGGCGGTAAAATCGACCCATTCACTTTCGGGTAGTGTCATGGCCGCACGTGGTTTTTCGATGATCGAACTGGTGATGGTGATGGCCATCATCGCTATCCTCGCGCTGCTGGCTGCCCCCACCTTTCTCGACCGCAATGTGCAGCTTCAGGTGCAGGACGGCATTGCGCTTGCCACTCTTGCCAAGAACGGCGTGAACGCTTTCTATGTTGCAAAGAACGAATTACCCAATAGCAATGAGGACGCAGGAGTCCCGCCGAAAGAAAAGCTGGTCAGTAATGTGGTTTCGGAAATCAGCATCGACGGCGGCGCGGTCACCATCAAATTTGGCAACAACGTCAATTCCTCCATCGTCGGCAAACAGTTGACGTTACGACCGGCTATTGTTAAAGATGCGCCGACCGTGCCTATCGCCTGGCTGTGCAATAACACGCCTGTGCCCAACGGCATGGCTGTGATGGGGTCCAATCAAACCAATATACCGCTTAGATGGTTGCCGATTGCCTGTCGCAATTAGTCACGCGAGGCCTCCGTTGATGTGCTGACGCGGCGCAGTATCCGGCCCTTGTAACGCCGCTCCGCAGTAAAATTGCATTTTGCGTTATCCCACTATCCCACCTCATCCCTTTGCCTACCGAGACTTCGACATGACCGCCCGCGACGCCATTCCCGCTATCTCTTCCCTGAACACCGCACAGTTGCTCGACGACGTTTCGCGGCATTGGGACGCAGAAATTGTTCCGCAATTGATCGAGTATGTAAAGATCCCTGCAAAGTCTCCAGGCTTTGACCGCGACTGGGCCAAACATGGCTTCCTGGACGCAGTGATTGAGCAAGCGCGCAAATGGGTGCTGTCACAGGATGTCGCCGGCCTGACGCTGGAAGTGATACGCGTCGACGGCCGCACGCCGGTGTTGTTTTTCGATATTCCGGCGACCGGTGGTGTTGCTGCCGGGCAGACGGTCCTGTTATATGGTCATCTTGACAAGCAGCCGGAAATGACCGGTTGGCGCGCCGGGCTGGGCCCGTGGATTCCGGTTTATGAGGATGGAAAGCTGTATGGACGTGGCGCAGCCGACGATGGCTATGCCGTGTTCTCGGCACTGTCGGCGATCGTGGCGCTGGACAAACAAGGCGTTGCGCGCCCGCATTGCGTGGGCTTGATCGAAACCTGCGAAGAGAGTGGCAGCTACGATTTACCGTTTTATCTCGAAGCATTGGCCCCGCGCATGGGCAATGTGAAGTTGGTCGTTGCGCTCGATTCTGGCGCCGGCAATTACGACCAGCTATGGGTTACGACCTCGCTGCGTGGCCTCGTCAATGGCACGCTCACTGTCAATGTGCTGACCGAGGGCGTGCATTCGGGAGATGCAGGTGGCGTGGTGCCGTCGTCGTTTCGCATCGCGCGGCAATTGCTTGATCGCATCGACGATTCGCGTACCGGTGTGGTCAAGCCCGCCGCATTCAATTGCGACATTCCCGTCGAGCGTGTGACCCAGGCCAGACAAGCCGCTGACATCCTCGGCGAAGCCATGTGGAAGCGATTCCCGTGGGACAGCTGCTGCGACGATGGTGGCAAATTCACCTTTGTGCAGCCAGCAACGAAGGATCCGGTCGAACTGATCTTGAACCGCACCTGGCGCGCTGCGCTGGCCGTGACCGGCGCCGATGGTTTGCCCAGTATCGAAATGGGTGGCAACGTTCAGCGCCCGTACACGTCGTTGAAACTTTCACTTCGGTTGCCACCTCTGGTCGACGCCGAAATGGCCGCGACGCACTTGAAGCAGACACTGGAGAACGATCCCCCGTATTCCGCGCGCGTGACGTGCAACTTCGAGCAAGCCGCGTCCGGCTGGAATGCGCCCGTCATCGCGCCATGGCTATCGGCTGTCCTTGATGTCGCCTCGCAAACATTTTATGGCAAACCTGCGGCTTATCTGGGCGAGGGCGGGACCATTCCGTTTATGGCGATGCTGGGGGTGAAGTTTCCAGATGCACAGATGCTGATCACCGGCGTGCTTGGGCCGCAATCGAACGCGCACGGACCGAATGAGTTTTTGCATGTGCCGTATGCGAAGAAGCTGACCGCAGCAGTTGCGATTGTATTGGCGGGCGCGGTTTAGTGTTTTCGTTGAGGTCGCCTCCATACATATAAAGTGAAACACAAGCACAGGTGCGGCTTGCGGGCCAGAAAGGCCTGAAGAAGCTCGCCGAATAAGGAGTTTCGTGAGCTGTGCCACTGACTCTGTCAAGCCAGAGTCAGCAATGGCCCGGTGGTATCAAGATGCTACCGCCCGATCAAATTTCGTGAACTTGCCTTCCACGCAATCGGCGGCAAGAGTAGCCACGGGATGATGTAAAACGCAGTCAGATACCAGTGCGTTTCCAGGAATGCCCAGCCGCGCTGCTGGTGTACTGCGAGGTAAAGATAGTCGTAGCAAAACAGTGGCACCGTCATGTAAAACGCAATCCACATGGCAATCCGCCACGCGTGTTGCGACGAGCGTGAGCAGCGCTTCCAGCAGAAAAAACCAGCGCAAACGCAGGTGCAATTTCCCCAAAGACTAAAACCAGCCACAGCGATGTGGACTGGAAATAATTGCTCGGTAGCCCGAGGACGAAATACAGCGTCCACCATGTCGTGGCGAGACAAAATAAATGCCAATGCTGATTGGCGCGCACGGGGAGTGTCCTTTTCTCGAAACGCTACTGGCTGCGGAATGCGCCGACCAGCCACACGCCCGCCGCAACCAGCAGGCACACCAGTGCCACCAGATCGACTGCAACAACGCGTGCAATTTGTGCGTTATATCCTCCAGTCGACCACGCCAGGCACAGGAAGGAGACAACGCTGATGAAGCCCGCAATCAGCGCCGCAGGCTGCATCGCGGGACGAAACGCGGCGTAAACAAAAAACACCCCCAACAATCCGAATAGCACCGCGCGATGGCGCATGAGAATGGCCAGATTCGGTTCGGCGACCGAGAAGCCATAAAGCTTGCGTAGTTGATCATCCCCAGCCACGCCGGACAGCGGTAGCAAATGAATGATGCCAACGATGACCAGCGAGGCCGAGAGCAGGTGGCGCATGCCGCTATCGCTTCAGCGGCATATAGATTGCGGTGAGCAAATCCTGCGGCGGTGTACTGCGTGCGTCGTTGAGATATTCCTCAAAGCACGGCTGGTCGTCCGGCTCCTCGCCAGATGTTGGTAACCATTCGCCGAACAGCCATCTGTAAGGCTTCTCCAAATCGGAATACGGCCCCTTGTACACCAGCGATGCGCATCGGCCAGAAGGCGTATCGATGACGCGATATTCAGGCGGCGGCGCCACGTCTACCGGAAACTCAAGACAGGCGTCAGACACGAGTGCCTCCTTGGGTTTCGCTGCGGGGTCGTCGTAGTAAATGGCAAAACAACGCACCGCCTTGTCCATCAAACCCTGCCCTGCGGCCCAGATACTCAATCGCTCGAAGGTGTTGCCGATATTCATATAGTCACCCTGATGCCGCAGGGCAACGACGCGATGCGGCTGCATGTGTTTCATCGTGACTTCAAACAAGTGCTTCTCGTCGGCGGATAGTGCAGATGCGGGATGCCGCATTTGCAGCGCGGAGCTGCGAGCCTGTTTGGCGCGATAGGCAGCCGGCGGCGTGCCGTAGCCTTCGCGAAACGCGCGGTTGAATGCTTGCACACTGCCGTAGCCGGCTTCAATCGCCAGGTTGCTGATGGCGATGTCCGAAGAAATCAGCTTCACCGCTGCGCGATGCAACCGTAGCCGTCGTACCGTCTCGGCAATCGTTTCACCGGTCATGCCGTGATAAACGCGATGAAAATGATATGGCGAAAGGAATGCTTCTTCGGCCAGTCGATGCAGATCAACATCGCCATCAAGATGATCGATCAGGTAGTCGACCACACGCTCGATGCGTTTCGCGTAGGTTTCACGGGTGAGAATCTTCATTGGGTTTCAGGCGTTTGCGTTGGGGTTCAATGAACCCACTCTAGAGCACAGGACTTAACCTGGCTTGCGGTTTTTAACTGGCGGGCGGTGCCAGCTGTCGCCAGCGATCACGACAGATTTACCAAGGTAGAGAATAGGTTTTTTGATTGGTAAAACTCTTGCAAGCCTCCTGCACACCTTCTTTGGCACCAATCCCCGAATCCTTGATGCCACCGAATGGAGTGACCTCCAGCCGGTAGCCAGGCACTTCCCAAATGTTGACTGACCCAACATTCAATTCTTTTACAAAGCGCATGATGTCGTCCAGCCGGTTGGTACATACACCTGAGGACAAGCCGTAGTCGGTACCGTTGACGATGTGTATTGCTTCATCCACGTCCTTGAACGTAATCACCGGGGAAACCGGGCCGAAGGTTTCATATTTGACAACATCCATGTCGGGACGAACCTGATCAATCAGGGTGGGGGAATACGAGGCACCATCGCGCTGGTTGCCATGTAATAGTCGTGCACCCTGAGCAACCGCGGCATTGACGAGAGATTCAAAACGCGTCGCAGCCGCTTCGTCGATCACGGTTCCCATATCGACGTTGGGGTCAAGCGGGTCGCCGTAGGTCCACGCACGTGTCTTGGCAAGCAGGGCTTCGGTAAATGGTGCAGCCACCTTTTCATGGACCAGAATCCGCTTTACTGCCGTGCAACGCTGGCCGGAATTCTTGTACGAACCGTTGGCGGCAAGTTCAGCCGCCTTCACGACATCGGCATCATCCATCACGACAATCGGGTCGTTACCGCCGAGCTCCAGTACCTGGCGTTTATATGTAGCTTTGGCCGAGATGTATTTGCCGATCGCCACGCCACCGGTAAAGGTAACCATGTCGACATCGGCATTGGTCAGCATTTCATCGGCGATCTCTTTCGGGTCGCCGGTGATGACCGAGAGCATTTCCGGTGGCAAACCTGCCTCGTAGAGAATATCGGCAAGTGCCAAAGCGGCTAGCGGTGTTTTCTCGGTCGGTTTGAGCACCATGCGGTTGTTGGTCGCAATCGCTGGCGCCACTTTATGGATCACCTGATTGAGCGGGTGATTAAATGGGGTGATGGCTGAGATCACGCCAAGCAGTGGCTCGCGCATCGTGTGTACGCGCCGCGATTTGCCGTGGTGCGTGAGATCGCATGAAAAGGATTGACCATCGTCGACAAGCGCCTGCTGTGCCGTGAACAGCAGCACGTCCGACGCGCGCCCGACTTCATACATGGTGTCCTTGATGCACAGCCCCGACTCGAGTGTGATCAATCGCGCCATTTCATTTTTGCGTTCAGCGATGAGCTCGCCCGCCCGCATGAGGATTTTGTAGCGTTCGTGTCGGGTCAGTTTCGCCTTGTATTGACGTGCGATGCGAAACGCGCGGCGGACATCGTCTATCGATGCCTTGGGCACCGTCGCAATGACCTCGCCAGTGTAGGGATAGCGGATTTCAATGACACGATCTGTAAACACTTTTTCACCGGCAATGCGCATGGCCTCAATACGCGGCGCGTCCACAACCCGGCTCATCACAGTGTCCCGTTGATGGCGAAATCAAATATCTGGTAACTCTTCAATGTGGACACTCCGGTCTTCAGCTTGTAGGTATCGTTGAGTGGATAGTTGACGATGAATGGCACCTTGGCTTCCGAGGTTCCGCCGTGGGTGCGCAGCCGATGTCCTTCCAGACCTTTCAGATTGTGGTCTGCCTGCGAAGCGCCGATGCACACATTGGCCCGCGAGATTACGGCTACATCGCCTTCGCGATCCGCCGGCATGTCCAGTTCGCGGCATACGGCTTCCTTGTCCATCACGGTTTCGATGCCTTCGATATTGCGAACGACTTCCATGACTTGCTGCGGCGTGGTTTTGCCAAGACACCATACGCGCACGAAGCCGCCCAGCGCGCCGTGATGAGCGACGAAGGCATCGGTGATCGGGCAGATGACTTTCACGTCGCCTTTGCCGAACTTGGCGTCGAGTACGTCTTGCAGCCAGATGACGTTGGGCTGGCCCTCGGCGTTGCTCTTGTCGTTCATGCCGTGGTCGGCGATCAGCGCAACCGTGGCGTCCTGCGCGGCGAGACGGCCAATGCAGGCGTCGAGCGCCCGATAGAAAATTCGCGCACCGTCTTCTGTCGGCGCGTATTTATGCTGAACAAAATCTGTCAGCGACAAGTAGAGCAGGTCTGGCCGCTTTTGCTCCAACAGTTTGATACCCGCTTCGAGCACCAGCAATGACAGCTCCATCGAATACATATCCGGTTGCGGCATGCCGACGAACTCGAGCACTTTCTCGATGCCGTTTTCCGCCATCGTGCATTTACCGGCGTACTCGGACGAGAACGAGACATGCCCCTTGCTCACATCCAGATTCTTGCCGAGCTGCTTGCGCAATTTGTCTTTGGCTGTGATCGACACCACGCGCGCACCTGCCCCTGCAAATTTGGCGATGATGGTATCGCCTCGCAGTAGTTCAGGGCCGGTCATCACTACTGGTTGGCCGGTGGCGGTGTCGAGATAGAAATTGCCGGAAATGCCGTGTTTCGATGCAGGTGTGCCGGTAATGATGGACATATTGTTCGGGCACGTAAATGATGGCATGGTGCCGTCCGCCACAGTACTAAACCCTCGCTGGATGAAGCCGGCAATGTTGGGGATGATGCCTTCGGCCAGGAACTGCTTAAAGTAGGCGGGGTCTCCGCCGTCAATGCAGACCACCACCACCGGGCGCAACGGCCAGCGATAGTCGATGCCGTTGACGTGGACGTTGGGTCTGCTTGCGTTCATGTTGCGGATTCCTTGGGTTGGTAAATGGTTTGAAACCGTGATCTGTTCGAGTTAACTACTTCTTCGCAGGTGCAAGCGCCTCCTGCAATCTGGTGCGGCTGGCCAGCACGTGCGCGGTTAAGCGTTTTTCCGCAAGCGCATGGTCACCCGCTTCAATCGCGTCGACAATGGCTTCATGTTCTTTGGTGGAAAGCGGAATGTTGCTGGCGCTGTGCGAGATGGTCGCGCGCCGATAAAGGTCGAGCTGATTGACGACATTGCGGTAGCTGGCCAGCAGCACCTCGTTGCGCGCCGCGCGCGCCAGCAGATCGTGGAATTCCACATTGAGCGCGAAGTAAGCATCCGCTTTACGGCTGCGGCTTCCAGCGTGCATTTTCTTGATGATGGAACGCAGTTGTGCAATCTCCGCGGCTTGGATACGTTGTGCCGCCAGCTTGCCGATAAGCCCCTCCAGCGCCGCGCGAACCTCGTAAAATTCGCTGGCTTCCGTGAGCGAAACTTCGCGTACGAACACGCCACGATTCTTTTCCACCCGTACCAGTCCCGCCTGACCCAAGGCACGAAACGCCTCGCGCACCGGCCCACGCGAAACACCCAGCGCCGCAGCGATATCGGCTTCATTAAGCTTGGTGCCCGCCGGAATTTCATCCGAAATGATCCTTCGCTCAAGCTCGTTTTGCGCAAGCGTGACTAGCGAATGCTGGCGCAGCGGTTCGATTGCATGCGCGACCGGCTTTTTCTTGAGAGCGTTGTGCATGGCGACGTTTGAGTGTGGAGGGCAAATGATAAGGACTTGTTTGTAGATTGTAAACAATATGCAAAAAAGACAACTAAGGGAAATGTCGTTTTCACCAGAAATGAGCGCTTTGCTTTCTCACATACCCGCAGGAAGCCGGACCCGGCTTCACTTTCGGTTTGTCCAAGTGTTATTCCATTTGTGGATCATTTGTCCATTTAGTCTCGACGCGAATCTTGGACAATTTTTATTGCGGGTGAGTCGCGGATCACGGTTTACTCCTTCCCCCGGCAACGGGGGAAGGTAGGGATGGGGGCGATGCTCAACCAATGTCTCGCTTTGGATTCACGCCCCCATCCCCGCCCGGCGCAACCCTTGAGGTTGTTCCCCCCAACTGCAGGGGAAGGAGCAAAACCGCAACGCAGCCTGTTTGCGAGTCGTAATTGTCGGCAAGCAAATGCCGATTTATTTCTGGAATGAAATGGAATTGGAATTTGGTGGCAAGAATCGACAAAGCCTGGCTGATCTTCCGCGCGGCAATCTTGTAAACAATTGTCAACAGTGCACAAAATTGGACTAGATGGATAACGTTTTCCGCTAAAGTTCGTGGCTGTTACCCGACCTGTCCGAATACCTAGTTATTCGTTGAAATTTCTCTGGAACCGTCGTAGATGAGCATCGCCAAAATCAGCAAAGCCTTGTTAGACATGTCGCGTTTCGATGACGAGGTATTGCACATTACTGATTTGGGCGCCCGGGCGTTGGCGGGCGCGAAACTGGAGCCTGCGCAGAAATGTCTGATGCAGCGCATCGATGGGTTCCGTTCGATGGAACAACTATTTTCGCTATCTGGCGACATCGTTGGTGTGCATGGCGTACTCGGTAAATTACTGGTGACCGGTTATGTCGCGCCTGATCGGAATTCAGTGCATAGCGATCCGATCGTTGCACCGGCGCGGTTTGCGCCGCCTGTTGTGGAAAAGCCGCGTGCGGCAACCGCTGCGGCACCACCCGTTGCACAACCTTCGCGTGCGGCAACCGCGGCAATGCCACAGCCGAAAGGCGCCATCAGTGAACTGGATGCGGCCAAACGGCTGCTGGCTCTGGAAGCACGGCACCTCATGGGCGCCGCCGCTGATCGCATGCAGCCGCGCATCGAGGCCTGCACGTCGATTGCCGATATTTATGATCTCATTGTGAAGCTGCAACGCCATCTCAGCAGCAAGAGCAACGCCGAGCCAAACGAGTCTCTCGACAGGTTGATACGCGGCCTCGAAGCCGCCCGCAAGTCGCAGCCGATGTCGTCGGCGGCCGCAGCGGGTTAACGCAGACGCGATATCCGATTTCCCGTCACGTTCGGGCCGCAGCTTCGTTGTGGTCCGCCAGTGATATGTCCGCGCCGCTCCTGATACTCCATGCGAAGCTGCATTTTTGCAATCCCGCGAATCTTACGCTGCCAAGTTACGCCAGCTAAACAGAAGACTCAAAAATCCGATTTGGCGAAACGCGCAACGCCCTTGTTCATGCCTGGCGGATCGAGCGTGGTCAGGTCGAGTGCTAGTGGTACGCCAATCCAGTGCGCCAGCGTCGTGTGGTCCGCGACATCGTCATCGGTGAGCGGATGCACCAGCGCTGTCAATCCCGAAGCTTCGAGAATAAGTAGAATATTTGGCAAAACGTCTTGCGTGAAATGAATCTCGAATTGCGGAATGGGGTGTGGTCCGACTTTGCGGTCTCGTAGTTGGCCGACGTACAGAAGTTGGGGGATTTCACCGGACTCCTTTATTTGGCTTAGGCGCAGGTGCAGCGATTCGGCGGCGGCGCGATTGTTGAGAGCGTAGTAGATGTGGGCATGGTAAGGGGCGGGTTGGCTATTCATGGCGATTTCAATCTCGGTAAATGGCACTTCCCGCAAATTGTGATCAGGCCTCGGCAATGGCCGCAATGGACACCTTCAGGCCGGGAATGCGCGCAGGCAGTTTGGCGCCCTGCCGCGCCGGCGGGTTGGTGGGAAACCACTTCAACCATTCCTCGTTCATTCCCGCGAAATCATCTTCGTCGGCCATCACAATTGTCACGCTGACAATTTTTTCCATCGAGCTTCCAGCCTCTTCCAGAATTGCCGAGATGTTGGTCAGGCATTGCCGCGTCTGCTCCTGTATGGTCGTTCCCTTGATCGCTCCGGTCGCCGGATCGTTCGGCGCAGTACCCGACACGAAGACGAGGCCAGCGGCCTTGACTGCCTGGCTGTACATGGCGGGTGGTTTCGCTGCGTTGGCGGTGAAGATGATTTGGCGTGCCATTTTGGTTCCGTTCGTGAGTTAACCGTTAACGAGTTGTGGCGAGCGTTATTGACAGGCTTCGATCAACATCGTTGCTCTCAAAATCGATAGCCTACTCGACAGACTGAAAAAATTTGAGCGGCTGGTGCAAAAAAATCGACCTCGGCCCCTTTTACTCTTTAAAAAATGCGGCGTGTACGGAAGTTTGGTCGCCTCCAGCACCTCGCCGGGGTTCTTGTCGATACAGTCAATCAGTGCCCCGATTTGCTCGTGCGCTTTTGCGAGATCGGCGTCCTGCAGCCGGGCAAACTGCTGGTTCAGGTATATGTCGCGGCCCGGCGCACACTGCATATTGACCGCATTGACTGTTGCAAGAAGTACACCGTTCCTGGACATCGCGTGAATAAATGGCGTGTCTTTGGTCCATGCATTCTGCAGCGCAACGGCATCGGCGACGCGGACGGCATCTTCCGGGCGGACCGCAAACGCAAGGGAGGAGGAGTACCAGGCCAATGTGGCACCTACGCAATGTAAAACTCGATTTTGACGGATAACGATTTTCGATGGTACATAGCGTGGCATGATCATTCGGAAAAACGTATTTACAATTGACGGGCAGTACGCGCATTTGACTGCGGAAGGGGGCAGGTCCAAATTTGCAGCACATTTCGTACGGCAAAGTTTTCCTTGCCCGCTCCATTTGCTACGATGCTATCAAGTTAAACCCTGCCGTTTCTCAGGTGATGCCGGCATCTACATGAGCGTCCAGAAGCCGGGCGAGCTCAGCTGGATGGGTTGCCGGCAGGAAGTGGCTGCCTCCAGCGACTGTCTCGAGGCGCGCGTGCGGAATGGCCTCGGCCAGGGTTTCAGCGATGCGCATCATCGCCGGATGGCCATCGCCGCCGCGGATAACGAGCGTCGTTGCGGTAATCTGGTGGAAGGCAGACGGCGGTGGCTCGAAGGGTGTGGCCGACGACCAGTCGCGAATGTTCGCAGGCGTCGTCTTGATGACGTAGTCACGGACTTTGGCGGGAAACGCGGCAAAAGTCCCTTCGCCACCGTAGAAGTCGATCACGTAACGCGCGGCATCTGGCCGGTTGGCTTCGAACTCGGCAAAATAGTCACGGGTCATCGCGCCGAACATCGCATATAGATCGGCTTCCCCCGACGTCTTCAATAGCCCGAAAGGATTGGCTTCCACTAGCATGAGACTTGCCGGCTTGATCGTGCCTTCGATTGCGTGCACAAGCGCCGCAAGGGCACCGAAGGAATGACCGACCACGTGTGTCGGCTCGCCAATCCGCTCGAGGATGCGGTCGATGACTTCCGTCTGCTGGCGCATGGTCGCGTTGCCGAGAGGACGGCGTTCTGCAGTCGCGCCGTAGCCAATCAGGCTCGTTGTCACAATGCGGTAGCTACGCGCGAGTCGATCGGTGACAGCTCTCCATCCCGAGCCCGTCCCGAAACTTCCCGGCAGGAGCAACAGTGCCGGTCCTTCGCCTCGCTCGTTATATTCAACATCGGCGGGAAACTCACGCATCGCGATCACCTCGTTAAGCTTCTGTCTGGAACGCTGAGCAGTTTAGCCCCGCATTGAGAGATGCGAAAAAGAGTAAAGGGGACCGTGGTCGATAGTTCAATCAGACCGCGAAAAATATCGACCACGGCTCCTTTTGCTCGGTAGCTCAAGAGTGCGACGCGGTTTTATCGCGCAGCGTCCGCTGTAACCCAGGGGTATGGGTGAGCAGCTCCTCAACTGAAAGAGGTGGCCGCTGCTTATGAAGCATGCGGTGACAGTTTGCGCAAACTGGCCTTAAGTCTTTGATAGGGTCAATCAAGTATTCCTCACCGATGGCAGCAACGGGCTTTAAGTGATGAACCTCTATGTAGTTTGCTCCCAGCTGGCCATATGCTTTTTCAAAATTGAATCCGCATACGCAACAGCTGTGGCCGTAGCGCTCGATGCACGCTTGGCGGGCGAGAGGGCTTCTGTCATAGGTCTTGGAAGTGACTGTCCTACTCTTTCCTTCCGCGTATAGGCGGACCTCGCTTGCCGAGGGGATGGCAAAGCCAAACGCTTGACTCTCTTGAATTTGGGCAAATAGTTCGCTGGCAATGGGTTCTGGAACCGATAAGCCACCTGCTTGGGGCGACCAGTTATAAGCGGGATATCGATCCTGCAATTGTTCAATGGAGACAATTGGTGCCTCGGACAAAGCCTTGAACAACAGGTCGGTTCGCAAGGCGGTAAAGCCGTCCTTTGCCTTTGCTTCGTCCCAGTGTGGCAGTGGATAGGGCAGCGATGACACATAGCCACAGCCAATAATCCCTTTGGGTTCCACGCCAAGCTTAATCAGGAAGAAGGTATTGCCGACGGCAATTTTCTTTGTGTTGCCGCAACTCCAATACATGTCGTACTGCTCACCGTCCCCAATGCGACAAATTGCCTCCGGTTGATCAACCCATTTCCAACGGTTCGGATTCCATGTGTAGAGGTAGGCGCTCATCTAGTTCTCACGCATAACGGTCGCTAAAATGATTTGTTATGAAGAATTTATAGTCCATTTGCAATGGCCTGCTCGATTATTGAAGCCACAGACTCTTGCGTAATTCCGCGCTCTTTGCAGTATTTGGACTGCAACCATACAGAGAGCTTGTATTGTCCTTTGCTAGCGTTGCACCCACAGCAGCAAAGGGCAATGTTTTCCCTCGTGATGATTTTTTCATCGTTGATTATGTGCTCCCAGCTTGCTACCGACTTCCTGGACACTTTGGAAGAAGTAAATGCGGTACTGCAGTAGACGCACGCCTTGTCTCGTGCACGGACTTCCATTTCTAGCCAAGCTGGGATGTTCCAGTTATTCGCCAAGGCAATCTGCTTTACCCGTAGCGCTGCTGTTAACCCGGTGTCCGCGCGATCGGTTTGAACGGTAGCTCTGCGGCACTTGCGCCATCTCCTTGCCACGTTTCCCGTAACGTTTCAACAGGCATGGCTTCTTTTGGGTCTGTATGAATGATTGCATGACAGTTTGCGCACACTACTGCAAGATCTTCTAGCGATGTTGCCTCAGGTGTTTCACGTAACGCAAGCTGCTTCTTATGATGCACCTGTAATGCACGAAGCCCGCGACCGTTTAAGACAAGCGTGAAATCAACGCCGCAGCCTTCACAAACTCCGCAGGAAAGTCTCAGCGCCTCTCGCCGCAAAATGGCGCTCCGACTTCGCGACAAGACGTTGGATTCACGGGCTATTCCTTCTACAATCCCTTCGTAAGCCTGAGTACGAAGATTAACTCGGCCGGACACTACATTTTTTTCACTTTCAAAGGTCGGCGTTTCGACAAGCAGCTTCGCCGCGAGGCAATTTTCTACAGACTGGTAGCCTGGCCTGTGCGACACATGAAGTCTGTCATTGGCCAACGTCAAGTTCCAACGGTGCGTTCCATTTTTCTGCAGCTTCAATGAGGCTGGCGAGAGCATTGGAGAAATTACGTCGAATGGAACGACATGGTGATCTCGCTCTTCACCAGACCTAGTTCGGTAGACCACGAGATTTGGGCCAATTCTTCCGAGAGCTTTGGCGCGAGCGACTCGCTTTTTCCAAGTGTTCGGATTCACAGCGAACCACCCACTCTCCAGATTTGCCAATACGACGCAGTCACCCTGCTCTTCAAGCTGTTTTTTCAGATTTGCCACAAGACTTGGCATTAACGCGTTCTCCCAATGGCGCCTAGGCTAATTAATAACCGCGGACCAAAAATATTTGCCAAACCCAAGCATCCACCGACCTTCCAGACTAAAAATGCCCGCAACGCCGCTCCAGCGCTAGAGTCTATCTCTCACATCAACTCGAAATCAAGAGATGGGATCGGAGTCAACTCATGCTCAGAAGGCATCACTTTGACGCCGACCCTTCGCGCTAAAAATAGCGAATGCACAGAAGAAACTCAGTGCCAATTGCGCTCACTGAATACCTGCATTGACTGGCAGTTTGAGTTGTTTGCCAACTTTGATGAATGTCTTGTCCAGTGAGTATATTTTTTTGGCTTGGTGCCTCGCGGCGATAGCCAGGTGAAATGCGTCTCCCGAACGCAGGCCGGTCTTGGGCACCGCTAGAAACTGCGTGGCGACGGCGAAGTCGGCCGCTGTCGGCAAAATAATTTGGAAAGACTCATCAAGTAAATGCGCGAACTCACGGCGAACACTTTCGGCTTCGCGGGCAGAAAACTCACCCATGCGTAGTTTGCGCGCAACCAGACTTGCCAACTCGATCTGCGTCCACATGCTCGTAGCTAATTCGCCAGGCTTTACTTTGATTACCAAGGCTTCTACGGCATCGCTGGATTCTTCGTTTATCACCAGCGGGGCGATGAAACTCGTATCGAGATAAATCATCAATGGCCTTCATCTCTCATGGCACGGATCAATGCGACAGTTGGCTTACTGGTTTTCGCCAGAGAGGCACGAAAATCGGCACGTGAGCGTAATACTTTCTTTAGTCCCGTCATGGGGACGAGTTTGGCGACTGCCTCTCCGCGCCGCATGATGATGGTCTCTTCACCACTTTCGGCTTTGTTCACGAGTTCACTTAAATGCGCTTTGGCTTCGGCCAGGTTCATGGCAGACATGGCGTACTCCTGTTGGTCATGATGTTGGTCATATGGTAACAGGCTGTGAGCTCTTAGGGGCAGGCCACGATTACTTTTTGTTGGTCCCCTGTCGCCCCAGCCCCGGTTGAACCTTTTTACGCTCAACCAAACCTAGAAGTGACTTTTCGACAAGGACGCGCAATTTTTCTATGTGCATGCGAGTTGAAATGATTCGACCGCCACAATTCCGCCGCAATCGGATCGCCTCCGCCACAATCCTTCCCCAATCGCCTACTATGCTCACTCTCATTCGCCACATTTGACGTGGCGCGTCGTTGCAGCACAAAGGGGAAGTCATGAAGCTCGTCACCACTATTCGCGATCTTGCCAGCAAGGCAGGGCGCGGTTTTGCACGTCTATCGGGACGTGTGCTTTCGCCGGTATTCGGACACGTCGCCTGGACCGCGCCGCCGTGGGCGCGATGGGTGGGCACGCACCCGAAGCACACCGGCGGCGCGGCGCTTCTGCTGGTTGCGTTGGCGGCGGGTGGTTACTTTGGCGTCAAGTGGTGGGAGGCGCGGCCCAAACCCGTCGAGGTCAAGGTCACCGTCCAAAATCCAGCGCGCACGCCGATTGAAAACGAAGACGAAAAGGATCGCGGGCCGCGGCCATTGATCATCCAGTTCGAACAATCCGTAGCACCTCTGGCGATGGCTGGTAAGGATATCCCCAGCGGCATCACCATCGCTCCGGCCCTCGATGGTCAATGGAAATGGAACGAGGACAAGGAACTCGAATTCAATCCCAAGGAAGACTGGGCAGTCGGCGCTGACTATCAAATCACGCTCGACAAATCGGTGCTTGCTCCACAGGTCGTGCTGGCGAATTACTCGCCGAAGTTCCAGACGCCTGCTTTCGTCGCCAAGATCATGCGGTCGCAGTTCTATCAGGACCCGACCAATCCGACCCTAAAAAAAGCCGTCTTCGATATCAACTTCACGCATCCCGTGAATAGCACAGAACTGGAAAAACGCATCGCGCTCAAGCTCGCTGGTCAGAGCGAAGGCGTATGGGGGCTGGGACGCGAAAGTACCAAGTTCACGGTTACATACGACAAACTCAAACTCAACGCCTTCATCCACTCCGAGAATCTGTCGACGCCGCAGGAAGACAGCAGCATCGAATTGACTGTCGATAAAGGCGCTACGGCCGCTCGCGGCGGGAAGGCATTTGACGAGGCGATGTCGAAGGTCGTACGCGTACCCGGATTGGCCAGCCTGAGCGTGACGCAGGTAGCGCCGAACGTGGCGATGACGGCAAAGAACGAGCCCGAGCAGATCATCACGACGACGATCTCGGCAAGCACGCTGGAGAAAGACATCAAGGGTGCGACCAGCGCTTGGCTGCTGCCGGTATACAACTCGAAAATCAAAAAAGAAGATCGCCAGGGCCCGTATGCCTGGGGCAACCTGAAGGAAATCTCCGAGGACGTGCTGAAAGAATCAAAACGCGTCGAGCTCGAACTTGTTGCAGGCGAACGCGAACACAGCGAGACACACATATTTAAATACAACGCGCCGATTGGCCGCTATATCTACGTGCAGGTCGAGCGCGGGATGAAGTCGTTCGGTGGCTATGTGCTGGCCAAACGCGTGCAGCATATTGTGCAAGTGCCAGCGTTCCCGGCACAACTGAATATCCTCGGTCAGGGCGCCTTGCTGGCGCTGAGCGGTGAGCGGAAAGTCGCGGTGATGATTCGCGACCTTCCGGGTTTGAAAATGGAAGTGGGGCGCATTCTGCCATCGCAGCTGCAGCATCTGGTGACGCAGTCGGAAGGCAATTTCGACAAGCCACAGTTTATGGGCACGTTCGGCATGGACAATCTCACGGAGCGGTTTGAGAAGAAAATTCCGCTGCCGCGTCTCAAGCAAGGCAAGGCGCATTACGAAGCGCTCAATCTGGGCGACTACCTGAAGAAAGACGGCACAGACAAGCGGGGTATTTTCTTGCTTCGCGTGCAAGGCTACGATCCGAAGATCGACCGCAAACAGGTGAAGAGCGACGACGAAGAGCCGACCGATCCTGATCAGCAGGACGGAGAGACCGGCCAGCAGCGCGAAGACCAGATCAATCCGTCCGAGCGCGAAGATTTCCGCCTGCTGCTCGTGACCGATCTTGGCATCCTCGTGAAGCGCTCGCTCGATGGCTCGCAGGATGTGTTCGTGCAATCGATCGCCACCGGCCTGCCGGTTGCAGGGGCCGATGTCGACGTGATCGGCAAGAACGGTCTCACGCTGTTTACGCAGACCACCGACGCCACCGGCCGCGTACGCTTCGCCAAGTTGGAGAACCTTTCCCGTGAACGCACACCGCTGATGTATCTGGTCAAGAAGGCGGGCGACATGAGCTTCCTGCCACTCAATCGCGCCGATCGCGGGCTGGATTTCTCGCGCTTTGATGTCGGCGGCATTCGCAATACCTTGCAGCCGGGCACGCTCTCGGCCTACCTGTTTTCGGATCGCGGCATTTACCGACCCGGTGACCCGATCAATATCGGCATGATCGTCAAGGCCGCAAGCTGGGCCAAGACGATGGCAGGCATTCCGCTCGAAGTCGATGTCACCGATCCGCGTGGCCTCTCGGTGAAGCGCGAAAAAATCAAGCTCGGCGTGGGTGGCTTTAATGAGCTGACCTATACGACGCAGGAAACCTCGCCGACCGGCAATTACACCGTGACGCTCTATACCGTCAAAGACGGCCAGGCAAATACGCAACTAGGCGCGGTCACGGTGCGCGTGCAGGAATTCCTGCCCGACCGTATGAAAGTGGTCGCCAAGCTATCGAACGAAGTGGCTGAGGGCTGGGTGTCGCCGACTGAATTGAAAGGCAAAGTGAATGTGCAGAATCTCTTCGGCACCCCCGCGACCAATCGGCGCGTCGAAGCGACGCTGACGTTGCAACCCGCGTTTCCCGCATTCCGCAGCTATCCCGATCATCGCTTCTACGATCCGCTGCGCGCCAAGGAAGGCTATTCGGACAAGCTCAGTGATGCCACCACCGACGACGACGGCAACGTTGAGTTCGCACTCGGACTGGACCGTTACGCGCGTGCCACCTATCGCCTGCACTTCCTCGCGCGCGCCTTCGAGCCTGAAGGCGGACGCAGTGTGGCGGCTGATACCGCGATGCTGGTGTCAGAGCTGCCGTACCTCGTTGGCTATAAACCTGATGGCGATCTTGGTTATGTATCGCGCGGCTCAGTGCGCACCGTCAATCTGGTCGTGATCGATTCGAAAGCAAAGAAAATCGCGCTCAGCGATCTGAAGCTCGAACTCGTCGAGCGCCGCTTTGTATCAGTGCTGCTCAAGCAGCCCAATGGCACCTATAAGTACGAGTCGCGCGCAAAAGAAATCGCGATCAAGGAAAGCGTACTGGCTGTGCCTGCAGCCGGGCTCAATCTGCCGCTGGAGACGGGCACACCGGGCACCTTCTTCTATCGCATCCGCAATGCCGAAGGTGTCGAGCAGAACCGCATCGAATTCAGTGTCGCTGGTGCAGGTAATGTCACGCGCTCGCTGGATCGCAACGCCGAACTGCAACTCACGTTGAAGAGCCGGGATGTGACTGCGGGCGACGATATCGAAATCAGCATCCGTGCGCCTTATGCCGGTGCCGGGCTGATCACCATCGAGCGTGACAAAGTCTATGCGCATCAATGGTTCAAGGCGGGCACGCAGGCGTCGGTGCAAAAAATCAAACTGCCGGCAGACTTTGAGGGCAATGGTTACGTCACGGTGCAGTTCATCCGCGATCCAGGCTCGGATGAAATTTTCATGAGCCCGTTGTCGTATGGTACGGTGCCGTTCTCGGTCAATCTGGCGAAGCGCACTAACAAGCTGACCTTCACGGCGCCCGCAAAAGTGAAGCCGGGTGAGGTGCTGAAAATCAAACTCAGCGCGGCGCAGCCGACGCGTGCGGTGGTGTTCGCGGTCGACGAGGGCATTCTTCAAGTGGCACGCTACAAAGAGGCCGATCCACTGGCGCATTTCTTCCAGAAGCGCTCGCTCGATGTGCGTACCTCGCAGATCCTCGACTTGATCCTGCCCGAGTTCAAGAAAATCATGCAGGCCGCCGCACCGGGCGGTGATGCCGAAGGCGCGCTGGGCAAGAACCTGAACCCGTTCAAACGCAAACGCGACAAGCCGGCGGTGTACTGGTCAGGCATTGTCGATGTCAACGGCGAACAGGAATTCAGCTACACAGTGCCGGAGACCTTTAATGGCACGCTGCGCTTGATGGCGGTGGCGGTGAGCGATTCCACTATCGGCACGCTCAGCGGCAAGGCCATCGTGCAGGGCGATTTCGTGCTGTCGCCAAATGCGCCGCTGGCGGTTACGCCGGGAGATGAATTCGAGGTCTCGGTGGGCGTTGCCAACAACGTCGCGGGCTCAGGCAAAGACGCGCAGGTGGCGGTGGCGTTGAAAACCTCTGCGCATCTGGAAGTTGTCGGCAGTGAAACGCAGACCTTGAAGATCGGCGAGAAAAAGGAGAGTGTCGCAATCTACAAGCTGAAAGCAAAGACGGGGGCCGCCGTGAAACTAGGCTCGGCGACCATGACGTTCTCAGCTAGCCTGAATGGTCAGCCGGACAAGTCCGCAAAACTTGGCACCGATGTGAGCGTGCGTCCCGCCGGGCCGTATTACACACAGGTGACAGTGGGCAGCTTCACGGGCGCGCAGGACGTACCGGTCAAGCGCGATGTGTTTGCCGAATACCGTAAGGCCGAGGCAGCGGTATCGCCCCTGCCGCTGGTGATTGCCAATGGTCTGATGGCGTATCTCGACAGCTTCCCGCATCTGTGCACCGAGCAGATCACCAGCCGCGCGTTCCCGGCGGTGGTGCTCGGCCAGCGGCCGGAGTTTGGCAACGTGAATCAGAAGGATGGCGCTGCTAAGGCGCAACAAGCGTTCGCCTCGGCGGTAGGTGTATTGCGTTCGCGGCAGAATGCGGAAGGTGGATTTGGTCTATGGACCGCATCGGTCGAGGCGGACGAATATGCTTCTGTCTATGCAATGCACATGTTGATCGAGGCTGGTGAGCGTGGCTACAACGTGCCGCCTGATTTGCTCGCGAAGGGCAATAGCTGGCTGCAGCAACTCGCCGGCAGTCCTGCCAAAGACATTCACGACATACGCAGCCGCGCGTACGCAGCCTACCTGCTCACGCGCCAGGGTACGGTGACCGCAACTTATCTAGCAGCCCTGCGCGAAACGCTGGACAAGAAATATCCGATCACTGTTACCAGCAACTGGCAGAAGGATTCGATCGCGGTATTCCTCGCCGCCAGCTACAAACTGATGAAAGACGAGAAGCAGGCGGCCAAGTTGATGGATGAACCATTAGCGCAATTGCAGAAACGCGGCGAGCCATATAGGTACGAGCGTTACTACGACTCAACGATTCGCGATGCGCAGACGCTGTATATCGCATCGAAACACTTCCCGGAGCGCGCGAAGAAACTCGATTTCGCCACACTCGGTGCAATGGTGAAATCGATTCAGGACGGGCGCTTCAATACGCATTCGGCGGCGTATGTTGTGCTGGCACTCGATGCTTACGCGTCGCAGGTTGAGGACAAGATCGTGGGCAAAATGAGCATCACCGAAATTGCTAAAGACGGCAAAGCAACCGCGTTGACCTTGCCCGCCAACCTGATTCCGCGGGTGCCGTTCTCATCCAATGTCGCAAAATTGAAATTCGGTAACGAGGCGAATTTGCCGACCTACTTTGCGGTCTCCGAGTCAGGCTTCGACAAAGCACCACCGATGAGCGAACTGAAATCCGGTATGGAAATCATCCGCGACTATGTCGATGCGGAAGGCAAACCGGTGACCACGGTGAAAGTCGGGCAGGAACTCACGGTGCGCCTCAAGTTCCGTAGCATCGGCCGAGACTTGGTGCCGAATGTGGCGCTGGTGGATCTGCTGCCGGGTGGGTTCGAACCCGTGTTGAACCCGATCGATGCGCCGAGTGTTGCGCCTGCCAAGAAAGGCGCATTCGTGAATCGTCTGGGCAATGTCGGTGGCTGGAGCGTCGAGTACGCGGATGTGCGCGAGGAACGTGTGGTGATGTACGGCAGCGTGACCGCGGCGGTGTCCGAGTACCGCTATCGCATCCGCGCAACCAATGTTGGCACGTTCGTGGTGCCGCCTGCATATGGCGAGTCGATGTACGAGCGCGATGTGCAGGCGCGCTCGATGCCGGGGAAGATTGTGGTTGAGAGGGCGGGGAAGTAGTTTCCCGGAATGAGCATGGATGATCCAGTTGCGAGTCCCTCACCCCTAACCCTCTCCCAAGGGAGAGGGAGTGTGCTGCCATGTGCTCTAAGTTCCCTCTCCCTCTCCCTTGGGACAAGGGCACACTTGAAGCGAAGCAGAGGGCGGAGGGTGAGGGATAAGCTGTTAATAACTGCAATACTGCTCATTGTCTTCGCGTTGCTATTTCTCCGCCTCCTCCCCAAGCCTCCCCTACGCGACTTCGCCCAATACTCCAGCGCCGTCTACGCCGAAGACGGCACGCTGCTGCGCCTCACGACCGCCGCCGACGAGCAATACCGCCTATGGACACCACTGGAAGCAATTTCGCCAAAGGTTGTTGAAGCCGTCATGCGCTATGAAGACCGCTGGTTCTACCTGCATCCAGGCGTGAATCCAGCCGCAATTGTGCGCAGCGCAGTCGCGACGATTGCGGGAGACCGGCGCATGGGTGGCTCGACATTGACCATGCAACTTGCACGCAAGCGTTACGGCATCGACAGCCGAACAATGAGCGGCAAGCTGCAGCAGATCGCAGCAGCGTGCTGGCTCGAAGCGCGTTACAGCAAGCACGACATCCTTGAGGCTTATCTTAATTTCGCGCCCTATGGCGGCAATATCGAGGGCGTCGGCGCAGCGAGTCTGGTCTTTTTTCAAAAGCGCGCAGCTGACCTGACGTTACCCGAAGTGTTCACGCTTGCCGTGATCCCGCAGAATCCCGCCGCGCGTGGCGGCAACAAAGTGACTTCGACGGCGACGGTTGATGCGCGCGCGCGCATCGCCGCACTCTGGCTTGCCACGCATCCCGGAGACGAGCGACTCGGCGCCAGCCACGCCATTGCGCCGAAACCTGCGGCAGCACTCCCGTTCCGTGCGCCACATCTGGTCAACCAGTTGCTAAAGGGAGGCCAAGGCGAAATATTTTCCAGCATCGACCTGAAGATGCAGAACGCGTTGGAGCGCAGCATCGCGCAGCGCATCGAGCAACAGCGCGAGACCGGCATGCGCAACGCGTCTGCCATCTTGCTCGACACGGAAACCATGCAGGTGAAAGCGCTGGTTGGTTCGGCAAAGTTCAACGACGACGATATCGACGGGCAGGTCAATGGCGTGCTGGCCAAGCGTTCGCCGGGCTCGACGCTGAAGCCATTCATTTATGCGCTGGCATTCGATCAGGGTGTGCTGCACCCCATGACCGTTCTCAAAGATGCGCCGACCGCGTTCGGCCCATTCAGCCCGGAGAATTTCGATGGTCGTTTTGTCGGGCCAATCACCGTACAGGAAGCGCTGACACGTAGTCGCAATATTCCCGCCGTCTCGGTTGCAGCCCGGCTCACGCGCCCGAGTTTGTACGATCTGATGAAGACGTCGGGTGTTTCCAATCTGGCCAGCGAAAAGCACTACGGGCTCGCGCTGACGTTGGGGGGCGGGGAAGTGACGATGGAAGAGCTTGCGCGGATGTATGCGATGTTGGCCAATGGGGGTGAGCTCAAAGAGATACGTTATGCGTCAGCGTTGTCTCCCGCTGCACCCCCTCTCCCCCAGCCCCTCTACCGCAAGCGGGAGAGGGTGGCCGCGGCGCAGCCGAGGTCGGGAGAGGGCGTCGGTGTTTCCACACGCGTGATCTCAGAAGAAGCCGCCTACGTCACCCTCGACATGCTCAAAACCAACCCGCGCCCAGACACCGGCCTGCCCGCACAACCAGCGGTCGCCTGGAAGACCGGCACTTCATGGGGCTTCCGCGATGCGTGGACGGCGGGTACCTTCGGCCGCTACGTACTGATCGTCTGGGTTGGCAATTTCGACGGTAGCAGTAACCAGTCATTCATCGGCATCTCGGCAGCGGCACCATTGTTCTTCAATATTGTCGATGGACTGCGCAACGAAGGATTGCTTGCGCGGGACACCAATCCGCGATTGCCGCCGCGTAAATTGACGCGCGTGGAGGTATGCGCCGCGACGGGGGATTTACCCAACGCGTATTGTCCTACTCGTGTATCCAGCTGGTTCATGCCCGGTAAATCACCGATCCGAATTTCCAGTCTGCATCGGCGTGTTT
Source organism: Burkholderiales bacterium (assembly GCA_038321965.1). Classification (GTDB taxonomy): domain Bacteria; phylum Pseudomonadota; class Gammaproteobacteria; order Burkholderiales; family Usitatibacteraceae; genus UKL13-2. The sequence continues at coordinate 41,994 of JBBQFL010000002.1, read as the reverse complement.
TGTTAGACCGCCGCACCGGTGAAGCGGTGTGTGACGAGGGCCCGAACACGCATTGGCAAGTGATCGAATACTGGCCCTCCGATATGCAGAAAATATTTCGCGATGCCGGCATGCCGCGCCGCGATGCGCCCAGATTGCCCGATTGTATGCGTGGCGCTGCCGACAATATTGCGTCCAGCGAGCCGCAGATTGTTTCTCCGCTCAAAGCAGTCACCTATACCTCACGTCTCTCCGCCATGGTGCCGATTTCGCTGCGCGCAGAGGGCAACGGCGGCGGCAATCGCGGCAAGCTGTTCTGGTTTTCCAACGACGCATTTCTGGGCGTGGCCAAGGCGGGAGAGTCGCTGGCGTGGAATCCGCCGCGCGCCGGACGCTATGTGTTGCGGGTGGTTGATGAAGAGGGAAGGGCAGACAGTCGCGATGTTGCAGTCGAGATAGTTCCGTAACAAGGCCCAGTATCGACGGGCATCACCGGGCAGAAGCGCGCCAGGAGGCTGGTCTTTGCTGGTTCTACGACACGAGCCGCGGGCTGGTTTAATATTGGGTCGAGCCCAATTTACCACCGCGTGGAATCTTCGCCGCAAAGTACCGTCAAACCACATTCGCACTACTTCACTCCTCCAGGATTATGAAAAAAAGAACCACCTATGCCGCTCTCGTCATCACGGCAGCAGTCATCGCGGCGCTGTCAGCCACCAGTGTCACGTCCGCGCAGCGGGAGGCCGCAGACAAGCCTGTGAACCCGCGGGCGGTTACGCCGCGCGGACAATTGCTTGAAGGCGAACGCAACCTGATCGCGTTGTTTGAAGCAGCGGCTCCATCGGTCGCCTACATCACGACCGAGAACCTGGTGCAACGCGGCTTCTTCGGAACCGGACTGGAACGTGGAGCTGGTTCGGGCTTTGTGTGGGATACGCAAGGTCACGTGGTCACCAATTTCCATGTCATTCAGGACGCACGCAAGGTGACTGTTCAACTCGACACTGGCAAGGAGCCGGTGCCCGCGACATTTGTTGGTGGTTCTGCTGACTACGATCTTGCGGTGGTGAAACTTTCGCAAATTCCGGCTGGCCTGAAGCCGATTCCACTTGGTACCTCGCGTGATCTCAAGATCGGCCAATCGGTCATCGCCATTGGCAAACCGTTCGGACTCTCGCGGACCCTTACTCAAGGCGTAATTTCGGCACTGGATCGCTATTTGCCGACACAGGAATATGCAGAAATATCCGGTGGAATCCAGACCGATGCCGCAATCAATCCCGGCAATTCCGGCGGGCCGTTGCTCGATACCGCTGGTCGGCTTATCGGCGTCAATTCGCAGATTCGCTCAAATTCAGGTAGTTCGGCAGGCGTGGGTTTCGCTATTCCCGTGGACCTCGTCAATCGTATCGTGCCTCAGCTCATCGCGCGCGGCTACGCTGCCGCACCCGGTATCGGCATCACACCTGTTAACCCCGTCATCGTCGCGCAGAATGGCATTAAGGGGGTTGTCATCGAGCAGGTGCGCGCTCGCTCGCCGGCAGCAATTGCGGGTTTAAAACCATTGTCGCGGCGTAGCGGCGAACTAGGCGACGTGATTACGGCGGTCAACGGTCGCGAAGTGGAATCGCTCTCCACTTTTATCGCCGAGTTGGATCGGGTCGGGATCGGCAACGCTGCAGAACTTACGGTGTTGCGTGATGGCAAGTCACGCAAGGAAAATGTACGCGTGATCGATACCACCCAAAAATAGCGCTACAAATTCTTCAGGCGATCAGACAAGGTATCAAGGTACTTGGGAAATTTGTGGATGTCGTTGTGGCCAGCGCCGGTCACCACCACCAGCTCCGTGCCGGTGCGTAGTTGCTTGAGCTTTTCGCCATGCGACAGACCGATCAATGTATCCAGGTCGCCGTGTTCGATGATCACCGGGCCTTTGATCTTGGTGATCCATTGGTCGCTGCGTATGGGGTAACGATTGACGAAGTCGGGTAGCCATGGATAGTGCGCGTCACCGATCGCCTTGAGACTCTCATAGGGCGATACCAGCACGGTCAGGTCAGGTTGGACGTCGCTGGCAAGTCTTGTTGCCAACCCGGTACCAAGAGAGCGACCATAGACGACCAGCTTCTTGCCAACGTAAAGCGGCGAAATTTTGTTCCACGCGATTCGCATGTCGTCGTGAAGTTGTTCTTCGCTTTCGATCTTGCCGCTACTCTTGCCATAACCACGGTAATCGATGATGAACAGGTCGTAATTAACGCGCCGATAAAAGTCCACGCTTGTCAACCAGGTTTGCAGATTACCGCCGTTGCCATGCAGAAAGAACACGACGCCTTTGGGGTCGGACAGACGCAGGTGCAGAGCAGACAACTCGGCACCGGCAACCGGTATTTTCACTTCCTGTACATCAGGCATGGTGAATTTGTGATCCGGGCTCAGCGGTACCGGCTGGAAAATCAATCCTTCCTGCCGAAAATAAACGTATGCCACGATTGCGGCATAGGCGAGCAGGGCAACGCCCAGCAGCGAAAGCGCGCCACGCCGGGCAAACAGCATCCAGCGCGAGCCAACCTTTGTGATTGTCAAGTTAGAAGCCACCGATGAAATCACGTTTGCCAACGTCCACACCATTGTGGCGCAGGATTGCGTAGACCATCGACATATGGAAGTAGAGATTTGGCGTCGCAAAATGCAATAGGTACGGTTGTCCTTTAAACGCCACCGGATTGCCGGCGATGGTGAGATGAATATCGCGATCTTCCTGGCCATCGATCTGTGCAGGCGTGAAGGTGCCGACGAAGGCGAGAGTTTTGTCGATGCGGGTGTCCAGCTCCGAAAACGTCGCTTCGGTATCGTCATATTTCGGTAGCTCAACACCAGCAAGGCGCGCGACCGGGCCTTTGCCAAAGTCTGCGGCGATCTGCACCTGGCGTGTCAGCGGAAACATGTCGGGATAAAGACGTGAAGTCAGGAACACGGTTTCGTCGATCTTCTTTGCTGCGGCGTGTGCGGCACCTTTCGCGAGTACGCCTTTTAGCGCAGTCAGGGATTTCTGAATGACGGGAACCGACGCCTGATACAGGGAAATGGTCATGACTCGCTCCTTGTGAATGACCTGCTGATTTTAGCAGTCAAACCATCGGACACCAGCCGCCACAACGGCAGCGATACGGTTGAATCGGGAACCTTTCGCATCAAAGAACGCAAATAAGCATGTATCACGGTTCGCGATACGCAGTCTCTACAAGCAGCACGGCACGCCGATACGGGTACTTCAACCAGCTTTTTCTGCGATTCGTCGCAATGCACTTCTGCGATTGCAGCGGCGGGCCTAAAGTGCGGCCACGCAGTAAATGATTTTTTCAACCCAACCCAATGATCGGAGTAAACGGAGCACATCATGAAAAACTTTTTGAACAAATACACTGGCTACAACGTTTCACACTCCAACAGTTATATTGCGACGGCATTCGCGGTGGTGGTAACAGGTCTGCTGGTCGGCGGCTATGAAGTATCGCAGGCGGCAACAGATGCGGAAGGCGTAGCAATGACAGCACACTCCGCACCGGTAGATCAGGCTGAAGCAGTTGCCAGAATGGAAACCATAGTCGTGACTGCCAAGCGTAGGTGACCGACTTTTTTACGAGCGATGCCGCCTACATTGAAGTTTCCAGACGGCGGGCAGCTCGAGCGCAGGGCGTTGCTCACTCAATCAGGCACCGTGCGAAAATGTGAAATCACAATCGCATTTTCCGGAGTAAGCAGACATGGCGCTTAAACGTCCCACCTGGCCGCAAGGCCGAACCGTCATCCTTGAGCACACCTCAGCCGTACTCGCAGACAACGCGCTAGGCGATCCGCATCAACGTAAGCTCGCAGTGTGGTTGCCGCCGCAATACGACGAAGCGCTGGTGGCAAGGCAACCAAAGGGAAAGCGATTCCCGGTTTTGTATGACCTGGTGGGGTTCATGGGCTCCGGATTGAGCCACATCAACTGGAGGAATCTTGATGAGAACATTCCCGAGCGTGCCGCGCGGCTGATTCATGAGGGCAAGATGGGACCGACCATCCTCGTGTTTCCGGACTGCTTTACCGCTCTCGGCGGAAACCAATACATCAATTCTTCGGCCATCGGGAACTATGCTGACTACCTCACCAAAGAGCTGATCCCTTTCGTAGATAAAGAATTTCGCACGCTCGCCTCGCGTGAGCATCGCGGTTGCTTCGGCAAATCTTCCGGCGGCTATGGTGCCATCATTCACGGCATGAAGTATGCAAAATACTGGGGTGCAATTGCTACCCATTCGGGCGACGCCTATTTTGATTTCGTCTACATGCACGACTGGCCAAATGCATTGACCGAGTTGATGAAGCATCGCTTGATAAAGCGGGAGGCTGGTGCGATCAAGGTGCTGAAAGAGGAGAAGGGTGCGGCGAAGGGCATGGACGATGGTCGCGTAAAAAACTTTCTCGACAGCATCTGGAAGAAGGAAAAGTTATCCGATGCGGAGGGTCATACCATGATGATGCTGGCGATGGCGGCCAGCTATGATCCTGATCCCAAGGCGCCCCTTGGTTTTCGACTGCCGTTCAATCTTGAAACCGGCGAGCGCATCGAGCAACGCTGGAAGCAATGGCAAAAGCACGATCCCATTGAACTGGTCGACAAATATAGAGTCAACCTCAGAACGCTGAAAGGCATTTTTGTCGATTGTGGTTGGCGTGACCAATACAATATTCACTACGGGGCCAGGATCCTTTCCAAACGCCTGACTGCTGCTAGCGTGAAGCACACTTACGAAGAGTTCGACGATACGCATTCAGGCATCGATTACCGGATGGAACGTAGCCTGCCGTTTCTGTATCGCGCGCTTAAGCCCTGAACCAAAGTATCTGAAAGGATGATGATCATGAAAAAGTTATTCGCATTGTTGGCCTTCACCTCGATTTTCAACATGGCCTTGGCCGACGACAAGAAGCCCTACGACGAATCGGCCAATGCCACGGAGCACATTCAAGCCGCGCTCAAGGCGGCCCAAGCGGAACATAAATCAGCGCTGATTGTCTTTGGCGCCAACTGGTGCGGTGACTGCAAGATGCTCGACATCGAAATGCACCAGGGTGAACTTGCAAAGTTGGTGAATGATCGATTGTCTGTTGTGAAAGTGGACGTAGGTCGCTTCGATCGAAACAAGGATGTCACCGCGGTTTATGGCAACGTCGTCAAAAAAGGCATTCCGTCTGTGGTGCTGCTGCGCGCGAATGGCAGCGTCGCATATCAGACCGATGGCGGCGAACTGGCGGATGCCCGCAAGATGGGGCGCGAGGGCGTCACCAAATTCTTCACGGCGATGCTGGAAAAGGCCAAGTAAGGCTTTTCGCCCAAGGGTTGGATGGTTTCGCGCACCGCTCGCGCTAGCTGAGCGGCACGCGGCGCATTGCTTACATTTTTGCTGACGGCTTGGATGGTTCGGCCTGAACGGTGACCGGCACAGGGGTCGCTACTGCGGTTGGCTTACTTGACGTGGTTTCAGTGGTCTTCTTTTCCAAATGAAAATTTGGATCAGTTTTTTGCTTCTCTTCCACTATTTTGACGCGATCTGCCGTCGAAATTGGCACTTCTGACTTACCGCACGCTGAGAGCGCGACCGCGACAATCGCGGCAATGAGTAGCGTGTTGTGCGTACGTCCTGAACCAACGTTAGCCAGACAGTTGGTGGCACGAGGCGTATTGTTGAAGTAACGATTACGGATGTGCATACGATTCCTTTGAAAGTTAGTAACGATCAGCACGATCAATAGCATTCTTGCCATTGATGCGCTGCGGGCTAAAACCTCTCGAAAGCGGATGACGCTGTGATGACAACAGGCAATATGTTTTCGCCCTTGCGTGGCGCAACCAGCGATCAAACAGCTTTTTCAAGAAGGCTAGAGCGCTCCGATAAGTTGTTTTACGCAGAAAATTTGGATTAATCCCTCTAAATTTTCCGGGTAGCCGCGAGCACATAGTAGTGCCGCGTCCTACAAGGACATCCCATGGCGACCGACAGATGCAGTCGTGAATGACCGCCTAATATGTTTGTAGAGACGTCCAACCAATCGTTGGCCGGCGTTCGCGACGATAAAGGGGAACACAGTGGATCACATCATTGCAGGCCGTTTCGAAACCAAGGCCAAAGCGGACGTCGCTGCGGCAGCCATTGTTCGCTACGTCGACCGGGTCGATATGTGTGTCTTTCATAACAACCCGCCGGGGCAGCACGGCACAGGACTATCCAGCGGAGAAAGTGAAACGAATTCGGGGCTGGAGGCAGAAAGCGGAACGACAGCCACAGCGGCACTCGCTGCCGGGCTGACCGCCGGTGTCGTCGGGATGGCGGGTGGTCCAGTTGTCGCACTGGCCGCGGCGGGCGTGGCGGCATACACCGGATCATTGGTAGGTGCAATGGGTGGCATGCAAGATGAACAGTCGCAAGAACTGCCGAAATTGCGGCCAGCAGGCGTCATCCTTGCCATTCGTATCCCGGGTTCAGGCATAGAGAGATTTGTGATTAACGATCTGCGCAACGCCGGTGCCAAAGACATAGAGCAGGCAGATGGACAATGGCGCGACGGCGACTGGATTGACTTTGATCCGGTACGGCCACCGCATCTTGTCGTGGCGTAAATGCCGAGAAGCAACGCCTGGAGCGGTAGCGCGACAGCTGTCGCCAAGTACTATGGAAGCAGCTTCCACGTCCGAAGCAACTCACGCAACGCTTCCGGTTTGTTGGTCGGCGTGCCATTCCCAGCCTGATCTTTTGAATTGACGCCGTGACATGAGGCGCATACGCGTACCTCCCCCGGCTGCATGGTGATCCACACGCGTTCACGTACGACCGGATTACCTGCTGCGTCGGTGGTTTGCCAGGCGAGTGCACGGCGCGCAGGTACGAATGCTGCCGTCGAGCCATCGCTGGCTATCTTGACGCTGCCGACGGGCCCGCCAGGGTTCGCAGGATTTTTCCCTGCCGCGTCATGCATCGGCTGGGCAATTGGACGCCGTCCAACTTTGCCGCCGCCATAGCCGCGAATTTGATCCGCCTGATAAATCTGGAAATTCGAAATGTCATAGACCTTGCCGGTGCCCGGCGCTGCTGTTTTCGCGCCGCCGGGAACCTGGAGATTGAACGGCTGCTGGAGATCGGCGCGGTCGCGCGAGGTCTGGTTACGGGTGACGATCAGCGCCAGATCATTGGTTTTCAGCCAGGCGCGAAACGATGATTCGCTAACCTGCTCTTCGTTGAATACCGCGCTTTCGGGCGCTTCCAGCACCGATACTGAAGGGTTGGGCCGTGATCTGGCCGCAACCTCTACCGCCTCCAGTTCCCAGAGAGTCCCGGCAAAACTCTGTAAAGTATCCGGACTCCACCAAGACACCGCTTTTACGATTCCGCCGGTCAGTGACGCACCGGGCAAATAAAGTTGTGAGACGCTGTCCAACGTCAACGGCTTGAGCAGAAATTCCGTGATCAGTCCCACCGTTGCTGATGTTGCCGGTGTGTGGCTGGCGATCAACGCGCCCGACAGCAACGGCAGCGGGTTGCGAAACCGTCCCCCCGGCGATGCCAAGCCCGTACCTGGCGCGGTCACGTTGCTCAATGTCATGCCTTCGCCAGACAAATTTGGCGCGCCGCTGAGCTTGACGATCTGATCCGTGGTTAGTGATCCGAACTCGCGCGCCGCGATACCGACGTAGGTCCCCGGCTTGGCTGGATCTTCGCGAAGGTGAAATAGCCCGCCGTCCATGCGCACGGATTTCTTGTTGGCGATGTTCAGCGCACTGTTGGTGGCGTACTTCAATGCAGGATCGCCAGCGAATGAGGATGGCAGATATTCGTTCACCTGAAGTTCATGGCGCCCCACATGGTTGAGCGTTTCCTCTTCTGTGCCATCCTCGTTCATCTGCCATGGCGTAAAGAAATTCGAGGTGTACCCGTTTACGGGGCCGAACGCCGCGCTCACGCTGTCGGCGCGTGTTTCGGGAAAAACTTCGTTGCGATTGTTCACCGCTGCAGCGCCCGCACTTTCGTCGACAAAATTGAACGAACCATTTGGTGGTGAAGCGGGCATCGCATTATCAGCGTCGGCCTGCTGATCACGCTGCAAGTGATCCCAGCGTATGAAGACTACCCGGCCAAAACTGTCGATGCTTGGAGAAAATGTGCCGCTAGGCGTGTGATTGAGCAGGCGCAGTTCGGTAGTTGTCGGATTGAGGCTCCAGATACCCGTTACTGTTGCCGTGCTTTCATATTCGTCCAGCTGTGGGTACAGGTGTGCAAGCCCGTTGCGTGGTCGGTCGGAGGTGAACAACACGCGGTCGTCGGTACTGTAAAACGGCGAAACGTTGTTAAAAGTAGCTGGCTGATTTGGCACCTTGGTGATGGTGGCAACCTGCCCTTTGGCGAGTCCGGTCACTTCATAAAGTTGCCAGTAAAACGTCTTCACCTGATATTGCGTGGTCGGTGCGCCGACCACCATGCTGAATATGGCCTTGGCTCCGCTCCAGTGCACGGTCGGCTCGCGAACGGCTATGGCATTAGCGCCCTGCATGCCGGACATGCCAAAGCCAGCTTCCGCCGTCAAGTTACGCAGGGTGCCGTCGCCGTAGCGAATCATCAAGTCGCCACCGCGCGCAACGGCATCCATGCTCGCGCGATGATTGCCGAACGTCGATGCGCGACTCGCGAAGTCGTTCATGGTCGGCACCTGTGTGACGAACATGATCGTACCTGACGCGGGTGCCACCGTCGATCCCACGAGCACCGCGCCCGCGCGTGCCTTTACGGCGGAGATGTCGCTTGAATTGATGGCGCCGCTGGTATTGATGTCGTATCTGAAACTTGCCTCGGTTGCAGACTGTCCCGCACGTGCCTTTACTGCACTGATATCGCTGGCATTGACGGATCGCGAGTTGTTGACATCGCCCACCAAAAACCCCATGGAGGCTGAGGCACCTACTGCCGTGTTGTTCACGGACGGCACTGAGATGGTCAGGCTTTTGTTGTCGGCGAGCCCCGCGAGCGAAACCGTGAGTTCGTTTGCGAATCGTGTCGTTATAGATGTCACAGCCGCAGCCGCTTCATCGACCACACTTGCGGGACCTGATGAGTTGACCGTGGCATTAAACTGAAAGACGATGCTGTGACCGGGATTGCCTGCGCGTGGCTCCACGCTGACTGGACCACCCATCGCGACACTACTATCGATGCTCAAATCAAACAAACCGGCACCGCCGTGCGCTTTGCGGGACTTTACGCCAATGAGCAATAGCGGAGCTGATGCTGTGGGCGTAACTGAAACAATTCCGGAAGGCGCACTGCTACCCGAATCGTTGTTGGCCACGACAGCGCAATCGTAGGTGACGCCGTTGACCAATCCGGCTACAGCAATGGGTGAAGTAGAGTTGTTACTGAACGTGGCCGGCGGAGCCCCGCCCGGACCGCAGGACGCCGTATAGGACGTAATGGGGCTGCCGCCGCTGGACACCGGCGCGGTAAACGCGACGAATACTTGCGCATTGCCGGCAACGGCACTGCCTATCGTCGGCGCGCCTGCTGTTTGCGACCAGGTGTTGCCTATAGAACACGCAAATACGCACGCAAATACAGTGGCCGAGACCTGGAGAAGTGAGGTTTTTTCGAACAGCTTCATGATATTGAATGCCCCTGGAAATTTGCACGTTCTCTGGCTCATCACGCGCCGTACGGTAAGCGCGGCGACGGCAATGCGAGTTGGAAAACCTGAACGGATTGCAACGATGCAAAACTTGGTTGGCGCCATCCCGGGAGCAACGCAACTCTCCACGCCAATACAACGAGGCACGCAATGAAACTACTTGTTAGTGGTTGACACCAACCACACTCTACACGAGGGGCATGGCTATCAATGTGAAAAAGCGCACAGGCACCCTAATCGCGGGTCGAGTCTGTGCAAACCAAAATTGAACGTTAGGGAAGCGGGAGCGGCCTGCATATTCCAGCACCACACAAAGCAATGTCGCGTCGACGTAGAACGCCGATTGGCGCGGCGTTTGGGCCGATTTCATGCCAACAGCCGCCCCAGTGCTAGGTCTTGTCTTTCTAGCTTTTTACAGCGCTAGTGATAGTGCGCCGGGGCCGCATCCGCCTCTTCGGGCAACTCCGCGTGCACCATCTCCTTGTCGGCGTCGACGAACAGCGGCGCACCACAGTCTTCGCAGAACTCGGGGGCAAACAGTTCGGGCAGTTTCAGCACCTCACCGATCTTGCACTCTTTGAAGATGGCTTCGATTTCCTCGCGCGGCGTTCGCTGACTGACCTCGGCGTTCTCGTCGTCTTCGCGACCGAATAGCGGCCACACCACGCCATGCACGACGTCGTCCTGACCGCGCGCGGTGAAGGCGATGCGATATTCATCGACGATTTCATCGCCGACGCCGGCAATGATGGCGCGCAAATGTTCCGGACCCGTCTTCAGTGTGTCCTCAAGGAAGCCGACGGCGGCACGCAGGGCATACGGCCGCACACGCCGGTCAGATTCGCGGCAATTGTGGAAATAGGCGTCCGGCAGGCAACATTCAAAAGCGGTCCCAGGCAGCAATCTGGCCAGGTTTGGCCGCCCTTGGGCAACCCAGCGCTCAAGACAGTCAGTGCGATTGAGTTTCTCAGTTTTCTCCTGCCAGCGAAAAAGTGCTGCGCCTTCCGGGACCGCCACGGCGGCGAGTAAAAAACGTGAGTCAGCGAGCAGCGGCGCCGTTTCCGGCGCGTGCGAAAAGTCAAAACGCGGGCGCGTCTGGTCTATTGCGGCGCTACCGAGCTTCACCGTCATTTTGCGCACGCTGGAGAAATCACGCGGCATCTGGTCGATGCTATAAAGATATGGGCTCATGGCAGCGCGTGCATCGCGTGCCAGCACATGCGCCTGCAAATGGGTGACGACGTCGTCACTGATTTCCTGTGGCACCGCACCTGAGGGGATCGCATATCGCGACCAGGCCACCATCGGCAATGCTAGCAGCAGCACATCCCAATTGGCGCCGTTCATCGTCAGGCGGGTTGATTCCGCAGCCGCTTCAATAAGCTCAATGAGTACATCGTGTGCGAGGGGGTTACTCTTGAAGGTGTGGTCGAGTGCTGATTCCAGCGTCGGGTCATTGCTCGCTTCGATTGCTTTCACCACTAATGACGAAATCTCTGCCTCCCAGACGCGATCCTCGGCACGACTGCCAGAGACGGCCAGGCCCATCGATAGCGTGATCAACCGTTCTGCATCGCGCCCGAGGCGCAGGGGGGATTTGTTGCGAACGCGTTTCATGGCAGCTTCAATTTGTTGCGGGGGATAGATTATACCGCCGCAAGCATTATGCCCGCCCTCTCAATGACTGCTCAGCGCCTACCAAGATGCCAATGTCAACGCGCTCCAGGCGAACTGCCGCCTTGGTGATCCCTTAAACGGGCGTCGCGTTGGCGGAGCGCATGCGCGCCGGGCTTGGCAGCTGGCGCAATGCGCTTTCATGACGTTGCCGTAGCCAGTCTGTAAGCGCAGCGCCAGTTTCTCGTACGATGCGCGAAACTTCGTTCAGCCTAAGTGGATTTGCTTTTTGCTTGGTGGTGTCGATGTTGCGGGTAAACATATTGGCCTTTCGGGAAATCTCGCCTTGGCTTGTCGCCGCGTTTCAGCCGATTTCAAACAGACTTTGGCGATGTGCCTAGCATATGATTACGTGCCGTCAACACACAATCCAATTATAATGAACAACATTAATGACTTAGTTTCACAAGTGGAACTGCCATGGACACGCCAGGGGAAATGCGGGCATTCGTACGATCAGTTGAGCTGGGCGGATTTTCCGCCGCCGCGCGCGATCTTGATCTCACGCCCTCGGCGCTTTCAAAACTGGTGACCCGGCTCGAAGACAGACTCGGCGTACGGTTGATGAATCGCACAACGCGCAAGCTCGCCTTGACCGCGGAAGGCGACGCCTATTTCAACAGTGCCAAGCGCATCCTCATCGACATTGAAGAAGCTGAGGAAGAGGTTACGCGCTTTTCCAACAGCCCCAAAGGTTTGTTGCGAGTAAATACCGGTGTTGCCTTCGGACTGCATCAGTTGGCGCCGGCGCTGCCGCGCTTCCTGGAGCGCTACCCGGAAATGGAAATCGACATCAACATCAATGACCGCGTCATCGATCTCGTTGAGGAAGGGGTGGACGTTGCAATTCGCAGTGGCGTACTACGCGACTCGTCGCTGACAGCGAGAAAAATCTGCGATATGCAGAGGGTAATTTGCGCTTCGCCGGCCTATTTAAAGAAACACGGCACGCCGCGGTCGCAGCAGGATTTGCTAAACCACAACTGCATATCCATTAGCGCCGCGCCTCAGTTGCGCCGATGGCCGTTCACGACCAGAAGCGGCATCGAGACGATTGAGGTCAAGGGAAACGTTAGCGCCAACAATGCTGAGACTCTGCTGCAACTAGCTGCAACCGGCGTTGGCATCATCCGCCTGGCGGATGTCATTGTCAGCGACGGTATCCGCGCTGGCTGGCTGACGCCTATCCTCACCGATGTGCATCACCGTGAACCACTGCCGTTGTCAGCACTATATCTCCCCGGTAAACACAAGAGCCCGCGCGTCGCGGCGTTCGTAAGTTTTCTGGTCGAATCATTTGCGTCAGCACCGTGGCGCCATGCACCTGAAGTGAAAACGCCAGCAATAGTTGGAGGCCGCAAATAGCGGCAGGCGGTGGCGCGCCGGATAGCCATTGATGTAATCTTGACTGTGATCCACTGCCAGCGGAAAAAGGAATTTCAATGATTGTTTTTAATTTGGCCCTGCAGGCGCGCGTCGCGTGGCTTGCGCTCTGTTTCTTCGTTGTCGTCGCATTGGGCGCGTGTTCCAGTGTTGGTCCTTACAACACCAAGGCGGATGGGGCCGACAGTGATCTGATGCTAAAAGGCCACGACCCGGTTGCCTACTTCACGATGGGCAAGCACACGCTGGGCAGCCCTGAAATCAAAGCGATTTATGAAGGCACGACCTATCGGTTTGTTAACGAGCAGCACAAGGCGCTGTTTACCGCTGATCCGATGAAGTACGTTCCACAATTTGGCGGCTACTGCTCAAACGGCGTGGTGTATGGTATGGCATTCGGCGGCGATCCGGATACTTGGCAAATCATCGACGGCAAGCTGTACATGTTTGGTGGTGCGGGCTCGCGGAAGTATTTCCTGATGGACGAGAAAAATAATCTGAGCCTAGCTCATCGCTATTGGACAACAGAGCTGAAGGGTTCCAGCGGCATCATGCGCTACTACCGGCTGGCGGCGCGTGTTCCACATTACAAGACCGGCGCGCAATTGGAGGCCGAATGGCAACAAAGGCAAGGCGCAAAACCCGCGGCACAGTAGTACCCGCGCAACCCCCGGGGTCCACTGCGGCAACTGCCGCTCACGCTTTGACAGCACTTACACGCATGGGAAGCGCTACCACAGCGGCGTTTGCGCAGCGATTTTTCAAGGCCGGGACCGGTCAATATGGTTCAGGTGATCAGTTTCTCGGCATCAGAGTCCCGGTGCTTCGCGACTTTGTTCGTGACCTGAAAGATGCCGGTGTGGAAGTCGCACTGCCGCTGCTCAAATCCGGCTGGCATGAAGCTCGCGCCGTTGCGTTGATGTTGCTGGTTCGGCAGTTTCAGCGCGGCGATGAACGGACACAAAAGCGCGTCTACGACCTTTATCTCAAGAGCACGAAGTTCATCAATAACTGGGACCTCGTGGATATGTCGGCCGAACACATTGTCGGCGGCTGGCTCAGGGACAAACCAGTATTGCGGGAGAAAATTCTCACGCGACTGGCGTCATCCAAATCGATGTGGGAGCGGCGAATCGCAATTTTGGCGACGTTTCACTACATCAAGAATGGCGACGCCGGTGAGACCTTTCGCATCGCCAGACTATTGCTAAAGGACAATGAAGACTTGATTCAGAAGTCAGTCGGCTGGATGCTGCGTGAAGTCGGCAAGCGCGTCAGCGAGCAGGAAGAGGAGGCGTTTCTGAAACTCCATTTTCGCGACATGCCACGAACGATGCTTCGCTATGCGATTGAGCGATTCGCGGAGCCAAAGCGGAAGCGATATTTGGCGGGGTTGGTTTAGCTGGAGATACCTGCGTATTGATATTTAGAACGCCAATTGGCGGGCACTGCCTGCGATTTATTGCTTGCAGGCCGCGCCAGTTCTTGTGCGAGGCATAAAAATATGCGGTGGGATATCGTAAATTAATCCGCCAAAAAGCTGACCGAGTGTTCGGTGCGCATCCGCTTTTTCCGATTGCCACACTCGGCAACACACGCGCCAGCTTCGAATAACGCTACTGTCGCCACAGCAGGTAGGTGCTACCCCACAGGCGGCCTTCGTTGCGGCGAAAGGTCATTTGTTTGCGACTGTGCCGCGCGATGACTCCGTTTATAATTCCTATCAACTCACCCCCGATCGTAAACATGAAAACCAAACAGTATTTGACGCTTCAGGACACCCAACAAATCCTCGCTGCCGCAGAAGCCGAGGCGCGGAAGAACAACTGGGCGGTATGTATCGCTGTCGTCGACGACGGCGGCCACTTGCTCGGGTTCCTGCGTTTGGATGCCTGCGCGCCCTCAAGCGTGTTGATTGCTCAGGGCAAAGCTCGCAGTGCGGCGTTGCGCCGTCGTCCGACCAAGAGCGATGAAGACATGGTCAACAATGGCCGTACCTCGGCGCTGTCGATGCCGGGCATTACCTTTTTGGAAGGCGGCGTGCCAATCGTGGTGGATGGTGAAACGATCGGTGCGGTCGGTGTATCCGGAGTCAAGTCTTCGGACGATGCGCTCATCGCACAGGCGGGCATCAGCGCATTGTTTGGCTAGGTGGTCATACGCTGCCAGTTCTGGCGGCCCGATCAATCGTTGAAAACGATCTCGCGTGCACGCATTGCGGTGCCGCCATTTAAAGAAGCCTGAACCTAATGAATTTGGCAATCGTCACAGGTACAACCAAGGGCATCGGCGCGGCATTGCGCGATGTGCTGGCGGCAGACCCAAACAACCTTGTCATCACGCTATCGCGGGCGCCGACCACCACCGCACCGCCGTTGAACATTCGATTGGATGTGAGCGACCTGGCGGCGATCAAGCCGGCTTTTGCCGAAGCCATAGCCTATACAGGTAGTGGGCATTTCGAACATGCGGTGCTCATTAACAATGCTGGCGTCGTGTCACCGGTGGGAGCATTTAATCAAATCAATGCGGCGGACACCGGGCGCAATCTGCTGGTTAACGTGGCGGCCCCAATGATTCTCTCCCAGCTGTTTGCCAATTCCCTGCGTGAACACACGAGACAACGTCTGATCGTCAATATTTCTTCCGGTGCTGCCAAACGCGCCATTGCCGGCTGGTCAGCCTATTGCGCCGCCAAGGCCGCTCTGGAGATGGCCACGCGAGTCGCGGCGCTTGAGGCATCAGCCAATGATCCGACGCTGTCGATTTGTTCTCTCGCACCTGGCGTGGTCGACACAGCTATGCAGGGGCTGATACGTGAGACCACGGAAAGCGAGTTTCCGGATGTCGCTAGATTTCGTGCCATGAAAGCCGATGGTGTACTGCGCGATGCGCACGACGTGGCGCGGGAAATCGTTGCACTGATCGTGAATGGAAAACTTACCAATGGTGGTAATTTTGATATCAGGGAATTGACAGAATGAGCACAGCAAGCGGGATCAAACCCAGGAAGCACACCAAGCTGCACTATTGCGACATCAATGTCTGCGAAGGTATTTGCTGCAGCGACGGTGCATTCTTGCGTGACGATGAGGTCAAGCTGATTCACAAGGTGGTCACTAAGAACCCGGAACACTTTGCGCATCTGCCAAAGAAGTACATCGTTGATGGCGAATGGCAAGGCGAAACCGGCCCGCAAACCAATATTCGCAAATACGTTTACCGCAACAAGCCCGAGCACTTCTCTAATACGCGTTGCGTATTCACCGAGGCAGATGGCAAGTGTTCATTGCAGACGTTGGCAGTAAAACAGGGTGTGCATAAATGGAAGTACAAGCCAATGGGGTGCTGGCTGTTTCCCATGATGTCGGATGAAAAAGGCCTGGTTGCGCCGCCCCGCACACGACGCGATGACCCCAACAACCTCGGCAAGAAATATCCCGGGTTCTCTACGGTCACACCCTGTGGCAAACATTCCGAAACCGGCAAGGTGTGGTGGATTGCACTCAAAGAGGAAGTCGCTGAGTACCGGAAATAAGCCGTGTCACGAGAAAACTGGTCATGGCCGAGTCTGCTGAACGTCCGCTGATAGAGAGCCTGCAAAAGCGGCTAGAGCAAGCCGAGGGCAACCTCAAGCGCGTCGTTGAAGCTTTCGAGCATCTCCAGTCCGGCGTGGTGCTGTACGGCGGAGATGACCGCATTGTATTTTGCAACCGACGCTTTCGCGAAATCTATAAGGAAGTCGCTGACCTACTCACGCCTGGCGCGCTCTATGCGGATATCGCGCGTGCTTTTTACCAGCGCGGAGCCGAGCGTCATTCGAAGCTGGACGAAGAAAGCTACGTCCGTACGCTCGTCGAAAACCACCACGATCCCGACGAAGGCGACCATGAATATTTGCTGGGTGACAATGTTTGGCTATTGGTCTCGGACCGCAAAACAGCCGACGGCGGCGTGATCGGTTTCAGGCTTGACATCACCGCCCGCAAGCTTGCAGAAGAGAAGCTTGCGCAGAGTGAGTTGCGCCTAACGAGCCTACTTGAAATGTCATCCGACTGGTATTGGGAGCAGGACGATCACTACCTGTTCAAACATATATCAGGCGGCATGCATCGTTCCACCGGATTTGATCCGGCTGTTCGTTACGGCCGCGCACGCTGGGATATACCTTATCTTGGAATCAGCCGCGAGCAGATGGACGAGCACCGGCGACGGGTAGAAGCACATGAGCCATTTCGCGACTTCCAGTATGGTTACAGCAAACCCGACGGCGGCATTTTCTGGGGTAGTGTTTCGGGGGACCCAGTTTTCAATGCCGAGGGACAATTTGCAGGCTATCGGGGTGTCGGGAGCGATATAACTGAAAAGAAACGCACCGAGGAGCGCATCAGGGAGTTGGCAGAATACGATTTTCTGACTGGGTTACCGAACCGCTTGTTGTTATCCTCCCGATTTGATTTTGCGGTACGTCAGGCCGGGCGTATCTCTGGAAATGCGGCTGGAAATCCCGCTGGCAAGAGCAGCGCCATTTCCCTCATGTTTATCGATCTGGACCGATTCAAAAATGTCAATGATTCACTTGGGCATCATGTTGGGGATCTCATTCTGATCGAAACCGCGGCGCGCCTTACCAGAGCGATGCGCACAACCGATACCGTATCGCGACATGGCGGCGATGAATTTATCGTGTTGTTACCGGGTGTTGGCGAAATCAAAGACCTTGCAGGCATTACCGAAGTGATTGTTGAAAGCCTTGCCAAGCCTTACGTGGTTGCAGGGCACGAACTCACGGTTACCCCTTCAATTGGCATCACCATCTGGCCGGACGATGGGAAGGATCTTGAGAATCTCATCAAAAACGCGGATTTGGCCATGTACCACTCCAAGGCCGAGGGACGCAATCAATTCAGTTTTTTCCGCGCCGAGATGAACGAAAAGGTCGTGGAACGACTGTCGATTGAAAACGCGTTGCGACGCGCCTTGCCGCGTCATGAATTTAGTCTTGTATACCAGCCGATTTTTCAACTGCCGGAGCGTCGGGTTGTCGGCGTCGAAGCATTAATACGCTGGGAGAGCGAAAGTCTCGGCAATGTGGAGCCGGTCCGGTTTATTCCAGTGGCAGAAGAAACCGGCCTGATCGTGGCCATTGGTGAGTGGGTCGCCAAAGAAGCTATTGGCCAGCTTCGCCTCTGGCGCGAAGCCGGGCTGGATCATTTTCCGGTGACCATCAACGTATCGGCTGTGCAGTTCAAGCGTCGACGACTAGTGGACGTGCTGCTCGAAGCAGTTCGGGAAAATGGGCTCATAGCCAGTGATGTGGAGATCGAGCTAACCGAAACTGCGTTGGTCAGCGAAGGCGATATCACCATGAGTACGCTCTATGAGCTTGGTGCAAATGGATTCCGCCTGGTGGTTGACGACTTTGGCACCGGCTACTCGAACCTTGGATACCTCAAGCGATTCGATATCGATAAACTGAAGATTGACCAATCCTTTGTGCGCGACATCACCACTGACCCTGATGATGCCGCAATTACGCGTGGCATCATCAGCCTGGCAAAGAGCCTTGGACTGCGGGTGGTTGCAGAAGGCGTGGAACATATCGCACAGTTGGAGTTTCTGTCGGCCGCAGGCTGTGAGCAAGTACAGGGAAACCTTCTATCACCACCGCTGACACCAGCGGCGCTGCAAGCCAACTATTGAACATTGAGTCCAGTGGAATCTCTTTGGCCGACCGACGTGTTATCTTTGACCGATTCCCACCCCCGGTGCAGACATGCCAAGCTATAAATTGCAGGTACAAGACGACGACGCCAACGCGACGATCTGGCACGATGTGAAAGCGGATAGCGGCGCTCCGTTGCTATTTACCAGCGAGGTTGAGGCGCGCGCCAGGCTAGAGGCACTGTTTCCGGTATTGGTGCAGCTCGAACGTTTCGCTGCCGGACCCAAACGCACGCGCGTCATCGTCGCCAATCCCTATGAAGATATCGACAATGAGAAGGACAAATGAATATGGAATATCGACGACTCGGACGCGCAGGACTGCGTGTTTCCGCCCTGTCTTTTGGCAGTTGGGTGACGTACGGCAACCAACTCGATGAATCGGCGGCCCTCAACCTGATGGCTGCTGCGCGTGACCACGGTGTGAACTTCTTTGATAACGCCGAGGTTTATGCGAGCGGTAAATCAGAAGAGTTGATGGGGCAGGCGCTGAAAAAGCTCGCCTGGGACCGGCTGACTTATGTCGTTTCCACCAAGTTCTTCTGGGGCTTGCCGCCAAAGTTTGGTGACGGTGTAAATGAGAAAAATACGCTGAACCGCAAATATCTTATGCAGGCCATCGATGCCTCGCTAAAGAGGCTGCAGCTCGACTATGTGGACATCGCCTATTGCCATCGGCCTGATCCCAATACGCCGCTGGAAGAAACCGTGTTCGCGATGCACGACATGGTGGCGCGAGGCAAGGCGAACTACTGGGGCACCTCCGAGTGGAGCGCGGCCGACATCATGGGGGCGTGGCAGATTGCGGACAAGCATCATTTGCACAAGCCCATCGTTGAGCAGCCGGAATACAATTTGTTCAACCGCAGGAAGGTCGAACGCGAATATGCACGGCTGTATT
The DNA here is from genome assembly GCA_038321965.1 of Burkholderiales bacterium. Taxonomy (GTDB): domain Bacteria; phylum Pseudomonadota; class Gammaproteobacteria; order Burkholderiales; family Usitatibacteraceae; genus UKL13-2. Next base: position 22,613 of record JBBQFL010000002.1, on the reverse strand, counting down.
CGGAAATCGGTCTGGGTACAACCATCTGGAGCCCTTTGGCTTCCGGTCTGTTGACAGGCAAGTACGCCAAGGGCGTGCCGGCCGACAGCCGTGGCAGCTTGAAGAGCATGGCGTGGATGCATGAAAGCCTGCTCGATCCGGCGAAAAATGCCATCGTCGCCAAGCTTGGCCTGATTGCACAGGAGCTTGGTTGTACGACAGCACAGCTGGCCATTGCGTGGTGCTTGAAGAATCCGAATGTGTCCACCGTTATCACCGGTGCCTCGCGCATCGAACAGGTCGGCGAGAACATGAAATCATTGGCAGTGGCGGCGCAGTTGACACCCGAAGTGATGGCACAAATTAATGCGGTTTTTGGAGAAGGGCAGAAGTGAACGCTGATCCGCTGATGACGGGGTCGTTTTCAACCAGGGAACTCGAACGTGGGGTGTTGCCAAAACCTAATCCCGGCGATATGAGCTTGAGGCTCGATCAAGCCTGGCGTGTACTCAACCTGAATCAGGACCTGATTCGCTCGGCGGATCAAAAGATATACCTGCTAATTGTGATGTCCACGTTACTGGTGTCTTATGTCGCCACCAATATCGACAAAATCAGCAGAATCGGCCCGCTTCAATTCGGTCTGCTTGCAGTATTCATTCTGGCCAGCGGAACATTCTATTTCTTCGCCTTGTCCACCTTGTTTCCGCGCAAGAATGATTTCGCGGCGGATGCAAACGTCGGCATGATTTTTTTCGGTGACATCGCAAGGCGAATAAAGCCCGAGGACTATGTCGAGGAACTGAGCAGCATCACGATGGCACGGTTGTTTGACGACCTGGCGCGCCAGATTTTCCTGGTGTCAAACGTCGCGACGAACAAATACAAAGCCTACAGCCGCGCCTGGCAGGCAATACTGGTGGAAGTCAGCCTCTTCATCATTCTCACCATGAGCATGGTGCTGTCTCGAAGCTAGTGCGATGGAAATGAAAAAAGTCAGCGTCGCGAATCTGCGCGCAATCGGTTATGACGAAAAGCGCCACGTGCTGGTGATTGAACAATCGACCGGTACCTACGAATATGCCAATGTTTCCGCCGAAGTATGGCGGCGGTTTTCCAGCTCCTCGATGATTGGTAGTTTTTTCAAAGATACGATTGAAGAGGACTACCAGAAGCGGCGAATCAAGTAACCAGTGTCACGAAAATAGGCATGGACGACAATGTTCGGACCGATCAAGGGGATTCGCGCCATTCGTGAAACGGCACGCCGCCTCAAGCGAGAAAGTACCAAACCCGGCAAGCTTGTAGCCGCCTGCAAGCAGCTACTTTCCGAGCGCGGGGAGGCGTCGGGCGTGTCGCTCGCACAGGAAACGTTGGCGCTGTACGCAGATTTGTCCAAAGACGAGCAACTGGTGTTTTTTCAGGCGCTCAAGACAGAATTTTCGCCAGACCCTCAGCGCGTGTTGGTCGCTGCGACCGGCTATGCCGCGCAGCCCGATAGCGCCCACCTTGCTGCGCTTACTCGAGTCGCAGAGCCGCCAAGGCAAGAATTGCTGCGGCGCCTAAACCGCGCGCCGGGTGGCACGCGCGTCATCGTCAGCATGCGCGAACGTCTGCTGGACGCCGTTCCTAAAGACCGCGAGCTGCAGCAGGTCGATGACGATTTCCATCACCTGTTGCAATCGTGGTTCAATCCCGGCTTCCTGCGAATCGCCAGGGTAGACTGGAATACACCCGCCACACTGCTTGAGCAACTCATTCGACATGAGGCCGTGCATGAGATTCGTGGTTGGAATGATTTACGTCGACGCCTGCAGGGGGATCGCCGATGCTTCGCCTTTTTTCATCCAGCCCTGCCCGACGAACCGCTGATTTTTGTCGAGGTCGCGTTACTCGCAGAGATGCCCGCTGCGATCGAGCCGCTCATTAATATCGACAGCAATGCGACGTCTCCAGACAATTTCAGCCTGGCGGCGTTTTACAGTATCAGCAATTGCCAGCCGGGACTGCGCGGTGTTTCGCTCGGGAACTTCCTGATCAAGCAGGTGGCTGGTTTGCTGGCTGGCGAATTTCCTCGCGTCAAGCGGTTTTGTACCCTTTCGCCCATTCCGGGATTTCGCGAATGGCTGCGCAGCATAACGGCTTCGGCGGGTAAAGCCGCCATGTTGTCCGGCGCAACGCGACTGAGCCTGGACGCTGTTCAGCGGTCAATCGGCCCCTTGCTGGACAAGGGCGCCGGCGAACTACGGGGCGCGGAGCGGGTTCGCGAGAAGTGCACCGCTGATCTTGAACGCCTTTGCGCCGCCTATCTTCTCGGCATCGGCGAACACGACCGGATGACGCGTGACCCGGTCGCGCGTTTTCACCTCAACAATGGCGCGCGCATGGAGCGGCTAAACGCGGCGGGCGACCTTTCAGACAAAGGGCTTCGGCAATCACTTGGGTGGATGGTCAATTATGTTTACGACCTCAAAACCATCGAACGCAATCACGAGAAGTTTGTGAGCGGCACAACCGAAGCCTCCAGGCAGGTGCGCGGGCTAATCGGTTAGTGCTGTCGGGCAAATGCCCGGCGGAGGTGCCAATTCAGGTAAAAACCGCCTGCAAGGCCTGCCAACAGGTTTTTTCGTCATTTTGATTCGCCGGGTTATGGCGCTTCCGCACTCTTCGCTTTGCCAATTAATTAAATTGTGTACAATTTAATCGTGTAATCGTAGAATGCTTGTCATCGCAGCCAGACGTCAGACAAAATCCAGTTGAAGACAAAAGTTCCCAATACATCTCGATTGCCTGCCCTACCCGCGACCGACTGGTTGCTGCTGGACAATCAAATGTGTTTTGCCCTGTACTCGGCTTCGTTGACCATGACCAAGTTGTACAAGCCACTGCTGCAAAAACTCGGGCTGACGTATCCACAATACCTCGTCATGCTGGTCATGTGGGAGCAAGACGCGCGTAGTGTGTCGGAGCTTGGTGAGCGCCTTTTTCTCGATTCCGGAACGTTAACGCCGCTGCTGAAGCGACTGGAGGCCGTTGAATTGATTGCGCGCGTGCGTGACACAGCCGACGAACGCCGCGTCATCGTCAGGCTCACGCCTGCGGGCAGGAAATTGCAGAAGCAGGCACAAGTCATTCCAAAACAAGTTTCTTGTGCGACTGAATGCTCTTTGCCCGAACTCGCCGCTTTGACCAGACAGCTCGCCGATTTGCGAGCCGCACTATTTCGAAGTATCGGCAATGCCGGAAAACCAGCAGTTCCAATTAGTTCCAATTTCACCAACCCGTAAAAGGAAAAATGATGTCTATCGAAAAAATTCTCTATCGCGCCCATGCCAAAGCTACTGGCGGCCGTGAAGGTCATGCCACCACCTCCGATAACGTTCTCGACGTCAAGCTGACGACTCCCAAGGAGCTCGGCGGTGCCGGTGCGTCCGGAACCAATCCCGAGCAGCTTTTCGCGGCAGGATATGCCGCATGTTTCATCGGGGCGATGAAATTTGTTGCCGGCCAGAAGAAAGTCAAGCTACCAGATGATCTGGCGATCAGCTCCACCGTCGGTATCGGCCAGATACCGGCTGGTTTTGGTATCGAAGTCGACCTGCAAGTTAGCGGTCCCGGCATGAACAAAGCCGAACTGCAGGCCATCGTCGACGCCGCACATCTGGTCTGCCCTTATTCCAATGCCACGCGCAATAACATCGATGTGCGTCTGTCGGTGATTTAAGACTTCCGCGCCAGGAACTTCCAGGAAGCCCTCTAATTCAAGCCGATGAACTGTCGCACAGCGATGTTTGTCGAGAAGGAAAGAGCTCTTCGGAAGTTCCGGCAGAAAGGTCGGAGATTGCTCGTCTCCCTTCGCCGTGTGGCAGGCAGGGACAACACAGTGTCGAACAAGGTTTAGCGCACAGTGAATGGAAGTCGTGTGGCAGCGCGCATTGACCCACCCGCGCGACAGTCATTCTCATCCCCGTCAGCCGGAAATTGACGTAGCATCCAGAAAATACATTTCGGAGCGGTATGGGTCGATCCGTGTTCGGCATTTCCGTTTTTCGTAGTCTGCGTATCTCAGCCTTTTTGGCTGGTTTGTGTCTACCGCTGGTCGCAGTAGCTCAGGGCGTTTCGCCGGCGGGATACACGCCAACGTTGGTGAAGCTGGGGAGCGTACCAGTCGATTTCATTTTGTTTGGACTGACCCTGCTTGGTGTTGCCCTGTTTCACGCACACACGTTGCGGGTTGCGTTGGTCGGCGTCGTCACCATCTCGCTTTACAAGATTACATTTACCGGATTCAAGTTCGGGCCTGGCGTGTCTGGATGGGCGTCGCACATGGGCCACGAGTGGGTCATCCTGGCCAATCTGCTTTGCCTGCTGATGGGCTTCGCATTGTTGTCGCGCCACTTCGAAAAAAGTCACATCCCGGTTGTGTTGCCGAAATACCTTCCCGACGACTGGAAGGGCGCCTTCGTCATGTTGATCATGGTGTTCGTGCTGTCGTCGTTTCTCGACAACATCGCCGCCGCGTTAATCGGTGGTGCCATGGCGCATCAACTGTTTCGCGCCAAAGTACATATCGGTTATCTCGCCGCCATCGTCGCTGCATCCAATGCCGGCGGCGCCGGCAGTGTCGTTGGCGACACTACGACCACCATGTTGTGGATTTCTGGTGTAGATCCCATGCAGGTTTTTGACGGCTATGTTGCCGCCGTTGTGGCGTTGATTGTTTGCGGCATCCCGGCATCATTCCAGCAGCACAAGTATTCACCGATACTCAAAAATACCAACGCACACACCAAAGTGGACTGGACTCGCGTCGGCATCGTCGCGTTGATCCTGATTCTGGCTATCGTCACCAATGTGACTGTCAACGTAAAATTCAATGCGCTTGCCGATCACTATCCGTTTATCGGCGTAGCGGTCTGGGTGGCGATCCTGATATCGCTGCCGCTGCGCAGACCGGACTGGGAAGTGCTCCCAAACGCAGCGAGAGGTGCGGTCTTTCTGCTCTCACTGGTCACCTGCGCGTCAATGATGCCGGTGGAAGCGTTGCCGATTGCATCATGGCAGAGCGCGCTGGGGCTCGGGTTCGTCTCGGCCGTATTCGACAACATTCCACTCACTGCACTGGCCATCAAGCAGGGTGGCTACGACTGGGGTTTTCTCGCCTATGCAGTGGGCTTTGGCGGCTCGATGATCTGGTTTGGCTCGTCTGCAGGGGTGGCGTTGGCGAGCATGTATCCGGAGGCGAGATCGGTTGGCAAATGGCTCAGGCACGGCTGGCACGTTGCCCTGGCATACGTGATCGGCTTTTTTGTCATGCTGGCGGTGCTTGGCTGGCACCCCGATGCGCCGATCAAAAGGGCTATTGCCAACCCACCGATTGTTTCCGTCACGCCGTCCAAATAATCAAACTCCAGCATTGGTGGGCGTTTTCAGACGAAAACGCCCGAAAAAGTGCACCAATGCTGGAGTTTGTTGATTTTTTTGGGTAGTCGCCAAGTCGGAATTGGTCGACACTACCGGATACTAATGTTCCGGCCGCAATTGCATGGGTTTGCAAAACACCCGCAACCAAATGTAACCCAGTGCACCCGCAGCCAAAGACGCCAACAGAATTGCCATCTTTGATGCGTTGATCGCGGGCAGATTGCCGGCGAACGCGAGATTGGTGATGAAGATCGACATCGTAAATCCGATGCCGCCTAAAATGCCTGCGCCAAAGACATGCCGCCATTTCAGATCAGGTGGCAAACGGCATATACCGCATGCGACTGCGGCAAAACATAACAAAGTCACGCCCAGCGGCTTGCCCACCATCAGCCCGGCGATGATGCCGACACCATTCATTGCTGAAATACTCAGCACCCAATCCGCGCCAACCAGCACGCCGGTATTGGCGAGTGCGAAAATCGGCAAGATGATGAACGCAACGGGTTTGTGCAAGGCGTGTTCCAGCCGGTGCGAGGGGGAGGTCGCGTCGTCGTCCCTGGCCGAAAACGGAATGGCGAACGCCAGCAAGACACCCGCGATTGTGGCGTGGATGCCGGACTTCAACATCAGAAACCACATCAGCGCGCCGCCGAACAAATAGGGGATGAGGGACATTATCCTGAACGCACGATTGAGCATGATCAGGATTGCCCAAACGGCCAATGCGCCGGCCAAATACCATGCTGAAAGTTGTACTGTGTAAAACGCGGCGATGACGATGATCGCACCAAGATCGTCGATGACCGCGAACGCCACGACAAAAACCTTCAGCGATGCTGGAATGCGCTTGCCTAGAATCGCCAGAACGCCCAGCGCAAACGCGATATCGGTGGCGACCGGAATGCCGATGCCCGGCTGCGTCGGCGTGCCGCTGTTCAGCGAAAAATGGATTAATGCCGGCACTGCCATACCACCGATGGCCGCGAAAATCGGCAGTAGCGCATTCCTGAAATCGGATAGCTCACCGACGTAAAGCTCGCGCTCGAGTTCTAGACCGATGAGCAAAAAGAAAATGGCCATCAGGGCGTCGTTTACCCAAAGCTCGATGCTCAAGCCGGCCACCTGTCTTTGCCAGAAATTCAGGTAATCGCCGCCGAACGAGGAGTTGGTAATCACCAGGGAGAGGACTGTGCAAACGATGAGTAACACCCCCGCCGATTTTTCCGAATCGAAAAACTGCTTGAACGTGTTTGACAATATTTGTTGGGCTGATGTCATGGGGTATTTAATAGAGGCAATTTAAAATTTCGATTTTGGCATAGGGAAAAGCGAACAGCGTCGTCGAACCCTATCTGGCGAGGTAGTTGCTTCAGTCACCTAGATAACTTGCTGCGGTGCACAATTTTATTTTGATAATAATGGCTGCGACATTTTATTGACAAGGGCCTATTGCGTAACAAGTAGTGGCCGACTACCATGAAGAGTAGTGTCGCCATGCTGGAGTCCAAGCATCATTCGTATCGATCCAGGCAGGGTAAAAAGTTGCGCGCAGACGCAACCTAGACTGCCGGCATCAGGTAAGTTAATAAAACCATTTTGGAGGAGCATATGAATTTTCACGTCAAAGCACTTTTAGTAGCAACAGCCGCTGCGATTTCCTTCGCAGCGTCAGCCGCCGATAATATCAAGATCGGCTTGTCCGGCCCGTTCACCGGGGGGTCAAGCCCGATGGGCGTTTCCATGCGCGACGGCGTCAAGCTTGCCGTCACGGAAATCAACGCAAAGGGCGGCGTTCTGGGCCGCAAGTTCGAACTTGTTGAACGCGACGATGAAGCCAAGAACGAACGCGGTGTACAAATCGCGCAGGAACTGATCAACAAGGAAAAGGTTGTCGCTACGGTCGGATTCATCAATACCGGCGTGTCGCTAGCCTCGCAACGGTTCTATCAGGAAGCGAAAATTCCGGTGATGAACAATGTTTCGACGGGCTCGATCGTCACCAAGCAGTTCCTGCCACCGGAGTTTCCTGACAACTACATCTTCCGTACATCTGCCAACGATACGATTCAATCAGGAATGATCGTCGACGAAGTTTTGAAGCGCAAATATACGAAAGTGGCGATCCTTGCCGACTCAACCAACTATGGTCAGCTTGGACGTGAAGACCTTGAGCGCACGCTCGCCACAAAAGGCATCAAAGCGGTTGCGGTCGAGAAATACAACATCAAGGACGTCGACATGACCGCCCAGTTGTTGAAGTCAAAGCAGGCAGGCGCGGAAGTCGTGATTACCTATGGCATTGGTCCTGAGCTTGCACAGATCGCCAACGGCATGGAAAAACTGGGGTGGAAAGTACCGATGCTGGGTTCCTGGACATTGTCGATGGGTAACTTCATCGACAACGCTGGCAAGAACGGTGACGGTGCGCGCATGCCGCAAACTTTCATTCAAGACGGCAATACGCCCAAGCGCAAGGCATTTATCGACGCTTATCTGGCCGCCTACAAACCGCCGAACAACCGGATCTCATCCCCCGTTTCTGCCGCTCAGGGTTACGATTCCATCTATATCCTCGCATCGGCAATCAAGCAGGCCGGAACGACGGACGGTCCAAAGGTACGTGAAGCGCTAGAAAACCTGAAGGAGAAGGTCGAAGGTGTGGTTGCAAGCTACGACAAGCCCTTCACCCACGACGATCACGAGGCGATCAAGGCCGGTATGCCAGTCATGGGGCAAGTGGAAAACGGGCGTGTAATACACGCCAAGTAGTTTCTTCTCGATTGACAGTTTCATCTGGAAAATGGAAGGCGGCGGCTCAAGACTGCCGCCTTTTCATGTGTGCCTGTGCAATGACTTGATTTGATCGATTGCTCACGGGCGTTGATCAAAAATATTTGGCCAGCCCTCTTGCGAGTGCCAGTCCGCTTCGAAAGTAAATCATGGAAATTTTGCTGCAGCTCCTCTTTAGTGGCGTCGCCCTCGGCATGATTTACGCTGTGATTGCGTTCGGTTATCAATTGACCTTCGCAACATCCGGCACGCTCAATTTTGGTCAGGGTGAAGCGTTGATGCTGGGTGCACTGGTTGGACTTAGCCTGGTCAGCACGATTCATGGCGGCCCCTACTTGAACTACTGGTTGATGATTCCGCTGGTGATCATCTTCGGTGCCGTTCAAGGTGCCGTTGTCGAGTGGATCGGTGTGCGGCCCTCGGTCAAAACAAAATCCGAATTCGGCTGGATCATGTCCACGATTGCACTGGCCATCATCTTCAAGAATGTCGCAGAGAATATTTGGGGTAAGGACGATCTCACCTTCCCCTCGCCGGTGTCGGCCACGCCATTCCAGGTGTTCGGCGCCAACGTTCAGCTAATGCAAGTGTTGGTCGTCGTCGGCGCCATTGCGATGATGCTTGCTGTCGAAGTGTTTAATCGCAAATCCATTTACGGCAAGGCCGTTGTTGCCACCTCCAACGACCCGGATGCTGCTGGGCTGATGGGCATAAATACCGGCGCAGTGATTACGTTTTCCTACGCGCTTTCATCAGCGACTGCCGCTTTCGCCGGGGTACTGGTCGCACCGCTCACGCTCACTGGGGCAACGATGGGAACGTCGCTGGGTCTGAAGGCGTTCGCCGTCGCGATCATCGGCGGCCTGACCTCTGGCATGGGCGCTGTGGTTGGGGGGCTCATACTTGGTGTTTCCGAGACGCTGACGGGCTTTTATATTTCGACCGGCTACAAGGAAGTGCCGGGGCTTTTGCTGCTGTTGCTGGTGTTGGCCGTCAAGCCGGCCGGGTTGTTCGGCAAAGCCGCGATCAAGAAGGTATAGCCTGATGAACAAGAAGAGATTCGGCATGTACGTCACCGGTATCGCCTTGTTGGCGATCTTTCCGATTGCCGTACACAACCCTTATTACATTCACCTCGCCGAAACGATCCTCATCTACGCGATCCTGTTGTTCGGGCTCGACATCGTCGTCGGCTACACGGGTGAAGTTTCGCTGGGCCACGCCGGCCTGTTCGGTATCGGTTCTTATACGGCGGGCATTTTCTTTTTTAAGTTCGGCGTGCCGTATGTGTTGCTGGTGGTGGCCGCGAGTATTGGTGTGACTGCTATTTTTGGCGCTTTACTTGCGCTGCCCGCGTTGCGCGTCACGGGGCCTTATCTGGCCATGGTGACGCTAGCCTTCGGCACCATTTGTCAAATCCTCATCAACGAAATGACGTTCCTGACGGAAGGGCCGCTTGGGATCAAGGTACCCAAGCCATCATTATTGGGTCACAAGCTCAACGAACTGGAGTATTTTTACTTCGTTGCGATCCTGATGGTGCTGGCGCTGATCGCGGTTAACCGGATTCTTCGTTCCCACTTGGGCCGCGCATTCCAGGCACTTCGCGACAGTCCGGTTGCTTGCGATTGCATGGGCGTTTCGGTCTACCGTTACAAGGTATATGCCTTCGTCATTAGCGCCGCACTAGCGGGGCTTGCGGGCAGTCTGTACACCTATTCGGAAGAATATATTTCACCGAATACTTACAATTTCGAGTTGACCATTTTGTTTCTGCTGGCGGTCATCATGGGCGGGCGCAAAACCAGAAGCGGTCCCCTGTTGGGGGCGTTGATTGTGGTGACCTTGCCAAGTCTGCTCTCGGACATTAGTCTGTTTCGCGGTATTGCGACGGCCGCAGCGGTTATCGGCGTGGTGCTGGCAGCGGTTTTATTGGCGAAAAAGCAGAAGACGTTACGCGAAGTCGTTGTACCGGTGGTGTCGGTCATCGGCATGGCGGTGTTCTCGTATTACCTCCAAAATATTGTCGATTGGCGGTTGACGATATTTGGCTGCATGACCCTGTTTGTCGTTTACTACCTGCAGGACGGAATCGTCGGCTACTTACGCGGTGCTGCGGATAAGCTGTGGCCCCGCCGGGTTGCAGCCGATGCCATCGGTACGTCCGGCGACGCCTCACGCACCTGGGCCCCCCCTGCAAAGGCAGTGGATGGTTCCGGCAATCTCCTTGAGGCAAACAACATCCTGATGCAGTTCGGCGGCCTGAAGGCGCTCAACGCGGTCGACCTGCATGTCGCAAAAGGCGCGATACATGGGCTGATCGGTCCCAACGGCTCGGGCAAAAGCACCATGATGAACGTGCTCACCGGCATCTATCGTCCCACCGATGGGACGGTGACATTCAATGGCCGCTCGATTGTTGGAAATACGCCATCGCAAATCGCCTTGGCCGGTATCGCGCGCACATTTCAAAATGTCCAGCTATTCGGCGAAATGACCGCGACCGAAAACGTACTCGTTGGCCTGCATCACACATTTCGCAGCACGCTGTTCGATATCCTGTTCAACACACGTCGTTACCGCGAAGAAGAGCGCGCTGCGCAGGAACGTGCCGCCGGCATCCTGCAGTTCGTCGGTCTTGCGGACCTCGCACTTGAGGAGGCCCGTAATCTGCCTTATGGAAAGCAGCGTCTGCTGGAAATCGGTCGCGCTCTTGGCTTGGATCCCAGTTTGATGTTGCTGGATGAGCCTGCGGCTGGCCTGACGGCGCCTGATATCAAGGAGTTGATCGAGATTATTCGAAAGATTCGCGACCACGGCATCACCATTATCCTGATCGAACATCATATGGACGTCGTGATGACGATCTCCGACATCGTGACGGTGCTCGACTTTGGCCAGAAAATTGCCGAGGAACGACCGGCGTTGGTGCAATCAGATCCCAAAGTGATCGAGGCGTATCTGGGTGGCAGTGCGGATGACACCACGCTTGATGCTGCGCACGCGTAAACCAAAAAACGGAATAGAGGCAAAGCATGTTATCGATTTCGAATCTGCACGCGGCGTACGGCAAAGTTGAAGTGCTGCACGGCATTTCGCTGGAAGTGCCCAAAGGCAAGGTTGTCACGCTCATCGGCTCTAACGGCGCGGGCAAGACCACCACCATGCGAGCCATCTCGGGGATGATCAAACCCGTTTCCGGAACCGTTATGCTGGGCGGAAAAGACATTACCGGACTGGATTCGCATCGCATCAGCCGGGCCGGCCTCGCACATTCGCCGGAAGGCCGCCGGGTGTTTTCGACGATGACCGTCAACGATAACTTGTTGCTAGGGGCCTTTCCGCGGCTCACGCGTTCACGCCCCAAAGGGGACGTAAATGGCGATCTTGAAAAAGCGATGGAGCTTTTCCCGCGATTGAAGGAACGCCGTACACAGCTTGCGGGCACCCTATCGGGCGGCGAACAGCAAATGCTGGCGATGGCGCGGGCAGTGATGCTGAATCCGGACGTGATTCTGCTCGATGAACCTTCGATGGGCCTGGCGCCGATTCTGGTTGAAGAAGTCTTTCGCATCATTCGCAATTTGAAGGAGCGCGGTGTGACCATGCTGCTGGTCGAGCAATTTGCCGCAGCTGCGCTGAAAGTTGCAGATCACGGCTACGTGCTGGAGAACGGCCGTATTGCTGTCAGCGGGCCGGCCGAGAAATTGCGCGATGATCCCGCTGTCAAAGCAGCCTATCTAGGCGGCTAGCCGTTTATGTCGCAGCTGATTAACGCTGGCGGCCCCAGGCCAAAACTGCTGGTCACGCGTTCGCTTTTCCCCGAGGTGCTGGAAACCCTGTCTCGTCATGCGGACGTTGACCATAATGCCGACGACGAAATTCTGACACCGGCGGCGTTGCGTGCCAGGGCGGCAGGATGTGTCGGCGTGATGACCTGCATCGGCGACACCGTTGATGTTGCGTTCTTCGACGCATGCCCGTCGGTGAGGGTAATCAGCAATATCGCTGTGGGTTACAACAACATCGACGTGACTGAGGCAAGCAAACGCGGCGTCATGGTCACCAATACGCCCGGTGTGCTCGATGACACCACCGCAGATCTTGCTTTTGCGCTGTTGATGGCCACCGCGCGGCGCATCACCGAAGCCGAGAGGCGACTACGCAACGGCGAATGGAAAAAGGGCTTCGCGCTGCAACAATGGCTGGGGTCCGATATCCATCATGCCTCGCTCGGCATCATCGGCATGGGCCGCATCGGCCAGACGATTGCGCGCCGTGCGTCAGGATTTGAAATGAACGTGCGCTATCACAACCGCACGCAACTCGACGCAGTAACCGAAGCAAAACTGAACGTGCATTACACGAGCAAACAGGACATCCTGCGCGAAAGCGATTTCGTGGTGGTGATGGTGCCGTATTCGCCAGCTACGCACCATTTCATTCAAGCCGCAGACATCGCGCTGATGAAACCTACTTCCATCCTGATCAACACCGCGCGCGGTGGCGTCGTTGATGATGTGGCACTGATCGCCGCGCTAAAAACGCAACGCATTGCCGGCGCGGGCGTCGATGTTTTCGAGGGTGAGCCGGCGTTGAATCCGGCTTTTCTCAAACTCGATAATGTCGTTCTCACGCCTCACATCGGCAGCGCGACGCGCACGACGCGGATGCGCATGGCCGCGCTGGCGGCGGACAATATGTCGGTATCACTGGGTGGTGGTCGACCGCCGAATCTCGTTAACGTAAAACTCTGGAGCAAGACATGAAAGTCGCATTTCTGGGCCTGGGCGTCATGGGCTATCCGATGGCTGGCCATCTTCGGGCCAAAGGTCATGATGTCACCGTCTATAACCGTACAACCTCCAAAGCCGACGCCTGGGTGAGGCAATACGGCGGTGCTCTGGGCAAAACGCCCGCGGAAGCCGTTGCGGGCGCCAAAATGGTTATGATGTGTGTGGGTAACGACAAGGATTTGATGGAAGTCGGCATTGCCGCGATCGCCGCGATGAAAGCTGGAACCATTCTTGTCGACCATACGACGGCGTCGGCAGACGTTGCGCGCCATCTTTACGGCGTCGCCAAGGCTAAGGGTGTGCCGTTTATCGATGGTCCGGTGTCTGGCGGACAGGCTGGTGCAGAAAAAGGTCAGCTCACCGTCATGTGCGGCGGCGATCAGGATGCCTTCGATCAGGCCAAACCGGTCATCGACTGCTATGCAAAAGCCACCACGCTCATGGGTGAATCGGGCGCCGGTCAATTGACCAAGATGGTGAATCAGATCTGTATCGCCGGGTTGGTGCAGGCACTTTCCGAAGGATTGGCCTTCGCCGAAAAAGCCGGATTGGACGGAAATCTGGTGCTGGACGTGATTGCCAAGGGCGCGGCGCAGTCCTGGCAGATGGAAAATCGCGGCAAAACCATGCTAAAGCGCGAATTCAACTTTGGTTTTGCGGTCGACTGGATGCGCAAGGATCTGGGGATTTGCATGGAAGAAGCCACCCGTAATGGCGCGAAACTTCCGTTGACGACCGTAATCGACCAGTTTTACAGCGAAGTTCAGGCTGCGGGCGGCAATCGCTTCGACACGTCATCCTTGATTACGAGGCTGTAATCTTTGACAATGGTGCCTGTTAATTTACAGGCACCAACATGATCAAGCTCTACTACTCGCCCGGCGCTTGTTCCCTGGCACCGCACATTGTTCTCGAAGAGCTCGGAATTGCCTACGAGCCGGTGCTGGTTTCGCTGAAAGATGGCGAACACAAAAAAGCCGACTATCTCAAGATCAACCCCAAGGCCCGCGTCCCTGCCCTCAATGTGGACGGCAAGGTGCTGACCGAAAACGTGGCCATTCTGACGTACCTCGGTGGCGGTTTTCCGGAGCGCGGCCTGTGGCCGAAAGAGACATGGAGGCAGGCGGAAGCGTTGTCGTTAATGGCGTGGCTTGCGTCCAGCGTGCAGGTGGCGTTTGCGGGTAACGTCCGGCCTGAACGGTATGCCAGCGATGCCACCGCCAAGGAAAACGTCAAGCTTACCTGCCGTGAAACCATCATCGGCTATTACGCTGACATTGACAAACTGCTCACCGGCAAGACCTTCGCCATGGGCGGGCAATACACCGTATGTGATCCCTACCTTCTGGTGTTTTATCGCTGGGGCTACCGGCTTGGCCTCGACATGAAAACGCAGTTCCCGCACTGGACCAAGCATGCCGTGCGCGTGGCTTCGCGTCCGACTGTCAAGCGTGTATTCGAAGACGAGGGTATTGAGCTCGAAAGTTGAATCTCCGACAAAGCTATCCGGAAATTTGCTGCCTGAAAAGCGGTCGCATTCAGTTCGCCTTTGCGGGAAAATCACTGCACACCAAATTCCGGAGTGCAGCATGGATTTCAGAATTACCGGTATCTCCCCTGAGCCATTCAAGGCTGTTTTTCAACTCGACGCAGATGCGCTTTCGGCAATCGGTGCACAGCGCGTCTTTGCCGATGACGCCTCGGGTTATCCCTGCCGCGTCAGCCTGGCGCATGCGCTGCCTGGCGAAGAACTGATTCTGATGTCGTACGCACACCAGCCAGGGCTCTCGCCGTATCGCGCTGCCGGGCCGGTTTTCGCGCGCAAGTCCGCGCAAAATGCATTCGATGAAGTCAAAATCGTTCCAGAGTCGGTACGCTTGCGGCTGCTCTCGGTGCGTGCCTATGATCGCGACGCCATGATCGTAGAGGCCGATGTGGTCGAAGGCAAAGAGGTCGAGGCGCTGATCGAGCGGTATTTCCAGCGTGACGATGTCGCCTACTTGCATCTGCATTATGCGCGCCGCGGTTGCTATGCGTGCCGTGTGGATCGCGCGTAAATTTGGCAAACTCCAGCATTGACGGGCTTTTCAGGCCATAAATGGCTGAAATAGCCCGCCAATGCTGGAGTTTCAATGTTTTTCTGGCACCGGATCGACTGTGTTTTCCCAGTCCGCGCGCGGACGCGACGGTATTCGCACAACATGCACGCTACATTCTGCATTGGCGGTGACGCTTGACGCGACCGAACGCCACCATGCAAGCGCAGTCTCGCTGGGTGCGGGCGCACCCAGAACGATCAGATCGACATTGTTGCTTTTGGCGAAATCGAGCAGCGTCGCTGCCGGGTCGGTCGATTCCAAAACGTGCAGCGAGACCCGATGCGCGGGCAGATGCAGCGGTTCTAGCCAGTTACGCAGGCGAACCCGGTGTACGAGTTGCAAGCCCGAAGCGGTGTCTTCTACACCCCCCGCTTCGCCCAGTGACGCCGAGCGGATCGCCGATACGCAGACCAACCTGAATTCGAGATTGAGCGAGGCGAGCTGGCGCACCGTCCATTGAAGCGCGGCGTGCCGCGCGTCATCCGGATGCGAGGTATCCACGGCAACCATGATCACCGGCGACTGGCTCACCAGTACCTGTGGTTTTCTTTGCAATTTGCGCCGCTCATCGCGCGATCGCCACCACAGGCTGAGTTGTGTCGCAAAGCTGCTTCGCTCGGAACGCGTTGCACGCGGCGTAAGCAATACTTGTTCTGGATGTCGCAAGTCGAAAGCGACGTGGGCGGCGGTTTGGTAGCGCGCCACCGGTTCGGGCTCCAGGCAGCGAAGGATGATTTCCTGCAGCCACGGCGGTACATCGGCGACGCGCGCACGCGGCGGGATCGGCGACGCCCACAGGCGGTTTTTCATCGCGTTCAGCGTATCGGGCATGCCAAACGGCAATTTGCCGGTGACGAGCTCATAAATAACGGCACCCAACGCGAATATGTCACTGCGCGGGTCCTCGCGCGATCCCGTCAACTGTTCCGGCGACACATACGACGCAGAGCCGGCCGCGAAGCGCTTTTCCTCGGCAAGCAGATCGGGGAAATGCGCGTGATGAGCGAAGCCGAAATCGAGCAACACGGCGGTCCCGCTGGCGCGGATGATGACGTTATCGGGTTTCAAGTCGTGATGAATGGCATTTTGCTGGTGCAATGCGTGTACTGCATCGGCCAGCGCTGCGCCGAGCTCAACGACACGTGCAGTCGGCAACGGCGCGCTGGCGGCTAGTTGTGCGAGCCCGTCGCCGCCCACCAGTTCCATGGTCAGATGTGGTATGCGCTCCAGATTGCCACCGGCCACGAAGCGCGGCACATGCGGACCGTGCAACGCGGGCAGAATCATCGCTTCCGTATCAAACCCGATAATGCTTTCAGGCGGTTGATCACGTCCGACCATCGGAACTTTCATGATCAGCGGAAAATCGATGTCGGGGCGATCAATTGCTTCGACGCGAAATAGAAACGCGGTTCCGCCAGCGCGCAAGCGGTCGATGATGCGGAAACCGTCGATCTCGCGGCCAGGTGCGAGCGCTTTCAGGTAGTCGATGTCAATGTCAGAAGCCATTCTCAACCCGGTAGGCAAGCGCTTCCGGCAGGCCGACTTCGCGAACGCGCGCTGCAGCCGCGAAGTGATCGTAAGACACTCGGCAGAATGTCGTGGTGTTACGCTCGCTATCGAAAATTGCGTACGCCGCCTTGGGATTGCGATCTCTCGGTTGGCCCACAGAACCAATCAACGCCACCCAGCGGCGGTGTGACGGAACAGGTACGGCAATGCCCGGTGTCGGCCGGAAAAGCGTCATCTTTGCGTCAGTTGGGCCGAAATAGAGGCGCTGTTCATGCACATGCCCGCAAAACGTGTGCGGCGATTCGCTGGCCTCAGCGCAGCGCTGTGCCGCTGACGGGCTATCGATGTACGGATATTTCTCCGGAGACGCCGCCGACGCGTGGACGAAACAGCAAGTGCCCTCGCGCACCAGCATCGGCAAGTTGCGCAGAAACGTAGTCTGCGCCGCCGTGAGTACCTGCCTCGCGTATCGGATGGCCGCCATGGCCATGTCGTTCATGTAAATCGAGTCGCTGTAAATGGCCTCATCGTGATTTCCGCGCACGGCGATCGCGCCCGCCGCGACATGTTCGGCGATTAAGTCAACCACAAGGACGGGGTCGGCGCCGTAACCAACGAAGTCGCCCAGAAACGCGAACCGGGCGACATTGCGGGCGCGCGCATCGGCCAAGCATGCGTGCAGTGCCTGAATGTTGCTGTGGATATCGCTCAACAACGCAATTTTCATGCGTGACTTATGACCGCAAGAGTAATCTGAAGCATTAGTCTACTGCCTCAAAGGCACACGCCGGTTTGTTGTGGATCAAACGCAGCCGGGTGTGGCGAGCGCGTAAAATGCGCCCTCTATGTCTGAACCCCGCATTCCACTCGACGATGTTCTCGTTGCCGATCGAGGCCGTCTGATCGCGCTCACTAAAAAGCGCAACGACTTCGCCCGACAAAAAAAGCCGGACGACCAGCTTGACCAGCAGCTGGCGGCCGCGCTTTCGCAGGCGCGTGCGCGTTTCCAAACGCGCCAGCAGCGCCACGCGATGGTTGCCCATCCTGACTTCGACGATGCCCTGCCGATTGCCGAGCGCAGGCAGGAGATTGCCGAGCTGATTCAAAAGCATCAGGTCGTCATCCTCTGCGGCGAAACCGGCTCAGGCAAGACCACGCAGTTGCCGAAGATCTGTCTGGAACTGGGGCGCGGCATCCACGGCATGATCGGCTGTACCCAGCCGCGGCGAATTGCCGCACGCACGCTCGCGACACGGCTTGCGGTTGAATTGAAGCAGAGTGGCACCCATGCGGTGGGATACAAGATTCGCTTCAACGATCGTACCGACGACAGTACCTTCGTCAAAGTGATGACCGACGGCATCCTGCTCGCCGAAACCCATAGCGACCGTGGCCTGTGGAACTACGACACGCTGATCATTGATGAGGCGCACGAGCGCAGTCTCAACATCGATTTTCTGTTGGGCTATGTGAAGCAGCTCATGCCCAAACGCCCCGATCTGAAAATCATCATCACCTCGGCGACCATCGATCCGCAACGGTTTTCGAAACACTTCGGAGGCGCCCCGATTATCGAAGTGTCGGGTCGTACTTACCCGGTTGAAGTGCGCTATCGTCCCGAACATTTTCTCGACGAAAGTGATGACGCCGTTCCTATCGAAGACGCCGTGCTCAAGGCCGTCGATGAATTGTTTCTCAATACCAGTGAGGGCGATGTGCTGGTTTTCCTGCCGGGTGAACGCGAGATCCGTGATTGCGATGAAGCGCTGCGCAAGCACCACCCCGCGCACGCGGAAATTCTGCCGCTGTACTCGCGTCTGTCGAATGCCGAGCAGGACCGCGTATTCCAGCGCTCCGACCGCCGCCGCATCGTGCTGGCGACCAATGTGGCTGAAACCTCGCTGACCGTTCCCGGCATCCGTTACGTGATCGACACCGGTGTCGCGCGCATCCACCGCTATTCGCCGCGTAGCAAAATTAATCTGTTGCAAATCGAGCCGATCTCGCAGGCGTCGGCCAAACAGCGTTCGGGCCGTTGCGGGCGGGTGAGCGCGGGCATCGCCATCCGCTTGTACAGCGAGGAAGATTTCAACGCGCGAGCGGCGTTTACGACACCAGAAATTCTGCGCACCTCGTTGGCCGACGTGATTCTGCGCATGAAGTCGCTGGGCTTGGGTGACGTGCAGGATTTTCCGTTCATCGAGCCACCCAGCCCGCGCATGATCGAGGATGGCTACCGGCAACTTTTCGAACTGGGCGCAGTGGACGACAGCAAAGGCCTCACCACGCTCGGCTGGAAGCTGGCCAAGTTTCCCGTCGATCCGGCGATTGCGCGCATGCTCATTGCCGCCGAAAAGGAGGGCGCGCTCAGGGAAGTGCTCATCATCGCGTCAGCATTATCGGTGCAAGACCCGCGCAATCGGCCCCATGACAAGCAGCAGGAAGCCGCACTCGCACACGAAAAATTCGCGCATCCGCAATCGGAATTCATGAGCTTCGTGAAACTCTGGGAGTTCTACGAGGATGCGTTCAAGCACAAGAAATCACATCGCAAATTCGACCAGATGTTGCACGAGCAATTTTTGTCGCCGCTGCGCATGCGCGAGTGGCGGGATGTGCATGCGCAACTTAACGACGTGTGTGGGTCGGCTGGGATGCATTGGATTTCGCACTTAGCACCGAACCCCCACCCTGGCCCTCCCCCGCAAGCGAGGGAGGGAATGCGCGCGCGCAGTTCCGGCGCGGCGCGACTCCTTCCCTCGCTTGCGGGGGAAGGGCGGGATGGGGGAGAGCCAGCCCGCTACGAAAACATCCACCGCGCACTTCTCACCGGCCTTATCGTCAACGTTGGTACCAAAGGCCTGGAAGGCGATCACTACCTCGGCACCCGCAGCCTGAAATTTCAATTGCCGCGCCAAAGCCAGCAGCACGCGGCTCAAAAAGCCACGCGCATGAAATGGGTGATGGCCTTCGAGCTCACCGAGACCACGCGTGTCTATGCGCGCACGGTAGCGTCGATTGAGCCTGAGTGGATCGAGCAACTTGGTACACATCTGGTGACCCGTACCTATTTTGAGCCGCACTGGGAACGCAAGAGCGGCCAGGTGGTGGCGTTCGAACAGGTGTCGCTTTATGGACTCATCATCACGGCACGCCGCCGCGTGCATTACGGCGCCATCAATGCCGTCGAAGCAAGAGAGGTTTTCATCCGCCAGGGGCTGGTTGCTGGCGAAGTTGATACGCATGGCAAATTCCTGCGCCACAACCTGCAGATGATCGAGGACATCGAAGATATTGAAGCCAAGGCACGGCGGCAGGATGTACTGATCGATGACGACGATATGTGCGCGCTTTACGATGCAGTCATCCCGCCTGATGTGGTGAACATGGCGGGCTTTGAGCGTTGGCGCAAGGATTTGGAAAAGACCAATCCGCAGGCGCTGCATTTCACACGCGAGCAACTGATGCGCCGCGCGGCCGCGGAGATCACGTTTGAATTGTTCCCGAAAGCGCTAAAGCACCGCAGCGCGGCCTATCCGCTGAGCTATCGATTCGAGCCCGGGCACATCATCGATGGTGTGACGATTACCTTGCCGGTATCGGTGCTCAATCAGGTGAACGCGGCGCGCTTCGACTGGCTGGTGATGGGCATGCTGCGCGAAAAAGCCGCAGCATTGTTCAAGACGCTGCCTCAGCGTTTGCGTAGCCAGATCGTGCCGGTGCCAGAAACCGTCAGTGAATTCATTGCGTTCATTGCGCGACAAGAGGGCATGGGCGACCTGAGCAAAGCCGAGGTGCCGCTGACCGATGCGCTCGCCACGTTTCTGCACCGCGAGAAGGGGCTGGAAGTACCGCGCGCCATGTGGGACCCGTCGCGCTTGCCGCCGCATCTCACCATGAATTTTCAGGTGATCGATGCCGATGGTAAGGAGCTCGCCATGTCGCGCGACTTCGCGGCGCTTAAAGTTCAGTTTGCCGATGCCTCGCGCACAGTGTTTTCCACGCTGCACAAAAATCGCCTTGAACGCGAGGGCATTACGCGCTGGGACATCGGCGACCTGCCAGAGACCATCAACTTCGAGAAGGCCAGCGTTCGCTACGATGGCTTTCCTGCGCTGGTGGACGGCGTCGATTCGGTCGAGATCAAAATCTTCGATGAAGATTTGGCCGCGAACCATGAGCATCGCCGTGGACTCACGCGGATATTCCTGCTGGAACTAGTCGATCAGGCGAAATTTCTGGAGCGCAGCTTCAGACTTTCACCGGTGGCTGCATTTCAGTACGCGCACTACTTTCCAGAAGCCAAGAATCACGCGCAGCAAGCGCTGGCGCACGAACTGGTGTTCGCTGCCTTCACGGGAACGTTTGTCGATTGCCAGCCAACGTTGCTGCGCACCGCCGCGTCCTATGCGTCAGCGCGCGATGCGGGCAAGAATAAAGTGATGGAAACGGGCACGGCACTGGCGAAGGCGATGGATGAAGCATTGACCGTAGCAGCTGAAGCCAGAAAGCTGTTGGGCGAGCGATACGTCAAGGGCTGGGAACATATCGGCCCTGATATCGAGGGACAGCTGCGCGCACTTTTCTGCACAGAGTTCTTGCGCGACACCAAAGTCGAACAACTGATGCACTACCCGCGCTATCTGAAAGGCATCGTCCTGCGAATCAATAAGGCGAGACAAGGTGCGATGGAGCGCGATCTGGAGCAGTATCAGTCCCTGCGGCCGCTCTGGCAAAACGCACTTGGTGTCGCCGATTCGCTGGACCCCAAGGACCTCGACTACCGCTGGATGGTTGAGGAATTGCGTGTGAGCCTGTTTGCGCAGGAGCTGCGAACACCGATGCCGGTGAGCGTGAAGCGCGTCGGCAAGGTATGGGAAGAACTGGATAAAAGACAATGAACATTGAAAAAATTCACCGTGTAGCTGCCCGCATGGCGCACATCGCGCCGTTCGAAGTCATGGAAATCCAAACCGCCGCGCGCGAACTGGAGCGCCACGGCAAAGACGTGATCCACATGGAGATCGGCGAGCCCGATTTCACCACGCCGCAGCCGATTGTCGATGCCGCAATCGCGGCGTTGCACAACAAGCCGATGTTTTACACCTCGGCACTCGGCATCCAGCCACTGCGCGAGGCGATCGCGCACTTCTACTGGAACAAATACCACGTTCGCGTTTCACCTGATCGCATCATCATCACCGCCGGCTCCAGCGCCGCGCTGCTCATGACCATGGGTGTGCTGCTGAATGCCGGTGATGAAGTATTGCTCGCGGACCCCGGCTATCCGTGCAACCGGCATTTCGTGCGCGCGATGGAAGGTGTGCCCAAAACGATTCCGGTTGGCCCGGAGACCGATTATCAATTGGCGGCCCGCCATATCGCAGCATACTGGAGTGAACGCAGCGTGGCCGCATTGGTGGCAACACCGTCCAACCCCACCTGTACCGTCATTGCGCCAGAAGAATTACGGCGTATTCACGCCGAAGTCACCTCGCGCGGCGGCACACTGATCGTCGATGAAATTTATCAGGGGCTCACTTACGGCATCGCGCCGTCGACCGCGCTATCGATTGCCGACGACATGTTTGTCATCAACAGTTTCTCGAAATATTTTCAGATGACCGGCTGGCGCCTGGGTTGGCTGGTGGTCCCGCAGGCGTACGTGCGCGAAGTGGAAAAGCTTGCCCAGAATTTGTTCATCTCCGCGTCGACGCCCGCGCAATATGCTGCGCTCGCCGCGTTCGACGCCGAGACCATCAATATCGTTGAAGCGCGCCGCAGTGAATTTCAATCGCGGCGGGATTTCCTTATTCCGGCGTTACGCAGCATTGGCTTCGGAATTCCAGTTGAGCCGCAGGGCGCGTTTTACATTTACGCGCAGAGCGACAAGCTGGCTGCCGATAGCTTCGAGTTGTCGCGGCGCATTTTGCATGATGTGCATGTTGCGATTACACCGGGCAAGGATTTCGGCACAAACGCGCCGGAAAAACACATTCGCATTGCCTAC
>JBBQFL010000001.1:0-417138 GCA_038321965.1 Burkholderiales bacterium | reverse complement strand
TCCGCCATGCCGTTTCCCGCTGCGCGCCAACTGACTCTGATGCTCGTTTGCTCATTTGCCTCTCCGTGTTGTTGATCAGGAGGGCAGTGTGACGGGACTATGATCCGGCGACTATGACGCCGTGGGGTTAACGGTTACATTGAAAGGCGGTCACACTCGTCACGAGCGGGTTGAATTGCGTAGTGCTTGGAATCAATGCGTATTCTGTTTAGGCGCAGCAGCTTGGACTTAAACGGAAGTTCCTTTGGAGAAATGCGCCCATTAATCAGGACAAAGTACTTGTCAAAACTTGTGTTTTGATCGATTTGCGCATCGACGTGGTCTGCGATAGCAAGCAAGAAAGCCTCGGCGGCATCTTGCAACAAATTTGCAGCCGCGAAGAGATGAAGATCGTTTTTTGACCGTAGGCTCGAGACAGCAAGTTGGTTTAGGTGCCTTGCGAGAGCAAGGCGGCGTAAAGTTTCGATTTCCATTTGCACCCTCAAAATACTGCCAACTTCGAACTGGTCCACTCCGACCAGCGCTGGATTCCGAGCCCCATCACCCCGCTAAAAAAATCCCCGCGAGACGCAGGCCTCACGGGGATGGTTTGCAGAGAGTGTTTTTGCGAAATCAAAAAACTAAAACGGTATGTCGTCGTCCATATCATCAAACTTCGCTGCGCCGCCCTTCGCGCCACCAGCCGGTTTGGATGCCGCACCTGAAGACGGACCGGAAGGAGCACCGCTAGACGCTTTAGCATAATCGCCGCCGCTACCCCCATCCCCCCCCATACCCTGCCGCCCACCGAGCATTTGCATTGCGTCTGCAATCACCTCGGTCGTGTACTTATCCTGTCCATCCTTGTCCTGCCACTTGCGCGTTCGCAGCTTGCCCTCAACATATACCTGCGAGCCTTTTTTGAGGTATTCGCCGGCGATTTCCGCGAGCTTGCCGAAGAACGAAATGCGGTGCCATTCGGTGGCTTCCTGCTTTTCGCCGCTTTTGTCTTTCCACGTTGATGTCGTGGCGATGGAGATATTGGTGATCGCGCCGCCGTCGGGCATGTAGCGTGTTTCGGGATCGCGTCCGAGGTTGCCGACCAGAATGACTTTGTTGACTGATGCCATGAGAATTTCCTTCCTGTAACGATTGATTTTGGAGGAGAGGCTTGCCGCTCCCCACATGATTACGGTGCAGGATTCTCGTACACCGCCCCGCTATTGTGCGCGAAAAAACAGGTGCGGGGCGACTCGTGAATTCTGTAAAATACACGGTTGCCCTTTTGTTTCCTGGCTTGTCCGCGTGGCTCGTAATTCATTGCCATACGCGTCAATGCTTTAGCTCGTTTTCTTCATAAGAGATTCATGGAATTTATCAAGATACGCGGTGCCCGCACCCACAATCTCAAAAACATCAGCCTCGATTTGCCGCGCCATTCGCTGGTGGTGATTACTGGTTTGTCCGGTTCTGGAAAATCGTCACTCGCTTTCGATACGCTTTACGCAGAGGGTCAGCGCCGCTACGTGGAATCGCTGTCGACATACGCGCGGCAATTCCTGCAATTGATGGAAAAGCCGGATGTTGATTTGATTGAGGGCCTTTCACCAGCGATCTCTATCGAGCAGAAAGCGACCTCGCATAACCCGCGCTCGACCGTGGGAACCGTGACGGAAATCCACGATTACCTTCGCCTGTTGTTCGCACGTGCTGGTACACCGTATTGCCCTGAGCACAAACTGCCACTGGAAGCGCAGACCGTTTCGCAGATGGTCGATACCGTGCTTAGCTTTCCCGAAGGCACCAAGCTCATGTTGCTGGCGCCTGTGGTGGTGAACCGCAAGGGCGAGCATGTGGACATGATTGAGGAGTTTCGCGCGCAGGGCTTTGTGCGGTTGCGCGTGAACGGCAAGGTGATCGAGATCGATGCGTTCCCGAAGCTCGATAAGATGAAAAAGCACACCATCGAGGTTGTCGTTGATCGATTGAAAGTGGCAGAGGATGTCAAACAACGACTGGCTGAGTCATTCGAAACCAGCTTGCGTGTGGGTGGCGCCAAGGCGATCGCGGTCAATATGGATACGGCCAAGGAGACGCTGTTTTCATCGAAATTTGCCTGCCCGGTCTGCGACTATTCGCTCTCTGAAATGGAGCCACGACTGTTTTCGTTCAATAACCCGATGGGTGCCTGCCAGAAATGCGACGGCCTTGGACAAATCACGTTCTTCGATCCCAAACGCATCGTCGCCTATCCGGGGCTATCTCTCGCGGGTGGCGCCATCCGGGGTTGGGATCGCCGCAACCAGTTCTACTTTCAGATTCTGGTGGGCCTTGCGGCACATTATCAATTCGATATCGACAAACCTTTCGATCAACTCGACGCCGAGACCCAGCAGCTGATTCTGTTTGGTTCCGGTAAGACCAAGATAGCTTTCAAATATCCCGGTGAGCGCGGCAAGCCGATCCTGCGCGAAGAGACCTTCGAAGGCATCGTGCCCAGCCTCGAGCGCCGTCATCGCGAAACCGATTCCATGGCGGTGCGCGAGGAGTTGGCCAAGTACATCTCGACCAAAGTCTGCCCGGAATGCGAAGGCACACGTTTGCGCATCGAGGCGCGCAATGTGAAGGTGGGTGAGCGCACGATATTTGAGCTTTCCGCGATGTCGCTGAAAGATTCATTCAAATGGTTCGATGGTGTGAAATTGCCCCCGCAGAAGATGGCGATTGCAGATCGAATACTCAAGGAAATTTCGAGTCGTCTCACCTTCCTCAATAACGTCGGTCTGGATTATCTTTCGCTGGTTCGGTCAGCTGATACTTTGTCTGGCGGTGAGGCGCAGCGCATCCGCCTTGCGTCACAGATTGGATCGGGCCTGACGGGTGTGATGTACGTGCTCGATGAGCCGTCAATTGGCTTGCATCAGCGCGACAACGAACGCCTGCTGGAAACACTAAAGCGCCTGCGCGACTTGGGTAACTCGGTCATCGTAGTCGAGCACGACGAGGACGCCATCAACATGGCCGACCATGTGGTCGACATGGGGCCGGGCGCCGGCGTGCATGGGGGCCAGGTCGTTGCGCAGGGCACACCTGATGAAATCAAGCGCGCGTCGGAGTCGCTGACCGGACAATATCTTTCCGGCAAGAAGCAGATAGCGGTGCCCAAGAAACGCGGCAGGGTGGACCTGAAAAAAATCCTGCGCATCAAGGGAGCATCCGGCAACAATCTGAAAAACGTCACCCTCGATTTGCCGGTCGGCGCATTCGTCTGCATTACCGGTGTTTCCGGTTCAGGCAAATCGACGCTGATCAACGACACGCTTTATAAAACGGTCTCGCATCATATCTACGCATCAATGGATGAGCCGGCGCCGTTCGAATCCATCGAGGGGCTGGATCATTTCGACAAAGTGATCAACGTCGACCAGTCGCCGATTGGTCGCACACCACGCTCCAACCCCGCCACCTACACCGGTCTGTTCACGCCGATACGCGACCTTTTCGCGGGTGTGCCCGAGTCGCGCGCGCGCGGCTACGGGCCGGGACGCTTTTCATTCAACGTCAAGGGTGGCCGCTGCGAAGCCTGCGAGGGTGATGGTGTCATCAAGGTCGAAATGCACTTCCTGCCGGATGTGTATGTATCGTGCGACGTGTGTTTCGGCAAACGCTACAACCGCGAAACGCTGGATGTTCGCTACAAAGGCAAGAACATCCACGAGGTGCTAGACATGACCGTGGAAAACGCGTTTGAATTTTTCAAACCGGTTCCAGTAGTCGCTCGCAAGTTGAACACGCTTCTCGATGTTGGACTTGGCTATATTCGGCTTGGGCAGAGCGCAACGACGCTGTCGGGCGGTGAAGCGCAACGGGTAAAGTTATCGCTTGAATTGTCCAAACGCGATACGGGAAAGACGCTGTTTATCCTCGACGAGCCGACGACGGGCCTGCACTTCCATGACATCGATCTGCTGCTGAAGGTGCTGCACAGACTGCGCGAACAAGGCAACACTGTGGTGGTGATTGAGCACAACCTCGACGTCATCAAGACCGCGGACTGGCTGATCGATCTTGGTCCCGAAGGTGGCGACGGCGGCGGCGAAATTGTCGGCCAAGGTACGCCCGAGGATTTGGCACTGATGCCGCAAAGTTTTACGGGTAGATATCTCGCACCGCTTTTGGGTGTTGCCCAGAAGCGAGTCGCTGCGCGAAAATAGTCTCGATGAACCCACGCGAGCTACTGATCGACAGTTTCCGTGCCGCGTTGTCGGCTGCAGACCCACTGGTCATCGTTCCCGCACATTTGCCATCGCCACCCAAGGGTAGGACGCTGGTAGTCGGCGCGGGTAAGGCGGCGGCAGCGATGGCTAGAGCGGTGGAAATCGCATGGCCTACAGACGCGCCGTTGGAAGGCATGGTCATTACCCGGTACGCCCACGGCTACGCCAATGTCGACGGCGCTGCTACGCGTATTCGGGTATTGGAGGCAGGTCATCCTGTGCCGGATGAGGCCGGCGAGGCCGCAGCAAAAGAAATCCTTGCACTTGCCGAATCACTAAGCAGTAATGATCTGCTGCTGGTGCTGGTGTCCGGTGGGGGCTCCAGCCTACTCTCATTGCCTGCGACGGGTATTACGATGGCGGATTTGAAGGCCGTAACCGGCGCGTTGCTGGCCTGCGGCGCACCGATTCAGGAAATGAATGTGGTAAGAAAGCATTTGTCTGCGATTCAGGGCGGGCGACTGGCGGCGGCAACCGGGGCGCAGGTCTTGGCGCTGATCATTTCTGACGTTACTGGTGACGATCCATCAGCTATCGCTTCTGGCCCAACCGCACCGGATCCGTCGACGTATCAGGATGCGCTCGACATTCTCACCGCGTATCGCGTCGTACCGCCGCTGTCGGTTATTCGACATCTGTCCAACGGTGCTCGCGGCGATATTGCAGAAACCTTGAAGCCGGGCGACGCCATTTTTGCGCGCGTTGAAAACCGCGTAATCGCCACGCCGCATGCGAGCCTTTCGCGTGCTGCGGCATTCTTTCAGCAGCGCGGCGTAACACCGATGATTCTGGGCGACAGTGTGACCGGTGAGGCGCGCGATGTGGCGAAAGTGCATGCCGCTCTCGCGCGGCAGATTCAGCAGCATCACCACCCGTTCAAGCCGCCGGTGGCGATCATTTCCGGTGGAGAATGTACGGTAACACTGCGCAACGTGGACGCAGGCCGTGGCGGCCGTTGTAGTGAGTTTTTGTTGTCATTGGCCATCGACCTGAATGCGCGCGAAAATATTTTTGCCATTGCCTGCGACACCGATGGCATCGACGGCTCCGAAGACAATGCCGGCGCTTATCTCGAACCTGGCTCGATGCGCCGCGCGCGAATGGGTGGATTGGAGGCGAAGGCGCAACTGGCCTTAAATGACGCGTACGGCTTCTTTGAACCACTCGATGATTTGATTGTTACCGGCCCCACTCGCACCAACGTCAACGACTACCGCGTGATACTTGTGCTGTGAAACACGCGCTCGTCTTCGTGCGTAGGCTTGCACCGCGGTGATCGCGCGTGGCGAAAAATTCGCTCGCAATTTTGATTGGCGATATGAACGACAAACCTGACGACTTAGAGAAATTGCACGCCTCGGAAGTACGCTATCGCTCGCTCGCCGAGATGTCGTCAGACTGGTTCTGGGAAACGGACAAGGACCATCGCTTTACATACCTGTCGATTGAAAAGACCCTTGGTCGCAATACCGAACGCAGCGCCATACTGGGCAAGACACGTAAGGAAGCCTCTCCAGATTCGATGACCGCGCAGGAATGGTCGATCCATGACCAAATTCTAGCAGCGCGTCGACCGTTTCAGCGAATGCAGACCCGAACGTTTGATCACGTAACCGGTGAGGTATCGCGTTTTTTTAGCCTCACCGGGCGGCCTATGTTCGATGTGAATGGCGAATTCATCGGCTATCGGGGAATCGGTCGCGATGTTACCTCTATCAAGCGGGCTGAGAGGGCGATAGCGGAGAGCGAGGCAAGGTTTCGCCTGATTACACAAAACATGCGAGACATCATTGTGTTGATGGCGCTCGACGGAAGAACACTGTATCTGTCGCCCTCGTTCACGCGCGTTACCGGGCATGATGTGGACGCGAGTCTTCATGCTGAGGTCGATAGTTTCTTTCACCCCGACGATTTGCAGTGGCTTCATGAGGAATTTGTACGGTGTGCGAGCGGGGTGAACGGCGATCGGCCAGGAGCACTGACGTATCGGTTCCGTCACGCGGATGGACACCACATTTGGCTGGAGGGGCAACTGCTATTGGTACGCGACGAGCACGGCGACCCCAAGCATGTGCAGATCAGCGCCCGCGATGTCACATTGCGGCGGCAAGCGGAAATTGCCGTTGAAGCAAAGACGCGCGAGCTTAAGGAAGCTAACACCGCCCTGGAAATAGAGGTCCGCAATCGGCAGGAACTGGAGCGCAATATCTTGCTCACCATCGAAAAGGCGCTTGAGCAAGTGGGCCTGGAGCTTCACGACGAACTCGGCCAGGACCTGACTGGCATTGCGTTGCTAACCAAGACGCTTGCACAACGGCTTGCAGACAAGAATCCTGACGAAGCTATTCTTGCGAGTAAGATTTCCGCGCTGGTCAATCGTACCATCGGTCATACGCGCATGATCGCGCATGGTCTTTCTCCATACATCTGGGGCGACAATGGGTTGGTGTCGGCTTTGCGTCAACTGGCAAGTGACGTAAACAGTCTCGACGCAGTGAAATGCGATACGCGGATGCCGATGACCGTAACAATCAACGATGAAGTCGTAGCGCTTAGCTTGTATCGGATTGCACAAGAGGCGGTCAACAATGCGCTCAAACATAGCAAGGCAGGCAAGATACGTATTACGTTGACGAATACGAAGCGAGGAATCGAATTGCTTGTTTCAGACGACGGCATTGGCCATGCTCCAGCGGATACCGTGGCTTCGGATCAGAATGCGTTTCGTAGTATTCGCCATCGATGCGTTGCCATTGATGCCGCGCTTGTCATTGGACGGGGAGAACATGGCGGCTCAACCATTCGGGTTACATGGCGGGACATGACGCTTGGAAAACCGCCGTTACCATCGACGAAAAGCAATGGGTAGCACCTTGAAATCAAGAGTTATGATTGTCGATGACCATGCGATCGTCCTGCATGGCTTGAAAGAGCTAATCAACAGTGAGCCGGATCTCGAGGTCACGATGACGGCGGACTCAGCGGAACGCGCATTGGAGATCCTCAAGGAGCAGCAACCAGCGATTGTTATCACTGATATTTCGTTGCCCGGGCTGTCCGGCCTTGAGTTAATCAAGGAGCTCGCGCTCGCGCACCCTGACTTGCCTACGCTGGTCCTGAGCATGCACGACGAACTGGTGCATGGCGAACGAGCATTGCGCGCAGGTGCAAAGGGCTATCTGGTGAAACAAGAGGCGCCTGAAAACGTGATCAAGGCCATTCGCAAGGTGCTCGCAGGGGAACGCTATCTTAGTGACCGCATGCAGTCGCTGCTGGCGCGCACGGTGCGTGGCAGGCCTGCCAAACAACCCAACTCCGTTTTATCTGGTCTGACTGACTGCCAGCGCGAAGTATTTCGCTTGATCGGCATGGGCCTTAGTACGAGCGAGATTGCGATCAAACTCGACCGCGGCATCAAAACGGTTGAATCACACCGCGCCAATCTGAAAAAGAAACTTGGCTTGCGTAATGCGCCTGAACTGAACCGCTTCGCAGCGAATTGGGCAGACAGGGAAAACGTCTGACCTGCCAGCGCCATGGCAAGCTGCATGAGCTTAGCGGCGGCGGCTCCGAACTCCGCGAAAAAAGCAAGCATTGTCGCGACTCTCCGAGCATTTTTGGCCTGAAGGGCGCGCCAATATTAGACCTTCATCAGGCGTGCTGCAGCCGCCGCCAATGTCGTTTCACGCTTGGCAAAGCAGAAACGCACCAGTTTCTGATCAATTGCGGCATGATAAAACGCAGATACCGGAATGCACGCCACACCAAAATTCCGCGTGAGGTGCTGCGCAAACACGGCATCTGACATCGCTGCAAATTCGGGTAGATGCGCATATTGAGCCGATACGAAATAAGTGCCACGCGATGCTTGCCAAGTGAAACGGGAACGCTTTACCTCCGACAGGAAAAAATCCCGTTTCCCTTGGTAGAAACTGGACAACTCGTTATGCGTGCCGAGTGTCATGTAATTGGCAATCGCATGCTGCGATGGCGTATGTACCGTGAACACGATGAATTGGTGGGCTTTGCGAAACTCGGCCGTCAGCGCTTTTGGCGCAAGACAGTAGGCGATTTTCCAGCCCGTTACGTGATAGGTCTTGCCGAATGAGGAGATGACAAACGTGCGCTCGGCCAATGCCGGAAAACGCGCGGCGCTCCAATGCGAGGCGCCGTCGTACACCATGTGTTCGTAGACCTCATCGCTGATGAGGAAAATATCCGTTTCGCGCAGCAGTTCACTGAGTGCCTCCATGTCCTCCTTTGGCCAGCAAGTTGCGGTAGGATTGTGTGGCGTATTAATCATGACGGCCCGCGTTCGCGGCGTGATGAGCGCACGTACCTGCTGCCAGTCAGGTCGGTAGTCTGGAAATTTCAGTGTGGCAATGACGGGTATACCGCCGTTTAGGCGAATGACCGGCTCGTAACTGTCGTACACCGGTTCGAAAATGATGACTTCATCACCAGCATGCACGATCGCGGAGAGCGCTGTTTGTATCGCCTGCGTGGCGCCCGCAGTGACCGTGACCTCCATGCCGGGGTCGTATTCGTGGCCATATAGCGCAAGCACTTTCTCGGCGATTCGCTCCCGTAACGGCAGTATGCCGGCCATCGGTGGATATTGATTGTGGCCCGAGCGCATGGCGTCAGCCATCATTTCCACCAGGCGCGGATCGCATGCGAAGTCCGGGAATCCCTGTCCTAGATTGACGGCACCAACCTCTTGGGCCAATGCGGACATGGTGGTGAAAATGGTCGTGCCGACGTGCGGTAGTTTTGAGACGGGAAGTTTCATGTGAGCATGATAGCAGCGTGATTCAGCGCGGCGAAGTGGGAAACCCCTGAAGTGGGACAAGTGCGCTGAATTACGGCACTATGGCATCGCGGTGTGTGCCGCCGCTGTAGCCTGGGTCAGGAACTTCGCGGCAATCGTGAAGTCAGTTAGGCATCCCACCATCTCATTGAACAGAGTATCTATTGCATATTCGTCCATCGCTCATTGCTTGCCTCGCCAGCTTGCCTTTCAGTTGCCTTAATACGGCGTTTGCAGCGCCAGCGGATTCGCCGGTGGCAATTGCTGCGGCACCATCGGTTGTCCTTGAACAGATGCTCGTTAGCGGTGAGCAGCCTGGCCCGGGAATGTGGAAGGTGATCAAGGGTGATCACACACTCTGGATCATTGGCACGCAAACCCCGGTCCCGGAAAAGATGATCTGGCGGGCCAAAGGCCTCGAAGCGGTCGTAGCGCAATCACAGGAAGTACTTAGTGAGCCTTCGGCCGGAGTCTCACTGAAACAAATCGGTTATTTCACGGCGCTGACCATGCTGCCATCGGCCCTTCAGGTGCGGAAAAACCCCGATGACGCAACACTTAAAGATCTAGTCCCGGCCGAATTGCACGCGCGTTGGTTGGTCCTGCGTGACAAATACATCGACTCTTACACGATCAACGATGAAGAGAAGAATATAGAAAATTGGCGCCCCATGTTCGCAGCCGTCGAGCTTTACCGTAAGGCCATTAGTAAATCCGGCCTGACCAGTACCAGCCCGGTTTGGCCGGTGATTCGCGAGGCCGCCAATAAGTACAAAGTCAAAATCACACAGGTCCGGTACGAGCCTGCTATCAGCGACCCGCGAGGAGCGCTGAGGGAACTTCGTTCAACCCGGCTAGCCGACGTCGATTGTTTCGCAAAGACCGTAGAGCGAATCGAAACTGATTTGGCAGCCATGCGGGTTCGTGCTAACGCGTGGGCGGCGGGGGACATCAATGCTATTCGAAATCTTCCTGCTGCCGATCAACGCGCCGCCTGCGAAGCCGCTATCCGGAAGGCGTCTTTCATGAAGACGCTAGGGACGCAAGACTTGCTTACGCAGATCGAGAACACGTGGCTGAATGCGGCAGAGGCTGCACTGAAGAACAATACGGTCACGCTCGGTGTGTTGCCGATAGCACAGATTATTTCTGCTGATGGGTACGTCGCGAAGTTACGCGTGAAAGGGTATGTGGTTCAGGAACCTGAATGAGGCCGTTTGAAACAAAAAAACCGGGCAAAGCCCGGCTTTTTTGTTGCGATCAATCTGTGAGCGTTATTCGCCAGTGGTCTCTGCAGTCGGCGCTGCCGAAACTTCCGGACGATCCACCAGCTCAATCAATGCCATTGGCGCATTGTCGCCAACACGGAAACCGAACTTCAAAATACGCATATAACCACCCGCACGACTCTTGTAGCGCGGACCCAGCACGTCGAACAATTTGGTGACCATGTCGCGGTCACGCAGGCGGTTAAACGCCAGACGACGATTAGCCAACGTAGGCTCTTTGCCCAAGGTGATGATGGGTTCAAACACTTTACGCAATGCCTTCGCTTTTGGCAGCGTGGTCTTGATGACTTCGTGCAGCAAAAGCGAGTTGGTCATGTTGCGGAACATCGCCAGGCGATGTGACGATGTTTTGTTGAGCTTCTTTAATCCGTGACGATGTCTCATGGTAATTTCCTTAATAGTCTCTTGGCCGTTTTGCTCAAAACATCTGAGCCAGCCTTGTTATCGTTATGGGTTTGAAAAACGGCCCGGACAAAACCGAGCCGCTCCGCGTGATTAGTTAACCTCGCGGGGATGCAACTACTTCGTTATGCCTGCAACTGGCCAGTTCTCTAACTTCATGCCTAGCGTGAGGCCTTTGCTTGCGAGTACTTCCTTGATTTCGTTCAACGACTTGCGGCCCAGGTTTGGCGTTTTCAACAGTTCGTTTTCAGTGCGCTGGATCAGATCACCGATGTAGTAAATGTTCTCGGCCTTGAGGCAATTGGCTGAGCGTACAGTGAGCTCTAGGTCATCCACCGGCTGTAACAGGATCGGATCGATCTGCGGCATCTTGGCTTCTTCAGCCTGCATGGGCGTACCTTGCAGATCGGCAAACACGGACAGCTGATCGACCAGCACGCGGGCGGCATAACGGACCGCTTCTTCCGGCTCAATGGCGCCATTCGTTTCAATGTCCATGACCAGACGATCAAGATCAGTACGCTGCTCAACGCGGGCGCTTTCAACCGCATAGCTCACGCGGCGCACTGGTGAGTAAGACGCATCCAGCAAGATCGAACCGGCCGAACGGGTGTCTTGATCAGTACGGCGCGCAGTCGCGGCAACATAGCCACGGCCTTTTTCAACTTTGATCTGCATGTCAATTTTGCCGCCGGCGGTCAGATGCGCGATGACGTGATCCGGATTCAGGATTTCGACATCGTGCGTCTGCTCGATATCGGCACCGGTGACGGCGCCTGCAGTCGCTTTTTTCAGCTTCAACGTAACGTCGTTGCGGTTGTGCAACTTCATCACAAAACCCTTGAGGTTCAGCAGAATATCAACCACGTCCTCCTGTACGCCTTCCAAAGTGGAGTACTCGTGGAGAACGCCGGCGATCTTCACTTCCGTCGGCGCGTAGCCGGGCATCGAAGACAGCAAAATGCGGCGAAGCGCGTTGCCGAGGGTGTGGCCATAGCCACGCTCGAACGGCTCCATCACCACTTTAGCGTGTGCTGGCGAAATGTTTTGGACGTCGATGATGCGCGGCTTCAGAAAAGTCGTGGCATTGCTTTGCATTGACGAGTGCCTCTATAAAAAGTGAAAGCGCACCATGCCTAGCATGGCGCGCCAGAAAGACAAATTACTTGGAATACAGTTCGACGACGAGTTGCTCGTTGATGTCGGCCGCAAATTCGGCGCGATCCGGTAGCGCTTTGAATACGGCAGTAAACTTCTTCGCGTCAACTTCCACCCAGCTCGGAAAACCACTGGATTCTGCAAGCTTCAGGGAATCCTGCACACGCAATTGCTTCTGCGCTTTTTCCTTGAGGGCGACGACGTCGTTCGGCTTCAACAAATACGACGGGATATTGACCGCCTTGCCGTTGACCTGCACTGCACAGTGCGAAACCAACTGGCGCGCTTCTGCACGGGTAGAACCGAAGCCCATGCGATATACCGCATTGTCAAGGCGCGATTCGAGCAACTGCAACAGGTTTTCACCGGTTGCGCCTTTGCGACGGGCTGCTTCCGCGAAATAGGTGCGGAACTGGCGCTCTAGCACACCGTACATACGACGGATTTTCTGCTTTTCGCGCAATTGCGTGCCGTATTCAGACACGCGGTTCTGTTTGGCGCCGTGTTGTCCGGGACGCGATTCAAGTTTGCACTTTGAATCGAGCGGACGACGCGCGCTTTTCAGAAAAAGATCGGTACCCTCGCGACGGGAGAGTTTACATTTAGGACCAAGATAACGAGCCACGTTCTATTCTCCCTGCGATTACATGCGACGACGCTTGGGTGGACGGCAACCATTGTGTGGTACCGGCGTCACGTCAGCGATCGACAAAATTTTGATTCCCAGTGCGTTCAATGCACGAACAGCTGATTCGCGTCCCGGGCCTGGGCCCTTAATGCGCACCTCAAGGTTCTTTATGCCACATTCTTGCGCAGCCTTGCCCGCAGACTCTGCGGCGACCTGAGCGGCAAACGGTGTGGATTTGCGCGAGCCTTTGAAGCCAGCACCACCCGATGTTGCCCACGACAAGGCATTACCCTGACGATCCGTGATGGTGATGATTGTGTTGTTGAACGACGCGTGAATGTGTGCGATGCCTTCCGACACATTCTTTTTGACTTTCTTGCGTACGCGTGTTGCAGCGGTTGGTTTTACCATGCTGATTCCTTCACTCTAAACTTTTATTTCGCCAAACGAATGGCTTTGCGCGGGCCCTTGCGGGTACGTGCATTGGTGCGTGTACGTTGACCCCGCACAGGCAGGCCTTTGCGATGACGCGTGCCGCGGTAGCAGCCCAGATCCATCAAACGCTTGATGCTCATGGAGACCTCGCGACGGAGATCACCTTCCACAGTGTACTTTGCGATCTGTTCACGCAGCTTATCCATGTCGCCGTCGGTCAGATCCTTGACCTTCGCTGACTTGTTCACGCCGGCAGCCACACAGATTTTCTGCGCGCTGGTACGACCAATACCATAAATCGCAGTCAATGCAATTTCGGTGTGTTGATGATTCGGGATGTTTACGCCGGAAATACGTGCCATGTTGTTTCTGCCTCTTAACCGTTAACCTTGGCGCTGCTTATGGCGCGGCTCAATACAAATCACGCGCAACACGCCCTTACGCCGCACCAACTTGCAGTGACGGCAGATTTTTTTAACCGATGCTTGAACTCGCATAATCGTTACTCCTTATATTTCCACTGATTTCCGGCTATTTGGCGCGGAAGGTAATTCTTGCTTTCGTTAAATCGTAGGGCGTCAATTCCACAGTCACTTTGTCGCCAGGGAGGATACGGATGTAGTGCATTCGCATCTTTCCGGAGATATGGCCTAACACAATATGGCCGTTTTCCAATTTCACCCGGAACATTGCATTGGGAAGCGTTTCAACAATTTCCCCCTGCATCTGGATCATTTCTTCTTTCGCCATTCACCCTCGTAGCTGTACTTAGCGAACCGGAAATCCGGTCCCCTTGAAATTAGCTTTTTTCAGCAGGCTTTCGTACTGGTGCGACATCATGTACGCCTGTAATTGCGCCATGAAGTCCATCGTCGTCACTACAATGATCAACAGCGACGTGCCACCAAAATAGAACGGTACGTTGTACTGCATGTGCAGAAATTCCGGGAGCAGGCATACCAGCGTAATGTAGCCGGCACCAACCAGGGTCAAGCGCATCAAAATCTTGTCGATGTATCTTGCGGTCTGCTCACCCGGACGAATACCGGGAACAAACGCACCGCTCTTCTTCAGGTTGTCCGCTGTCTCCTTGGAATTAAAAACCAAAGCGGTATAGAAGAAGCAAAAGAAAATAATCGCGGCGGCATACAAAATTGTGTACAGCGGTTGTCCCGGTGCCAGTGCGGCGCCGATGTCTTTCAACCACGTCATGCTTTCAGTTTGGCTGAACCAGTTTGCGGCAGTCGCGGGAAACAGAATAATTGATGAGGCAAAAATCGGCGGGATGACGCCCGACATATTTAACTTCAGCGGCAAGTGCGATGATTGGCCCCCGTACAGCTTGTTGCCCACTTGTCGCTTCGCATAATTCACCAGAATCTTGCGCTGCCCGCGTTCAACAAACACCACAAACATGGTGACTGCAACTACCAGGGCAGCAATGAACAACACAGCGGGAATCGACATGGCACCCGTTCGAGCCAGCTCAAGTGTGCCGCCGATCGCAGAAGGCAAACCGGCGACGATACCCGCGAAAATCAACAGGGAAATGCCATTGCCAATACCACGTTCGGTGATCTGCTCGCCCAACCACATCAGAAACATTGTGCCCGTCAACAGCGTGATAACGGTCGTAAAACGGAATGCCATACCTGGATCAATAACCAACCCCTGCTGTGATTCGAGCGCGATTGAAATACCGATGCCTTGAAAGAGCGCTAAAGCAACCGTTCCATAACGCGTATATTGCGTAATCTTGCGACGTCCCGCTTCGCCTTCTTTTTTCAGCGCTTCAAGGGGCGCATACACCACTGTCAGCAACTGCATAATGATCGACGACGATATGTACGGCATGATTCCCAGCGCGAACACCGAGAAACGCGACAGCGCGCCACCCGAGAACATGTTGAACATGCCCAGAATACCGCCGGACTGCTGTTCAAACAGTTTCGCAAGTGTGGCAGGGTCGATTCCCGGTACGGGCACATGCGTGCCGATGCGGAAAACGATAAGCGCCAACACCAGAAACACCAAACGGTGTTTCAGGTCGCTCATCTTGCCGACTGCTGCTAGGGGGTTTGAAGCCAACGTTTAATCCTGTCCGTTCGAAAACTTAGGCTGTTGCTGCGGCTTCAATGGATCCGCCAGCGGCTTCAATCGCCACCTTTGCACCCTTTGTAACGCCTAGACCAACCAACTTTACTTTTTTGTCGATGGAGCCCGACAGAAATACTTTTGCGCCTAGCGCCTTATGTGACACAACGCCAGCTTGTTGCAATGCTGCCAAGTCAATCGTGTCAACGGGCATCGCCGCGATTTCTGACAAACGCACCTGGGCGATGTCGTTGCGGGTCAGCGAGATAAAGCCGCGCTTGGGCAGGCGACGCTGAAGCGGCATTTGGCCGCCTTCAAAGCCTACTTTGTGAAATCCACCTGAACGTGACTTTTGGCCCTTGTGACCACGCCCAGCAGTTTTGCCCAGGCCAGAACCGATGCCGCGACCAACGCGGCGGCGATTCTTGGTGGAGCCTTCTGCTGGCTTGATGTTATTGAGTTCCATTTTGTTCTCGCTAATTATTCTGGGTATTGCTCGGCATTCCGGGCTTGGATTGCGCTTAAGCTTCGACGCGGAGCAAATAGCTCACTTTATTGATCATGCCGCGGTTAGACGGCGTATCAATAACAGTGACGGTCTGATGCGGTTTTTTCAAGCCCAAGCCATGAACACACGCTTTGTGTGCTTTCAGGCGACCGATGATGCTCTTGGTGAGCGTCACGGTGACAGTTTTTTGGATAGTCATACTTTGCCTCTATGATCTTTAAGCAAAAATTTCTTCAACGGTCTTGCCGCGTTTGGCAGCAACTTCCGAAGGACGGCTGATTTGTGACAGGCCGTCAAGCGTGGCGCGAACCACGTTGTATGGATTGGTGGAGCCGTGACACTTGGCCGAAATGTTGGTAATTCCCATCACTTCGAATACTGCACGCATTGCGCCACCAGCCTTGATACCGGCACCCTCAGGCGCTGGCTGCATGAACACTTTGGTGCCGCCATGCTTACCCATCACCTCATGGTGCAACGTACCGTTCTTCAGCGAAACTTTGACGAGTCTGCGGCGAGCCATTTCCATCGCCTTTTGCACCGCGACTGGCACTTCGCGCGATTTGCCTTTGCCCATACCGATGGAACCATCACCATCACCCACGACAGTAAGTGCTGCGAACGCCAGAATCCGGCCACCTTTAACTACCTTGGTGACGCGGTTTACCGAGATCATTTTCTCGCGGAGGCCGTCACCCTTGTCTTCGTGCTGATCGTTTCTTGCCATTTTTCGAATCCTTGATTAGAACGTGAGGCCGGCTTCACGCGCAGCGTCAGCCAAAGCCTTGATGCGGCCTTGATAAGCAAAACCGGAACGGTCGAATGCAACTGCGGTAACACCGGCGGCTTTGGCACGCTCGGCGATACGCTTGCCAACGACGCCAGCCGCTTCTTTGCTGGCACCATTTTTGACTTGACCGCGCACTTCCTTTTCGACCGTGGATGCAGCGGCCAACACTTTTGCACCAGACGCGTCGATGATCTGCGCGTAAATGTGTGTGTTGGTCCGATGCACGGTCATGCGAACGGCCTTGAGACGGGCGATCGTGGCGCGGGTTTTCGCGGCACGGCGCAGACGGGATATTTTTTTGTCGATCATGATGGCCTCGCTTACTTCTTCTTGGTCTCTTTGAGGGTAATCTTCTCGTCTGCATAACGAACGCCTTTGCCTTTATAGGGCTCAGGAGGACGATAGCTGCGAACGATGGCGGCGACCTGGCCGACCTTCTGCTTGTCGATACCCTTGATCAAAATCTCGGTTGGAACAGGCGTTTCACACTTCACACCTTCAGGCATGGCATGCACGACCGGGTGAGAAAATCCAAGGGTGAGATTCAAGTTACTGCCCGCAGCGGCTGCTTTGTAGCCGACGCCGACGAGCAACAATTTCTTTTCAAAACCCTTTTCAACACCGATGACCATATTGGCGATCAAGGCACGCATGGTGCCCGACATGGCGTTGGACTGCTGGGAACTGCTCGCCGCTTCAAGAGTAAGTTTGTCACCATCTTGCTTGATGACAACATCATTGGAAGCTGCTTGCTTCAAGGTTCCCAGGGGACCCTTAACGGTTATTTCGTTGGCAGCAAACGTCACTTGGACCTTTGCCGGCACGGTAATCGGGAGTTTGCCTACACGTGACATGTCGGCCTCCTTAAACCACGATGCAGAGCACTTCACCACCGACACCGGTAGCGCGCGCTTTGCGATCAGTCATTACACCCTGGGAGGTGGACACGATGGCCACACCCAAACCGTTCATGACGGGCTTGATATCTTCGCGACCGCGGTAAACGCGAAGGCCAGGGCGCGAAATGCGCTCGATCTTCTCGATGACCGGCTTGCCAGCGTAATATTTGAGGCTCACGTTCAATTCGTTTTTGCCCTCGATGGTGCGAATGGCGAAGTCTTCGATGTAGCCTTCGTCTTTCAACACTTTGGCGATGGCCGTCTTCACTTTAGAAGAGGGCATCGTCACATCAACTTTTTCCGACTGCTGCGCATTGCGAATGCGAGTCAGCATATCGGCGATTGGATCACTCATGCTCATAATATGTCTCCGTTTGCGTGAGGATTACCAGCTTGCCTTCACCATGCCCGGCACTTCGCCGCGCATAGCGATTTCACGCAATTTGTTACGTCCCAAACCAAACTTGCTGTACACGCCACGCGGACGACCGGTAATCGCACAGCGGTTACGCAGGCGAGTCGGGTTAGCGTTGCGCGGCAGAGCCTGGAGCTTAAGACGCGCCTGAAAGCGCTCTTCTTCCGAATAGCTTTGATCGTTGATAATTTTGACGAGTCCAGCACGCTTGGCCGCAAATTTCTTGACCAGTTTTTCGCGCTTTTCCTGACGATTGATAACAGCGAGTTTTGCCATGACGAACCCTTAGCCTCGGAACGGGAATTTGAATGCAGCCAACAACGCCTTGGCTTCCGCATCCGTCTTCGCGGTGGTGGTGATCGAGATATTCATACCGCGAAGCGCGTCGATCTTGTCGTATTCGATTTCCGGGAAAATAATTTGCTCTTTGACGCCCATGTTGTAATTACCACGGCCATCGAAAGAACGCCCCGAGATGCCACGAAAATCGCGGACGCGTGGCAGCGATACGGTGATCAGGCGGTCCAGGAACTCATACATCTTGTTGGAGCGCAGTGTGACCATGCAACCAATCGGGTAGCCATCGCGAATTTTGAAGCCCGCGATCGATTTCTTGGACAAGGTAACCACCGGCTTTTGACCGGCAATCTTTTGCATGTCGCTCACCGCATGGTCCATGATCTTCTTATCAGCCACCGCTTCGCCAACGCCCATGTTCAGCGTGATCTTGGAGATGCGCGGCACTTGCATCATGGACTTGTAGCCAAACTGCTTCATCAGCGCAGGCGCTACGGTGTCTTTGTAGTGTGTTTGTAGTCGAACCATCATCTGCCCCTTACGCGTCTATGACTTCACCGTTGGAACGGAACACGCGAACTTTGCGCTTATCGTCCAAGGTTTTGTAGCCGACGCGGTCAGCCTTGCTGGTAGCTGGATTGAAAATGGCGATGTTTGAAAGATCCATCGACATTTCTTTTTCAACGATGCCGCCAGTAGTATTTTTCATCGGGTTTGGCTTGGTGTGCTTCTTGACGCGATTCACACCCTCAACCACCGCACGAGAAAAGTCAGGCAACACCTTGAGCACCGTGCCGCGCTTGCCTTTGTCTTTGCCGGTGAGAACGACCACTTGGTCGCCTTTACGAATCTTACTCATCATTCGGCTCCTTACAGTACTTCAGGTGCCAGCGACACGATCTTCATGAAGCGCTCGTTACGCAGTTCACGCGTAACCGGCCCGAAGATGCGGGTGCCAATTGGCTCCAGCTTCGCATTCAAGAGCACGGCAGCATTGCCGTCGAACTTGATGAGCGAACCATCATTGCGACGAACACCCTTGGCGGTACGTACCACCACGGCGTTATAGACTTCACCCTTCTTCACGCGGCCACGCGGCTGCGCCGACTTAACGGTCACTTTGATGACGTCACCAATGCCCGCATAGCGGCGCTTAGAGCCACCAAGGACCTTAATACACATCACCGACCGCGCGCCGGTGTTATCGGCGACGTCGAGTATCGACTGCATCTGAATCATGTGTTTTATCTCCAACTTATTCCACACCACGCTTGTGGCACAGATAGTCTTGGATCCGTCTTATGCCATCAACATCCCGAAAGGACGTTGCCAGCAGGTTAGAAAACTTCTTTTTGCCCGATCGCTTGATTTCGGCTTCGGCTGACTCTCGGGCGGTACGAGTTGCGGTGTTTTGCATTTCGCTTTTAGCAGACTATCAGCCGACGAAGCCACGGCTGGAGCAGCAAAGTCAGCAAGTATATACCGGAATCAATTGGGGACACAAGTGGGATTTGGGATTTCATTACTTTTGCCTTCTTCGGCTCAATTCTTCTCGTGTCGGGCCATGTTGCAGGCGGCACACGCGGGAAACCGCGTCACGTAAGTGTTCGCCCACTTTTGAAAAACACATTTGCAGAAGTACCTATTAGTGAAACGTGTTCAAAACTTCTTCGTCAGCGTCATTTGGGTACCGTCACGCCTCATTTCCAGGCGGTTTAGGAAACTCATCCCTAGCAACGCTATGTCAAGACCGCTCTCAAAGACGTTTGCATCAATCCCGTATAGTGTAATTTCGCCGATGGTGACAGCATCCAGCGATATGCGCCAGACTGCTACAACGCCACCGGCAGTTTTTGAGAAACCCCGCTGTCCTTTGGTGAAGTCGATTCCCATGTTTCGGGCGGCACTCGCTGGTAGCGCTACGGATGTCGCACCAGTATCAATCAGGAATCTTACAGACCTGCCGTTGATTTGGCCGATGGCCCAAAACTGGCCAACCGTATCCGCACTCAATTTGAGTATATTGCCGGCATTTCCGCCGGTGCCGGGGGCCGAAAAATGCTCGCCCAGATCAAGCGTAGTGCGTTTGCCTTCAATATCGAATACAGCATTGTTGGACGCGGTACTCAATAGAGTGACGCCTTCAGCCTGTTTTTGTCCTGCGGCAATCGTTCTGGGCTGTGCCCCATTGATGACGACAACTGCTTTTCCGGGGAAGAGCCCTACTACTGTCACGTCGATCGACATTGCAGGTGTGATTGACCCCAAAAGCAACGCGAAGCCAAGAATACGCATCATGCCCTTACAATGCCGAATCCCTTCATAGTCAACGCTCGTGAAACCAGTCGCCATATTTCGCTTTTCTGCCGAAGACGGGCCAGGCTATTTTGCCAGCTTTCTAGAGCGTCATTCGGTGGCTTGGACGCTCTTCAAGCTGGATCAAGGCGAGTCGTTGCCGGTCGAGCCCGAAAAATATTCGGGGCTCGTATTCATGGGTGGGCCAATGAGTGTCAACGACAACTTGCCATGGATCGCGCCGATTCTGGCGTTGATTCGCGCCGCTATTGAACGAGATCAACCATGCCTTGGCCACTGCCTGGGTGGGCAATTGATGTGCAAGGCATTGGGAGGCAACGTCACCAACAACCCGGTGAAAGAGATCGGTTGGAACAAGGTGGGGGCAATTGAATCGCCTGTCGCGCGCTTATGGCTGGGAGAAGATGCGGCAAGCCTGATAACTTTTCAGTGGCATGGGGAGACTTTTTCTATTCCGGATGGCGCCGAACGCATACTCACAAGCGACGCCTGTTTGAATCAGGCATTTGTCATCGGCAGGTCTCTTGGCATGCAGTGCCACACCGAGATGACGTCAGAAATGGTGGAAGACTGGTGCCAAGACTGGGCGGCGGAGAACGCCGATCCAACGCTGCCGAGTATTCAAACCCCGGAAGAAATGCTGCTGGCTACCCGGGAGAACATGATGGGTTTGAATCGTCTGGCCGACCGGCTATACGGAAAATGGCTGGCGGGCGTCTATCCGCACCTGCCCATAGGAGGCGTCAATCTCGAAAGTTGTTGAACTGCAATGGCACTTCAGTAATTTTTTCTTTGCATAACGCAATCGCCTGTTGAAGGTCGTCGCGTTTGGTGCCTTGTACGCGCACCGATTCTCCCTGAATTGACGCTGTCACTTTGATTTTCGATTCTTTGATCAACTTCTGGATTTTCTTGGCCAAGTCTGACTCGATTCCATTCTTGACATTGATGACCTGCTTGACCTTGTCGCCGCCAATTTTTTCGCGGTCTTTTTCATCCAGCAATCGTACATCGACCCCGCGCTTGGCCATCTTGTTCATCAACACATCTTTGACCTGACCAAGCTTGAAATCATCATCTGCGAACAGGGTAAGCTCAAACTCCTTTTGCTCAACGCGAGAGTCGGAACCCTTGAAATCGAAGCGCGTTGAGACCTCTTTATTGGTCTGCTCGATCGCATTCTTGAGCTCGACCTTGTTGGCTTCGGAAGCAATATCAAAGGATGGCATTTGTGACCTCGCGATTCCCGCGCCGAACTGCGCGGCAAATGTTATTTCTTGCTCAACTTCTTGTTCGCCGCAATGCGCAGTCTGAGTGCGTTCAGTTTGATAAAGCCGCCCGCGTCGGCTTGATTGTACGCGCCACCATCGTCGTCAAAGGTGGAAATGGTCTGGTCGAACAGCGAATCCGTCTTCGATACGCGTCCCGCGACCAACACGGTACCTTTATAGAGCTTTAATCTCACCCTGCCGTTGACGGTCGCTTGCGATTGGTCGATCAAGCCCTGTAGCAGGACGCGTTCAGGCGAAAACCAGTAGCCGTTATAAATCATGCGTCCATAGCGCGGCATCAAATCATCCTTGAGCGCCAATACTTCGCGATCCATGGTGATGGACTCGATGGCGCGGTGGGCCTTGAGCATGATCGTGCCGCCGGGTGTTTCATAGCAGCCGCGCGATTTCATACCGACGTAGCGATTCTCAACCATGTCGAGCCGACCGATAGCGTGCTTGCCGCCGAGGCGATTCAATTCGGTCAATACTTTTGCAGGCGTCAGCTTCTTGCCGTTGATGGCGACGATGTCACCTTTGGCGTAATCAAGTTCGACATATTCCGGTTTGTTGGG
This sequence comes from Burkholderiales bacterium, assembly GCA_038321965.1. Lineage (GTDB taxonomy): Bacteria > Pseudomonadota > Gammaproteobacteria > Burkholderiales > Usitatibacteraceae > UKL13-2. The sequence goes on along the minus strand of JBBQFL010000001.1, from coordinate 394,995 downwards.
TGCTTTTTCCGGCGACACGGTGATCCGCCACATCGAATCTTCTGCTTCGAAATTCGGATCCTCAAGTATCCCGCCCTCGTAGCTGATGTGAAGCAAATTGGCGTCCATCGAATAGGGCGCACCGCCGCCTTTGCGCTTTTTGAAGTCGACGGGAATATTGTGCTTGTCGGCGTACTTCAGCAGCTTTTCGCGTGACAACAAATCCCATTCACGCCACGGTGCGATGATCTTTACGTTCGGCATCAAGGCGTATGCGCCAAGCTCGAAGCGGACTTGGTCATTGCCTTTGCCGGTGGCGCCGTGGGAGATAGCATCTGCCCCAGTCTTGCGGGCAATATCGATCATGTTCTTGGCGATCAATGGGCGAGCAATCGACGTACCAAGCAGGTATTCGCCTTCGTAAACCGTGTTGGCGCGAAACATCGGGAACACGAAATCGCGTACAAATTCTTCACGCAAATCCTGAATGTAGATGTTCTGCTTCTTGATGCCGAGCTGAAGCGCTTTTTTCCGCGCTGGCTCTACCTCTTCACCCTGGCCGATATCGGCGGTGAACGTAATCACCTCGCATTTGTATACATCCTGTAGCCACTTCAGAATGACCGATGTGTCGAGTCCGCCTGAATACGCCAGAACTACTTTGTTTACGTCGCTCATTTATTGCTCGCTTGTTGAATGTACTCATTTATACAAACACCAGCATTGGCGAGCTTCTCCGGGGCTTTTTGCCATGAAAGCCTCACCAATGCTGGTGCTGCGTCATTTTATTCTAGCTATTGATTCGCCCTAGTAGCAGAAATTCCATCAGCGCCTTCTGGACGTGGAGGCGGTTTTCCGCCTCTTCCCACACGGCACTTTGCGGGCCCTCTATTACTTCAACGGATACCTCTTCGCCGCGATGTGCGGGTAGACAATGCATGAACAGCGCGTCTTTGTGCGCCGCTGCCATCATCTTCTGGTCAACGCAAAAATCCGCGAAAGCATTCTTCCGCGCCTCTGTCTCGGCTTCAAATCCCATACTTGTCCACACGTCGGTCGTGACCAGGTGCGCGCCTTTTGCAGCCAGCATCGGGTCAGTAAATGCAGCCAGATGATCCTTGTCCAGCGCCTCACCACGCTGCGATTTCATTTCATAGCCCTTGGGCGTCGCCACATTCAACTGAAAGCCAAAAATGCGTGCCGCTTCTAGCCATGTATAGCTCATATTGTTGGCATCGCCGATCCAGGCGACCGTCTTGCCCGCTAGTGAGCCGCGCTGCTCCACGAAGGTAAAAATATCGGCAAGTACCTGGCAAGGGTGATATTCGTTGGTTAATCCGTTGATCACCGGTACGCGGGAATGCGCGGCAAAGCGCTCAACTTTTTCCTGCTCAAAGGTGCGAATCATCACCAGATCGACCATTCGCGAGATCACACGTGCTGTGTCCTCGATCGGCTCAGAGCGTCCGAGCTGCGTGGATTGCGAATCAAGGTGAATCGCCTGTCCGCCGAGCTGGTAGATCCCCGCCTCGAAGCTGACTCTGGTGCGCGTGGAGCTTTTCTCGAACACCATCGCCAGCATTCGATCAGTCAGCGGCTGGTAGGGAATGTAATTCTTGAACCGCTCTTTAAGGATTTTGGCGCGCACAAACAGATGCTCGTACTCGTCGCGCGTGAAGTCCTTCATTTGCAAAAAATGTCTCATGAATCTTGGCCGCCAATATTCAGGCGGCCGCTTGCATCGGTAGCGTTAGAAACGCCTTGATGACGGGGGCCAATCGCGCGACGATTTCACGCGCTTCGACCTCATTGATAATTAGCGGCGGCAGCAGACGAATCACATTGTCCTGCGTCACATTGGTAAAAATACCGGCCTCAAGTCCCAGCTTGACGATATCGCCGCAGGGGCGATCAAGCTCAATGCCAAGCATCAGGCCCATACCGCGAATTTCTTTGACGCCTTCAACGCCCTGTAGTGCCAACCGAAAACCATCCCTCACGATGGCACCCATTCTGGTCGCGTTGGCGAGAAGTCCCTCTTCTTCCATGATTTCCAGCGTGCGCAATGCCGCCACCGACACCAGCGGTCCACCGCCAAAGGTAGTGCCGTGATTGCCCGGCTTGAAAATCTTGGCTGCCGCGCCTCGCGCCAAGCACGCGCCAATCGGCAACCCAGAGCCTAACCCTTTTGCGAGCGGCATCACATCCGGCGTGATGCCCGCCCATTGGTGTGCAAACCACTTGCCGGTACGGCCGATTCCCGACTGCACTTCGTCGATCATCAAAAACCAATCTTTCTGCGTACACAGGTCACGCAATTGACGAAGGTAATCGGCACGCGCCTCAACGATGCCGCCTTCGCCTTGCACCACTTCGGTGAGCACGGCAACAACGTCGCTGTTGTGTGCTGCGATCGCCCGCACCGCTTCGAAATCGTTGTACGGTACGCGAATAAAACCACCGACCAACGGCTCGAAACCAGCTTGCGCCTTGCGCGACCCGGTCGCCGCCAACGTGGCCAGCGTTCTGCCGTGCCAGGCATGTTCCATTACGATAATCTGCGGGCTGTCGATGCCCCGCTGGTGACCATACAGCCGGGCAATTTTGATCGCACATTCATTGGCCTCCGCGCCTGAATTTGCAAAAAAAACATTGTCCATTCCGGCGAGTGCGCACAGTTTGTCTGCCAGCACCGCTTGCTCGGGGATGTCCACCAGATTTGATGTATGAATGATTCGGCCGGCCTGCTCGGCAATGCTCTTGACCAGCTTTGGATGGGCGTGACCCAATCCAGATACCGCAATCCCGGCGAGCGAATCCAGCACCTTCCTGCCATCAGTCGTATATAGCCAGGCGCCTTCGCCATGGCTGAACGAGACGGCTAGCGGCTTGTATGTGTTCATCTGATGAACTGACAACATTGAATTACCCTCTCCAAGTAACGGGTCGCGGCTGGCGTTCACGCGTACTTTCCAAGCGAGTGCGCCTTTGGCAAGGCCACCGACGTGACGCATACAGCTTGAAACGGTTATCGCGTCCGAAAAAGACAACGGCGGCCTCGCGCGGACCGCCGCCTGATATTTGGAAAATAACTATATGGCAATCTTGTTTGCAGTGCAACAATTGGCGCGCCGTGCGAGTCACGAAGTTATAATTGGGCCTTGCGCAAACCCTGTATTTTGCGCAGTCCCTGCCACCCGTACTCTCGTCGCAAGTAGCCCGTTAAATGTCGCCTCCGGCCAACGCAGCTCCGGTCCATCACCGAATCGTAATTCAGGGCGTCACTCTCGCGGGCCGGGCATTTCGACCAAGTGATTGGGCGGAACGGTTATGCGGCATTATGTCGACATTTGGGCACGACCAGCAAATGCGCTACTCACCGTTTGTACGACCGATGATGCTCGATGGCGTACGTTGTGTTGTTGTAGAGCCGTATTTACTGGAAGTTGAACCGCGCGCCTACCGCTTCTTGCTCGATTTCGCAAAAGACAATGAACTGATGGTGATCGACCCCACGCTACCCGCAGGCGCGGATTTCTGCCCATTGCCAGGTAGCGCGTTGGAGTCACTGGCCAAATAATGCAGCGCGAACCTGTATAGCGTGCACAAAAGGAGACTGCCCAAAAGAAAACCGCCGATTTATATCGCGCCGGGAGAGGACACGAAATCGGCGGTGATGGCGCGGGCGGGGTTAGAGCCAACCCCTTGCGACATATACGGGTGACCTACGCTTGCGCTGCGGCCTGGCTGGTTGCGCCAATTGCTTTGATCGCGGCGGAAAGACGGCTCTTGTGACGAGCAGCCTTGTTTTTGTGAATGATGTTTTTATCGGCGATGGAATCAATCGTCGACACGGAAGTCTTGAATACGGCTTCAGCTGCGACCTTGTCGCCCGTCGCAACCGCAACTCTTACCTTCTTAATCGCCGTACGCAGCTCGGAACGCTGACCCATATTGTGACCGCGTTGCTTGACGGCTTGACGTGCGCGCTTGGCGGCTTGTTTGGTATTTGCCATGATTTTTCCAGATTCTTGCGGTGAAATTTGCGGGAAGCCGAGTATTATAGCGCAGCCCTGCGAAAAAGCAAACCCGCTGATTTTGCTGGGGTTTTGGCCGACGTTTCTGCCCTGAACCTCTTCTATTTCGTGTTCAACCCGTATGAGTTTGCTTAAAGCTGCTGTATCGGTGTCGGCGATGACGTTTTTGTCGCGCATCACTGGCCTGATACGCGACATAATTGGTTTTAATTTGTTTGGCGCCGGCGCTGCGATGGACGCGTTCCAGGTCGCCTGGCGCATCCCCAATTTGCTGCGGCGTTTGTTTGCCGAAGGCGCGTTCAGTCAGGCATTTGTGCCAGTTTTTGCCGAGTACAGGAACAAGCGCGGTGAAGCGGAAACCAAATTACTGGCCGATCACGTTGCCAGCCTTCTCGGGTTGATTCTCTTCTTGATCACACTGATCGGTGTGGTCGCCGCACCCCTACTTGTTTACGCGACTGCATCCGGGTTTGCCAGCGCCCCGGAGAAATTTGCGCTGACGACGCAACTGGTTCGGATCACATTCCCATATATCTTTTTCATCTCGCTTGTGGCACTTGCCGCCGGGATACTCAATAGCTTCAGCGCCTTCAAGACGCCGGCATTTACGCCGGTTTTGCTCAATCTGTCAGTCATTGGCTGCACGCTATTTCTTGCGCCATATGTAAACCCGCCGATTTTGGCGATGGCCTGGGGTACTTTGCTTGGCGGCGTCGTCCAGCTTGGATTTCAAATTCCCGCGCTACGAAAAATAAACATGTTGCCGCGACTCACACTTGCGGCGTGGAAGTTTCGCAAGGACGAGGGCGTGGTACGCGTCCTGCGCCTCATGGCCCCGGCGATACTGGGCGTTTCGGTCGCTCAGATTTCATTGTTGCTTAACACCCAAATAGCGTCATTTCTTCCAACGGGTTCCGTCTCGTGGCTCAACGCGGCGGACCGGCTGATGGAATTCCCGTCTGCACTGCTCGGCGTCGCTATTGGCGCAGTATTGCTGCCGTCGCTGGTCAAGCAGCATGCCGAAGAAAACGCCAATGAATATTCATTGCTGCTGGATTGGGGGTTGCGAACCACGCTGTTGCTGACCTTGCCCGCCGCATTGGGCTTGGCAATGCTCGCCACGCCGCTGATTGCCACGCTGTTTCTTCATGGAGAAATTGGCGTACATGACGTACTGATGACGCGCGAAGCGCTGGTGGCGTATTCCGTGGGGTTGACGGGCATCATCTTGGTCAAGATTCTCGCTCCGGGTTTTTATGCCAGGCAGAACATCAGGACGCCGGTAAAGATTGCGATATTCACGCTCGCCATCACGCAATTGATGAATATTGGTTTCGTGCCGATTTTTAAGCATGCGGGGCTGGCACTTTCGATAGGATTGGGTGCCTGCGTAAATGCGGGACTACTGTATTTTTTTATGCGGAGGCAAGGTATCTTTCTGCCCCAACCTGATTGGCTCGCTTTCTCGTTGAAAATTGCCGTGGCACTCTATGCCATGGGTGGCGTGTTGATGTGGACTTCGGGGACGGATAGCCAGTGGCTCACTTCAAGCACACTCACAAATTGCTGGCGGTTGACGTGGGTCGTCTTCACAGCGGCGTTCGCGTATTTCGCGAGTCTCTGGGTAATGGGATTCCGGCTAAGCCAATTTTCAAGGCGCGCTGGATGACGTTGAGCCTTTATCGAACGCTTTCACCGCTGGGCGCGCCGCTTGCGTTGGCCATCGGGAATTTCGACGGCGTTCATCTTGGTCATCAGGCGATTCTTGCCAAAGGCGCCTCAGCCGCCCGCAAACAACAACTCACCTTTGCTGCGATGACCTTTCAGCCTCTGCCAAGAGAGTATTTTGCCCGGCTGCGCAACGAACCTGTGCTTGCGCCGGCGCGGCTGATGAGCATGACCGAGAAACTCGCCGCAATGAGCCACAGCGGCGTTCAACATGTCTATGTGCCTCGTTTTGATGCGAATTTTTGCGCGCAGTCTCCGGACGAGTTTGTGTCTGCCTTGGTTCGCATAAAATTGCGCTGGCTGATGGTCGGGGAAGATTTTCGTTTTGGCGCCAAACGGGCAGGCGATACCGAAACTCTGCGCGCGGCTGGATTGCAGCATGGCTTTCAGGTAGAAACGATGGCGGACGTAGTGGACCATGTGAAGGTCTCATCGAGCGCCATACGACATGCCTTGGCCGCGGGGCAACTTGACGCTGCAACACGCATGCTGGGCCGTCCCTACACCATCGTTGGCCGTGTGACCCATGGCAAAAAACTAGGGCGCACCCTGGGTTTTCCAACCGCAAATATCACGCTTACACATCGTAAACCGGCCCTGTCTGGCGTGTATGCAGTACAATGCAGGCTTGTAACTCGCGGGCTCGAGGGAGTGGCGGGGATTGAAAATATCAAGAATGGGCCGGTCCTCAATGGGGTCGCCAATCTTGGCACCAATCCGGTGGTCTCGATCGATGGCCACCCCCATCTGGAAGTCTTCCTCTTCGATTTTGCAGCAGACGTGTACGGCAAACGTCTCGCCTGTACATTCATCGAAAAAATCCGCGACGAACAAAATTTTGCGAGTCTCGATGCGCTCAAAGTGCAAATGCATAATGACGTATCGAAGGCAAAGATTATTTTGCGATCGGATCGATGATGGACCAAAAGGTTGACTACAAAAGCACGCTGAATTTACCCGATACACCATTTCCCATGCGGGGGGATTTGGCCAAACGCGAGCCCAACTGGGTGGCGGACTGGCAGCAGCGCAAGCTCTACGAGAAAATTCGCGAAAATTCCAAGGGTCGACCGAAATTTATCCTGCATGATGGCCCGCCATACGCCAACGCGGCCATTCACATCGGCCATGCGCTAAACAAGATCCTCAAGGATATTGTTGTCAAATCGAAGCAGATGGCCGGCTACGATGCAATTTATATCCCTGGCTGGGATTGCCACGGCATGCCGATTGAAATCTTCGTCGAGAAACAGCACGGCAAGAATCTGCCTGCTGAAAAACTGATGTCGCTGGCGCGTGCGCATGCGGACTCGCAGGTCGACTTGCAAAAAGCGGACTTCATTCGGCTGGGAGTCCTGGGTGACTGGAATCACCCATACAAGACGATGGATTTTGCCACCGAGGCGGCGGAAATTCGCACGCTCGGCAAATTATTTGAGCGCGGCTATGTGTATCGAGGATTGAAGCCAGTGAACTGGTGCTTTGATTGCCAATCTGCATTGGCGGAAGCGGAGGTCGAATATGAAGACAAGACTTCAACTACCATTGATGTGGGATTTCCTGTTGTCGATGGAGAGCGCGACAAATTGGCGAAAGCATTTGGGTTGGCGAAACTGCCGGATGGGCCGGTTTATGCGGTGATCTGGACAACCACGCCATGGACCATTCCCGCCAATCAGGCGCTGAATGTGCATCCGGAGTTCGACTATGCACTTGTCGAGACTTCAAGAGGAAGCCTTGTACTTGCGAAAGAACTGGCGCAAGCATGCCTTGAGCGCTACGGTTTGGCTTGCGATCAACCAACGAAATTCGTTTCTGTTTGCAAAGGATCAGCGCTTGAGCGCATCGAATTCAAGCATCCGTTCTACGACCGCGTATCGCCCGTATTTCTCGGCGACTATGTAACGCTAGATACCGGTACCGGCATTGTCCACTCGTCACCTGCTTACGGCGTGGAGGACTTTAATTCATGCAAGCGGTACGGTATGACGAACGACGAAATCCTCAATCCGGTCATGGGCAACGGCCAATATGCGGCTTCACTGCCCCTGTTCGGTGGAGTGAATATCTGGAAGGCGCAACCTGAAGTCGTCAAGACGATTGAAGCGGCTGGCGCCTTGTTCCATTCGGCGAGTTTCAAGCACTCCTATCCGCATTGCTGGCGACATAAGTCGCCGACGGTGTTCCGTGCCACCTCACAGTGGTTTATCGGTATGGATATCAAAGCCCGCGGCCAGGAAAAATCCTTGCGCGAATTGGCATTGGCGGCAATCGACGCGACAACCTTCTATCCCGAGTGGGGAAAGGCCCGGCTGCACAGCATGATCGCCAACCGGCCGGACTGGTGTATTTCGCGCCAGCGAAAATGGGGCACGCCAATCCCATTCTTTCTGCATAAAGAAACTCAACAGCCGCATCCCCGCACGCTCGAACTTCTCGACCAGGTTGCACTGCGTGTCGAAGTAGAAGGCATAGAGTGCTGGCAGCGCATCACTGCTGACGAATTGCTGGGGCCGGACGCTGCGCATTACGAAAGGAGTAACGACACGCTGGATGTCTGGTTTGATTCCGGCTCGACCTTCACCACCGTCATGGGCGAACGTCCTGAATTTGAAGGCTACTTCCCTGCAGATATTTATCTTGAAGGCTCCGATCAACATCGCGGCTGGTTTCATTCCTCGTTGCTGATCAGTTGTGCAATGAATGGTTCCGCGCCATACGAAGCACTCCTTACGCACGGGTTCACTGTCGATGGGCAAGGCAAAAAGATGTCCAAGTCGATGGGCAATGCCGTCTCGCCGCAGAAGATTTCAGACACACTTGGAGCCGAAATCCTCCGAATGTGGACCGGTCTTACCGACTATTCTGGCGAGCTGTCGATCTCGGATGAAATTCTTAAGCGCGTGGTCGAGAGCTATCGACGGATCCGCAATACCCTGCGGTTTCTGCTTGCCAATACTGCCGATTTTGATTTTGCGAATTATGCGGTTCCGGTTGAAGACATGTTGGAAATTGATCGATACGCCATGCTTTTGACGGCTCAAGTGCAGAGGACCGTACTAAAGCACTACGAAAGCTATCAATTTCAGCCTGCAATGCAAATTATTCAAGGTTTTTGTTCCGAAACACTAGGCGGATTTTATCTAGACATCCTTAAAGACCGACTCTATGTCACCAATAGAGACAGCCAGTCGCGCCGCTCTGCGCAGACAGCACTACATCACATTCTGCAAACACTGACACGACTGATCGCGCCCGTCCTGTCATTTACTGCAGAAGAAGTTTGTACTGTTGTGAACGCAAAGGAAGAGAGTGTATTCCTTAGCGGATACTACAAACTGCCCCATGTTGCTGATGTTTCAATTAGCTCGTCAACCCCTCCAAACCCAGCTGACCTAAATACACGTTGGGGAGATTTACGGGTTTTTCGTACTGAAGTAAACGGAAGGCTAGAAGTAATGCGTGCCGCCGGAAAGATTGGATCTTCGCTTCAAGGCGAAGTAATTTTTACCGCCCCGCAAATTGATGCTGATTTTCTGAAGTCGTTTGGCGATGATCTGAAGTTCATCTTCATAGTTTCGAATGTCAGCATCGTAGTAGACGGTAAAGCGCAACCTCCAAGCATTGAAGTTGTTCCAAGCAAGCATCCAAAATGCGAACGCTGCTGGCACTATCGCGCCGACGTAGGAGCGGACATCACACACCCGACCATCTGCGGTCGCTGCGTCAGCAATTTATTTGGCGAAGGCGAAAAGCGTTTCTATGCCTGAGAAAAACTCACGATTCACCTGGCTCCACTGGCTATGGATCAGCCTGTTCGTCATCATCGTTGATCAGTGGACCAAACATGCGGTCACTGCCGCGTTTCAGTATGGGGAAACGAAGGTCATCCTCTCTTGGTTCAATCTGGTGCTGGCGCACAACACAGGCGCGGCGTTCAGCTTTTTGGCCGGCGCATCCGGCTGGCAGCGCGAGTTTTTTATGGTGCTGACGGTGGTAATTTCTTGCGTGTTGATCTGGATGCTGAAGAACAACAGTAGCAATCGCATCCTTGCCTTGGCGCTTGCATTGGTCATCGGCGGCGCGTTTGGAAATTTGGTTGACCGCACCCTGCACGGCTATGTGATCGACTTTGTGCAATGGCATGTGGCTGGCTACTACTGGCCGGCGTTTAACGTGGCAGATTCTGCGATCTGCCTGGGCGCAGTCCTGCTGGTCCTTGATTCGTTCCGCAAACCCGCCGCAGCCACGGCGCACCCGCCGTCCAAAGAGGTTGGCTGACATGACCAACTGGGCGAACGTCGTTGAAGGCAAGATCGCTCTGGCTACGCGAAATATTGAACCGGGAATGAATCCCGATAAGGAATCGCCGGATGCGCGAATTCCCCTGAGGATCGCACCGGCCTATGGGAAGTGAGGGGGTATCATACTGATGCCGATCCTCAGGAAGAGTAACGCTGCGTTTTTCCCGCTGAGAAATTCGCCGCAGATAGGCAACGCCTTGAATGTGAAACTCCAGCATCCGCGGCCATCTTCAGGCATTTTTGCCTGGAAGTGCCCGCCGTTATTGGTGTTTAAGATCAATATGATGGTACCGAGCCCAAATGAATGAAGCCGAAATCCTGTTAGCCAACCCGCGTGGTTTCTGTGCCGGGGTTGATCGCGCCATTGAAATTGTCGAACGTGCATTGGAAAAACACGGCCGTCCAATTTACGTGCGGCACGAAATTGTTCATAACAAATTCGTCGTCGATGATCTTCGCGCAAAAGGAGCGGTTTTTATCGAGGACCTGGCTGATGTTCCGCCGGGTGCCACGCTCGTGTTCAGTGCACACGGGGTTTCAAAAGCGATTCGCAAGGAAGCCGACGAACGCGGATTTCGAATTTTCGATGCCACTTGTCCATTGGTAAAGAAAGTGCACGTTGAGGTTGCGAAGCGTCGCCAGGAAGGCTACGACATCATCATGATTGGCCACGATGGTCATCCTGAAGTTGAGGGAACGATGGGACAGTCGGAAACTGGTATGTACCTCGTTGAAACTGATGACGACGTAGCCAGGTTGATTGTGCGCGAAAACGACAAGCTCACTTTTGTTTCGCAGACGACACTTTCAGTCGACGATTGCCAGCGTGTCATCGACGCGCTAAAGCGAAAATTCCCCCACATCATTGGCCCCAAGCAGGACGACATTTGCTACGCGACACAGAATCGTCAGGACGCCGTCAAATTCATGGCGCCACAAGTCGAAGTGGTCATCGTCGTGGGTTCACGATCAAGCTCCAATACCAACCGGTTGCGCGAGCTATCGACAACATTGGGATGTACAACCTATCAGGTCGACAGCGCTGAAGAGTTGAAGGCGGAATGGATTGCGGGCAGAACGCGCATCGGCGTCACTTCGGGCGCTTCTGCTCCGGAAGTACTGGTGCGCGATGTCGTCGCCAAGTTAAAGGCGCTCGGTGCGAAAAGCGTGCGGGAATTGGACGGCATCACGGAAAATATTACTTTCCCATTGCCCAAGGGATTGAGCGGCGCGCAAACCGTCCGCTAGACATTCACTGGTAGGGTTGCACTTTCAAAATATTGCCGCGCTCGTCCATGTTTGGTCGAAAGCCGGGCGGGATAGACGACTTGTAGCCCAGAGTAGGATCTTCGAGAACGACGCCTAGCGTGAATTCGACTCGACGAATACTATTCACGGGTCGGCCATCTTTGTATGCAGGCGTAAAGGGTGCCTCCCTCAGCATTGGCAACATGCGCGCACGCAACGCGCCACTGGGGTCGGAGGCGCTAATCACTTCAATGTTGACGACTTTGCCTTGATCCGAGACCGCAATGTCCAGCACCAGGCGACCCGAGAGCGAAAGCTCATCGGAAAAAAGTACCCCCTCTAGCGGTAGCTGCAGCTGCGCGATGTGGCTTACCTCGGAAGTCTTGTAAAAGGGCGGCGATGTTTTCTCGAACGACACCGCGCTTGGCTTTGCCGGACTCTCTGCAACCGCGTCGTCATTTGACCGTTTTGCGACTGGAACGACCGTCGCGCCGTCTACGTGCTCGCCGGCTTTTGCCGCGATTACTTGCGGCGGCACGGAAGGTATGAAAAGGTCAAGGTCGACGATTGAGAACGGCTTACCTGAAAAGCTCTCAGACGTGCCGCTTTTCACGCCAACCGTCACCATGACGGTTACATGTAAGGCCAATGAAGCAATAAGGCTGAACACCCACATGAAATGTCGCTTTCGCATCGCAAAACACTGGCTTACGCAATCAGCCTGCCGCTCACGCGGCCGGCTGATTTACAACTTATTGCAGTACCTCGCGCCAATTGAGAAGCCGCCCTGCGCCAAAGGCGTTCAATGGATTACCGATCAAGAATGGAATGCCTTGGGCATTCGTACCCAGAATGCGGACGGAGTCTCCCACGTTCACCAACTGTGACTTCACAAGTGCCTGTGTCTGGATAGCATCCGTATAGGTACGGACGCCAGCTGAATCAGTGGTGTACAGCAATGATTTGCATCCCCCATAGGTACACGCGTACTGGCGGCTCACCCCATCGGGGTTACAAGTATTTGCGTCCGGCACGTTGCCTACCCAGGTAACATATCCTTGGCTGGCTTTCGGGTTCAAACTGATCCGCTCACGGGATAGTACTGTTCCCGAGGCTGGCGCAAAGCCTAGGAGTTCGTAATACCACCCCATGGGATTGGCAGCAATTTGCGTCGTTGTCAAACCCGTCACCAAGTTGGTGTTGTTTGCCAGATTGGCGCGTGTAATCGGGAACGAAACGCCGGAGGGTAAAGCCTGGCCGGTTATCGACGCCGTCGTTTCATAGCGCAAATCAATGGTCCCGTCCCGAATCGCGTAAAACGTTTGCTGCTGCGCATTCTGAATGTCGCTGGTATCGAGGAAGCGGCCGGTACCGACAAATACGTATCGTTTGCCGTCGGCAACCGAATATTCGATCAGCGGAAGTGTCGTAATTGGTTGCGGTGCGATGCTCGGCGCTGGGGAAGTCAGGCTTGCAAACTGCAGTGGCGCCGGCACATTGGCCGTTGCACTCCTCAAGTCAAACCGCCACACGTTGCCCAGCAGGTCACCACCATAAACTTCATCGGTTGTGTAGTCTGCAAACGAAGGCGTATACGCAGAGATTGGAGAAAATCCTGAAGGACTCGCCGTAGTGCCGACACCCGTGCCGATTTTTTGCAGCAGGGCACCCGTCGCTGCATTCAAAATATATAGAAATCCCTTGCCCTGATTAGCCACAACGGAACTAGTGATGTTGTTATAGCCCGAACTCACCATTACTACCCAGCCCCATTTTCGCGACTTTGTAATCAGCGGCAGGCCGTAGGAAAAGCCCATGTCTTCATCGGTGAATTCCCAAAGTACTTTGGTTGCAGCCGATGCCTCGGTTGTCAGTGCCGATGGATCAGTAACGTCAAGTGCGTAATAACCCCTGCCGCCCTTACCCAGACCGCCGACCAGCAGCGAGTGCCAGTCAGGTGTAGTGGTCATTCTGCCGTCCACCGTATTGAAATCAACGTCCCGCACTGAGGGCGTTGCATTGACAAAGTAATGGTGGACGAACGTGTTTGTCAGCGTTAACGAACGCAGGCCATCCACGATCGGCGTATTATTCGGTCCCGCATAGGTGAGGCTCGGCACAAAAGCCATGATTTCTTTGCCGGCATTGGCGATATTGGTGTCAGCCGGGTCAACGACTGCGTTGAATGCGTGCAGTTGACCCGCATTGGCACCTACATAAATGACGGGTAACCGGGCCGCCTTTGCAGTCTTGAACGCAGCGTATCCCGGATTGAATTGGTCAAGATATTCACCCCCCGGTTTGCCGACGTAAACCGCTTCCGAATCAACGATATCGGCCAGCAGCTTGGTACGTACTCGGTACTTCCCACCAACAATAGCGACGCCAGCAGCAGTGGCCTCTTCCTTGCTCTTGTCACCGCGAATGTAGTTGAGCACATCTTGTTGCTCACCGGCTGTCGGCCCGAGAGATGTGAGCTGTGCGGCGTTCAGATTCGCTACGCGAAACGGCTGGCCAAGTTGCGTACCACCAGACACGGCGGTCACGATCACTCGCCCAGTATCCCAGCCCGTTCCAGCCGCTTTTGTCAGCAATAGTGCGCCCGCCTCAAACGTCGCGTTGTTCAACGCAATGGCACCTGTTACCGGATCAATAAGCCTGATGGTGAAGCCTGAAACGGTGCCGCTCCAATCGGTCGTATCAAATTTCACCTGATAAATACCGTTCTCGCCGGTGGTCTGCGACAGATTCGATGCGGCGACACCCACACCGGCGCCCGAACCAGTCTGTCCAAGAATCTGCTGGAAAGCATTATTCAAACCAGCGACCAATTTCTCCGGCTGGTTGGCCGCGAAGTAGTTCGTTGGCACCGGGTAGCCTTGTACCGTGCCTTGCGTGGAATCGGCCCATGTATCAAGGGCGTCGAACACGCCGTTCTTATTAAGATCTTTGAAGCCGCCATATTTGGCTGCAAGCCACAGCTGGTTACGAGGATCACCACTGGTGCCCCAACTGCCAGCCTCGCGAACGTCAACAAAAAACGAGGTCAATGTCTGGGGGCCATTCAAGTTGTCAAAGTCGGCACGCAAATCGGTGGTGTGCGCATAGTAGGCGAGGCCGGCAAGAAAGGCAGTTCCATTGCAGCAGTTTCGCAATGTCGCGAGATTATTGGTCACAGTACCGCCCGACGGATTTGCAATAGGGGGGTTAGATGAGGTTTCGATCGTTCCGACTGTGTTCGTCCAGGTGGTGACGTTGTAATCTGTATCAACGTTGGTAGGAAGCGTGGACGGCTCGCTCTCAGCATTCGTAACCCCGCCGCTCAGATTCTTATCCTTATGTTGGTTCGCGTCCTCGATACCGATCACAAAATTCTGCTGGCAACTGAACTGAATGGGATCGTTCCAATTGGTAATGACAGGAAATCCGTCAACCATCGTGGAATTCAAATTATTAGAGTATTGCGTCGACGGCAGCTTATTCCCCTTGAAGTACTTTATTACTTCTGCGTACATCTCGGCATACGGATCGAAACTCTTGTAACCGTTCAATCGACCAAACTTGTTCAAATAGTTAATTACACCGCTGTTGGTTGCGCCAAAGCCGGTCGCGGTCGCATCGGCCGCGTCAGGATTGTTGACGTAAACGCCGGTCGTCGCGCTCCATTCAGCCGCCGGGTTGGTGGTTGAAGGATATTGCGCCAACGTCGGGCCTACATCTTTCATTCTCGCCCGCAATACGCCACCGTCGCGCGTCGAACTGTTATCAAGCAGGTAGCCGAATGCGCCAAACCGCATATTAAGGGCATTGTCCTGAATCGATCCCGTGGGCTTAATGCTGGTTCCGTTTCCATACACGGTGCAGGTGGCTTGTGATTCCGGGAACGCTGGGTCACAGACTTTTACCCTAACGTAGTAGGCGGACACGGATACCGACTCGCCAGTAATTTGGCGGATGTCTGCCAAAATCGGCGCCGTCAGATTTACGCAAGTGCCTGTCCCCACATAAGTCGCGCACTGGCCAGCTTCGACCGTAACAGCATTTCTTACTACCGTACGCGTCCCGAGATCGGACGCAACCAGATTCGTGCAAGAGCCCGCAACCAGCGTTCCACCAGCGGGTATTGTGGCTGCGCACTGTCCCGTTGAAACTGCAGTGACTGTGATTTGCGGCTGCGTGGTGTTGCTACACGTATTTACGGTTACGCCTGCGACCGATGGCCGCGGACACTGGCCAGGTTCAAGTGACGTGTACGTACGCGAACCCGGAGTGGCTGCCGCACAACTAGTCGAGCCAGCAGCGACCGTCGCACAGGTGCCATTTTCAGTCCGAACTACCGTACGATTGGGTGCGCCAACGTTGGAACAACTGCCAAAAGTCGTCCCGCTGGGTGGCGCGCCCAGCGGGCACTGCCCCGACTCCAGCACCGTGTAGCTGCGTGTACCAGCAAAAGCCGCAACGCAACTGGTCGAGCCACCGGCGACCGTCGCACAAGTACCATTCTCGGTGCGAACAACAGTACGTGTTGGCGACCCGACATTCGAACACGCGCCATAGGTCGTGCCACCTGGTGGCGAACCGGCCGGACACTGGCCAGGCTCGAGATTCGTAAAGCTTCGCGTCCCCGTTGACGCAACGGCACAACTGGCAAAACCGCCGGCTACTGTTGCACACGTTCCTGTCTCGGTACGGACAATGGTTCGCGTCGGCGCAGTAGCGTTAGAACACGTACCAAAAATCTTACCGGCAGGAGCTGCACTGCATGGGGTTTGTCCAGGTTCGGTAACCGTGTAGGTTCTGGACGTAACATTGGTACAGCTGACCAGGGTTTGCCCGCCAGACGGTGTGCGCGGACATGAACCGAGTTCAAGAACGGTTACGTTGCGGTTACCGCCACCTGCATTGGAGCAGTTCGTAAAGCCGCTGGGAGGGATTAAGGACCCACAATTTCCCGACTCTCTGTACACATAGGTACGTCCCGCCACAGTCGAACAACTAGCATACGTTGTACCGCCGGGCGGTGCCGGTGGTGGGCAGCTGCCCGTCTCGGTAAGTGTGTAGCTACGCGTGCCGGCACTGCCGGCCGTGCACGATACAAATACGGTACCTCCCGGATTGACAATTGTGCCTAATACGCAAGAATTTGTTCCGCTTTCAAGTCTCGTCACTGTGCTGGTGGGGGGTGTTGCGTTGGCGCAGCCAGAGTAGGTACTTCCAGCCGGAGCGGTGTTACATGGAACTTGTCCAGGCTCCGTTACGGTAAACGAACGTGTACCGCCGGCCACATCGAGACAAGAAACCAATACAGTTCCTGCGGGATTGGTCACAGTCGCGCACGTCCCGGTTTCTGCTCTGGTGACGGTGCTGGTGGGAGTGGCCACGTTGGCACAGCCAGAGTAGGTGGTTCCCGCAGGGGCAGTGGGGCATGGACTCTGGCCGGGCTCGGTAAGTAGATATTGGCGCGTACCGCCGCTACCAGGCGTGCAAGACACAAACACCGTGCCAGCGGGATTGGTGACCGATGCGCAAGACTGTGTCCCGTTTTCAAGTCTGGACACGGTGCTGGTGGGCAATGTCGTATTTGAACAAACGGAGTAGGTTGTACCGGCTGGCGCGGCTGGAAACGGACATTGCCCACCTTCGGTGAGAGAGGCGGTTCGCGTACCAATTGATGATTGGGTGCAGGCGGTCTGATTTGGATCGCTTGACGGGCAAGTTACGCCAGCAGCGGTTCTCGTATATTGATATTGCCGGGTACCCGCACCAGGTGCTGCCGTATTCACGCAAGACACGGAACCCGCCACCGGACACTGCCCAGCCTCGTTGACCGACGTCACCGGCGCAGTGATCTGACGCGTTCCCGGACTGGCCGTCGTGACTTGCGAGCATGTCCCTGGCCCGACATAGGCCGCGCATAATCCTTCTTCAGTAAACGTTTGTACAGAGGCCGCGGGCACATCAAGCGTGTTGTTTGGATTATTTGTCGCCAAGGGGTGATTTCCGGTGACGGGTGAGCGCGCTTTGGACACCCACATGACGGTGTTCATCCCTTGGATCCTCACAAACAGCTGCCCATAAGTGAAAGGTGTGACCGTTGACGGCAGAACGGGCTGGATAACTGGGCTTGCACCGACGTTTGCGCCACCGATCCGCTTGATGGGAAACTGCCCAAACCCGCCTTGTCCATCGTGCCGCGCTTTTTCCAGGACGGTGTTTGTTGCGGTGTCGATATACCGATCACCGCCGGTCATCGCAAACCTGAACATATCCGTGGTTTGCATCGTTGCCCAGTTCAGAAAATTGCCGCTCCAATTGCCGCTACAAGTTTTTGATCCCCCATTGAGCAATGCCGCGCTTGCGCCCGCCGTATAACCCACCGGCTTGAAGTAATTTACGGAGGTGTCATAGGTGTAGCATTTGAAGGGGTCGAAATAGCCGATATAGGTCCTGGATGCTGTATAGCAAATGCTGTCGGAGCTGCCATCCCGGCCCGGGCAAGCGCTGGTCACCTCATCGTTATAAGACTGCACCACACCAGTTGGCCACTCGACGCCCAGCGCCAGCATGACATTCGCGGGCACTTTCGACGTGGCGCGTACAGGATTGTTCGCAAGCGCGGTAGTGACCGCGTTGGCGGCGCTACTGGCCAGCAGAAAAATGGTGGTCACAAGTGCTGCCGCCAGGCGGGCGGAAAAACAGTGTGACAAAGTATTGGGTTGATTCATGGCGAACTCCATGCGGGGCCAGACTGCTGATAATTAAGTGATTGCGAAACTGAAAATAGCTTGCACATAAGAGACGGTGTTTCGCGGCCCGGTAACACGTGCCGTGATGCGGAACATGGGCGGAAAAAGTTGGCCCGGCTTATCGTTTGGCTGGGTGCCACCCGCTTGTGCTCGACCATTGACGATGCAAGTTTCGGCGAGTGCGGGGCCGGCGGTCGTACACATGCGTTCGATCAAATAGACCTCATGCATTCCCAGGTCGTAGGTATTGGGAATTGCAGCAACGTCGACGACCCCCTTAATCCATCTTGGCGAACTACCAAATGTTATGTCGGTATTTCCCTTTAATACCAAAGGCACTCCATCCGTGTCCGTCGCCAGCATGACTGCGGAGAAATTCTCGGCTGCGTTATCTTGAGTTGTCCCAGTTCCTCCGGCAAAGTTTCGGCCTACTCGAAACTCATTGATTGCCGCCTCAAGCGCAACATCACCACGGTTCAACGCATCGCGCTTAAAAGAAATATTTCGCGCCAGCATGGTCGACGTATCGATTGTCCTAACCATGGCGGCCGCAGCCAACGTCATTGCGGCCAGCACGATGAGTGCGATGACCAGCACAAAACCGCGCTGGCCGTTCAACGGCAGTGATCGAGTTGCGCGGGAAAATTTAAGTTGGCGACTTTTCATGGGACACATCGTTAGGTACGGGTGATGATGACGTAAAGTAATTTCAAGTTTACGGAGGACAACGCGGAAGCGCAGCCGTTGAGGGTGAGCAAGCAGGTGGAACAAAACGCAGATTTCGCAGGGGAATGATCGAGTCATAAACCTGATAACGGTAGAGCTGATCGGCCACCGGAATTGAGACCGTGATCGGATTGGAATCGGGGAACATCACGTATGTCGTCGGCGGAGAAGTGTCCTTGACGGGCTCAGCACTGCGAAACACCATCGAGATTCGGACAGCCCGAATCTGATCCACCAACGCAAGTGAGGCCGCCGTTCCGGCGGTCAGATTGGTGACCGTCCAGGGTGCAGTGTTGGCATCCTGCCAGGTAATCGGCCCTGCGCCATTCGCTGCGACCACACCATATCGCGCACGCAAATCGAATACCGAGTCTGCAAGTACCGTGCTCGCCGTGCCGGACAGATTCAGCAGGTCATACTGAACCAAAGTATGGTCGGTATTCAAAATACCGAACATCGCAAATATCGGATTTGCTCCTAAATGTAGTGCCACTGAACCCAGGTTATAGGTTCCACCGGAGAGGCCGGTCGCCGTGTTGTAGTTGGTTCCGGCGGCCCCCAACGGAAGCGTGTTCGGTGAGGTTGTCGCGTTAAAGGTCGTATCCACTTGCGCAATTTGGCAGTTTGCAACTGCGGTGGGCACCGTCATCAAAATGAGGTCTCCTGCTCTTACGCCATTTGAACGTTGAAGCGTAAGACCGTTCGCCGTGGGGGGGCCAACCATTTGAAGTTCGGCTTGCCCGATTTCGCTGTTGCCGGCGATGACGACCAGGATGTCGCTTCTTAGGGTAGGGTCTGAAGGGTCCGCGCCTGGGGCGGCGCCTGGATAAATCAGAAACGGGATTGCCCGAACCGTTTGACTGATAGTTGAACCTGCGAATGGCGCCGGGAATGCCGCGGCAGCCGGCAGAATTTGTGTACCCCCGCGGTAAGCCTGAATCGGGCAGCCCCAGACATTGTTGGCTTGTGCCAGTCCTGCCCCGGCAATCCGAATGGTGCGCCCCAGTTGATAGAGGCTCACGTTTGCTGTTTGTTGCGCTTCCGCGGCCCCGCTGGTCGCGCGTTTACGAGCATCACTATTCGAAAACAGCTGAAGAATGATCAGCATGGAAAGCAATGAAAGTGCCATGCCGACCAAGATTTCGACCAAGGTAAATCCACGGTCGCGGTGACAGTGAAGCGCCTGTTTGCGCAGGGACAAATTCGCGCGCATTAGCCTCAACCTCCGCCTGGAAGCGCCGCGACCGTCGTATGCGTACTACGCCCGTCTGCACCAGGTACTTGCCAGGAAATGACCACGGTAATAAATGCACCGGCAAGGGTACCGGCATAGGGCGTGGGGAACGCCACCGCAGACTGCACGCCGGGAAGGCCTGCCTGGGCGATACTCAATCGGTTCGTATACCAGGACATGTATTCCGCACCGCCGGTGCCGTTAGTGCCGGTAAATTGGGAGGCCAACGTGGACGCATTCATCCACGTTTGCGCGCGTGCGACCAACTCGTCAGACAGTGCAGCCGCATCAGTTCTGAATCGGGCGTCTACACCGGCTTTGGCAGTCACCGTTTGCAGGCCGACGATACCGAGAACGCCAACGGCGAAAATGACAATCGCCACCAGCACTTCGAGAATAACGACGCCACTTTGTTCGTGATGCACTTTTTTCATTTCTCAGCCCCTGTCACTATGGGATCGCACAAGCTGGCGTACACGCCCGAGCATCAGGGCTAACTGCACGGGGATCGCACACTCGCACAGAGCCACCCGGACTCAAATAGATGCAGCGCTTACTGTCTTGCGCAGAATTCACGTAGGGATTCTTGACCCAAAACTGCAACGTCCCGGCGGGTGCCGTAGCGATTCCGTTGGCAGCGATGCTGGCACTTACGCGACCGAGCGGTGAAAAGGTAACGCCGGAGGGGCCAGTAACTCCGACTGGACCAGAAAATCGCGCGTTCGGAGATCCGTCAGACGCCATTTTCCCCAGGATAAAGCCAGCAGCGGTTGTAGCACCAGAAACTCTCAACATCCAGTTCACGCCATTGCTAGTATCCGTTTTCGCCAAGCCGCCAGCCGTGAGCGCAACAGTCGACGGGTCACTCACACTGGTCACGTCGGCCGTGGTCATCACAAAGTCGATCATGGCGTTGCGTTGAACCGCCTCGCTCTGCGCCTGCCGCAGCCCGCTTGCGATGGACTCCGCCAATACGCTCACCTGTCGATTTTGAATCCAGTCACCGATGGCCGGAATGCCAACGCCCAGAAGTACGGCAAGAACTGCGCCCGCGACCATTATCTCAATAATCGTAAAGCCGCCCTGTGCAAATCGCTGATTACGCTCGACATCTGGCAAATAGGAGCAGCCTATTCTGCTGGTCACGCTAGCCACCCCTCTTCATAATCCAACGTCCAGTGACCGACACGCCGTCCCAAATGCCGCCAACCTTGCTGGCTTTGGTGCCGGCCTCATTAACGGTATAAACGAAATCGGCAAGAGTTCCGGTGACGGTGCCGGTGCCGGTGATCGTATAGGTTTGATTCGATGCTAAATTTGGCGTAACGCACTCTATTTTATAAGTGGCGGTTTGGGTGATAGTCACAGGAGAGTCGCCGCAGAGTGCACCTGCGTACGAACGATTGTCTGCGTACCGCTGCTCCACGCGAAGCTTTGCGTCGCTCATGGCGCTGACCATGTCTGTCACCGTCCCGCGCCTGACGTAGTCCGAGTAAGCTGGAAATCCCGCAGTAGCCAGGATGCCGACTATAAGTAATACAATCATCAGCTCAATCAACGAAAACCCGCGCGAATTTTTTCTTTGGCTAGACAAAGTGTTCATTTACTCAACCTTTCCCCTTATCGGGTAGATGCATAATATTGCAGGAACAGGGCATGGCAAACACCCATTGACGAGCGGTCTTGAAACTGGAACCAGCGGGCAAAATCTTATCGGAGTAATACGGCCAGCGGGTAATTTTGTGTCGCAGCACACATAAATAGACCAGACGTTTGCCCCTGACAGCGTCCGCAGGAGCAATTTCTACTTGGCTACGGCACACCGCTAGGCTATAATTTTCGGTTCTTGAATTTGGGCTGTTGTAGCTCAGTTGGTAGAGCAACTGATTCGTAATCAGTAGGTCGGAGGTTCGATTCCTCTCAACAGCACCAGCCGGGCGTAATCTCGAAATCGTTTGCTGCAATGTGCCCGCATAGCTCAGGGGTAGAGCAACCGCCTTGTAAGCGGTAGGTCGTCAGTTCGAATCCGACTGTGGGCACCAATTTAGCCAGCGTACATTAGTTAAAATGAACGGGAACGTCCTGCGCGTAGGTGACTCCAACTGGGTCGACTAACGCGTCTCACTCTAGCAGATTCTCGTTAGCCTTAACTCAAGATTCCGCATGAACCCCCATTTCACGACCCGTTTGGCCATGTCGTTTTCAGTATCGCTGCTTCTCGCGATCACAACAAGTTTATCGGCCGCCCCTGTAAAAACGCCTCATGTTGAAGCGGAAATTATTTCGCGACTTGTGGCAGTAAAACCCGGCCAGCCAATTGAAGTCGCGCTGCGCCTGAAGATCCTCGATCACTGGCACACCTACTGGCAAAATCCCGGTGACTCCGGCCTGCCGACGAAATTGACTTGGACATTGCCGGACGGCGTCTCCGCCGGCCCGATTGAGTGGCCGTACCCAAAGCCATTGCCGCTTGGCCCGTTAATGAATTTCGGCTACGACGGCGAGGTGCTGCACCTCGTAAAACTGCAGACGCCACGCTCATTGAAAGCCGGAACAAATATTACGCTCAAGGCAAAGGCGGAATGGCTGGTTTGCAGCGATGTGTGTATTCCCGAGAGTGCCGACTTGTCGATTGATCTGCCGGTAGTTAGCGCACTTCCCCTGCCGGATAGCCGTTGGGTAAACGCCTTCAAAGTGGCCCAGTTGGCATTGCCCGGAACGCTGCCTGGTTGGAAGTCAGTTGCGCGAATCGAGAACGGGAAAGCCATCCTTACGCTCACCGCGCCGCCGGGCTTGAAGGTCGAGCCGTCTGACCTATATTTTTACCCGTTGCGCGAAGAAATTATTGCAAACGCCGGCCGTCAGGTTACTGGCAAGGCCGCCGACAGCTTGAGTTTGACCATCCCAATGGCCGACCCAGTCAATACGACGCTAAATTCGCTCGACGGCGTGTTGGTAAGCAAGGTGGGATGGGGCAGCACACATGCTGGCAACGCGGTGGCAATTTCTGCGCCGGTCGTTTATGTCAAATCCACCGAGACGGCATCGCTGGTGAAGTCAGGGTCTGGAGCTGTGTCACCTATTGGCAATGATCTTGGCTTACTGGTCGCGGTTGTGTTTGCCTTTGTCGGCGGACTTTTTCTCAACCTGATGCCTTGTGTTTTTCCGGTCCTTGGAATCAAGGTGATGGGCTTTGTACAACATGCACAAGGTGACCAAAAACGGCTAAAGCTTCAGGGCTTTGCATTCTTGGCCGGTGTCGTAGGGTCATTCTGGATCTTGGCGGGGTTGCTGATCGCCTTGCGCGCAGGTGGCGCATCAGTTGGCTGGGGATTCCAATTGCAGTCGCCGGTATTTGTGACCTTACTGGCAATTTTGTTCTTGCTCATGGCGTTGAATTTGAGCGGCGTTTTCGAAATGGGTTTGCGCCTCCAGTCAGCGGCAGGCGGCGTTCAGGTGAAGCATAATCGCGGCCCGGTCGTCGATGCATTCTTGTCCGGTGTGCTGGCGACAATTATTGCGACCCCATGCACCGCACCGTTCATGGGCGCGGCGCTCGGTTACACACTTTCGCAGTCGGCATTTGTGTCGATGCTGGTTTTTACGGCCGTGGCATTTGGAGTAGCTGCGCCTGTCGTGACTCTGTCATTGTTTCCCGGTTGGCTGCGGCGTCTGCCAAAACCGGGGGCGTGGATGGATGGCTTCAAGCAGTTCATGGCGTTCCCGCTTTATGCGACTGTCGTATGGCTCGTTTGGGTGCTTGGCTCGCAGCAGGGGAATGATGGCATTGCCGCAATTTTGTCAGGCATGGTGGTCATTGCATTTGCAGCGTGGCTGTACGGCAGATGGCAGCTCGAACGGCCGGTGCGAGCGCTGATTGCCGCAGTCGCTTTAGTCGCGTTTGGAACTGCAATTGCATGGCCAGGACCGATTGCTGGCGGCGTGGCTCATGGCGCCGGACAGGTGTCCCTTACAGATCAGTGGGCGCCGTTCTCGAAAGAGAAAGTTGCAGAGCTTCGTGGTCAGGGCCGGGCCGTGTTCATTGATTTTACGGCCACGTGGTGCATTACCTGTCAAGTGAACAAGCGCGTGGCACTGAACGACAACGATGTGCTGCGGCGATTCAGCGAGCTCAATATCGTGCGGATGAAGGCGGATTGGACGGTCAAGGATTCGGCCATTACTGAAGCGCTTGCCGAGTTTGGTCGCAACGGCGTGCCGCTTTATGTGTTTTACCCCGCCGGAGGTGAGCCAAAATTGTTGCCTGAAATTCTGACTCCCGCTATTGTCCTGTCCTCGCTTGGCAATCCCGCCACTGTTTCAGCGATCAAATAGTCAGTCGCGCGCGCCGCTTAGGCACCAGCAATTAGCGTTATCATCATCTACTGCCGGGAACGCGCCGTACCGCCCCACCCGCAATGGACCCAGCTTTGACATTTGTCAGAAACTAAAACACTGATGTCTAGCATTGGTGGGCGTTTTCATGGCATTTTGGCCTGGAAGCCGCGCCTGCCTTAGAGGCTTGCTGTTTATCATCACTACAATCGCAGAAAATCCAACTTGAACTTTCGTTCACTTCCGTCCCTGCCGCTAGCCGTCCTGGTCATCTTGGCGGCACTTACGTTTTGGCTGAATCAGTTCGTGCAGCTTTCTGCTGCGCGAGGAGATGGCAATAAGCGTCACGACCCGGATCTGATCGTGGAGAATTTCACGGCTCAAGCGTTGGGCGAAACGGGCGAAGTGCAATACACAGTGAAAGCGGCCAGGTTGGCACATTTCCCGGACGACGATTCCTCCGCAATGGAAACAGTCGTTTTCACGGCACTGCACCGCAATTTGCCCCCCGTGGTTGCAATTGCCCCGCGCGGAAGACTAACCGCAGGCGTCGATGAGGTTATTATGGAGGGAGGGGTTTTGGTAACTTCGGAACGCAGCGAAAAGTACCCGCCGCTGAAGTTATCCACGCCCTCACTTAACATTTTTCCAGATAAAAGCCTGCTGCGGGCTAGCGAAGGGGTTCACGTCGATGGCGCGACCAACCAGCTCACTGCGAAAAAGATGGAACTCAATAGCCTGACGAGACGAGTTTTATTGGAGCGCGGCCGCATGACCTACCAACAACCGCCACGGAAAACGCCATGAAAGCCATTGCCCGCAAAATGCTGAGCCGATTTGCGCTTGTCGCAGTGGCGTTTCTTCCGGTAACGGTTGTGCTCGCAGAACAGGCCGATCGTACCAAACCCATCACCATCGAAGGCGATCTGGTTACGCTCGACCAAGCCACATTGGTCAGGACGCTGGAAGGCAATGTCATTCTTGTGCAGGGCACGATGCGGCTAACGGCCGATCGAATCGTTGTAAAGGAGGACGCTGCAGGATCGATGACCGCACAAGCATTTGGCAAACCGAACAAGCAGATTGCGTTCAGGCAAAAACGTGAGGGAGCAACAGATTTTATTGAAGGCTCGGCGGATCGTGTGGAATTCGATGACCAGGCGGACACGCTGCAGCTGTTTTCCCACGCACGCCTTAAGAGCGGCGCAAATGAATTGACTGGTGAATACATCTACTACAATTCAGCGACAGAGATTGTGAAGATGCGAAACGCGGTTCCTGGCGCGGATAGCGCCCCAGCCGGAAGCACAAATACCGGTCGCCCCACCATTACAATCCAGCCAAAAACGCCTGATGAAAAATCGAAACAATCTACGCCGGGCAAAAACAGTTAACCACGTTTGCGAGGGCGCGCGACCGAAATGAACCAACCAGTCGAGTCACTCAGCGCAGCCGACAGTGTTCTTGCTCAAAAAAGCGTATTGCGTGTCGAAGGACTTCGCAAATCGTACCGTAAGCGCGCCGTCGTCAGTGATGTTTCCTTTTCGGTAGAGAGCGGCGAAATTGTCGGCCTGCTAGGCCCAAACGGGGCGGGCAAGACGACGTGCTTCTATATGATCGTGGGCCTGGTGCCTGTCGATGGCGGGAGGATATTTCTGGACGGCAATGATCTGTCGAGATTGCCAATTTTTCGACGGTCGCGATTGGGCCTTTCCTATTTGCCGCAGGAGGCCTCGATCTTTCGCAAGCTCACGGTCGCGGAGAATATTCAGGCGGTGCTGGAGCTGCGCGATTTGACCAGCGAGGAAATTGACGCCAAGCGCGAATCCCTGCTCGACGAATTGCATATTGAGCATTTGCGCAACAGTCCGGCTGTCAGCTTGTCAGGCGGCGAACGGCGGCGTGTTGAAATTGCACGCGCACTGGCCGTCGAGCCCCGATTCATTTTGCTCGACGAGCCGTTTGCGGGTGTTGATCCAATCGCGGTGATCGACATACAGGAGATTATTAAATTCCTGAAGCGCCGCGGCATTGGCGTGCTCATTACCGATCACAACGTCCGAGAAACACTGGGAATATGCGATCACGCATACATCATCAACGAAGGCACCGTCCTCGCCTTCGGGAAACCGTCGGAAATCATCCATAATGAAGCGGTACGCAAAGTTTACTTAGGAGAAAACTTCCGCTTGTAGTGTAGTACGGTAACGGTGGTATCAGCTCTCCAATGAAGCAAAGTCTCCAGCTCAAGCTCTCGCAGCACCTGACGTTGACGCCGCAATTGCAGCTGTCAATCAAGCTGTTGCAGCTCTCCACCGTAGACTTGAATCAGGAACTTGAACGCTATTTGCTGGAAAATCCACTGCTCGAACGTGTGGAGCTGAGCGGTGAAACTGTAGAGACTCCCGCGAACTCAAATGGCGCAAACGACTACAATTCAGCGCCTTCAGGAGAATCGTCGGCGCAAGCATCTGCTGACAGTGGCCCAAACGAAAGCGATGATCGCACTGAGCAGTCTTTTGACGCCTCCATGGACAATGGAAGCAGTTACGCCGCCGCTTCACAGCGCAGCGATGACGATGAAGATAGCGAGTACTCCCAATTGGCCGCGGCCGAAGCCACCTTGCAGGAGAGTCTGCTCACTCAACTTTCGCTAATGTCACTGCCTGAGCGCGACAAACGCCTTGCCATGATCTTGATCGCCCACTTGGACGAAGACGGCTATCTCACTCACGACATGGATGATTTGTGCTCCATGATCGCCGAGCATATGGAAGTTGAACCCGACGATCTGCTCATCGCATTGCGACGCGTCCAGGCTCTGGAACCGACTGGCGTCGCCGCCAGGTCTCTTTCGGAGTGTCTCGCGTTACAGCTCAAGGCACTGCCGGAAAATACCCCGCAACGCGGACGCGCACTTCAGGTCGCGGACCAACATCTCGACCTGCTAGCATCGCGCGATTTCGTCAAATTGAAGCGCCTTCTTCGTTGTGACGATCTGGAAGTCAAGCAAGTACGTGACCTGATCGTATCGCTTGACCCCAAACCCAGTCGTAATTTTGGTCAAGGCGATATCCGCTACGTGATCGCCGATGTGGTCGTCAAGAAGGTGGGCGGGAAATGGGTGGCGCAGCTCAACGCGGAGGCCATGCCTAAGCTGCGTGTGAATAAGCTGTATGCAGATTTATTGCACAAGAGCCGCGATGCTGACGGAAAAAATCTCGCCGGTCAATTGCAAGAAGCACGGTGGCTGATCAAAAATGTGCAGCAACGATTCGACACCATTTTGCGTGTGACACAAGCCATCGTAGAGCGTCAACGGCATTTTTTCGACCATGGCGAAGTTGCCATGCGACCGTTGGTCCTGCGGGAAATTGCGGATCAAGTCGGATTGCATGAATCTACTATTTCTCGCGTGACAACGCAGAAGTACATGCTTACACCGCGCGGAATATTCGAGCTGAAATATTTCTTTGGCTCCAGCGTCGCAACCGACGAAGGGGGTGCCTGTTCATCGATCGCGATCAGAGCATTGATTAAACAATTGGTTCACGCCGAAGATGCAAAAAAACCGCTCTCGGACCACCGGATTTCGGATATTCTGGGGCAACAAGGGATTGTCGTTGCAAGGCGAACGGTTGCCAAGTATCGGGAGGCGATGCAAATACAGCCTGCAAATCTGCGCAAGTATTTTAGTAGCAATATTTCGTGACGGGTTTGATCGCTTTAGAGTTGTATCTGTAGTCAGGTAGTTATGTTGTTGAGTGCATTCATGTCGTTAACTTGTATCGGTTGCACTAGGCATCTACATAGCGCGTAGGCAACTCTTGAAAGGAGATTGGCAAATGAATTTGAACATGACCGGCCATCACCTCGAAATCACGCCATCCATACGTGATTACGTTTTTTCCAAGATGACCAGAATCAACCGGCATTTCGATCACGTGATCGACGTAAACATGATTCTGAGCGTAGAAAAACTACGACAAAAAATCGAAGCCAACGTACATCTTTCCGGCAAAGATATATTTGTCGAAAGTGAAAATCCAGACATGTATGCAGCGATCGACCTGCTGGTAGATAAACTGGACCGGCAGATCATCAAACACAAGGAAAAAGTCAAGAATAAGCATGATATTGCGGCGCTAAAGCGGCTTCCCACAGATCCTCAGTAGAGCCATGCGGCCGACTTCACGTCGGCCGCTTCGTCATTTTTGCCGCGGATTTACCTCTTGAATTGCCGCAGATGCCCTCCAGCGCGCCCTGCGTGTCGTTTCCCTGCGGCATCAAAAAGGCGTTATCCTACGGGCCTTTCCCGGCAGACTTGCAAGCTGTGAACCCCGCCTCGCTACTTCGTATTCCCCCGATGAATTTCATTTGTAAAACATTACCGACTTCGCGCATCGCTCTCGACGTTGATGTGACCAGCAAGAAGCGCCTGTTTGAACAAATTGGTCTGATGTTCGAAAATGAAAATCGCATCTCCAGAGCGAGTGTTTTTGACGCGCTCTTCGCACGCGAGAAACTCGGCTCGACTGGATTAGGATTTCAGGTCGCCATTCCGCACGGGCGTATCAAAAACTTGCGCGATACCGTTGCCGTATTCGTTCGCGCGAAAGAAGGCATTCCGTTCGAGTCACCCGATGGCGCGCCAGTGCGCCTGGTTTTCGCCATGCTCGTTCCGGAGCACGCAACTGAACAGCATCTGAATATGCTTTCTGAGCTGGCGCAAATTTTCAGCGACGCCGATTTGCGCGAAGCATTGCTAAATGAAACCGATCCTGTTGCCATACACAAATTACTGACCGAGTGGTCGCCGTATGCCGCGATTGAGCGTACAGCAACTATTTGATGAGAGGCGTGAAAAGCTGCAACTGACTTGGGTGGCCGGTCAGAAAGGCGCGTCGCGCGAACTAACGCACGAAGCCTTGAATCGCCCCGGCGTGGGATTGGTTGGACACCTTAATCTAATCCATCCGATTCTAATGCAGGCACTGGGCTTCAGTGATCTGGCCTATCTCAGCAACCAGCCTCCAGATGCGCGCGCTGAGAGCCTCAACGCCCTGTGCGACGGGGAAACCCTGTGTATTTTCCTGTGTGACGGTGCTGACGCGCCTGATTTTCTGATTGCAGCCTGTGACGAATACAGCACGCCCTTGTTCCTTTCGCAGAAGCAGAGCCGTGTATTCGTCAATTTGCTACGACCTTATTTGCAACGCGAGTTATCCGAGGTCACTACCAGCCATGGCGTTTTTCTTGACGTGCTCGGATTCGGAACACTAATCACCGGCAACTCACAAATCGGTAAGAGCGAACTTGCGCTTGAACTGATTTCGCGCGGTGCGGGCCTGGTGGCTGACGACGCAGTGGAACTCTACCAAGTCGGACCCGAAACCATTCAGGGCCGTTGTCCCGCTTTGCTGCGCGATTTTCTTGAAGTGCGTGGCATCGGCGTACTAAATATACGGGCAATTTTTGGTGAGACTGCCGTCAGACCACGCAAGACTCTGCGACTGATTGTCCACCTTGAGCGTCCCACGGACGAATATTTCCGCGAGCTTGATCGGTTACAGACAAAGTCCAGCACGACGGCGATTTTGGGGGTGGAAATTCCGACGGTAACGTTGGCGGTCGTTGCGGGGCGCAATCTTGCTGTGCTAGTGGAAGCGGCGGTGCGCAACTACATCCTGCAAACCCGCGGCTATGACTCGACGAAAGATTTTATCGATCGACACGAAGAGGCAATGCGCGAGCAACCGGACGGAGCCACAGCCGAGAGCGCGAGTGATCGGTTCGGCGATACCAGCGCATTTCGCGCCTACGGCACGGAATGAAGTCGGCTTGCTCCGATAACCGTGCGGCGGACTAAAAGCGGCCGAATCCGATGCAACTTGTCCTTCTTAGCGGTCTGTCAGGTTCTGGCAAGAGCGTCGCACTCAATGCGCTCGAAGACGCCGGTTATTTTGCGGTAGACAATCTTCCCGCCGGCCTCATTGGTGCGCTGATTGAGACAAAGAAATCTAGCAGCGAAAAAATTGCCATCAGCATCGATGCGCGTAGCGGCGAGACCATCAAAACCTTGCCGGACACGATTCGCAAACTGGCGTCTGACAGTGTAGATTTTCGTGTTATTTTTCTCGAAGCCAACGATGAGGCGCTTGCCAGAAGATTTTCTGAGACCAGGCGCCCCCATCCGCTTGCCGACAAGATCGCCTCGGGTGTGATTGCATGTATCAAGGAAGAGCGCCGGATTCTGGCGGATATTGCAGAACTCGGGCACCGCATGGATACCTCCGACATTGGTCCGAACACATTGCGAAGTTGGATCAAGGATTGGCTGGCCGTTGACCGCAATCGAATCGCGCTCGCATTCCAGTCTTTTGGTTTCAAGCACGGTATTCCCATCGACGCGGATCTCGTGTTCGACGTGCGCTTCCTGCCAAATCCGTTTTATGACCCGTTGCTTCGACCGCTTAGCGGCAAAGATGAAGCGGTCAAGACATTTCTTCAGTCGGACTTGAATGTCGCACACCTGATTGACGACATCGCATCTTTTCTGATCCGCTGGCTGCCTTCATACATGCGCGACAATCGCGCAGCGCTGACGATTGCGATCGGCTGCACTGGCGGACAACACCGATCAGTTTATGTGGTCGAGGAGCTTGCACATCGCTTTGGATCTGACCAACAGGTGCTGGTGCGCCATCGGGACCTCAGCTGATACGGCCATTTGATTATTGATTTTCATGGGGTCGCTTATTTCCACCATTCCTGACTCGATTCGCAGCATGTTCAAGCTGAATCCGGAGACAAAATCCGACCTGCCAATTTTTCCATTGGGGTCGGTGTTGTTTCCTGGCGGCACGATGGCGCTTAAAATATTTGAGCAGCGCTACCTCGAAATGGCCAAAATTTGTCTCAAAAAAGGAGAGCCTTTCGGCGTTTCACTCATTCGTGAAGGCGAGGAGGTTGGGCCAACCGCAGTTCCGGAGTTAGTCGGCACGCTCGCTTTTATCGCGGATTGGGACATGCCGGATCTTGGTATCCTGCAGGTCCGCGTTACGGGTGCCGCCCGGTTTCGCATCATGGAGCGGACTGTCTCAATGAGTGGACTAATCGTTGCCAATGTTTCGATCCTGCCAGACGATGACCATTGCGATTGCCCGGAGCACATTGCCTGTGCAGATTTTCTGGCAAAGATCTACGCCAAGGTTGGTTCAGTTGAAGTGGCGCAGCAGAGTTTCGAAGATGCGGCATGGGTCGGTTACCGGCTGACTGAGTTTCTGCCATTCAGCAACGTGATAAAACAAAAAATGCTTGAGCTCACCGATGCAGAAATCCGACTTGGGATCTTGCACAAATTTTTGATTGATCAGCGCTTGATTGCTTGAGCCGACCTCGTAATCTCGAGAATGCGTTTTACCGGGGCAGGAATCGCGGCCTCCATGGCATCCTCAAGATTTAGCCATATTGTTCCCGGCTCCATTGCGCGACTGAGCTGCTTTTCCAGTGTAATTTCGACAGGGAAAATCGTCAGCGAGAAATGGGTAAAGCCGTGATCGACTATCGGCATTTCGCGCACGCCGTTGACATTCAGACCGAGGCGCAAGTGTATGGCTGCAGGAATATCTGCCTCAAGACCCAACTCCGGAAAGCTCCATAGCCCACCCCAGATGCCAGTAGGTGGGCGTCTTTCCAACAATACTTCGCCATTGGTAATAATCACCAGCATTCGGATTTGCTGCCGCGGGATTTCCCGCTTCGGGCCTCTACCAGGCAGTTCATCGACTCGTCCCTCGCCCAATGCGCGGCAGCTCTTCGCCACCGGACAAAGCAGGCACGCAGGCTTGCTGCGCTTGCACACCGTGCTACCCAGGTCCATCAAGCCCTGTGTGTACGCCTCGATGTCAACGCGCGGCAACTGTGACTCTGCAGTGCGCCACAATAGATCTTCTACAGGTTTTGTCTTCACATCTCCATCAATACAAAAATGGCGCGCAAATACGCGTTTGACATTGCCGTCGAGTATCGCGCGCCGCTGGCCAAATGCGAATGCGCTGACCGCTGCAGCCGTAGAACGACCAATGCCAGACAATGCGTGAATTGCTTCAAATTCATTAGGGAAATCGCCACCGTGTAGCGTCATGATCTGTTGCGCTCCACGGTGCAGATTTCGCGCGCGGGCGTAATAGCCCAGCCCCGCCCAAAATGGCATCACCTCATCCAATGAAGCGCGTGCCAAGGTAGCCACATCGGGGAACCGCGACAGAAAGCGTTGGTAATAGGATAAGACTGCCGAAACCTGAGTCTGCTGCAGCATGACTTCAGACAGCCAGATTCGATACGGATCGCGCGTGTTCTGCCAGGGTAAATCGTGCCGCCCGTTACGCTTCTGCCAGGCGATTATTTTTCTTGCAAACGTGCTCATGGGTTTGGACGTGATGACCAAGCACGATGGTAGCACGCACTCTTTTCAGCATTGCGGCAGATGACGTGGTCGGCGTTTCATAGCGCCTTCAATTGAAAGCATCTACTCAATCTATTGGAACAATTGCCCCGAACCTCGTTTACTTACTTCCTGCCGCATGCGGACCAGCAGACTCGCAGACCATCAATCGATTACAGAACAGGGGATTCATCATAAAGCTCAAAGGCTCTAGAACATACGACAATCTGAAAGCTGCATTCGCGGGTGAAAGTCAGGCCAATCGCCGCTATTTGTACTTGAAGTGAACAATCAAACGCGAGCCGCACTGGTCAGTGATTTGATTTAGCGTTATTTCCGACTACATAAAGAGAATGGCCCACTAACTTGTGGGCCACTTTGTTGGAGCGGGCGAACGGAATCGAACCGTCGGCTCTAGCTTGGGAAGCTAGGGTATTACCATTATACGACGCCCGCAATTTTTCAATTGTAGCCGCATTCTGCGCCCGCCACGTACTGCCTCCTCGGTCGCCAGTGCATCCCCGCCTGCTCGGACCGCAGATCGTTTTCGCCAAGTTTGTATTCATTTGCGCCATACCGTGAACCAGTTCACAAAATTGGCGCGAAAGCCGAGCAATTTCCCGGAGAAACCCACATCCGGGTGTTTGGTGGCCGCGTAATCCCGCGTGTGATGTGTGCCTCTTGCCCAAAACAAAACATGGGTATTGGAGATCACACAACAATTTTCCGGCCGCTTTCCAGCAGTGTGCCCGGGAACGATTTTCGCGATGCCGGGTACGTTCACGGTAAATAAAAGTTTTTTTCACAGAGGGAGAGTTCGTATGAAGCGAGTTATTCAAAAGGTATTAGCGGGGGTCATTGTTTTTGGCTTGTACACCGCGTCGCATGCCGAGGGGTTCAATTTCGCCGACCAGGGCAAGCTGCTCGCCACTGGTGGTGTCAGTCAGGTCGAGGGTGCGGGCGGCGGCGGGCTTACACCATGGGCAGTCATCACAGGCTATGGCACTCGCGACTCAGTCGGCGCAAACGTGCACTACACAGCAGTGCGCACCGACGATCAGTCGCTCGGCAGTTTCGGCGTTGCGGTCGGATTGTTTGACCGCGTAGAGTTGTCATTCGCCAATCAGGAATTCAAATTCCGCTCTGGCCTGCTCAGCGTCAAAGGCCAGTCACGGATCAGACAGGATATTTTTGGCGTCAAAGTCAAGCTGTTCGGCGATATCGTCTACGATCAGGATACATGGGCGCCGCAGGTCGCGGTCGGCGTGATGTCCAAGAGAAACAAGGGCCTCGACATTCCAGTCCTTGGCGTCACTAACTTCAGCCCAAAGAATCTCGGCGCCAAGAGCGACAACGGTACAGACGTTTACGTATCGGCCACCAAGCTTTATCTAAGCGAAAGCATCCTTGCGAACGTCACCCTCCGCGCAACCAAGGCCAACCAGTTCGGTCTGCTTGGCTTCGGTGGCGACAAGCGGGATAGTTATCGCATTCAACCCGAAGCTTCAATTGCCTACCTGTTCACACGCAAACTGGCCGTGGGTGCCGAATATCGCGCTAAGCCACGCAATCTGGCAGCGGACAACGAAAGCGCCGCGCACGATTTTTTCATCGCCTATTTTCCGACCCGCAACGTTTCATTGACGGTGGCATATGTTGATCTGGGTACCATCGGCAAAGAAATAGCGAAGTCCTTTGGCACGAACGACTACAGCAGCCGTCAACGTGGCAGTTACCTATCCGTGCAAGCGGGCTTCTAATCCAACGAAAGGAATCACCATGAAACTATTTTTCAAGCTAGTCGCCGCTTTCTCCCTTGCGGCAGTGATGACATTGCCAGCAAACGCACAGGAGGCAGGGCTGATGGCCCAATTCGGAGGTGTTGAAAAGCTGCAGAAAATGACCGATGAATTCGTAGAACTCCTGTTGGTCGATCCGCGCATTATGGACAAGTTCAAGACAACAAACGTACCGAAACTCAAGATCCTTCTCGGTCAGCAATTTTGCCAATTGATCGACAATTCCTGCGCTTATACCGGCAAAGACATGAAATCGGCGCACGCCGGCATGGGCCTCAACAATGCCGACTTCAACGCATTGGCCGAAGACTTGCAGATTGTCTTCGAGAAACACGGTGTGCCGTTCGCTGCACAAAACAAACTGGTGGCCAAGCTGGCATCGATGCAGCGGGATGTGGTGACAAAGTAATGCGGGTAGGCTCCTCGCATACGCGTCAACCGTAGCCACGTTGGCATGCACAACCGCAGGTGGCTATTGAACAACAAGTCGTGAGGCGCAAAAAATAATTTTTTGCGCCTCGCCCTCATAGGTTGGATTTAATCGATTCGATAAAGCGCTCATGAACTCTCGTCGTCAATTCATTCGCTCTACACTGTTTGCGGGACTCGCGGTCATGCCGATTGCGCGGGCGCGCACTGATTTGCCAATGATTGATCAAAAAGAGCCCGCTGCGGTCGCCCTCGGGTACGTTGCCGAAGCAACCAAGGCAGACACGGCAAAGTACCCAAGTTTTGTGATCGGTCAGCAGTGTTCGAGTTGTCAACTGTTTCGAGGCGAAGCCTTGGCATCATCAGGGCTATGTGGACTTTATCCGGGAAAACGGGCCGCGGCGTCGGGTTGGTGCAGCGCCTGGACTAAAAAATCCTGACTGCCTTTCGGAGCATGGTTGAGATGATGGTGCCGAGACCAAAACGCCAATACTATTTGAACTCTTTGGGGGCACCGTTAGTGTCAACAGGTTTGCCTGGCTCGCGACGATCCAAGATTCACGCGTCGCACGGTTCACTTATCGCTGCGATTGTGAACAAGTGCAAATTTTGTTGCGGCGCAGGTAATTCATCAAACTTTACTGAATCTGCACTCTCAAAGCCAGCGTACTCCAACTGCGGCGCAAAATTTATTCGTCCACTAATTCCAGAAGGAACCCCAATGCAGAAAATTCACGCTCGCGCCCGTCCGCAGCTTGCCCTCGTCCTTGCGGCGCTAGCCGGTAGCATGACAATGGCAGCTTCCGTCCACGCACAAACAAGCGATTTCACCACCAGCAGCAAGCTACTCCTCACCGGCGGTGTCACCAACATCGAAGGATCAGCCGGCGGCGGGTTGACACCATGGGCGATCATCGGCGGCTACGGCACGAAAGATCAAGTCGGTGCCAACGCATTTTTCACTAACGTGCGCTCAAACGACTATGAGCTTCGTAGCAGCGGGGCCTTGATCGGCTTCCAGGATCGCGTCGAGATCTCCTTTGCCCAGCAGAAATTTGATACGCGCCAGGTTGGCGGGGCGCTGGGGTTGGGCAACGGCTACAAGTTCACGCAGAACGTGTTTGGCGCCAAAGTCAAACTCGTGGGCGACGCAGTGCTGGAACAGGACTCGTGGCTGCCGCAGATCGCGGTTGGATTTCAACGCAAGGAAAACAATCGCGGCGACTTGTTGCGGGCACTGGGCATCAAGAGCGATAAAGGCACCGACTATTACGTCTCAGCAACAAAAATCTTTCTGGCACAAAGCATATTGCTTAACGGCACAGTACGATTCACCAAGGCAAACCAGACCGGCATCTTGGGATTCGGTACAGCAAGCCGTGACAAATACGACACCTTGTTCGAAGGCTCCGCAGCGTTGCTACTACGCAAAGACCTGGCTGTCGGTGTTGAATTCCGGCAGAAGCCCGACCACTTGCCATTCAAAGAAGACAACTGGAGCGACATCTTCGTCGCGTGGGCCCCAACCAAGAATGTGTCGGTCACTTTGGCATACGCGAACCTCGGCAACATCGTCATTAAAGACAAGCAGAAGGGCACCTACCTTTCCCTTCAGGTCGGCTTCTAATTTACTCCACGGAGAACACAATGCAGCAAAAACTGAAAATTATCATTACTGCTGTTGGCATCGTGCTGGCTGGCGCCACATTGACCGCGAACGTGCACGCACAAGAGGGCGTAAGGCTCAGCGACGATACGGGCATCTACAAGGAATTTGGTGAAAAGGCTGGACTGGTCATCATCATGGACGACTTCATGGTCAACTTGATCAAAGATCCGCGCACCAGATCGTCCTTCGAAAAGGCCGACCAGAAACATATCAAAGAGCAACTGGTCGACCAGTTTTGCTACATCCTCAACGGACCCTGTGAGTACAAAGGTGCGAAGATGAAACCGATTCACGCCAATGTCGGTGTCAACCGCGAAAGTTTCAACGCGCTGGTTGAGCAGTTGCAATTTGCGATGGACAAGAACAACGTACCCTTTCGCGCGCAGAACAAGTTGTTGGCCGTGCTGGCTCCAATGCATCGGGACATCATTACCCAGTAATACGCTGATGCGCGTTTAGCGCAGGTTTGCGACCGCGCACCCGCCACAGCCCGCCCGATGCAAGTCGGACGGGCTGTTTGCATTTTAGTGTCCACAGTAAGCATTGGCGCGGCTCTTCTGGCACTTATGCCCTGCGAGGCGCGGCCATAGCTAACTTTGGAAAATGGCCATTGCCTGCCGTTCACCGTCGATGTGACACCCATCCACACCGCCCAGCTGCAACTGGCACTGCGGGAATTGCGGCACGTCGCAAATCAGTTTCGTCATCGCGGTCGTCTCCTAAACTGGCGTCGTTCTTCAAGCAGTCCGACACCCTATCCTTAAAAGGAGAAAACCATGAATCCGTTTCCTTTCATCGCCACACCGCTTACCGACATTACCAAAGCATTTACCTACCCGCTGAAGATGCTGTATGTCGTCACCATTTGCACCTTCGTGAATGTCATGACGTCGCCTGGCGTATGGTGGGTGCAGTGGGTCGTGTTCGGCATGGGCATCGGATTGATCGCCGTTTGGTTTCGTGCGCTCAAGACTATCATTGCGGCAATTGGCGTCGCAGCGATAGGCTTTTTCATCTATCGCTGGTGGAAGAATCGCGATCAGCCCGATGCGGCCAGGCGCGCACTCGATGAGGCCAAACCGCTCATGAACAATGCTACCGCCTGATTCGCCGCAGCGGCCGGTTTACCCTATATTGGAACCACCGTCCCCGTCCATGAGCACCACTACCGCGATGCCGCAAACTGCGCGACACAAAGCCGAGGAACAACTCAGATGCCACACCGCGTCTGAGCATTTTCATCCGCTTGAGGGAATGCAGTTCTTTCGCCGCTGGCCGCCCAGCTTTTTGCGTAATCTGCTTTACACCGTCATTTTGAATCTAATGTTTGCGCTGGCCTTTACGCTGCTGGCGTACGTGTTCGTCAAGAAAATCGGTCCCGCAGATTTCTTGCCGATCTTTGGCAACAACCTGGTGATTTCAAATGTGATCGGCTTTGCGTTCTGGATCGTGATCTCGGCATTGGGGCCGCTGATGCGACTGGTGAATGAACGATCATTCTGGTTTATCACCCTTTTCTACGCCACTCTCGGCACTGGAATTGTGACCGGCTCAATGTGGGGCTACGCCTACGTCTCCGGCCAGCGCGACATGCTGAGCTGGATTGGCTCGCGCGAACAGTTCGTCACGAGTTTTGTGATTTCGCTCGTCATCTCGTTGTTTTTGTCGATCACGTGGAAGCGCCGCACCGAGGAATTGACAGCGCAAATCGCACTCGCCGAAGAACGTGAACGTGTGGAGACTGCCGAGCGCCGCGCCGCTGAAGCTAACCTGCGCGCGCTTCAGGCGCAGATCGAACCACATTTTCTGTTTAATACGTTGGCAAACGTAACCAGCCTGATTCATACCCAGCCGAATGACGCAAAGCGCATGCTTGAGGAGTTCATTGCCTACCTTCGCGCCACACTTGCCTCTACCCGGGAAGGGCGCACCACGCTCGCGAGTGAATTTGAAATGATGAAAAATTTCTTGTCCATCCTGCAAATTCGCATGGGTGATCGCCTGCAGGTCGCAATTGATCTGCCGACCGAGCTGCATCACGAATCGATACCGCCGATGCTGTTGCAACCATTAATTGAGAACGCCATCAAGCACGGTTTGGAGCCAAAGATTGAGGGCGGCAGTGTCAATTTGAAAGCCGAGCGCAACGGCGCACAACTGCGCATTTCGGTGATCGATACCGGCCTTGGATTTGGCGGCGCGCCTTCAGACGGAATCGGGCTAAAGAACGTCCGCGAACGACTCGAGAAGCTCTATGGCAACGACGGCAGCATTTCCGTTGAAGAGAATCAACCCAGCGGCACGCGGGTAATCCTCAATATTCCGCTAGCGACAAATTTATGAAAGACAAGCACTAGCGCGGGTTACAGGCCGAACTGGCTTAGAACCGGTGTCAATACTGGAGTTTTAATGTTTAACTACGCACCCGCATGACCACTAACCTGACCGCGATCATCGCCGATGACACGTGAACAGGGAATTCGCACCCCATGGGGTGCGCCTGTGAGCGCCCAAGCCCAATGCACTGGGCGCGGGAGTCTCAATCAAAACCACCAATGTGAGACCGCATGACCACCAACCTGACCGCGATCATCGCCGATGACGAGCAGCATCTCGCCAACTATCTGAATGACCGCCTCAACGCACTTTGGCCCGAACTCAATATCGTTGGAATTGCCAAGAACGGGCTTGAGGCGATACGGTTAGTCGATGATGAAAGTCCGGCAATTGTTTTTCTCGACATACGCATGCCGGGCCTGACCGGACTAGAGGTCGCGTCACGCCTGGACACCAAGACCCACGTCGTCTTTGTCACCGCCTATGACCAATACGCGGTTGACGCATTCGACCGGCAAGCGGCGGACTATTTGTTAAAACCGGTCAGCGATGATCGGCTGATACGTACCATCGCGCGCCTGAAGGCCAAGCTCGCACAAGCAGAGCTACCCGTTGGCGTGGCCGAAATCCTCAAACAACTGGCAACGGGTTTGCTCCCCGCCAAGAGCGCTCACTTACGCTGGATACGTGCATCGCTAGGCGAGACCGTTCGACAAATCCCGGTCGACGAAGTACTGTATTTTCAGGCGCAGGATAAATACGTCAGTGTCTATACCCGGGAGAGTGAATTGCTGATTCGCACGCCTTTGTCTGAATTGCAGGCGCAGCTTGACCCGGATGAGTTCTGGCAGATCCATCGCTCCACCATCGTCAACGTGAAGCGAATTTCGGCGACGACGCGAGATGTCATGGGCAAGACGATGGTGATGCTCAAGGACATCAAAACGGAACTGCAGGTCAGCCGCGCCTACGCGCATTTGTTCAAGCAGATGTAGTCCGCTCTGTTAGTGTTAATGGCCATTTGTGTAGGGTTGGGTCAATCGTCCTGCGTGAGGTGCGTGATACACTTTTCCATAGTTGAAATTCAACATTCATTGAGTATCCATGTTAACGCTACAAATCA
Source organism: Burkholderiales bacterium (assembly GCA_038321965.1). GTDB lineage: Bacteria > Pseudomonadota > Gammaproteobacteria > Burkholderiales > Usitatibacteraceae > UKL13-2. The sequence continues at coordinate 354,855 of JBBQFL010000001.1, read as the reverse complement.
ACGGTGAAACGCAACAATTTCCAGCCGGTACGGATGTGGCGGGTTTGGTCGCGGCACTTCCACTAACCGGCAAACGATTCGCCATCGAACTTAACGGCGAGATTGTGCCCAGAAGCCAGCACCCCAGCACCAAACTGTGCCAGGGCGACCGTCTCGAAGTCGTTGTCGCCGTTGGCGGCGGCTGATGAATGCGCCAGTGCAGAATGCCGATGCATTTGTGATCGCCGGCCATACGTATCGTTCTCGATTGCTGGTCGGCACCGGCAAGTACCGTGATTTTGCCGAGACACAAGCTGCCATTGAGGCCTCAAATGCCGAAATCGTTACGGTCGCCATTCGACGCGTAAACATCGGCCAGAATCCCGATGAGCCGAATCTTCTGGAGGTGTTGCCGACGACAAGGTTTACGATCCTCCCCAATACCGCTGGCTGCTACAACGCCAAGGAAGCAGTACGCACGCTTCGGCTTGCACGAGAGCTGCTGGATGGCCACGCGTTGGTGAAGCTTGAAGTGTTGAGCGATGACGCAACGCTGTTTCCCAATATGCCCGAGACGCTCATTGCTGCTAAAGAACTCGTCGCCGATGGCTTTCAGGTCATGGTTTACTGCTCCGACGATCCGATACAGGCAAAGATGCTGGAGGAGATCGGCTGCGTCGCAGTCATGCCGCTGGCGTCGCTTATTGGGTCAGGCATGGGGATTCTCAATCCATGGAATTTGCAGATCATCATCGACCGCGCCAGGGTGCCGGTGCTGGTCGATGCAGGAATTGGTACCGCCTCAGACGCCGCAGTGGCGATGGAGCTTGGCTGTGACGGCGTGCTGATGAACACCGCGATCGCGAAAGCAAGCAATCCTGTGCTCATGGCCAGCGCGATGCGCAAAGCCGTCGAGGCCGGGCGCGAGGCATTTCTCGCCGGGCGTATGCCGAAGAAGATTTATCAAGCCTCGCCGAGCTCCCCCACAGGTGGATTGATCGGCAAAAACTAAGCGCCGCAGATTAGGCGGCGCTTGATGTAAATGGCTTGCGGTCTGAAGCTCGCATTAGAAGCGAATCCGCAATCCGAACGTGAAGGTGTCGGCATCGAGGTTGGCGCCGCCGTAGTTGCTGCCATTGAGATTGCGGTAACGTTCTACCCCAAAGTTCAAGCCCAGACTACGATTGATATCATATTTCACGCCAAGCCCCATACGGCTCGCAGACGTATAGCGGCCATCGCTGCTGCCGAGCAATCCAATTGGCGGTGCCCCGCCAAATACGGTGTCGGCACGCACTCGCGCGATCCCGGCATTGCCCGTTAGAGACAATCGATCAGAGAGTGGCATCGTGCTCACCAGATCGAGTCCGTATGAGCTGGTTTTGCGAACCGCCGTTGGGCCATCGAACGAAACGCGTTTGTCACCCCAGCGATTGGTATCAGCGTATTGCCCAACAAGTGCGATTTGCGCAATATGCGGTAACAGATTCGCGGAAAATCGATAGCCAAACTTCAGGTCCGTGCCGCCATTATCGAGCGACTCCGCGCCACTGAAAAAACGTGACCCAAACAGCAGATTTCCGGCGTCGGATGGCAATGTGCCGCGCACAGAATTGAGGGGCAACCCGCCGAAATACTGAGCGTGGGTCGGCACACTCATGGTGAACCCGAAGGCGGTAACGGCAATGATTGTTATTGTTCGCATGGTTTCTTCCTTTTTCGCACCTATCGTTTTACCGACAATTCGTTAAAAGGTTCCCGTAAGGTACAAGATAATGCTGCCACGCCCTGAAGTCAAACGCGAGCGCTTCTTTGCGAAACGCGTTGCAAGAGTCATCGCCGCAACAACAGTCCCTTGAGATAGTCACCTTCAGGAAAATGCAGGGATACGGGATGATCGCCACCGGGACCGAGCCGCTGAACGATTTGTGCATCAAGCCCCGCGTCCAGTGCAGCACCCGCGACGATCTTTTGAAAGAGATCAGCGCTGATGCCGCCAGAACACGAAAACGTCATCAGGTGGCCACCAGGCCGCAGCAGCTTCAGGCCCAGTAAATTGATGTCCTTGTAAGCCCGGGCGGCTTTCTCGGCGTGATGTGCAGTCGGCGCGAATTTGGGCGGATCGAGAATGATGAGATCGAAGGTCTTCGCTTGATCACGCAACTTGCGCAACGCCTGAAATACATCCGCCTCCAGCCATTCAGAGCGCGAGGAATCCAAGCCATTGAGTTCAAGGTTGCGCCGGGCAGTCTGCAGTGACGGGCTGGAGCTGTCAATGGACAGCACAGACGCAGCACCGCAGGCCAGGGCCGCTACACTCATGGTACCGGTATAGCAAAAGCAGTTGAGCACATCGGCTTCGCGCGACAGCAATTTGGTGAGCGCCCGATTGTCACGTTGGTCAAGATAGAAGCCGGTTTTATGTCCTTTGGCGACATCGACGGCAAACTTCAAGTCGTTTTCATGCATCACAATTTCAGCGGGCAAGTCGTCGCCTACGATGAGTCCGCTTCGTACGGGCAAGCCCTCCAGCTCACGTATATCGGCATCCGAGCGCTCGTAGATCGAGCTGGCACTCGCTTCCTCCATCAACAATCTGGCTATCAGCGTTCTTTGCGGATCAATGCCCGCAGTGAGTAACTGCACGACGATCACGTCGCCGTAGCGGTCGGCAATTAATCCCGGCAGCCCGTCGGACTCGGCATGAACCAGGCGCACGGCATCAGTTTGGCTCAGCAGATGCGCGCGGCGTGCAATCGCTTCCTTCACGCGCGTCCGATAAAACGCTTCATCAATGACGTCGCGCTCATCAAACGACAGTACGCGACCGACGATTTGAGACTGCTCGCTATATGCGGCACTAGCAAGGAAACGTCCGTCCTCGGAACGCACGGTCAGTACGTCGCCGGACTGCGCCCCGTCTTCAATGGATTTGACTGCACCCGAAAAAATCCAGGGGTGACGGCGCAGCAGAGATTTCTCTCGCCCGTTTTTCAGAATCATTTTTTTCATGGCTACATTGTACGGACCGCGCCGTATAATTTCTGCATGAACCCGCAGCCGCCAGACACCGCGCCCCTCACTGAGCACCGCCCTATCCGTAGTTTCGTATTGCGCCAGGGCCGCATGTCGCCTGCGCAGACGCGCGCAGTGGACGAGCTTGGCCCCGCATTTGTGCTGCCCTATTCGGATGGCACAACGTTGGCTGCGGAAGAGATCTTCGGTCGAGTTGCACCATTGATTGTGGAGATCGGCTTTGGCATGGGCGAGGCGACCGCTGCCATCGCAAAATTGTTGGCCGACAAAAATTTCATCGGCATCGAAGTGCACACACCCGGCGTGGGTGCGCTACTCAAGCTGCTCGGCGAAAACGACATCCACAACCTGCGAATCGTTCAGCACGATGCGGTAGAGGTGCTTACCCAGATGATCGCCGACGACTCGTTGGCGGGACTGCATATTTTCTTCCCCGACCCATGGCCCAAGAAGCGTCATCACAAGCGGCGGCTTATCCAGCCAGCGTTCGTGAAGCTGCTGGTGCAAAAACTGGCTGTCGGTGGTTATATACATCTGGCGACTGATTGGAGCGACTACGCGCAGCAAATGCTGGAAGTGCTTGGCAATGAACCCATGCTGCGCAATTCGACCGCCGGCGGCGAAGGCTATGCGCTTCGCCCCGATTATCGTGGTTCCTCCAGTTTTGAGCGCAAGGGGCTGGCAAAGGGGCACGGTGTTTGGGATCTGGTGTTTACCAAGGCGTGAATCCGGAATAGCATGGCCCGAGTAAGCTATGACTGACCTGCCAATTGGAGAGGAAACATCACATGATTGATTCCGACACGTTCCGCCGCACACGTCTAAAGCAATTGGCGACACTGGGCCTGCTTGGGCCGGCGGGCATTACCGGGTTAATTCAGGACGCGCTGGCCAAAGGCGATGTGCCGACGGTCAAAGGCATTAACTCACTTTCAGGCAATGTCACCGTGAACGGGGTACAGGCCAGGCCCGGTGCCATGGTCAAGGCAGGAGACAAGGTCGCGACAAGCGCTAACAGCATCGCCGTCGTGGTGATCGGCAAGGACGGATTTTTGTTGCGCGACAACACCAACGTAACGTTTCAGGAGAGCAAGTCCAAGGCGGGCATCGTTGGGACGATATTACTGACTACCGGCAAGGTCCTTGCTGTATTCGCTCAACGGATAGACGAAGAATTGATCATTAGCGTACCGCACGCGACCATCGGCATTCGGGGCACCGGATGTTATCTGGAGGTGCAGGAAAGCCGCACCTATTTTTGCCTTTGCTACGGGCAGGTGTCGGTAACTGGCGTTGGCGTGACGCAGCCCAAATTGATCAAAACCACGCACCATGAAAGCCCTGTCTGGCTCGATGATCGTGGCGGCATCATGACGGTCGAGAACGCCGGTTTCGTGAATCATAATGACGACGAACTCATCATGCTGGAGAAACTGAACGGTCGCGAGCCGCTGTTTGTACCAATGGGCTTGACTGGAAAGTACTGAGAAAAAGTCTAGCATCGGAGCGCCTCTTAGAACGAAATGCCTCCAGTCGCCGCGCCCAGTATGGAGTTTTGAGAAAATTCGCTGGCTACCCCATTTGCCCGTAGTAAAGCCTCGTGTCATATTCGAACGCGACTCTGCCGCCGACTTGATGCTGGTCGAATATTTCCTTCGCGCGCTGCGTCAACGCCGAATGTCTGGGATTTTCTCGGCCAGGCATATAGGATGAGGAACAGATGCGCCCCATCAAGCCATCAAAATCAAAGCGCTGGATATTGTCGAACGTCGCTTCGCCAGGCGCCATTCCGAAGAATGTCTGGAAAACCGTCTTGCCTTGGACGTTCTTGTGATTGATTTCGTTGTAATCCGTACCGAACTCCTGAAGCAGCGCTTCGTAGGCTGCAAGGAAGGGCGTTGAATCCACTCGACGGTCGTTCCACAGCAATGCGACCCAGCCACCATCATTGAGTATGCGCATAAACTCGAGGCGCGCTTTCGCTTGGTCGAACCAATGAAACGCCTGGCCCGCCACGATGATGTCGACCGCCTTGCCCGGTAGTCTTGTCGCTTCTGAGGTGCCATCGACGCTATTGAATCTGGCGTAGTCCCGCAGGTATTCTTCACCGGATTCGCGCATTTCCTTGTTGGGCTCGACACCGATTACTGGGTTTCCATTGTCCAAAAACAATTTGGTGAGAATCCCGGTACCGGAGCCAATATCGGCAATCACGCTTTCTGGGGTCAACTCACATTTCGCGGCGAGTAGATCAAGGATTTCAACTGGATAGTGCGGACGGGTTTTGATGTAGTCGTCAACACGTGAGGAAAAACGGGTCGTGGAATTTTTTGCAATCATCGTAAGGTCAGTGAGCGAGAATTAGAACCAGTTGTCTTTCATTTCCAGCGTCGTGGTATCCAGAGATTCAAGCAAGTTGAGCATCGCGCGTACTTTAGGCAATTCCCATTGAATGAAGTACTGGCAGGCTTGTAGCTTGCCGCGGTAGAAATCCTCATGCCGCGCATTTGCCAACTGCGCAGCGCGTGTCGCCACCAGCGCCTGCTCGATCCAGATCCAGGCCATGATCACGTGGCCGAACGCCTCCAGATACACAGAAGCATTGGCGAGTGTCTTCTCGATATTGTCTGCCGCATGCAGGTCTGCCGTGGCTTCCACCAGATGATCGAGCATTGCAAATACATCGCCAGCCCACTCGGTCAGGTCGCCATCTTCATCGGCCTTGTGCAGGGTGGCTTCGATCCTCGAGACTAGCAACTTGAACGCCGCACCATCCTGCAAAACGACTTTTCGGCCTAGCAGATCCAGCCCGTGAATGCCGTGCGTGCCCTCGTGAATCGGGTTGAGGCGATTGTCGCGATAGAACTGTTCGACGTTATAGTCGCGCGTGTAGCCGTAACCGCCGTGCACCTGAATGGCCAAGTTGTTGGCCTCCAGGCACCACTGTGACGGCCAGCTTTTTGCGATCGGCGTAAGAATGTCCAGCAATAGTAGGGCTTCGCGCCTGGCGCTTTCGTCAATGCCGGTTCGCTCTTCGTCGACCAGCCGCGCGCAATATAGATTTAGTGCAAGGGCACCTTCAACATAAGCCTTCTGCGCCAGCAGCATCCGCTTCACGTCGGCGTGCTCGATGATCGGCGACTGCGGCGACGCGGGGTCTTTGGCAGATATTGGCCGGCCTTGCGGGCGATTGCGCGCGTAGTCGAGGGCGTGCAGATAGCCGGTGTAGCCGAGCATCGTCGCACCAAGGCCTACGCCGATGCGCGCTTCGTTCATCATGTGGAACATGCATGCCAGGCCTTTATGTTTCTCGCCGACGAGATAGCCGATGGCACCAACTTTGCCCTGCGGCGTAAACTTGCCCTCGCCAAAATTGAGCAGGCAATTGGTGGTGCCCCGATAACCCATTTTGTGATTCAGCCCGGCCAGTGCCACGTCGTTGCGCTCCCCAAGAGTGCCATCCCCATTAACGAGGAATTTCGGCACGATGAACAACGAGATACCCTTGACACCAGCAATCAGCTTGCCATCCGGCCCGGGGATCTTGGCCAATACCAAATGAATAATATTCTCGGATAGCTCGTGGTCACCACCTGAAATCCACATCTTGTTACCGATGAGACGATAGGTTTCGTCCGATTGCGGATCAGCGCGTGTTTTGATGTCTGACAGCGACGAGCCAGCCTGTGGCTCCGACAGGCACATCGTGCCTAAGAATCGGCCGGCGAGAAGTGGCCGAGCATACGTATCGATTTGTTGTTTCGTGCCATGCACGAGCAGCAGATTGGCGTTGCCCGTGGTGAGAAACGGATAGCCAGATGTAGAGACGTTGGCCCCCATAAACCACGCCATGCAGGCCTTTTCGATTACACAGGGCAGTTGCATGCCACCGAGTTCAAAATCGGCGCCAGCGGCGATCAGCCCCGCCGCCGCAAAGGCGTCTACCGCCTGCTTGATTTCCGGAATGAGTTGCACCCGATCACCTGCGCCTGGCGCCACGAACGGCTCATTCGCATCGCTCTTCTTGTTATGTGGCGCAAACAGATCCGTCGCAATCTGCCGGCTGGTTTCCATTGCCGCTTCAAAGGTATCCCGGGAATGATCAGAGAACCTCACGCGCTCCGTTAGCGACTCAACATCCAGCCACTCGTAGAGAAGGAACTCGAGATCGCGCTGCGAAATAATCTTGCTCATTTCGCATCAAACCCTTGGCCGGAAGTCGCGCGCGCTTCGAGTAGTGACACGGGCTTCCAGAACGCCGGATCCGCCAACGGATTACTCGCAAATCCGCGCATGGAAGTAACCACTTTGTCGAGCCCTACCGATTCAGCGTAATGCATCGGCCCGCCACGCCACAGGGGAAATCCATAGCCCGTGAGGTAGATAACATCGATGTCCGATGCACGTTGCGCGATGCCCTCTTCCAGAATATGTGCGGCTTCATTGACAAGCGAATAGACAAGGCGCTGGCAGATTTCTTCATCGGTGATTTGCCGGACTGTCGTTCCGATTGCGAGCCGGTAGTCACGCAGTACGTCGGCAACGACGGCGGATGGATGAGCCTTGCGGTCGCCTGGCTTATAGTCGTACCAACCAGCGCCTGTTTTTTGGCCGAAGCGTCCAAGCTCACACAAGCGATCTCCAACTCTCGAATAAACCAGATCGGGGCGTTCGACATAGCGACGCTGGCGAATGTGCCAGCCAATGTCATTGCCAGCCAGGTCGCCCATGCGAAATGGCCCCATGGCGAAGCCAAATGACTCAATCGCGCCATCGATCTGTTCGACCGACGCGCCTTCATCGAGCATGAACATCGCCTGACGCGAATATTGCTCGATCATGCGATTGCCGATAAAGCCATCACACACGCCGGAAACCACGGCGACCTTTTTGATTTTCTTTGCCAGCCGCATAACGGTGGCCAGCACATCCGTGGAGGTCGCTGCCCCTCGCACAACCTCCAGGAGACGCATGACATTTGCCGGACTAAAGAAATGCAGGCCGACGACATCCTGAGGTCGCTTGGTGAAATTGGCGATCCGATTCAAATCCAGCGTTGACGTATTGCTGGCGAGAATGGCGCCCGGTTTCATAACCTCATCCAGCTTTTTGAATACCTGTTCTTTTACCTTGATATCTTCGAACACTGCTTCGATGACGAGGTCCGCGTCCTTCAAGTCTTCAAAGTGAAGCGTAGGTTTGAGTAATGCCATCCGCTGCTCGCATTTTTCCTGAGTGAGCTTGCCGCGCTTGACAGTGTTCTCATAATTCTTGCGAATTGTGGCAACGCCTTTGTCGAGCGCTTCCTGCCTGGTTTCGAGCATGGTGACCGGGAACCCTGCGTTGAGAAAATTCATGCTGATGCCGCCACCCATCGTGCCCGCGCCGATGACTCCAACAGTCTTGATTGCTCGTACTGCGGTGGCCTCGGGTACGTCGAAAATCTTCGAGGCAGCGCGCTCGGCAAAGAAGGCATGTCTTAGCGCGGCTGATTCAGGCGTCGCGACCAGTTCGGAAAATAGCTCGAACTCGCGCGCCAGTCCCTCGTCAATGTCGAGTTGCACGGCTGCTTCAATGGCGTCTACGCATTTCAGCGGCGCCGGAAAGTGTTTGCTGCTTGCTGCTACCTTGGCGCGCGCTTCAGCAAAAAACGTTGCGGCGTTTGGTAAATCAATTTTCATATCGCGTACACGCGGCAGCTTTGCGCCGTCTGCAATCACCTGCTTTGCAAAGGCGAGCACGCCGGAATTGAAGTCGCCCTCGATCACTTTGTCGAGCGCGCCAGTGCGCGCGAGGACGTCTGATTTCACGGCATCGCCCGAGACAATCATGTTTAGCGCCAATTCCACGCCCGCAACGCGCGGCAACCGCTGGGTGCCACCAGCCCCCGGCAAGATGCCGATCTTTACTTCCGGCAGACCAATCATCACGCCCGGTGCCGCGACACGATAGTGGCAGCCCAGGGAAATTTCTGTGCCGCCGCCCATGCAAACCCCGTTGATCGCCGAAATCACCGGCTTGCGGCTGGCCTCAAATGTGCGGATCAAATCGTGCAACGTTGGCGACTGCATCGCAACCGGAGTACCGAATTCACGAATGTCCGCGCCGCCGGTCAATACGCCATTGGCACCAGTGATGACAATCGCTTGCACTGCGGCATCATCCGCCGCTTTCGCGAGGGCTGTCTCTATGCCTTGGCGCGTTGCGAGCCCCATGCTATTGATCGGGGGATTGTCGATAGTGATGATGGCAATGTTGTCTTGAACCTGGTAGCGTGCGGTCATTTTTTTTGGACTTAGTAAAGAATAAAGCGAGAACGCTCTCGCGACGAGTGAAACGCTGGAAAAACGATTAGCGGGGTTTGCGCGGCATATGCGAGAAAACGCGGTCGTAGAGCCAGTTGGGGACGAGCCGCAATATGCGCGCCGCGATCCCCATCGACCACGGAATAACTGTGAATGACGTTTTTGCCTCGATGGCGCGCGCAAAGCGGACTACAGCTTCATCGACGTCAATAAGAAACGGCATCTTGAATTTGTTCACCGCCGTCATCGGTGTTTTGATGTAGCCCGGACAAATGGTCACCACCGATATCCCCTCGCCACGCAGTTCTACTCGCAGCGATTCGCAATAGCGAATGGCCGCTGCCTTGGATGCCGAATACGCGCCGCCGCCTGGGATACCGCGAAATCCGGCCACGCTGGCGATGCCGACGAGCGTGCCGTATTTTTGCTGTTTCATCGGCTCGACAAACGCATGAAACGTGTTCACCATGCCCATCACATTGATGTCGAACACCTCCTGAAATACTTTCAGGTCATCCTCCATCCCGGTCAGCGTGCCGCGCGAGACGCCGGCGTTGGCAATGACTATATCGGGGACGCCAAAGCGAGCAATAAAATCGGCGGCAGCGGCTTTCAATCCAGCAGCGTCGCGGACATCGACGGCATACACGGCAGCTTTGGGTTTGAGCTGGTCACTCAGACGGTTCAGAAAATCTTCGCGGCGCGCCACCAACCCAAGTTGCGCGCCTTGCCCGGCATAAAAGCGCGCCATCGACTCGCCAATGCCCGATGAGGCACCGGTGATGAAAATTTTAATCATCCCCTATTTTACGCAATTGGTTACGACCAATTGCGCGCTTGATGCGCCCGCTTTAAAACAAAAACGCGGGCAATTGCCCGCGTTTCTTGCCCGCGAAAACGTCACAGACTATTTCGCTGTAGTTGCGATTGGTTTTTTTACATCGTTTTTAGCTGCCACCGGTACCGGGGCGGTGGCTGGCGCGGCGGCGGTTTTCAGTGTTGCCCGCGCTTGCGCAATCAGTTGGTCGACGTTGGCGAACATGGCTTGTGCGCCAGTGACGCCCTGCTCGAGCAGATAGCGTCCATTCACGACCATGGTCGGCGTTGCGTTGATCTTGTAATCTTCAACCATCTTGTAGGCCCGCTTGACTTTGGTCACCACCGAAAACGATTTCTGAGCTTCCTCATACTTCTTTGGATCGACACCATTTTTTTCCAGCCATTTGTTGAGCAAGGCCGGGTTCCCCAGTGTGACCTTTTCGAGATGTACCGCTTCGAAAATCTTGGCGTGCAGGCGGTCGAGCTGGCCCAATGCTTCAAGCGAATAAAAAATCACGGTGCTGTCAATGCCCATGATGGCTGCCGGTGAAGGAATGCGCTTCAACTTCACATCCGCCGGTTGTTTCTTGGCCCATGCTTCAAGCGAGGGTTCAAGATTGGCGCAATGTATGCAGCCATAGGCGAAAAACTCCAGCACTTCCACTTTGCCGTCGTTTTCGACCGGTTGCGGGGGATTGAGAGCAGTAACGCCCTGTTGCGCATTTGCCGCCGTAAATGCGACTGCTGCAAGCAAGAACACAGCAATTTTCTTCAGCCACTTTGAAATCATGATTTTCCCATTGAGTAAATATCAGAACGACATGCAAACTTATTTTACGGCCGCCTTGTTGATTGCTGGCGCTGACGCGGCCTTGACGGTTGCTCGCGATTCACCAACGAGGCGGTCAACGGTCGCCAACATCGCGGGAATACCCCCGACTTTCTGTTCCACTATCAGATTGCGGCCATTGACGATCAGCGTCGGTGTGCTGCGAATTTGATATGCCATCACAATTTGACGCGCGCGGTTTGCCTTAGTGACGACTGAAAATGAGGATTGTGCGGCTTCATATTTCTTCGGGTCCACACCATTTTTTTCCAGCCATTTGTTTAGCGCAGCGGGATTGCCGAGGACGACTTTCTCCAGGTGTATGGCCTGGAAAATCTTGGGGTGCAGGCGATCAATCTGGCCAAGTGCCTCAAGTGTGTAATAGAGCAACGCGCTGTCGATGCCCATGACTGGAGCGGGCGTTGGGATGCGCTTGACCTTGACATCTGCCAGCTGTTTCTTGCGCCACGCTTCAAATGGCGAGTCCAGCTCGGCGCAATGGATGCAACCATAGGCAAATATCTCCAAGACTTCGACTTTGCCGTCGTTTTCAACCGGCTGCGGCGGATTGACCGGGGTGACGCCCGCCTGAGCATGCGCTGCCGACACGGCAATTGCGGCAATCAACATCAGGCCAACTTTCATGAACCACTTGTGCATCTTCAAAATCCCGTTATGTTTATGTGGGTGCGCGGGGCCTAGTCATCAGCCTTGACGACCGCCGCGCCAATTCCGTTCTGTGACAGCGTGGTCTTGATTCTGTTCACTTCGTCCGAATACTTGTATGGTCCCAGCCGCACCCGGTATAACGTGCCTTTGTCGGGCAAGTTGACCGCCCGCACATTTGCTTCAAAACCGGAAAACGCGATCTTGGCTTTAAGATTCTCCGCGTCCGTCGCACTTTGGAACGCGCCGGCCTGCAGGTAAACCGTTTCGCTGGCAATTGGCTTGCCGGCGGGTGCGTCAGGTTTGACTGTGCCTTTCTGGTCGGCAGGTGCCGCTGACGCCTTTGCGACCGGTGCGACACCGGCGACCGCACGTTCCTCTCTACTTCCGACGGACTTGTCGCCCGGCAGTATCTGATAGAACTCAAAGCGCGGTTTTTCCGGGTCCGACTTATCGCTTTTTGCCGCAGGCGGTGGCGAGGGACGCGGCGTAATCGTGGGCAGAGCAACGACGGGCGGCGACTTATCGATGAATGGCGTATGCGCACGGTTAAGCCAAATAGCCACGCTGAGCGCAATCAGTATCCCAAGCAAGAGACCAATAATAATCCCAGTAAGCATCGGCGGCATTCCGCCTTTCGCCCCTCCTCTGCCGCCGCCCGCAGGCTTCACTGTGTCTGATTTGAAATCGCGTGCCATTATTTACATTTTCTCCGGCGCCGAAACGCCCACGACGGACAAGCCGTTTTTTAGAACTTGTCGCGTAGCCAGAATCAGTGACAGCCTCGCTAACTTCAATTTCTCGTCTTCAACCAGAAACTTTTCGGCATTGTAGTAGCTATGCAGCTTGGCGGCCAAATCGCCGAGGTAAACACAAACGAGGTGGGGTGCTAACTCGCGTGCCGCTGTACGCAGCGTTTCAGGGAAATCTGCCAGCGCGCGCAGCAAATCAGATTCGTACTTGTTCGTTAACGGCGAAAGGTCAGCCGATACCAACACAGTCTGATCACCGCCCCACTGGGCGAGGACGCTGCAGATGCGCGCGTGGGCGTACTGCACGTAGTAGACGGGATTTTCTTCCGAGCGACTCTTGGCTAGGTCGATATCAAACGTCAGTTGCGAATCCGATTTCCGCATAACGAAAAAGTAGCGGGTGGCATCGCGGCCCACTTCGTCAATCAAGTCGCGCAAAGTCACATAGCTTCCTGCGCGCTTGGAAATTTTGACTTCGTTGCCGCTGCGCATCACCGTAATCATCTGGTGCAGTACGTAGTCCGGATAGCCTTTCGGCACCCCCATGTCCATAGCCTGCAGGCCGGCGTGCATGCGCGCAAGCGAGCCGTGATGGTCGGCACCCAGCTCAGTTATTGCGCGGGTAAAACCACGTTGCCACTTGGTCACGTGGTAGGCGATATCTGGTACGAAATACGTAAAGCTACCGTCAGACTTGCGCATGACGCGATCTTTGTCATCGCCGAAATCAGTGGTTTTTAGCCAGAGCGCACCGTCAAGCTCATAGGTGTGGCCCGTTTTCACGAGGTGGGCAATGGTCTTTTCCACCAGGCCGTCGGAGTACAAAGAAGACTCGAGGTAATAAACGTCAAACTGAACATCGAACGCCTTGAGGTCCAGATCCTGTTCGTGCCTTAGCGCTGCGACGGCAAACTTGCGCATCGCATCCAGATCATCACCTTTGGTGTCCTGCGAAAACTCGGCGAGATACCGTTCGGCGATTTCAACGATGTAGTCACCGCGATAGCCGCCCTCCGGAAACGGAATGTCGCTGCCGGATTTTTCGCGCACGCGCGCCTGCACCGACAGGGCCAGATTATTGATCTGCGCACCGGCGTCGTTGTAATAAAACTCCCGGCTCACCTGCCAGCCTTGGGCTTTAAGCAATCGTGAAATAGTGTCGCCGGTTGCTGCTCCACGACCGTGTCCAACGTGCAGCGGCCCGGTGGGATTGGCCGATACAAACTCTACCATCACCTTTTGCCCATTGCCTTCGGTGCCCCGGCCAAAATCGTCTGCGGCGGCATAGATGGTTTCGACAACACGCGATTCTGCTTTTGACGAGAGTCGAATATTGATAAAGCCGGGTCCAGCGATTTCCGGCGGACCTGCCAACAGCTCGGAAGAAGGAAGTGCAGCAACAATGGTGACAGCGATATCGCGCGGCTTTGCGCCCAACTTTCGGGCAAGTTGTAGCGCGCTATTGACGGCGAAATGACCGTGATCGGGATTCTTCGGCTTCTCCAACTCGATCAGGAATGGCTGGGCCTCGTCTTTTAGCGCCGGGTAGGCGGTGAAAAGGGCCTCCTGAAACAGTGCGGCGACGGCGGTTTTGTTATCGATGAAGAGTGACATGCTTGGCTCAAAAGTTAGCCTGAAATTATAGCGGGAAGGGGGTGCCAACGCGACCGGCGCTGGCGCACATTTGGTCTGTCTCGGGAATACAAAAAATGAAAAATCAAGCAATGGTGCGCCTTTCCGGTCGAAAATACCCGAAACGCCGCTCCAGTGCTGGTGTTTTAACAGGCCAACGCGGCAATTGCGATCTGGCACCGCTAAACCTCCAGCGGATCCACATCGATCAGCCATTTCACGGTTCGCGATTGGCTTAATTGCGGCAGCCAGATCGCAAGGAATTGTTGAAGCGCACCACGCGAATTGGCTTGTACCATCAATTGCTGCCGCTCAAATCCGGCCTTCCGCGATAGCGGCGCCGGTATCGGGTCCCAGACATGCAAACTTGCGTTTGCTCCTCCGGCCCGCTCAGTCTGGGTAATACGCGCCGCGTTGGCGGACTCAACTGCACCTGTCATGAAGGCGTTCAACGCAGCGGCCGACTTGGCCTCTGCGCGCAGCAACGCGAGAAACGAATAGGGCGGCAGGTTGGCTGATTTTCTTTCTGCCATTGCCATCTCTGCAAAGCTTGCATGATCTTGGGCTGCAACTGCCCGATAGAGCGGATGGGCAGCGAAGCGCGTTTGAATCAGTACCCGACCCGGCAAATCGGCGCGACCCGCGCGACCTGCGACCTGACAAAGCTGCGCGACCATCCGCTCGGCCGCTCTGAAGTCTGCCGAAAACATGGCGCCGTCCGCGTTCACCACGCCGACCAAGGTAATTTTCGGGAAGTCGTGCCCTTTGGAAAGCATCTGCGTGCCGACCAGCACGTCAATTTCACCCGCGGCGGCGGCATCGAAGATTTTTTCGGCAGCGCCACGCTTTTGCGTTGAATCGCGGTCAACGCGCGCGATTCGAGCCGTAGGCAATTTGCTGCGCAAGGCAATTTCGATGCGCTCGGTGCCATGACCAGCGGCGATCATTTCATGGCTGCCGCATCCCGCACACGCGCTTGGCACCCGCGACTGGTAGCCGCAATGGTGGCACTTCAATCGACGCTCTTTTTGATGGAACACCAGGCGCGCGCTGCAGCGCTTGCATTCTGGCATCGCGCCACATTGCGCACACACCAGTGCCGGCGAAAATCCGCGACGATTGATAAATACCAGCGCCTGCTCGCCGCGCTGGACGGTTTCTGCGATGGCTTTGACCAGCGTGGGGGAAAGGCCATCTTCGGTACGCTCGTGATTGAGGTCGATGAATTCGATTTTAGGTAACAAAGCGTTGGCAGCCACCCGTTTCGTTAGCGCAATCTGGGTGAAGCGACCACGGGCGACGTTGTACAGACTTTCCAGTGACGGCGTGGCCGAACCCATCACCACCACGCAGTTTTCCTGCTGTGCGCGAAAAATCGCCACATCACGCGCCGAATAGCGGAACCCTTCCTGCTGCTTGAACGAGGCGTCGTGCTCTTCGTCGATAATGATCACACCGAGCTTGGGCATCGGCGTGAAAACGGCCAGCCGCGTGCCCACGACGATATCGGCTTGGCCGGATTGCGCGGCCAGGTAACCCTGCAAGCGCGGCACGTCTGCCATTGCGCTGTTTTGCAGAGCGATATGCGAATCAGGAAAGCGCTGCCGTACCTGCCGCAGGAATTGCGGCGTCAGGTTGATTTCAGGCACCAGTACCAGCGCTTGTTTGCCATTAGCCAGCGTGCCGGCAACGACTTGCAAATAGACCTCAGTCTTGCCGCTGGCGGTGACACCGAACAGCAGAAATGGCGTAAACGTGCCAGTCGCTGCGCTGATGCGATCAATTGCGAACTGCTGCTCATCGCTCGGCGCGGGGCCGGGCGCGATAATTGTCGGGCGCCTTACAGGAGCTTCGGCGCTATTTGCTGCATCGCTGATGGTGACGAGACCCTTTTTCAGCAGTGCCGCGAGGACACTTGCGGCTCGATCATGGCGCTGCTTTAAATGAGCCTCCGTTTGCGGCGCATTCGATAAGCTTGACAGCATGGTGCGTTGCGCCACGGCGCGAGCAGAAAGCACCTGAAGCGCAGCGCGGCCTGAATCGGTAATTTCGAAGATACGTTGCTGGCGCAGCCGAATGGGCTTCGGTTGGCGCATGGCTGGCGGCAGCGCATTCAGCGCAATGGGGCCAAACGGGTAGTGATAGTAGCTCTCGCAAAAGCGAAACAACGCAACGTCCCGCGCTGAAAACTTAGGCAGTTCGCGCTGGACGAGAAGAACATGCTTCAGCTTGTCGAGCGGGACTTCGGTTTCATCGCTGATCCCGACGATGACACCGGTCAGTTTCCGGTTTCCGAACGGAACGATGGCGAGGCGGCCGATATCATGTGCTGTGATGTCTGCGCCGTGAAAATCGAAACATTTGGCCAGTGGCAAGTCGAGAGCGACACGAACAATTTGGCCCTTCACGATTGCGCTATTGCCCCCTCTGAAGCCCTCTGAAAGCCGCGCCAATACTGGACCTCCAGCCTGTGGATAACTTTGTGCATAGCTCGCGTTGTTTGCGTTGAATCCCTTGCCGGGCACGGGGAAACATTAGCCCCAGACACAGAAAGTCACAAAAATTAATATATAAAACAATGAGTTGACTATTCCGTGGGGCATGTGAGTGTCGGCAAGTATCGTTCACGCTTTCTGTGCATAAGCAAGCCCCCGAAAGCGATAAACAGGAAAATATTTCTCTTGACAACGCCATGACGCTAAACCCTAGCGCTGACGCGGTGCACCGTGTTAACAAGCGCTTCCACATGGTCCGGATTGGTAAATTGCGAAATGCCATGTCCAAGATTGAAGACATGACCGTTGGCGTTCTTGTCAGAAGCAAATTCATAGAGTACGCGAGTCGCTTCCCGCTCAATCGCGGCAACATCGCCAAACAAAACGATGGGATCCAGGTTTCCTTGCAGGGCGACCCTTTGGCCAACTCGACGTTTGGCGTCGCTAAGGCTGATCGTCCAATCCAATCCAAGCGCATCCGCACCGCAGTTGGCCATGGATTCCAACCACAGCCCTCCCCCCTTGGTGAAGAAAACCCGCGGTACGATGCGGCCTTCATTGCTACGCTTGAGGCTGGACATGACGCGCGTGGCATAGCTGAGTGAAAACTCCTGATATGCCGAATGGGAGAGCGCTCCGCCCCAGGTATCGAACAGCATCACCGCCTGCGCGCCGGAATCGATTTGCGCGTTCAGATACGCAATGATACTTTCGGTATTTTTCTCCAAGATCACATGCAGCAGATCCGGGCGCTGGTAAAGCATCGTCTTGACACGACGAAAATCGTCGGAACCGCCGCCCTCGATCATGTAGCAGGCGAGGGTAAACGGGCTTCCTGAAAAACCGATCAGTGGAACCCTGCCGTCAAGTGCACCACGAATCTGCGTCACGGCGTCGGTCACGTATCGGAGTTGCCCGATATCAGCAACCGGCAGTTTCTTTACGTCCTCCTCGGTTCGGACCGTTCGTTCAAATTTCGGCCCTTCGCCCTCGACAAAATAGAGCCCGAGCCCCATGGCATCGGGAATGGTAAGAATGTCTGAGAACAAGATCGCCGCGTCCAGCTTGAATCGGTCAAGTGGTTGCAAGGTCACTTCGGTGCAGTAATCCGGGTTCTTTGCCAGCCCCAGAAAGCTGCCGGCTTTCTTTCGCGTTGCGTTGTATTCGGGCAGATAGCGGCCCGCCTGCCGCATGATCCAGATAGGCGTGTAGGCGGTAGGTTCGCGCATGAGCGCACGGAGAAACGAATCGTTTTGCAGGGGGGTCATAGAGGCGCAATACAGCGGAAATGGAGACGGCGCGGTTCGTGACGACGGCGCGGTCGAATTATCTCACCTGTTGTGCAACTGAAGATGCACTGGTAGTGCATTGATCTCCGAAGACAAGCCGCTGTTGACACAAATTGCTGAGACTCATTTAACCGCGCGGCTCATCGGACATTTATGCCCGAAGATTCTCGTCAAATGGCGTTCTTCGAAAATAGTCCTGCCTGAGACAGCTACCGAGGCAAGTCGGATTTACCCATCAGGAACGAGTCAACTGATCGCGCACACTGGCGCCCTTCGCGGATCGCCCACACGACCAGCGACTGCCCACGTCGCATATCGCCCGCCGCAAACACCTTTGGATTGGCGGTTTGGTAGGCAAACACATCGTCGCGATCATCGACGTCAGCCTTCACGTTTTGACGCTGATCTCGGGCGACTCCTAGCGCACCAAATTGTTCGAGTAAGCCTTTTTGTTCAGGCCCCATAAACCCCATGGCGAGCAGCACGAGATCGGCCATCATTTCGAATTCCGTCCCCGCGACTTCCTGCATTTTCCCGTCCTTCCATTCGATGCGCACCGCCTTCAACTTTTCCACCTTGCCATTGCTACCGATGAATTCCTTGGTCGCCACGGCCCAATCGCGATCACAACCCTCTTCGTGCGAAGACGAGGTGCGCAATTTGATTGGCCAGTTCGGCCACACCATCGGCTTGTTTTCAGTGTCGGGCGGTTGCGGCATCAATTCGAATTGAGCAATCGATTTCGCGCCATGGCGGTTCGAGGTGCCGACGCAGTCGCTGCCGGTATCGCCGCCGCCAATCACCACGACGTGCTTGCCGGTCCCGATGAGCTGGCCGGGCACGTTATCGCCTGCGACCACCTTGTTTTGCAGCGGCAGGAAATCCATGGCGAAATGAATGCCAGCAAGATCGCGCCCTTTCACCGGCAAATCGCGCGGCCATTCAGCCCCACCCGAGAGAACCACGGCGTCGAAATCGGCCATCAATACGTCAGCAGGTGTATCAACGCCAATATGTTGGTTGACGCGAAACTTGACGCCTTCCGCCTCCATCTGCGCCACCCGCCTGTCGATATGAGACTTCTCCATTTTGAAATCCGGGATGCCGTAGCGCAGCAGTCCGCCGATGCGATCACTCTTTTCAAATACGACCACGTCGTGTCCCACCCGCGCCAGTTGTTGGGCGGCCGCCATGCCGGCAGGGCCCGAGCCGACCACCGCGATGTGTTTGCCGGTGCGATGTTTGGCCGGTAGCGGTGACACCCAGCCCATTTCCCAGCCTTTGTCGATGATCGCGTGTTCAATCGACTTAATACCCACCGCGTCATCGTTGATGTTGAGCGTACACGCGGCCTCACAGGGCGCTGGGCAGACGCGTCCGGTGAACTCGGGGAAGTTGTTGGTTGAGTGCAATGTGTCCAGCGCCTCGCGCCAGTTCTGGCGGAAAACCAGATCATTAAAATCGGGAATGATGTTGTTGACCGGACATCCCGTTTGGCAAAACGGAATGCCGCAATCCATGCAACGCGCGCCCTGCTGCCTGGCCTCTGTATCGCTCAGATGAAGCACAAACTCCTGATAGTTCTTGACTCGTTCGGCAGGCGCAATTGACGCTTCGCTCAAGCGCTGGTATTCCAGAAATCCGGTTGGCTTACCCATTCAAATATTCACCATTTATCATGTCGTGGTTGGTCCGCTTTATACGATTTTTTGCCGCTTTTTTCTTCACGCCGCTTTTTGCTTGGCGACATCGTTGGCGATAACCTTCTTTGCCGCCATCTCTTTGAGTGCGCGGCGGTATTCCGTTGGCATCACCTTGACAAACTGCCGCGACCACTTCGGCCAATTGCCCAGGATGTCCATTGCACGCTGGCTACCGGTGTATTTGGCGTGATTCTCGATCAGCGACTTCAGCAGCGAGGTATCAGAAACGCCCAGATGCGAAGCCGTCGTGACGGCATCTGACAACGCTTCAAGCTCGACCATTGCCAAGTTGCATCGATCCTTGAAGATGCCTTCTTCGTCAAGTACATAGGCGACGCCACCGGACATGCCTGCACCGAAATTGCGACCCGTCGCGCCTAACACGACCACGGTACCGCCGGTCATATACTCGCAGCCATGGTCGCCAGTTCCCTCGACAACGGCAGAGGCACCCGAATTGCGTACGCAAAATCTTTCACCTGCAACCCCGCGAAAATAAGCCTCGCCGGCAATCGCACCGTACATCACCGTGTTACCGACGATGATGTTTTCCGTCGGGTTACCCTTGAAGTCCGCGTGCTGTTTTACGATGACACGGCCACCGCTCAGGCCCTTGCCCACGTAATCGTTGCCTTGCCCGGTGAGCTCCATGGTGATGCCGCGAGCAAGAAAGGCCGCAAAGCTTTGGCCAGCCGTGCCACTTAATCTGATATTGATGGTGTCATCGGGCAGTCCTGCGTGCCCGTAGCGCTTGGCGACCGCGCCGGACAGCATCGCGCCGGCGGTGCGATTTAGATTTCGAATGGTGGTTTCGATACGTACCTTTTGCTGCGACTCCAGCGCGGGCTTCGCCTCCGCGATCAGCTTGTGATCGAGCGCTTCACTCAAGCCGTGGTCTTGCGTCTCGCAATGGTGGCGAGCGACTTCCTTGGGCATGTCGGGCATGTGGAAAATACGGGAAAAATCCAGTCCCTTGGCTTTCCAGTGCGCTACACCCTTCTTGGTTTCCAGCAAATCTGCGCGCCCGATGAGATCCTGAAATTTGCGGATGCCCATGGCGGCCATCAGTTCGCGTACTTCTTCGGCGATGAAGAAGAAGAAATTGACGACATGTTCGGGCTGGCCGGAAAATTTCTTTCGCAACACCGGGTCTTGCGTCGCCACGCCAACCGGGCAGGTATTGAGGTGACATTTGCGCATCATAATGCAACCCTGCACGACCAACGGCGCCGTCGCGAAACCGAATTCGTCGGCGCCCAGCAGTGCACCAATCAAGACGTCACGGCCGGTCTTCATCTGGCCGTCAACCTGCACGGCGATGCGGCCGCGCAACCGGTTCAACACCAGCGTTTGCTGGGTTTCAGCGAGGCCCAATTCCCAAGGCGTGCCGGCATGCTTGATCGACGAAACCGGCGACGCGCCGGTGCCGCCGTCGTGACCGGCAATGGTGACGTGATCAGCTTTGGCCTTGGCAACGCCTGCAGCCACCGTGCCGACACCAACTTCAGATACCAGCTTCACCGATATCGACGCGCTCGAATTGCAATTCTTGAGGTCGTGAATCAACTGCGCCAAATCTTCGATCGAATAAATATCGTGGTGCGGCGGCGGCGAGATCAGTTCCACACCCGGCGTCGCGTAGCGCAACTTGCCGATGTATTCCGAGACCTTGTGCCCCGGTAACTGCCCACCCTCGCCCGGCTTGGCGCCCTGCGCCATCTTGATCTGAATTTGATCCGCCGAATTCAAATACTCTGCCGTCACGCCAAACCGCGCCGACGCTACCTGTTTGATACGCGACCGCAACGAGTCCCCTATCTTCAACGAAATATCGGTTTCGACGGCATCGCCCAGTTTGCTCTTGAGCGTTTCTCCAGCCTTTGTCACCGGAATAAACCGTCGCGGGTCTTCGCCGCCCTCGCCGGTATTCGATTTTCCGCCAATTCGATTCATCGCCACAGCCAAAGTCGCGTGCGCCTCCGTGGAGATGGAACCCAGCGACATGGCACCAGTCGCAAAGCGCGTCACGATGTCTTTGGCAGATTCAACTTCCTCAATCGGCACGGCAGCGCCAGCGGACTTAATCTCGAACAGGCCGCGCAGCGTCATGTGCCGCTTGGTCTGATCGTTGATGATTTTTGCGTATTCTTTGTAGGTTGAATACGAATTCGCCTTGGTGGAATGCTGCAGCTTTGCGATTGCATCCGGCGTCCACATATGCTCTTCGCCACGCACGCGATAGGCGTATTCGCCGCCTGCGTCCAGATGAGTACGCAACACCGGATCGTCACCAAAGGCTTGCTGGTGCAGGCGCATGGATTCCTCGGCGATTTCAAAAATGCCGATGCCTTCGACGTTTGACGCCGTTCCCGTGAAGTACTTGTCGATGAACTCACGGGACAGACCGACCGCTTCAAAAATCTGCGCGCCGCAATAGCTCTGATAAGTGGAAATGCCCATTTTGGACATCACCTTAAGCAGACCCTTGGAAATCGCCTTGATGTATTTTTTCTCGGCTTCCTTCGGGTCGATGCCGGGCAAATAATCCTGCATGTTGTGCAGCGTTTCAAGGGCGAGATAGGGATGCACCGCGGCCGCGCCGTACCCGCCGAGCAAGGCAAAGTGATGCACCTCACGCGCGCTGCCCGTTTCCACCACAAGCCCGGTGGAGGTGCGCAGACCTTTCCTCACCAGATGCTGATGCACCGCGCCAACTGCCAGCAACGCGGGGATCGCGACATTTGCGGCATCCACCTTGCGATCGGTAATGATCAACAGGTTATAGCCCAGCCGCAATGCATCTTCAGCATGCGCGCACAACGACGCAACAGCTGCTTCAATGCCTTCCGTTCCCCAAGAGGCAGGATAGGTAATATCAAGTTCATGGCTGCGAAAGTAATTGCCCGTGAACATGTCGATATGGCGAATTTTTTCCATATCGTCGGTCGTCAATACCGGTTGCGGCACTTCCAGCCATTGGCCCGGATCAGTGTGGTCAATATCGAGCAAGTTCGGCCGGGGACCGATGGTGATCGCCGTCGACATCACCAGCTCTTCGCGGATCGGGTCAATCGGTGGATTGGTGACTTGCGCGAACAGCTGCTTGAAGTAGTGCGACAAGCTGCGCGGCTTGTCCGACATGATCGCCAGCGGTGAATCATTGCCCATCGAGCCGGTTGCTTCGATACCGTTGATGGCCATGTTGGAGAGGATGAACTTCAGATCTTCCTGGGTATAGCCAAACGCCTGCTGCAAATCGAGCAATGGCACCGTCGATTTTTCGGCTGGCGCCGGTTCTGGCAGATCATCCAGGCGGATACGCGCCTGATTTACCCAGTCACGATATGGCTTGGCAGTCGCAAGCTCTCGTTTAAGTTGTTCATCGTCGATGATCTTGCCTTTTTCAATGTCGACCAGAAACATTTTTCCAGGCTGAAGCCGCCACTTCTTGACGATCTTTGACTCTGGAATATCGAGTACACCTGCTTCCGAAGCCAGTACCACCAGATCATCATCGGTAAGGATGTAGCGCGCTGGCCGCAATCCATTTCGGTCGAGCATGGCGCCGATCTGGCGGCCATCGGTGAACGCCATCGCCGCCGGGCCGTCCCAGGCTTCCATCAGCGTCGCGTGGTATTCGTAGAACGCCTTGCGATCTTCATCCATCAGCTTGTGACCACTCCAAGCTTCGGGAATCATCATCATCATCGCGTGCGCGAGAGAGTAGCCGCCCATCACCAACATTTCGAGGCAATTGTCGAAGCTCGCGGAGTCAGACTGGCCGTCGTAAATTAGCGGCCAGATCTTCTTCAGGTCTTCCTTCAACACCGGCGAGGCGATCGATTGCTGCCGTGCACGGATCCAGTTGACATTGCCACGCAAGGTGTTGATTTCACCGTTGTGGGCAATCATGCGGAACGGATGCGACAGATCCCATGTCGGGAAGGTATTGGTGGAGAAGCGCTGGTGCACCAATGCCAGCGCGGTGGTCATCACCGGGTCTTGGAGGTCGAGATAATATTTGCCGACCTGATCAGCGAGCAACATGCCTTTGTACACAATGGTGCGCGTCGAAAAAGAGGAAACATAGAACTCTTTTCCGTGCCGCAACTTCAGCGCCTGAATGGCATGTCCGGAACGTTTACGGATGATGTAGAGCTTGCGTTCAAGATCGTCCTGGGTCATTGCGCCAGCGCTTGCACCACGAACGCCGCGCGCGACAAATACCTGGCGGATCAGAGGCTCAACCGCGATTGTCGCTTGCGAAAGTCCGTTGTTGTCGGTCGGCACATCACGCCAGCCGAGCAGTATCTGGCCTTCTGCATCAATTGCTCGCTCGATTTCCTGCTCGCACGCCATCCGGGAGGCTGGCTCGCGGGGAAGGAACACCATGCCAACACCGTATTGTCCGAGCGCAGGCAGCGTCATGCCTTGCTTGCCGCAAACACGGCGTAGATGAGCATCCGGTAGCTGAATAAGTATGCCAGCCCCATCGCCAAGCAGCGGATCGTAACCAGTGGCGCCGCGATGGCTGAGATTATCGAGAATCTTCAGGCCCTGCTCGATGATCGAGTGCGAGCGCTTGCCCTTTACGTGAGCCACAAAACCAACACCGCAGGCATCGTGCTCAAAACGTGGATCGTAAAGGCCTTGTGCGACTGGCTTCGAGGCGATGCCTTCAGGGCTGGCGCGAGGGGGAACGACGGGGGACATTGCAGAGGTCTCCGAGGAAAAACGTGGTAACAAGTTACACCTTATGCGGCCTCATTCGGCGCATTTCCGGCGAATACAATCGGTTGTTACCGGCAGGGGTTCGTGGCCCCGCAGTTTTTCCATGCAAGGGACGCTCGATGAAGCCACCCAACACGCTGATACAGAAAGACTATTCCGGAATAATGTCATCATAGCGCTGGTTTTTGCGCGGTGCAACAATTTTGTCATTGGACGGCGCGAACGACTGCTGACGATTACGTTCAAACGCTAGTGAGTTCTACGGCTCGTGCAGAAAGTGATTTTGCCAATGCAGTTTGATAGAATCCCAATGGTGGCAAGTACTTTTGCAATGTTGTTACGGTTTTGCTTTAACACCGAAAGAGGAATGCCCGTGAAGAAATATCGGCCGTTTGCGCAGGTTGCCGCATTGCTGCTATCGGTTTGTTGCACGGTTCTGTTGAGCTCATGCGGCAGTGGTGCGGTCGGCGCGCCGCCCGCACCTGATCCGGCGGCAGGCACGCCGCTCACGATTACGCCTTCTACCGCCGAACTGCTGCCAAATTCTCCGACTACGTTCAGGATTACTGGCGGTACCGGCAACTACTCGGCCTTTTCAAGCAACAGCGGCGTATTGCCGGTAACGTCGACGGTGACCGGTTCGACATTCACCGTCACCGCCAATGCGGTAACTGCAGATACCTCAATCGATATCACGGTACGCGATACCGCGAATGCGTCGGCCATTGCGAAAGTCACCGTTAAATTTACCGGTACCCCCCTGACTGTAACCCCCGCAACAGCGGACTTGGCACCAGGCGTGCCGACCACCTTCACCATCACCGGAGGCCGTGCCGGCTACAGCGCGTTTTCAAGCAACAGCGGCGTGTTGCCCATCATCAACGCTAGCGTAACCGGATCAACATTTACGGTGATACCCAACGCGGTGACCAGCGACACGACCATCGACATTACGGTACGGGACGCAACCAATGCGGCCGTTACGGCAAAAGTAACTGTGAAGTTCATCGCGGGCGCACCGCTGACCGTCTCGCCATCAACCGCCGACTTGATTCCAGGTGTTTCGGCTTCGTTCACCATTACCGGCGGCAGGGCTGGCTACACTGTGTTCTCGAGCAATGGCAGCGTATTACCGGTGACGACGAATGTGACTGGCAATACATTTACGGTTACGCCGAACGCGGTGACGGCTGACACCTCGATTGATTTGACCGTGCGGGACGCCCTGAATGCGGTCGTCACGGCCAAGGTAACGGTCAAGTTCACCGGAACAGCCCTGGCAATCAATCCGGCAACGGCGGATTTGGTCCCGGGCCTGACTACGGCGTTCACGATTACCGGCGGACGCCCACCCTACTCTGCATTTTCGACCAACAATAGTGTGCTTCCGGTGACAACAGCGGTATCAGGCTCAACATTTTCGGTCACGCCCAATACCGTCACCGCAGACACGCCCATTGACCTCACCGTACGGGACGCGCTGAACGCCTCCGCAACGGCGAAGGTCGTGGTGAAGTTCTCGGGAGCACCTCTGGCGATCAACCCCTCAACGGTAACCGTGTTCCCGGATTTGCCAGCGACGTTTACGATCAGTGGCGGCAGTGGTGCCTACAGCGCGTTTTCAAGCAATGCGGCGGTACTGCCCGTCCCGACTGCCGTTACCGGCACGTCGTTCACTGTGGTACCAAATGCAGTGACGGCAGATACCGCGGTTGATGTCACCGTGCGCGACGAAAAAGGTGCAACGGCGACTTCAAAGGTGACGGTCAAGCCCTCGACGCTGCTCAACCAGATCACGTTTACGCCGCTTGCGCCTACTGGCACAGGGTGCGGCACCAATACGGTGTGCAGTGGCGGCGATGCGCAATTCGTCGTGAAGGCGGTGCAAAACGGCGTTATTTTGATCAATCGGCAGATTCGTTTCGAGGTGTTTCAGGGGGCCTATCAACTGGTTACGCCATTCACAGGCGCCTTGGTCAATTCGCTTGTGGTGAATACCGACAGCCAGGGCGAAGCGGTCATTCGTATCACCGCGAATGTCGGGGCCGCGACGCAAGTGGCAACCATTCAAACGACCGACGTGACTTCCGGACTCGTTCGGCGATATAACTTCAATATCATTCAGCAGGTTTCGGGGTCCGGCATCCTATCGACGCTGCCAAGTACCGCCATCACGATTACCGGCGCAAAAGGCGCGCCTGGCGCAGATGGAAGTTGCCCAATCGGCGTGACAGTGGATTACTACGTTTATGGTGGCACGCCGCCTTACAACGTGGCGTCACCATTAACAAGTGTGGCGACAGTCTCTCCAAGCATTGTCAGTACCCGGGGCGGCCGATTTACAGCCACCATTAAGGGCTGCGGAACAGTCGCTTTTATTGTCACGGACGCCACTGGCCGCACTGTTGAGACTGCTGCCTTAACTGCGGTACAAGGTGCGAAGGGTGATGCGGTTACGACGACTGCACTGGCGGTGACGCCTACAACGCTAACAATAGCGTGCGGCTCTTCAGGCAGCGTTTCTGTGACGGGCAGTGGCACGTTTAGTACCTCCGCACAGGGGACTAATAGTGCATTCTCTCCTCCCGCTCCTACAGGCACTGGCTTTTCCTTAAGCCCTTCGGCAGGTGCTATCCCGAACACGGTCACGTTTAGCGCCAGCACTGGCTCAGTTTTTTCGCCGATCCTCGTCGACTTTACCAATGGGTCGCTAACTCAGCGGGTTACCGTCACTGTGACCGGTACCGACGCGGCGAGGAACTGTCCATAGCCGATCTTTGCACAAGCAGCGAAAATTTCGCACTTTAAATCGTGTGCCTTACTGGGATGTAGCCATTTCAAGACTTAGCTGACGGTATGAACGCAGGATGTGACCTAATGGTCGAATGCCAATCCACCAAAAAAACTTGCATCAAAGTGAAAGTTGCGCTTTAATAAAATCAGGTAACGCTATAATTCTGCAAGAAAAGTGGTTCAAATAAGTGTCACACGGGACCACATTCTTGCCGATGAACTCAAAAGGACACCGCCGTGGCGATCAAAACTTTCTTCAGTAGCACGGGTAGTTGGGCTAAGCGTGCCGCCTTCGTCGCGTTGTTTGGCGCGATGAGCTCGCTGCTCGTTTCCTGCGGTGGCAGTGGCACTGCCAGCACCACCCCCACCGTTCCGCCTACGCCCCCTGTCATCACCCTCGGAGTATTGCCGACCTCTGCTGATGTGTTTCCTGGTGTGTCAGTTGATTTCACAGTTACGGGCGGAACGGCACCGTACACCACCGGCACGAGCAATGCCGTCGTGTTGCCAGCGCCAGCTGTCACAGGCTCTGCGACAGCGGGGTACAAAATTACGGTACTTGCAAACAGCGTCATCGCAGATACTTCAGTGACAATTACGATACGCGACAGTCTTGGTGCTACTACGCCCCTAGTGCTGAATGTAAGAGCAACGACACTCAACAATATAGTCACCATTACGCCGGTCGCGCCAACAGGCACTGGATGTTCGGGCCTGTGTAGCGGCGGCGACGCCCAAGTAGATGTGACGGCGCAACTTAATGGCGTCAAGCTGGTGAATCGCCCTATCCGATTTGACGTATTCCAGGGAGACTTCCGCTTCGTCACACCCGGTACGAATGTGCAAGTCACTTCACTTATCCAGAATACGGATGAAAATGGTGTTGCTCGCGTGCGCATTCAGGCGCTGGTCACCGCACCAACTCAGGTCGCCATTCTTACCTCGACCGACACGGTCACGGGCCTGGTACGCAGGACCAACTTTGTGATCGCGCAAGTGACAAGTGGTGCAGGCATACTTTCAATTCTACCTAGCGGCACGGTCACCTTTACTGGTGCCAAACCTGCTGTTGGCCAGCCGGCACAATGTCCGTTTGGCGGCATCGTCGACCACTATGTGTACGGCGGCACGCCACCGTACCAGGTTGTTTCCCCGCTGCCGCAATATCTATCGGTATTTCCATCTACCGTCACGACCAATGGCGGAAGTTACCGGGTCACACAGAGTGGTTGCGGCTCTGGGACGCTCCTGGTGACCGATGCGCAGAATCGTGTGCTTGAGTCACCGTCCGTTGCCAGCGTGCTGGGACCCGCCGGTGATGCACCGCCTGTGCCGACACCTACATCCCTTTCGGTTAGCCCCGTTGCGCATACGCTTGCTTGCGGTCAAATCGGCACGAGTACGACGACCGGTTCAGGCACGTTCACTGCTACCGTTACTACACCTGGTGTTCCAGCTGGGGCGTTTTCCATCATTCCGTCGGCGGGCACTATTGGTACTTCGATTGGCTTTTCGCGCAACAAACCGACGGTACCAATCCCTCCATCATCGCCGGTTCCGGGTACCATTTCCGTAAACGTTGTCGCCGGTGCAATCACGCAGACCGTCGTCATCACACTGCCAATTGACCCGACAACCGGCACCACGAACTGCCCGTAATCGCAGGGCTTAGTACGTTGACGGGCATCTCAATTGGGATGCCCGTTTTGTTTTGATCCCCTTCCCGGCTCTAGCCTGTATCCGTTGAGCAATAACTGAGGCAAAACCGTGCTGCAAGCGTTTTTTTCGTCGCTGGTGATTGCTGCGACTCTCATTTTCCTGTCAAAAAACACACCGCTTGGCCGCGTTTTTCAGGATCTTCCTTCTGCACGCGGCCTGCACAGTGTTCCTGTTCCACGCATTGGCGGCATCGCCTTACTTTCCGCTGTTGTGCTAACGGTCGGTCCGTGGATGCAGCCCGATTCGGTCGCTCTTATTGCCTGTTTGAGCCTTGTGATGCTTTTGGTTTCCGTAATCGACGACTTTCGACCTTTGCCGGCGCTGCTTCGATTGACCGCGCATACGTCAGCGGCAATTTTGATCGTTCTGATATGGCTGAGGTCGTTGCCCTCACTCACTACAGTAATGAACGTTCCCAATAGCTGGCTACTCTACTCATTGTCGGCATTTGCGCTGGTGTTCGCCATCGCCTGGATGACAAATCTTTACAACTTCATGGACGGCGCCGATGGCTTGGCGGGCGGCATGACGGTGATCGGCTTTGGCACATACGCATTGGCATTGGTTCTGCACCAAAATGTGGATGGAAACCTGCCGTTGCTGGTCACCGCCATTTCCGGTGCAGCGGCGGGATTCCTTGTTTTCAATTTTTCACCTGCCAAGGTATTCATGGGCGACGCGGGCTCGATCCCGCTTGGATTTCTCTGCGTCACGCTTGGAATACAAGGCAGTCTGCAGCAGATGTGGCCGTGGTGGTTTGCATTGCTGGTCTTTTCACCTTTCATTGTGGATGCGTCTGCCACCCTCTTGAGACGCACGGCTCAGGGAAACAAACCCTGGATCGCTCACCGTGACCACTATTACCAGCGCCTCATTCTCGGCGGATGGAGCCATCGAAAAACCGCGCTCGTCTACTATTTCGTCATGCTCGCATCGGGGGGTTCGGCACTATACGCAATTGAGCGCCCGGCTCCCAGTGTCATGTTGATTGCATGGGTGATAACATACGGATTGTTGCTGCTGTTGGCAGAGTGGCACTTACATCAAAAGAAAAACAACAAAATCAAAAAATAATGACCGTGAGAGAACATGAGGACTGTGTCATTTAACGAGCGCGCCCTTTTAGCGTTCGTTCACGATGTGGCGATGCTGGTCATTTCGTGGGTGGTCACTATTTTGCTGTTTTCGGAATCTGTTCGCTCGATCAGTTCACCCGAGGTTTTGCTTGGTATCGGCTTGTTGCTGGCGGTGGCGATTCCTGTTCAAGCCAGTGTTTCCATCCTCTTTGGGATGTACCAGGGGCTTTGGCGCTATGCGAGCCTGCCGGACGTTCAAAGAATTGTGGCGAGCGTGCTTACAGGCTCATTGGCCGTTGGACTGGGCATTTGGGCGGGCGGCTGGCTCGGCCATTTGGGGTTGGCACAGTTTTTTGTGCAAACCCTGTTGTTGATTGTCCTTATGTCGGGGAGCCGTATCGCTTACCGTTCGCTGCAGGAGTGGCGCCAATACGGGAAGACCGGCGATATGGGCACGCCGGTATTGGTTCTAGGCGCAGGCGACGCCGCGGTCAGCCTGATCAAGGAACTTGCTCGCAGCAGTGACTGGCGGGTAATGGGCCTTCTGGACGACGACATGAATAAGCGCCATAGGCTACTTCACGGCGAAAGAGTACTTGGGGCAATCGATGAATTGCCCAGGATTGCGCGTAGCCTAAAGGTGAAGCATGCAGTCATCGCAATGCCGTCGGTTGCTTATTCCGTTCGCCGCCGTGTAATTGAAATTTGCAACCGGGCACGTGTACAGGTGCTCACGATCCCAAAATTTAATAGTGTCGCGTTATCGCCTGCTGTCGCAGGCAAGACCTCCACGCCGAAAATCCGGCGCGTTGCAGTTGAAGACCTGATGAAGCGCGAGCCCGTCATTCTCGATGATGCCGGCCTCCATGAACTCATTACCGACAAGGTAATTATGGTCACTGGTGCGGGCGGATCCATCGGGTCAGAATTGTGCCGCCAAATTGCGAGCTACCAACCGTCTATGTTGGTGCTTTTCGAGCAGAGTGAGTTTGCGATGTACCAAATTGAACAAGCCTTGCGCGACGCATTTGAGAACCTGCCAATCGCGAGCGTTATTGGTGATATCAGAAATGCGCGTCGCGTAAACCAGGCCATGCACCAATATGCGCCCTCGCTGGTATTTCATGCCGCCGCGTATAAGCACGTGCCGCTGATGGAGGAATCCAACGCGTGGGAAGCCGTGCAGAACAATGCGCTAGGCACCCTCATCGTTGCGAAGTCGGCGATCGAATATGGCGTCAAGAAATTCGTGCTGATCTCTACCGACAAAGCTGTTAACCCCACGAATGTGATGGGTGCGACCAAACGTCTTTCGGAGATGATTTGCCAGGCGCTGCAGCAATCGAGCGACACGCGATTTGAGATGGTGCGTTTTGGCAATGTGCTGGGTAGCGCCGGGAGCGTCATTCCGCGTTTTCAAGAGCAAATTGAGCAGGGCGGGCCGGTAACGGTGACGCATCCCGATATGGTGCGCTACTTCATGTCAATCCCGGAGGCCGCGCAGCTAGTGTTACAAGCTGGCACCATGGGATTGGGTGGGGAAGTATTTGTGCTCGACATGGGCGAGCCAGTAAAAATTGTTGACCTTGCCAACGATATGATTCGATTGTCTGAACCGACGGACAACGAAATCAAAATTGTGTTCACGGGATTGCGGCCGGGTGAGAAGCTGTTTGAAGAGTTACTCACGGACGACGAGCATACTCGCCCTACGCCACATCCAAAACTGCGCGTCGCCAAAGCCCGCGAGGTGGCCACCGGCTTCCTGGAGTCATTGACGAGTTGGCTGAATCAGGATCGCATGCCGGACGACTCCGAAGTGCGCCGCGACCTGAAACGATGGGTGCCTGAGTATGTGGCGCAAGTGCGACCGAAGCTGAAGTCCATCAACGGCATGGCGGACAAGAAGTCTGCGTAGCGATTGACACGGGTCGCATGCGAGACTTCCAAAAAGTTGAGTTTTGATGGCGCGCCCGACACGATTCGAACGTGCGACTTCTACCTTCGGAGGGTAGCACTCTATCCATCTGAGCTACGGGCGCGCAGCTTGCGACGAAATGTAGTTTAACATTCGCGCCAACACTTGGCATGCCACATTGCTGATTCAGGGGAATTGAGTCGAAATGCCCATCGCCAGTATAATTGGAAACTCGAAATTCACGCCCTCAGGAAGTCGCCATGTCACAGTCACATCACGCTCCCGCTGAAGTAGGCATTGCAGCTCACCCGGTAAAGATGGCAATTGCCATTACGGTTGGAGCCTTTGGACTAATTATTGGCATCATTCTTTTGGCGCAATACGCAGTCGGCGGTCATGCCGTAGGTACCACTGTAGACAAAGCTAACACACCTGAAGCGATTGCAAAACGCATCGCGCCAGTAACAGAGTTGGCTGTTGATGCCTCCAAGGCGCCAACTGCCGCGACAACGCCTGTAGTCGCTCCTGCCAAAGTAGCAGCACCCATTGTCGCGATGGCGATTCCCACCGTGGCTGCGGCTGGTGCCCTGGCAGCCGCGGGTGGCGAAGGCGTTTATAAGTCTGCATGCGTAGCGTGTCATGGCGCGGGTATTGCAGGCGCACCAAAGGCTGGCGACAAGGCGGCTTGGTCGGCCCGCATCGCACAGGGCAAGCCGACGCTATACACGCATGCGATCGCCGGATATCAGGGAAAAGCTGGCGTGATGCCGGCCAAAGGTGGCAATGCTTCCCTACCGGATGCTGACGTCAAGTCGGCCGTAGACTTTATGGTTTCACTGATTAAATAACACTTTATGGGGCAGGCACGTCAAGGGGCGGTTTTTCCGCCTTTTTTCATGGCTAACCTGCGATGAGCACCTATGCCATCGGCGACCTGCAAGGTTGCTACGTTTCACTTCAAGCGCTTCTGACCAAGATAAAATTCAACAAATCGCGTGACTCGCTGTGGTTTGTTGGCGACTTAGTCAACCGCGGTCCTGATTCCCTGGCATGCCTGCGTTTCGCTCGAGGACTTGGAGACGGCGCGATTACGGTACTGGGCAACCATGATTTGCACCTGTTCGCAGTCGCAGAAGGAGTAAGCAAGGCGGGGAAACGCGACACGATACAGCCGATTCTCGATGCGCCCGACCGCGATGACCTGCTCGCGTGGCTCCGCAGCCAGAAACTGCTTCATGTTGATGACCAATTCATCATGGTGCACGCTGGACTGCTTCCACAATGGAGTTTGAAGAAGGCGCTCAGCTTGGCGCACGAAGTCGAAGCGCTAATTCGTGGTCGACAGAGACGAGCTTTCCTCACGAGCATGTACGGTGATGAACCGGTAATGTGGGACAACGCATTGGTCGGTAGCGCACGAAACCGACTGGTCACGAACGCGATGACACGCATGCGACTGCTGAACACGCATGACGCAGTCAATCTTGATTACAAAGGCGAGCTGGCGGCGATTCCGCCGGGAACAGTGCCCTGGTTTACGAGGCGACATGCATCAACAGTAAACAAGACGATCATTGCAGGGCATTGGTCCGCGCTGGGGTTGTACGTTTCGCCAAATTTTGTCGGCCTAGACACGGGCTGTGCGTGGGGTCAGCAACTCACTGCTATGCGACTTGAAGATCGCGCGATTTTTCAGGTCGATTGTGCTGAAGCGGTAATTCCATCAGGGTTTAGCTAAACCACTAGCATCCATGGGCTTCCCAGAGCGTTTTTAGCCGTAGAAGCAGGCCCGTGCTCGATATGTACACATCAGTTGGGTGCGTCCACATTGTCGCCTTGGAAACGGTGAAGTGCATGCGGTAACGGTACATTCAGAATAACCGCCACCGCTGATTCAGCCTTGAGTGCCAATTCGCGGCGCGTCTGGCCGGTTGCTGCAATCTGGGGGGCGAACGTAATTTCAGCAATCATCGACTTTTGGGAAATGATCTGCCCCACTGACTCTGCGAAGCTAAGCTCACCGATAAAAGCCGCCGCAACGGAGGCCTCGCCATCGCTTCTGCGATAGCGAATCGCGACTGGCGCAATCGTCGCGTCGTTTGCCACTGCGGGCTCAAAAAGTGAGGTGTGAAATTTAAGCAGTTTGTCGCCCGCTGTTGTCGTGCCCTCCGGAAAAAACCCGATGGTAGCGCCTTCTGCCAACACGGCCCGCATGGTTTCATTGATCTTGGCCGTATCGCTTCGGCGAGTGCGCCGAATGAAAATAGTCCCCGCCTTTTCGCATAGCCAACCCGCAATTGGCCAATCGCGAATTTCCGACTTTGCGATAAATCGCGAGGGCTGTATCGCGTTTATCACGAAGATATCCATCCACGAAATATGATTGGAAGTCACTATCATATTTTTTGTTTCGGCCTCTGGTTGGTGTCCGTGTACCGACACCAGAACATTGAGGATTCGCAAGAGCTTTCTTGCCCACCAGCCGGTAATCCTGGCACGGCGACGCGCGGAAACGCGGGGGTAAAGTGCGCCGACGACAATTAGGCCGGCGCCAATATGCGACGTTAGTCTGAACCACCGCACTATCCGGATTATTCGGTTGGTATTTAATTCGGCAGAGACGTCAGCTTGTCGGGGAGCTCTTGGCATCGGGCGATACTACTGCATCTTCGTCGAGTTTCGCCGCGAAACCCCACTAAGGGGCGCGTTGTCCCGGGAAGCTCCTATGCGTAAATTTTGTACCTAGATGCGGGATACTCGGGTTGTTCCCTGACCGGACAGAATGCGAACGCGGTCTCCCACGCGAAACTCCTCATCTTTCTCCTGGGTGACTGCGATCACATTGCCACTCTCGAGTCGAACGGTGACCTCGACGCCTTTGCGATCATTGCCGTTTTTTTCCACGGCATTGCCGATGATGCCACCAACCACCGCGCCGGCGATTGCGCCAACCGCATTCGCTCTTGAACCGCCGCCCACAGTCGACCCCGCCACACCGCCAATAGCAGCGCCTGCCAATGTTCCGGTACCCGTATCGCGCGCATCGATGACTACATCACGCACACTCTCCACCGAACCGAAGCGCACCGACTGTTCGCCGCGCACTTGTCCACGTGTATAGTTCCCGCCGCCCAAACCAGGTTGTGCACAACCCGTGATTACAGCCAGTGCGAGAGTACTGGAAACTAACAGCCGTTTTGAAAACATATTGCACCTATCCAAAAAGAGATTCGTCAAAAGCCATCGTGAAGCGCGTTTCAATTTCTGCACGTGTCGGATGGTGGCCCTGAGGCCCACGGTTTTCGATCTTGATGCTGCCCATGGTATTGGCCAGTCGACCGGTCTTTTCCCAACTCCAGCCTCTTTCAATGCCATACAACAACCCCGACCGATACGCGTCACCGCAACCAGTGGGATCAACCCTCCGCTCTTCCCTAACGGACGGTATCCTGATCTGTTGCCCATCCGCGTAAATCACCGATCCTTCAGCGCCCTTGGTCACAAAGAACGCCTTTACGCGTTCGGTGAGCTTCGAAATCGGCTCACCGATTCTCTCCTCCAGTACACGCGCTTCATAATCATTGACCGCGACATATTCGGCAAGTTCGATGAAATGCTTTAGTTCATCGCCGTTGAAGACTGACATCGCTTGGCCCGGGTCAAAGATGAACGGGATCTTCGCATCGTGGAATTGTTCCGCATGTTGTAACATTCCGTCGCGTGAATCCGGCGCGAGTATGCCGAGTTTTATGTCCTTTGCGTCGCCAACCTTGTTTATGTAGGATGAAGACATTGCGCCAGGGTGAAACGCTGTAATCTGGTTTGCGTCCAGGTCAGTCGTAATGAAGGCCTGCGCCACAAATGTGCCCGGCACATCGCGAATATGGTCTCGCGAAATATCGAGTGCCTGTAGCCGCTCTCGATACTGGCCAAAATCGTCGCCCACTGTGGCCATGACAATCGGGTCGCCGCCCAGCAGCTTCAGGTTATAAGCAATATTGCCGGCGGTGCCTCCGTACTCGCGACGCATATCAGGCACAACGAACGCCACATTGAGGATATGGATTTGATCGGGGAGGATGTGCTCACCGAACTTGCCATGAAAAACCATGATGGTATCGTAGGCGAGCGAACCGCAGATCAAGACTGGCATGCAAAAATCCTCATGAAAAACAGGATTATAGCTTCGGTAGAGCATATTCACCGTTAGTCGGAAAAGTGAACCAGCAACTTGACAGTGATTTTCCAAAGTGCGTAACTATCAGTGTACGAGTTTGCTTTTTTTGGTAAACCCGGCGCGCTCAGCTAGACAAGAAAAGCAAATAGGATTGACACAGTCAATTCACGAATTCTGAAACACGGCAAACTCATCGAAAGGTGAGGACGCAAAGTCTCCGGTCTAAAGGATTTCAAAATCCGAAGATAGCGGGATTACCAGAGAGTCGGGAATGTGTATTTTTCTTGAGCAGTTGCGCGTCAGTACCACCCGCAGTCCGGTATTTCCAAGGACATGGTTGCCGATTCTGGTAACAGGGTTATTGCCTCACTGCCTCTGTTAGTCCTGCCCGCGCAAGCGGCGCCCCCGAGGCTACGTCCCCGCAAATTGATGAGCTATCCGATTATTCCCCGCGCCAATTTAGCGCCAAGGAGACTTAGATGGCTATGCAATCGTTTGACAATGTAATTTCCCTCGCCTCCGCCCAAGCCGGACAGCGTCGCCGCTCGGTAAGACCCGAATCAGTTGCGGTGATCAACGATTGCCGCGACATTGCTGTCAAACGCATTACCGAAGTTCTCTCCAAGACATTCGACACAATAGAAAAAGAGCTGTTCGATCTTGCGGAAAACTCTATCAATCATGAAAAACAGACCTTTTATCTGGATGCACGTTCACAGGCGCGCGATAAGCGCAGCGCCATTGAAGCCTCATTCAGAAAACAGTTCTTGAGTGTTTTCGAGAAAAAAGTCGCTAGTAGTGATGATACTGTGAGAGTACCGCACGGCGACTATCTCACCCTTTCGCTGGTCGAAGACAACGAGCTTGAAGAGAAGCTGGCGATGAACGAAATCGCTACACGCCTTTCGGGAAAATGCGATGAAGAGCTGAGCGCCCTTTCCCAGCGTATGGGTTTTCTACTATCCGAGCCGGAAATGAAGGAGCAGGCAAATCCGATGTCGCCGGATACTGTCGTTAACGCGCTTAGAACTGCTTGCGACCAAATGACGTCTGGCTACGAAGCCAAGCTGGCAGTCATGAAACTGATGGAGCAACACATGGCCAAGGAAATGCTTGGTGTCTACCACGACATCAATGCGCATCTAATTGCACATCAAATTATGCCTCAGATACGGCCAACTTTTCGCAGGTCACAAACCAGCATTCGCCCGAAACCGGCAACTGCGGCAGCATCGGCATCGCAGCCGGACATAAAGCCGCCTGCAGATTCGAACGGGAGTGCCGCTGCCGATATATTCTCAACCTTGCAACAGTTGCTCGTCGGCGGAAAGATTTTTGATTCCAGCATGAGCGTTGGAATGGCAAACCCGCCGTTACACGGAGTGACGACGGGCAGCTTTGCACCCGTGCCCCCGGGCAGTCACGAGCAAGCGTCGATATTCGGCGCAGACGCGGCGCAAATTCTCAGCGGCATGCCGCTGCCTGCAGCTACAAGCACAAGTCTGGTTTCGGCGTTGTCGCAGCTCCAATTGCAGACACAGGGTAACTTCACCAAATCAGGCGCGTTGGCTGCCGACATTGCGACCATGAAGGTCGCACCGTTCGTCCAGCAAAACGCCGTGCGGGAAATCAAGTCCTGTGGTATCGCCGATGGAAGTTCACAAGTCGATGCCATGACTATCGACATCGTTGCGATGTTGTTTGATTTTGTATTCGATGATATGGCGGTTCCAGATGCGATTAAAGCATTGATCGCACGCCTACAAATACCAATATTGAAGGTCGCCATTCTCGACAAGTCGTTTTTTTCGCGCAAGAATCACCCCGCGCGAAAGTTGCTTGACCTGTTGGCAGCTGCATCTGTGTCATTTGTCGGCGACGCAACGAACGCCGACAGTCTCTATCGGAAAACGCAGGAAATAATCGATTGTATTCAAGCCGACTTTGACACCGATATACAACTGTTCGGTAAGATGGTTGCCGACTTTGAAGAATTTCTCGCGACGCGCGAAGCGGCAAATGCGAACGTTGTCGAGCGATCAGCTCGCGTGCTGCATGAGCGCGAGAAGCGTGAAATGGCGCGGTTGATCGCACAAGACGAAATAGAGCGCCGCACTAAGGACACGGCGTTACCTCAGCCCGTAATGTCCATGCTGATCGGCCCATGGACGCGCGTGCTCGAGCGCGTGTATTTGCGCGAAGGTGGGCGCGACGACAAGTTCCTATCTGCACTGGATACTGCCGACAACCTGATTTGGAGTGTCTCTCCAAAGTCGGACGCAGTGGAACGCAAACAGCTGGTCTCGCTGTTGCCGCCGTTACTAAAGCATCTGAAGGAGGGTATGCAGATTGCAGCAGTTGAGAAAGCAGATAGTGATCGCTTTTTCTCCACGTTGGTGGATTGTCACGCTGGCGCGGTTAGGGCGGGTCTGCGCGGCGAAAGCGTGTCCGCACTGTTCGCATCATCGCACTCCAATGTAGACGCTGCACCGCTGTTTGCAAAACTGATTGCGGAAGAGGCCTCAAATGTAGCGGCAATGGCGCGGGATGCCGTCACCAGGTCGGGGTTTGCCCGATTTCAGTTCACTGATAGGGGTGTGGAAATTGAAGAGATCGGCCCCGGCAATTGCAACGCTGAGAGAAACTCACAAGGCCAGGTTGACATCACTCCGAAGCTACACGGTGCGAGCTCAATGACTGCACCCAAATCTGCGATGGGAAAACTGGAGCGCGGCACCTGGGTGGAATTCTTGCGCGAATCCGGCGAGAAAATTCGCGCGAAGCTTTCGTGGATAAGCCCATTGAAGGGCGTTTATCTCTTTACCAATCCAGGCGAAGTTGGGGCACTCTCGGTCGCGCCAGATGCATTGCAGCGTCAGTTTCTAAGCGGCGAGGCACGAATTCTCCCTGAATCCTCCCTCGTTGACCGTGCCGTTGAAAACATGGTGCATTCCCTTTCGGGTGTAATGCGAAACTGATTATTGGCAACGAGTGTTCAAGGGTAAAACGGCAGTAGGCCATAACCAGAAGCCAGCTGTTTTCCGCTCACATCAAGAGTGAGACTGACATACAGTTCGGCATTGGGAGCAAGGCCTTCGTCCTTTTCGATGGCGCGCCCCAGATAGTCGCGCGGATGTAGCGCACGACCAACGACCACTTGATTCGCGTTGTCCGTAAGTCTCAGGTCTAGCGATGGCAGGTCCTGCTTGGTTTTTGCCCGGTTTATGAGGGTCGCGGTGAGTAATATACGACCGGGTTTGCCCGGTGTCTCAATTAGTTCTGACCCAACAATTTCAAATTGCGTGCCATCGCGTCCCCAGGGAATCGTGCATTTTGCGATTTCACACACTTGGCTAAGTAACGGTCGCATTTCCGGGTAGACGGTTGCCAGAGTCGTCCGGAACATGAATGTCAACTGGGCAACCAGGCCAAAGATCAGTAAAAATACTCCGGCTACCCAACCCACGTTGGTCACCTTGGCTGGCGGCGCTTTTACTGGCGGCACCTCGACAAGCAGGGGATTGCTTGCGCTGGAGAGATCAATTGCGGGAGGTGCAGATGGTACGTCCAAGGACCCTAAATCCAATATGGAAACCTTCTGCGTCTCGCCGACGTCCGCCTGAACAATTTTTGCTTGCTGCTCCTCCTGCACGTACGCTGTGGCCGTGGATGCAGCTGCTTCAGCAGGCGAGGGAAATGGTTTTGACGCAGAGAATGCTGCAGCAGGCGGTGATGGTTCCGTGCGAAGGAACAAATGGTCAGCTACTGGCACTAGCTTGCTGGTGAGTACAACGTCTTCCTCGTGCACAACCACGTTCGAAAGCGGCGAGACTGGCGCCCACTCAGACTTGTTAACGGGTCGCCCATCTGTCTCCTCGAGCCGGGAAAGGGATTGAAATGCATTGAATACTTGCCGACAGCGTCCGCACATCACGCGGCCCTGACGCACATTCAATTGTTCGGGTTGAACCTTGAACTGCGCGGTGCAATTGGGGCAGATGGTTAGTAGCATGCGAGAAAGTATAGCTGAGGCTAGTTGCACCCGGCCTCTTTAGAGCTTCCATGTTTGCACGCTTGCTGCGGATTTATGGGCTCAATAGTAGCGTCGCTTTCCGGCAATACAGGCCCATCCTTCTTCGCGTCGCCATTCGCACAAGTCAAACCATTGGCGGTATAGCGAAATAATCTCGTGTGCCTGATCCTCGAGGATTCCTGCAAGCACCAGCGAGCCACCCGGTGCCGTATGAGCGGCGAGCAATGGGGCTAACACACGCAATGGATTGGCGAGAATATTTGCAACCAGAATATCGCCAACCACATCCAGTTCCGACTCCACATCTGCGAAATGCGCAACAACATCATTCTGTTGCGCGTTAAAACGCGCCGTTTCGACCGCACGCGGATCAATGTCCACGCCGTACGCCGCAGCGGCACCAAGCTTCATCGCCGCGATCGCCAGGATCCCCGATCCTGTTCCGTAATCAATTACTTTCGACCGGTCTTGTGCCCGCAAGTTGCCCTCCAGCCATTTCAAGCAAAGGCGTGTGGTAGGGTGACTGCCGGTGCCGAACGCGGCCCCAGGGTCCAGCACAATATTGATTGCGTCTTGCTGCGGCGCGCGATGCCAGGTAGGCACTATCCAGACGCGCTCGGAAATCCGGATCGGTTGAAACTGCTCGCGGTTGCGTTCCACCCAGTCTTGATCTTCGAGCCGACTCGACTCAAACGGCGGTGGTGCAATTTCAAGCGCACTCGCGACACCATTGAAGACTGTCTGCACGTTTACATCGAGTGAGAATAGTGCGGTCAGACGGCACTCGTCCCAAAGACCAGTATCGGCACCGGGCTCACCGAAAATTGGCTTTTCGGCGATGGTTCCGTCGAGCGCATCGTCGACATTGACGGATATCGCACCCCGCACCATCAGGGCGTCCCCGAACGCGTCCGCATGGTCGCGCGGGAGACAAAAAATAATGGATTGCCAGTGCATTGTTGATGGGCTAATTTACGAACAGATGGATTTGCGTTAGTCCGCTTCGCCAACAATTTTCTTTAACTTGGCCATCCTGGCTTCGAGAAAGTGGATAGACGTCCCACCCTGAATAAATGCGGCGTCGTTCATCAGCTCCTGATGCAGTGGAAGATTGGTCTGTATGCCCTCAACTACCATTTCCGATAGAGCAGTGCGCATTCGTGCAATAGCCTGATCGCGTGTATCACCGTGCGCGATTAACTTCGCAATCAAAGAATCGTAGTGGGGTGGAACAAAGTAGTCGGCATAAACGTGCGAATCCACTCGAATGCCCGGCCCGCCTGGCACATGAAAGCGTGTGATTCGTCCTGGCGACGGAATAAACGAGACAGGGTTTTCCGCGTTGATGCGGCACTCGATTGCGTGTCCACGCAATTCGATGTCCTTTTGCCGATAGCGCAGTTTGTGCCCTGCGGCAATGCGGATCTGCTCCTGCACAATATCCACGCCCGTAATCATTTCAGTAACGGGATGTTCTACCTGAACGCGAGTATTCATTTCGATAAAAAAGAACTCATCGTTTTCGTACAGAAATTCGAACGTACCGGCACCTCGATAGCCCATTTTTATACACGCTTCTGCACAGCGTTCGCCGATCCGATCCCGGAATCGCGCCTTTAACTCCGGCGCTGGCGCCTCTTCG
The DNA here is from genome assembly GCA_038321965.1 of Burkholderiales bacterium. Lineage (GTDB taxonomy): Bacteria > Pseudomonadota > Gammaproteobacteria > Burkholderiales > Usitatibacteraceae > UKL13-2. Next base: position 313,261 of record JBBQFL010000001.1, on the reverse strand, counting down.
ATTATCTTTTGATGGCGCCGCTGCATCGAACAGTCGCGCTCCCAAAGAAATATTGCGTTCTTATGCTCGTCGGCGAGCACCTGAATTTCGATGTGACGTGGGTTCTCGAGAAATTTTTCAAGGTAGACCATCGCGTTATTGAACGCGCCAAGTGCCTCAGCCTTGGTCATCTGCACAGCATTGATCAGCGCAGCCTCGGTATGGACAACACGCATGCCGCGACCGCCGCCGCCGCCAGCAGCTTTAATGATCACCGGGTAACCGACGGAGGCTGCGATTTTGCGTATTTCCTTGGGGTCGTCGGGCAGTGCGCCTTCTGAACCGGGCACACACGGCACGCCGACCTTGCGCATAGCGGCCTTCGCGGCCACTTTGTCGCCCATCGTGCGGATGTTTTCCGGCCGTGGCCCGATAAAGACGAAGCCTGAGTTTTCCACGCGGTCCGCAAAATCTGCATTTTCGGACAAAAATCCATAGCCCGGATGGATCGCTTGCGCATCGGTGACCTCGGCGGCACTGATGATTGCTGGAATATTGAGGTAACTATCTTTTGACGGCGCCGCGCCTATACATACCGACTCATCCGCCAACATCACATATTTCGCGTCGGCGTCCGCTTCGGAATGCACGCAAACTGTCTTGATGCCAAGTTCCCGACACGCCCTCTGAATGCGCAGGGCAATTTCGCCGCGATTGGCGATCAGCACTTTTTCAAACATTGCCCCCACTCTGGGGTTAGAACCAAACACAGCCATATAGGTCGCCGCGGCTATTCAATGGTGAAAAGCGGTTGGCCGTATTCCACTGGCTGTCCGTTCTCGACCAGAATGGCTTTGACCACACCTGCAGCATCCGATTCAATCTCGTTCAACAGTTTCATGGCTTCGATGATGCAAAGCGTCTGTCCCTTGGTCACCGTTTGTCCAACCTCTACAAACGACGGCGTGCCAGGAGAAGGACACCGGTAAAACGTGCCGACCATTGGCGACTTCAGAGTATGACCCGTGGGTGCAACTGGCCCGGGCGCTGTTGATGCCATCGGCGACATTGCGTCAGCAGGCAGAACAAATGTGGACGCTGCCATTGGAGCTGGCGCATACGTACCAGGCACCCCATGGCGGCTGATTCTTACTCTCTCTTCACCCTCGGTGATTTCGAGCTCGGCAATCCCGGACTGTTGTACCAGGTCGATCAGTGTCTTGATTTTTCTCAGGTCCATCGCTTAATCCTCTCGTGCCTGCTACTCATAGTATTAGCCGACGTCCGTCATCGCGGCGTCCGTTGTGCGTATTTGCTAGTTCTTGCTTTTGCTTGATGAACCAATGCGCCGGATGGCTGCGTCCAGGGCGAATTCGTAACCATCCGCCCCCAACCCGCATACGACGCCTACAGCGAGGTCTGACAAGTACGAGTGTCTACGGAACTCCTCGCGCGCATGGACGTTTGACAAGTGCACTTCGATAAATGGAATCGCGACCGCCGACAGCGCGTCGCGCAGAGCAATACTGGTGTGGGTATAAGCGCCTGGATTGATCAAAATGAAAGCCACGCCTTCGGCTTTTGCAGCATGAATGCGGTCAATCAGCTCTCCCTCGCCATTACTCTGAAAATACCCTAACTGGAGTTTTGCGCGCTTTGCTATTGCGAGCAACTTTGTATCTATCTGGGCCAAAGTTGTGCTCCCGTAAACAGCGGGTTCACGCGTACCAAGCAGGTTCAAATTCGGGCCGTGGATGACTAATATATTCAACATGGCCAGCAGTTTGCCTCAAAATGCCGGAAATTGTCCAACTTTTAGCCGAAGATAGGGATTTCTATGCGTTGGGTTTTAACGACAACTGTTGTATTTTTACACCTGAAGATTGCGACTCGCGTGGATACATCAAACTAAGCAGCGTCCACAATCGTAAATAAATCAGGCGGTTTGCCAAAGTAAAACTGCCGCAGAGTTAACGTATTTTAGTTACCTATTGGCAGATTTTTGGTAATTATCTCAGCCATTTCCGATTCTGAAATCAACCCGAGCTTGGAGTAAACGAGTTCACCACCCGGTTTCAATACCAATGTGTGGGGAAGCAGCCCGAGTCTGTTACCCATGCGCCGGGAAAATTCAATTGCACCTGTTTCGGCGACAAGAAGTGGGTAGTTAACTTCAATTTTTTTCCCGAAGTTAGCAACATTTGACCGCGTATCTGCTGCAATTCCGACAACTTGAAGCCCACGGCTACCAAATTTTGCCTGCAGATTTTTCAGTATCGGCATTTCTTCTTTGCACGGACCGCACCAGGTGGCCCAGAAATTTAAGATTAGCAGACGCCTGTCCCATTGGGCAAGTGTCTGCGATTGCCCTTGAGCGTCCGGGAACTTGGCAGAATAAATCACCCCTGGACTGGCAGAAATCGTCTGGATTGCGGCTGGCGCGCCACTCACGCTTTGCCAGGCGGGAACGGGGTCAAGCAAGAGGGCGGCTGCCGCAAGAGTTAGCAGACCGGCAAAAACGGCAACGACGAGAAATCTGGGCATCCTCTATGAGACGCTTGAAATTCGGGTTCGTTGGGGCGCACAAGTCATTTAGTTTTTCTCAGTAATTCACTTAGAGACGGTTTAACCGCGTCCGATCCAGATTGATTCGGGTAAATGTCTCGCGCAATCCCAGAAGCAGAATCAGGATATATGACGTCGCCCGACCCGGTCTTTAGTGTCAGGGTTTGGTGTAGCGGCGGATAACACACCCCTGCATCCGCACAACCTTGGGAGGAGACTTTAAGCAGTAGAAGACTCCCGCCACCCGCGCCTATGTCCTTGCCGATACTTGAGATCGGCATAAGTATGCGCATGCTATTGCGAAAAATTTCCACGCGCCCAAAGGTCGCGTCCTGCTTCATTTCACCTTTCGTGAAGACCGCTTTCCCAAATGTGGCAGATGCTTTTGGTTCGGCGACAACTTTAAATCGCGAGCGGTACATATAGTATCCATCGGCAATTCTGTACAAAAATTCGGCGGTCTTCGCGTCTTTAAAGCGTACGGAAAGGAGAAATGCGCGCTCAGGCTCAAGCAGCTCCTGTTCGGCGCCAACACTTGTAACGGACGCTGAGGTCAGGCCGGTTGCTGTGGCTATACACGTCTGGAAGACGAGCAAAGCGAAAAGGATTGACGCGCGGCAACGACAATCAAAAGAAGTAGGCTGTACTTTATTGCTTTGTTTCATTTGGTATCCAGTCAAAATACGCTGCAAACTTGACACACGCGGGCAGTGCAATTATTCCCGGCACGTCGTAAGTAAGAAGTTGCTCAATGGCGGTTCAGCGCTCGTTGCATCGTGCCGTTGTTGTTTTGATCAGCACGGTAATTTCGTCCGCTCTTACAATTGCTCCTTGCCACCGTGAGGCAGTGCTTCCTCGCGGCAACATATGCACACATGCAGCCAATCGTTGTTGTAACAAAGACTCACCGATCTTTACACCGAGTTTTTCGTCGGGTAGTGTAGCAATTGCAACAAGTGCCCCAATTTCAGTAGTCAACGGCGGACAGCAAAAGTTCGCACAAACGGCGCCTGTATGAGTAATGGAGGTGAAATGCGAATATTAGTCCTCGGCATTGTAATGGGATTCCCATTGCTCGAAGGTTCCGTTTTATACACGATTGGTCGCGGTCACGGAGGATGGGTTTTGGCGTGGTTGATATTCGCCGCTATCGCCGGCATTGTGCTGATTAAACAAGCCCGGTTTTCTTTGGTGACGCGACTTGCAGGTGAATTGTCGCGCGGTCAATTCTCTCTCGCAGCAATCATCGACAGTTTCCGAACTGTCCTGGCAGGCCTACTTCTGATTTTTCCGGGCGTCATTTCGGACGTAATGGCGCTTGTTCTTCTATTGCTGCCCATCCGCGAACCAGCGTATCAATATGCCAATTTGCGTACCGACCGGATCACGACGCCTAACCAGAAGCACGCTGAACACGGAATGGGTGGCGTGATTGAGGGCGAATTTCGCCGCGAGCGCTAGTCAATAGCAAGCATGTTCGCTGACCGAAGATTGGACAGCGCGGATTCAAGCGTCGGGTACCTCAACTGGAATTTGAGTTCGCGCTTTAAGCGCGCGTTGCCGATACGCCTTGATTCGCTCATGAAACTAAGCAGCATTGGAGAAATTACGCCCTCTGCCTCAGTTCGCCCCACGCGCGGCGGGCGACTCAAGTCGAATGTGTCTGCCACGAGGTCAAAATAATCTCCCATTCGCAATTGACTGTCGTCGACCACATTGAAAATTCGAAACGGTTTTGGGCGCTGTTGAGTCATCGCCTGAAAAGCAGCGCGCGCAAGATCATCGGCGTGGATGTGGTTGGTGAAGACGTCATCCTCCTTAGTAAGGACTGGCGTTCGTCGCTTCAGGCGCTCCAACGGTAAACGGCCCGCGGCATAAATTCCGGGCGCACGCAGCACGGTGATCGCCACGCCGTGTGATCGCCCCCATTTAAACAATTGTCGCTCAGCACTCACGCGTCGTCTGGCGCGCGCAGACTCCGGTCTGACCGGTCGCGTCTCATCGATGACTTCACCGTGACAATTTCCGTACACGCCAGTAGTGCTGATATAGACAATGCGCCGTGGTAGCATCGTCGCTCGCCGTGTCTGCGGTAGCAGGATTCTTCGCTTTTCAAGGACGGCGAGAAGGTTTCTTGTGTGCCTGTCACGGATGCCGGTGCCGGGTGGCGGTGCAAAATGCAGGAGGGTGTCTGCCGTTCGAGGCAATTTTTCCAGTGCACGCATATTTCGCAGGTCGCCACGTACCATTGTCAGCCGAGGTGATTTGGCCGCCGTCGGATCACGCAGTGCAACATTGTTTTTTCGAACGAGCGCCGTAACTTGATACCGCTGGGAGACGCCAAGGATTCCAGCAACACGTCTACCGATATCACCGAATCCAACAATTAGAATTTTCTGCGCTTTTTTCATTTGAGCGCATCAGTATAAAGAACAGAAATCCGAAATGGCCACTGAATACCAGATCACTTTAAACCCGTCCGGAAACACCTTTCGCGTTGCAGGCGATGAGACCATACTGGACGCGGCGTTGCGTCAAGGAATTGGACTCCCCTATGGTTGTAGAAATGGCGCTTGCGGATCCTGCAAGGGCACCATTGTCTCCGGCGATTTTGACTACGGCAACTATCAAGCGCGCACGCTGACCGACGAAGAAAAATCACAGGGCAAAGCGCTATTTTGCGTCGGCAAGCCCTGCTCTGATATGACACTCAGCGTCAAGGAAATTGGCGGTGCGGGCGACATTCAAATCCGCACCCTGCCCTGCCGTGTCGAAAAGAAAGAAATCGTTGCGCCCGATGTGGCCATCCTCTCGCTGAAACTGCCCGCGCAAGAGCGCCTGCAGTTCAAGGCGGGGCAGTATCTCGACATTCTCCTCAAAGATGGCAAGCGACGCAGCTTCTCCATGGCTAATGCTCCCCACAGCGACCAGTTCGTGGAACTGCATATCCGCCTGATCCCCGGCGGGGAATTCACCAATTTCGTGTTTAACGAAATGCGCGACCGCGCGATACTGCGTTTTGAAGGGCCGCTTGGCACGTTCTTCTTGCGTGAAGACACGGACAAGCCGATCATTTTTATGGCAGGCGGAACCGGTTTTGCGCCGATCAAGGCGGTCATTGAGCATGCGCTCTATACGCATATTGACCGCGAAATGGTGCTTTACTGGGGCTGCCGATCTCTGCAGGACATGTACCTGCCACAATTGCCTGTTCAATGGCAACGCGAACATCCAAACTTTACGTTTATCCCGGTTTTATCTGAACCCAAACCCGAGGATAATTGGCAGGGGCGAACTGGCGTCGTCCATCAGGCCATCGTCGATGATTTTCCTTCGCTCAGCGGTTATCAGGTTTACGCCTGCGGCGCGCCCATCATGATAGAGCTTGGACAAAAGGCGTTTGCCGCACACGAACTACCGGAGGAAGAGTTTTTCGCAGACTCTTTCACTTACGCAATACCTGAAAACAGCAGTACTTGAGCCAAACCCACAGCGTACATTCCAAGGAGAAATAGCATGATCAAAGTCGGAGACACACTGCCAAACGGTAGCTTAAGCGAATTTATCGCGGTCGAAACGGCAGGTTGCACGATTGGTCCGAACACGTTCAACGTGAGCGACATGGTGAAGGGTAAGAAGATTGCAGTATTCGGATTGCCAGGCGCATTTACGCCGACCTGCTCCGCCAAACATGTACCTAGCTACATCACCAATTACGACGCGCTGAAGGCTAAGGGCGTGGACGAAATCTGGTGCGTGTCCGTAAACGACGCTTTTGTCATGGGCGCATGGGCCAAAGACCAGCACGCTGAAGGCAAGGTACGGATGCTGGCTGACGGTTCAGCGGCCTGGACAAAAGCGCTCGGGCTCGAGTTCGATTTGACCGCAAAAGGCATGGGTGTACGTATGCAGCGGTTTTCGATGCTGGTTGTAGACGGCGTTGTAAAAACCCTGAACCTTGAGGGCCCCGGCAAATTCGAAGTTTCCAACGGCGAAACCATGCTGACGCAGGTTTGAATCGGCAGACAAGTCTTACTTTAGACGGATAGACCAGTGTCCAAACCAACAATCTTTATCGATGGCGAGCACGGCACCACCGGTCTGTTGATCCGGGACTTGCTGCGCGAGCGTGCCGATATAGAGGTCGTCAGCATCGCGCCAGACAAACGCAAAGACAGCGCTGAACGCAAGCGTCTGCTCAACAGCGTTGACCTGGCGATCTTGTGTTTGCCTGACGATGCCGCTCGCGAGTCGGTCACGATGATCGAGAATCCTGACGTACGTGTGGTGGATGCGAGCACCGCGCATCGCGTGCTGCCAGATTGGACATTCGGCTTTCCCGAAATGACGGCTGGCCAGGAGCAGCGCATTATCCAGAGCCGCCGGGTATCGAATCCGGGCTGTTGGTCCACTTGCTTCATCGCCTTGGTTCGGCCATTGATCGATGCGGGTTTGCTTCCCGCCGAAATTCCGATAACCGTCTGGGGCGTGTCCGGCTACAGCGGCGGCGGTCGTCAAATGGTGGAGGATTTTGAAAGCGGCGAGAATCTATCGACCATCTTCACCTATGGCTTGAAGCTTCAGCATAAACACCTGCCCGAAATGCAGAAGTACACCGGACTGTCGCATCCGCCGCTGTTCACGCCAGCAGTCGGCGCTTACCGGCAGGGAATGCTGGTACACGTCCCGCTGAATTTGTGGTCTCTGCCGAAACCTCTCACTGGCCAACAAATTTACGACTGCCTGAATGCGCATTACGCGGGCAAGCAGTATGTGAACGTGGCGATATTCGGTGGCGAGCCGCCTGCAGAGCTGAACCCCGAGGCGCTGAACGGCACCAACCAGATGGAACTGTTGGTGTTCGAAAACGCGAAGAACCAGCAGGCCGTGTTGATTGCCAGACTCGACAATCTCGGCAAAGGTGCAGGGCGTGCGGCGTTGCAAAATGTGGGATTGATGCTGGGTTTACAGTAACGATATCACCTGCATCGCGTCGCGTAAAACGACTATTAGCGCGCTTTTTCAGCCACAAATCCTCCGAGAACTGCGCCGGCGCTTGATCTTGCCCTGCTAGTGCGCCAGTTCTGCACTACGCCGCATATGACGAATTGCCTCGTCATTGCGTCCCAATTTCTCCATCAGATGCGCGAGCGTCATGTGAGCATCGAGCGTGGGCCGTAGAGCGACACTGGCTTCAAGATAACTTTGCGCCTTGCCCCAAAGTGCCTGCCGCATGCAGAGCTTGCCCAGTGTTGCGAGCAACTCCGCGTCACGTGCATGCTGGCGCAGCCACCGTTCGGCACGTTCGATTTGCGCCATGGTGGATTCTGTTTTGCAATCGGCATAGATCGCGGCAAGCTGGCTATCCCAGCCATCGGCACCGCGCTCATCGATCGCCTCCTCAATGACCAACTTGGCCTCGTCGCCACAGCCAAGTGCAAGTAGTCGCCTCGCTACTGTCGCAACCATGTCGGTGTCAAAACGCGACTCGGCGGCGAACGCTTTCCACGCATCGGTTATCGCTTGCGGATTGGCCGGCTTGGATTTGATCAGGTTAATTTCAGCATTGAGCCGAATTTGTTGTGCCGCGCCTGGCGGCAACATGCCTGACCGCGTCAACGGCGCCAGCGTAATGAGCACATCCTCCCAGGCTTTCCCCGCCATTTCAGCTTCAACCTTCATTTTCAACACACCTGGATTCCTGGGATCGCTGGCGGCGAGATCTTTTAGCAGCGCGAGCGCATCCGCTGCTTTACCGTCAGCTAGCAACATGTATGCTTTTGAAGCGTCACGCATTCGCGAGGACTCTTCGCCGCGAATGTGATCCAGATACGGCACGGCCGCCCCGGAGTTTCCGCCCTCGTAGGCTGCCCACGCCGCGATTGCCGCACCCATGTCACGCGTTTCATCGTGTTGCATCGCATTTCGCGCCTGCGTCTCGGCGCGGCGAAATTGCCCGGAAAACAGCAGTTGCAGGCTATCCATCAACACGTCGCGCGACTTCGATCGTTCGTGCTCGGCTTTATTTTTCCGCAGCTGTCTCGGCAATCGATATGTTTTGATCGCAAGCGCAATCAGCAGATATGCCACCGCAAACAACAGCATCTGCAGAATCACATACAGCATGACCGACATTTCGGCACGCCATGGAGGGACCACAAACACCACGTAGCCATTGCCATATCGTCCGGCAAGCGCGAGCGCCACCGCCGCAACCGCTAACACCAACACCCACAATGCCGTACGGATTGGACGGCTGATCATCAGCGTTGCGGCCGTTCACGGGCGGCACGGGCGGCGCGCACCGCACTCAGGCTACCCGTGATATCCGGCGGCGCGATCGATACGGAATTCTCCGCCAACTGTTTCAGCATCGTCAGCGCGTTGGCATTGACCTTTGCCTTCTGGTCAAAGTAGCGGGTGAGCATGTCGCGCACCAGCTTCAAGTCCTCTTTGTAGTTGACGTCATCACGAGCAATGAGCGCCGTACGCGCCGAAAGTACGCGCAGCTTCAGGTTTTCGCGAATGAAATAGCTTTGCTGGGGCGATAGCAGCACTGGGTCTCCGCCGTCGAGCTCACGGATGCGAATGAGCTGTTTCATTTCAAACCACAGATCGCGACCCAGTCGCGCGGCGAAGTTTTCATTCGGATCACTGGGCCGTGCTTCGCGCGACACCAATGCGTTGGCAGCCATGGAATCAGGAATCGCCAGCGGAAGCGTTGCCGCGAGCGCCATCAGGTTGTCAAGCTTTAGGCTGATACCGACAACATCAACCAGCGGCAAAGCCTTGAGTCGCTCCATGTCCTGTGTAATCGCACGACGCAACTGCACTACCTGCAATTTGTCGGCACGCGCCAATCGCTGGTCGGCAGATTGCAGCGCGATCAGTGCTGCGCGTACATTGGCCGCGAGCACCAATTCACGGCTGGCGATATTGAGAGTCTGTTCGATTTCGGCCAGCAGCCAGTCGTCCGGCGCGCGCGCCAGATCGCGGTACATTTCTTCAAGCGCAACGCGTTGCCCCTGAAACTCGGCGAGCTTGCCTTCGAGTTGCGCAACGCGACTCTGCGAATCGCGCAGGTCCTTCACTACTTGTTCAACCTGAACCGCAGTTTGCGATTGCGTCTTGTTTTGCTCGGCCAGTTTCAGACCAATATTTTGCGTGAGTGATTGCGAATTGTCGCGACCATCCCACCACGACCAAAGTACGAGCAACAGACTCATGACCGCGACGGCCAGTGCCACAATACCGAGCATTGGAAATGCGGGAAAAGCGGCGGGTTTTGTATTGAATTCGTCCATGAGCTAGCGAGCTGACGACGAGGTGCTCGGGGAAAGCAGGCCCGGCTTTAACGCGACGAGTCTGGCAATCAATGCAGAATCTGCCATTGGTACGTCCTTAATCCTGGCGAAACCGCAGGCGCGGGCAGCCTCAGCCACTCTGGCGTGTGGAACCAGCAAAGTGATTTTCGATTGCGGTGAAATATTCATCGTTGAAAAAACGTTCATCAGGCTTTCCAGTGTTTCGACGCTCATGGCAAAGCAGGCGTGGATACGGCCGGCCGCCAGCGATTTCCGTAAGGTGTCTCGAGCCGCCGAATCCGGCATAAGCGGTGCACGTCGGTAGCATTCCAGTGTGGTCACTTGCGCACCTCGCGCTGTCAATGTTTGTTCAAGCAGTCTGCGGCCACCAAGTTCACTCTGCCCCTTGATGAGGATGATATGTCGCCCCATCACGGTGTGCAATTGCGGCAGTGCTAGCAGGCCCTCGCTGTCGATGCTTTGTTGCGGTGAAACAACATTCTTAAATCCCGTTTCGTTGAGGGCGGCGGCCGTGGCGCGACCAATGGCAAATACCTCTGCAGCTACGGGAAATGCGCCGGTACGGCGAATTGCTGGCACGCCAAACTCGACGGCGTTGGCGCTGACAAAAATAAAGGCGGTTGCCGTCGCCAGGTCTTGCGCTGCCAGGGATGACTCTATCGGCGCGATATCCAGCACCGGAAATTCGATGGCCGTTGCGCCCGCCTCACGCAATGTGATCGCCGTTCGCTTAGCCTGCGCAGCCGGACGCGTGACGACCAGCATTAGTTCGTGCAATGGAAGTGACGAAACAAGACGCGCATCAGCTTGCATTGGTTCCATGCCGGGATAGCGATGCCAGAATATCCCCGGCGCCCTCTGCGATCAGCGCCTCAGCCAGCGCGGTGCCCAGCGATTCTGCATCCGTTACCGGCGCCGACATCTTACGACGGATCATGCGGCTGCCATCCGGCATGGCCACAAAACCATTGAGCGAAAGGACGTCACCGGCAATCGTTGCATGCGCCCCCAGCGGCACGTCGCAACTGGCCGTCAGTGCACGGCCAAATGCACGCTCCGCATTCACGATCGCTGTCGTATTTGTGTTGGCGAATGGCGTGAGCCATGCTGCGACATCGGCCCGTTGCAACCGGTATTCGATGCCTAGTGCGCCTTGCGCAATGGCTGGCACGTTGTCCACCAGTGACAAGCTGCAACGAATGCGCGCGGCAAAACCCAGACGCTTCAGCCCCGCGGTGGCGAGGATGATGGCGTCAAATTGTCCGCCATCGAGTTTGGCGAGCCGCGTGTTGACGTTGCCGCGCAGGGCTTCAATCTTCAAGTCAGGCCGGGCGTGGCGCAGCTGACTTTCGCGCCGCAGGCTGGATGTGCCAACGATTGCACCCTGCGGCAGGGCCTCGATACTCTCAAAGCGATTCGACACGAAGGCATCGCGCGGATCTTCGCGATCGCCAACCACAACCACCGAAAATCCCGGCGGCAGGGTCATCGGTACATCTTTCATCGAATGCACAGCGATGTCCGCACGTCCATCTTCGAGCGCGGTTTCGAGCTCCTTGATGAACAGCCCTTTCCCGCCAATTTGTGCCAGCGGCTTATCCAGGATTTGGTCGCCCTTGGTGGTCATACCGATGATCTCGACCTTGGCACCCGGATACAGCGCCTGCAGCTTTGTACTGGTCCATTCACTTTGCACCATCGCAAGACGGCTTTCGCGCGATGCGATTCTGATGAGATGCGGGGTCACTGGCATGGGCTGGCTGGCCTGAGAAAGGAGATAGGCATTGGGAGCACAAAATTTTATCACGCGCATGCCTACAACCTGTTGTGTTCCTCATGGCCGCCAAGTCGCGCTATTGATTCCGGTCAACTATTGCTGCGCTGCGGTAGAATGAAGTTGTCGCATTTTCATGCCTGTTTGGCTTCAATCCCACCGCCCCGATGGCTACCAATCCCGCAACCCTCCCGCCCGCCCAATCCGCCAGGAAAACCGGCAGCGTGTTGCCGTTTTCCAGCGGGCAACTGCCCGACGAACCGCGGGGGACAGAAAGCGTGCGGCTGCGCGAAATCCCCTACAACTACACTTCGTTTTCTGACCGAGAGATCGTCATGCGACTTCTCGGTGCCGATGCATGGGATACGCTGCTTGAGCTTCGCGGCGAGCGCAAGACCGGGCGCAGCGCGCGCATGTTGTACGAGGTTCTCGGCGACATCTGGGTGGTCGAGCGTAACCCATATCTGCAAGAAGACATGCTCGACAATCCTAAGCGCCGCTATGCGCTTGCTGAAGCAATGCGCCACCGGCTGGGCGAAATCGAAAAGCGGCGGCTGCTCGATCAAGTCGGCAGTGTCGAGCAGAAAGAGACCGTGCCTGCATCGCGCTCCAACAAGGTAATCGAGCTCTTGAAGCGTGCGCACGAAGCGGTCAATGCCTTTGAAAAAGAGTTCGCCGACACCTGGGATTTCCGCAAAAAGGTCGAGAAACGCCTGGGCAAAGTTACCCGCAAAGACAACATCGCTTTCGATGGGCTGGCGCGGGTGTCGCATGTGACCGATGCCACCGACTGGCGCGTGGAATATCCTTTCGTCGTCGTGCACCCTGACACTGAGGAAGAGGTCGCCTCGCTGGTGAAGGCGCTCATCGAACTCGGGCTTACCATCATTCCGCGCGGTGGCGGCACCGGCTACACAGGTGGCGCGATTCCGCTCACCAAACGCTCGGCCGTCATCAACACCGAAAAACTCGACACTTTGTGTGCGGTGGAGCGCATCACCCTGCCGGGCATGAGCGCGCCGGTTGCCACCATCCGGTGTGAGGCGGGCGTGGTCACCAAGCGGGCGATGGAGGCGGCGGAGCTGGCTGGACTCGTGTGGGCGTGCGACCCGACTAGCGCAGATGCGAGTTGCATCGGCGGCAATGTCGCCATGAATGCCGGTGGCAAGAAGGCTGTCCTTTGGGGCACTGCGCTTGATAATCTCGCATCGTGGAAAATGGTCACGCCGAATGCCGAGTGGATGGAGATCGAACGTCTCGGCCACAATATGGGCAAGATTCACGACATCGATACGGCGAAATTTCGAATTCGCACCTTCGACGAAACCGGCAAGAAACTCAGATCAGAGGAAACGCTTGAGATACCCGGTGCGCTTTTTCGCAAAGTAGGTTTGGGCAAGGACGTCACAGATAAATTTCTGGCAGGACTCCCCGGCATTCAGAAAGAAGGCTGCGACGGCATCATCACCTCGGCGCGCTTCGTGCTGCACCGCATGCCCAAGCACATACGCACCGTGTGCCTGGAATTTTTTGGCCAAGTTAAAGAGGCGGTTCCGACAATTGTCGAAATCAAGAACTTTCTCGATGGCCACGAACACGCGACTCTTGCTGGGCTTGAACATTTGGACGAACGCTATCTGAAGGCCGTCGGTTATGCGACCAAATCGCGGCGCAATCAACGGCCGAAGATGGTACTCATCGGCGATATTGTTTCGGACGATGAGAACGCGGCGATGGAAGCGTCCAGCGCGGTGGTGCGTCTTGCCAATGCGCGCCACGGCGAGGGGTTTATCGCCGTCACGCCGGACGCCCGCAAGAAATTCTGGCTTGATCGTGCCCGTACGGCAGCCATCGCCAAACATACCAACGCCTTCAAGATCAATGAAGACGTGGTTATCCCGCTTGACCGTCTTGGCGATTACTCCGATGGCATCGAACACATCAACATCGAGCTTTCGCTCAAGAACAAATTGCGATTGGTTGACGCGCTAGTCAAGTGCGTGAAAGACCGACTGCCCTTGGATGCGGACGACGACAAGATCGCGCCTGACGAATTGATCGGCTCACGGCGTTTGGATGCGCTGGAATTGCTACGCGCGGTTGGCGACCGTTGGCAGTGCTACCTGGACAATCTCGATAAGCCTTTGGCATCAATCAGAGCTGCGCTTCAAAGCGCCGGGGTGGACATCGACAAGGTGCCGCTATCGGATGTGCAGGGGTTAACGCTGTTCGATCTTCTTCAAATTCATCAAATTCGCGCATCGTGGAAGACTGAAATTCGTCAACCCCTGCATGAGATTTTTTCCGGACGCATGTTCGGCAAAGTGCAAGAGAGACTCGATGCCGTGCACAAGGAAGTGCTGCACAGCCGCGTGTTCGTTGCCCTACATATGCATGCCGGTGACGGCAACGTTCACACCAATATCCCGGTGAACTCCGACGACTACGCCATGCTGCAGGAAGCCAACGCGGCAGTTGCGCGCATCATGGCGTTTGCGCGAAAGTTAAATGGAGTGATTTCCGGCGAACACGGCATTGGCATCACCAAATTCGAGTTCCTGACACCAGAAGAAAAGCAACCTTTCATCGATTACAAGCAGCGCATCGATCCGGAAGGTCGCTTCAATGCGGGCAAGCTGCTGCCGGGCGGCGACATGAGCCGCGCTTATACGCCAAGCTTCGGTCTGCTTGGCGCTGAATCGCTGATTCTTGAGCAATCCGATATCGGCGCCATTGCCGATTCGATCAAGGACTGCCTGCGGTGTGGCAAATGTAAACCGGTTTGTGCCACCCACGTCCCACGCGCAAACTTGCTATACAGCCCGCGCAACAAGATTCTCGCGACGTCCCTGCTGATTGAGGCGTTTCTTTATGAGGAGCAGACGCGGCGCGGTGTTTCGCTACGGCACTTCGATGAATTCTCTGATGTGGCAGACCACTGTACGGTCTGCCACAAGTGCGAGAGCCCTTGTCCGGTGGATATTGATTTCGGCAATGTGTCCGTCGCGATGCGAAATCTTTTGCGCAAGGAGGGCAAGCAGAAATTCAATCCCGGTACTGCCGCAGCGATGTTCTATCTGAACGCCACCGATCCCACGACGATCAAGATCGTCAAGACCCTGATGATTGACTGGGGCTACAAGGTGCAGCGATTCGCGCACTCATTAGCGAGCAAATTTCTGCTTCCGCAGATTCAGACCAAACGGCCACCTGCCACGGTAGGTAAGCCCGCGATCAAGGCGCAGATCATTCACTTCATCAACAAGCCCATGCCCGGTGGATTGCCAAAAAAAACCTCACGCGCCTTACTCGACATCGAGGACAACAAAGTCGTGCCGATCATCCGCGATGCGCAAAAAGCCGGCGTGGATGCCGAAGCCGTGTTCTATTTCCCGGGCTGTGGGTCGGAGCGCCTGTTCGGCCAGGTTGGTCTCGCGACCCAGGCGATGCTTTATCACGTCGGTGTGCAGACAGTATTGCCGCCTGGATATCTTTGCTGCGGTTATCCGCAGACGGCCTCGGGCAATGCCGACAAAGGACAGGAAATCATCACCGACAATCGCGTGCTGTTCCATCGCGTTGCCAATACCTTGAACTATCTGGATATCAAGACCGTCATCGTCTCCTGCGGAACCTGCATGGATCAGCTGCAAAAATATGAGTTCGAGAAAATATTTCCCGGCTGCCGGCTACTGGATATCCACGAATACCTGATGGAAAAGGGCGTGAAACTTGAAGGTGTGACAGGTACCCGCTACATGTATCACGACCCCTGCCACTCGCCGATGAAAACCTACCAGCCGATGAAAGTGGTCAATCAGCTGATGGGCGGTGCGGTCGAACAGAATGAGCGTTGCTGTGGCGAGTCGGGCACGCTAGCCGCGACGCGCGCGGACATATCCACCCAAGTGCGGTTTCGCAAAGAAGAAGAGATGCGCAAAGGCGCCGATGACTTACGTAAAGATGGTTTCGAAGGAGAAGTAAAGGTGCTTACGTCTTGCCCATCCTGCTTACAAGGGTTATCCCGCTTTGACAACGACAGCGGCACGACGGCGGACTACATCGTGGTTGAAATTGCCAAACATGTACTGGGTAAAAACTGGCTGCCAGAGTACGTCAAAAAGGCCAATGAGGGCGGTATCGAGCGTGTCCTCTTGTAACGTCGCTATTCGCCTGCATCTGCAACCTGGTGCTGAACGTATCTGCGCAGACGACTTCCAAGTTTTGATTGCGAATGGTTACAACTTGCAGCGCGCGTGAGCTTCGGCCCTTTCAACTAAGCAGGTAGCATTGCATATGTCCAAATACACACCTTTCGTAAGTGTCATTTTGCTTGGCGCGGTTAGCCTGTCTGCAGTAGCAGCATCCACTGACGACAGACCCGTTTCGACAACTGCTTCGGCGAGCTGGCAAAGCTCGGCAGACAGCCTGATCGTCAAGTTTCGCGAACGCATGACTGCAAATATTGCGTTGCCGGCGGGCCAGTCCAGCGGTCGGTCCATGCGGGAGCTGTCCGATTCCGCCGGGGTTGAACTCACCTATGCGCGTGAAATGGGGACCGGTGCGCAAGTGTTAACTCTGCCGCAATCGCTGCCACTGGCGGAGGTCGAAGCAATCGCGAAGAAAATTGCGACTAACGCTGCGGTGGAATACGCCGAGCCCGACGTCAGGATGTTCCCGATGCTGACGCCAAACGATCCGCAGTTTGTCAATCAGTGGCACTTGACCGATTACCTGGGCGGGATAAATGCGACGGCAGCCTGGGACATTACGACGGGCAGCGTCAATACGGTTGTGGCAGTCATCGATACTGGCCGCACATCACATCCCGACCTGGATGCCCGACTGTTGCCCGGCTACGACATGATCAGCGACGCCATCGTCGCCAACGACAGCGATGGCCGCGACGCAGACCCCAGCGATGCAGGAGACTGGATTAACGCCGCGGACAAGGCCACCACAAAATTTGCCGATTGCCCCGTTCGAAATTCAAGTTGGCACGGCACTTTGGTTGGGGGCGTTATTGGCGCATCTACACAGAATGGCCGTGACACTGCCGGTATTGACTGGGCGGCGCGCATTGTGCCGGTTCGCGTGTTGGGAAAATGTGGTGGTACTTCATCCGACACCGCTGACGGCATGATGTGGGCGGCTGGAATGTCGGTGCCCGGTATTGTCGACAATCCCAACCCGGCCAAGGTTCTCAATCTCAGCCTGGGTGGTAAGGGTAGCTGTTCTAACACCTACCGAAACGTGATCAGTCAGCTGGTTGCTGCGGGTAAAATCATCGTTGTTTCGGCCGGCAACGACAATACCAATGAGGATCAATCGCCAGCGAGTTGTGCCGGTGTGATCAATGTGGCTGCGATCGCGCGCAGCGGAAGTAAGGCTTCGTATTCGAGCTTTGGCAGCAAGGTGACGCTGTCCGCGCCGGGCGGCGATGGCGGCGATCTCATCACGCTGAGTAATACCGGAACCACCGTGCCGGGCGTGGCCACGGTTGTCGGCACGAGCGGCACCAGTTTCTCGGCGCCTGTCGTCAGTGGCGTCATTTCGCTGATGCTCGCCATCCGCCCGGAACTCGATTCCGCCACAATCACACGTATCCTGACGGCGTCCGTACGACCTTTTCCCGATACGACTTGTGATACAGCCATTTGCGGAGCCGGCATTGTAGATGCCGCAGCCGCGCTGCGATCCACACGAGACCAATCCATCGGTGTGGCTACGTTCGTCGGGTTTCAGGATACCGACGTTGGACGCGCCAATCCTGATGTCGTGTTGAAGGTAACTAATCTGGCTGGCGGCCCGGCAACGATCAGCACTTTGCAATTCACCAACGGCGAATTTTCCGCAACGGCAAATACCTGCACAAACATCGTCATCGACGCGGGCAGCAGCTGCAATATTTCGCTACGGTTCAATCCGGCGGCCAAAGACACACGTCAGGGTGAATTGGCATTTACGGCGAGCGACAACCGCACTTACCGCGTGAGTCTCGCTGGTTTTGCATACCCGTCAGCGACGGTCAGCCAGCGCGCGGCCGGCTCAAGCAGCGCGCCTTTGTACGTTGCCAAGGCGCCCAATGGCACATACTGGTACACGCAGCCAGCGGCCAATCGCGTCGCGCGGATGACACCAGCTGGCGAGGTCGTCGAGTTCGGGCTGCCCACGACGGCTAGCAACCCGTTTGATATCGTCGCCGGCGCCGACGGCAATATGTGGTTTACCGAACTCGATACCGGCCGCATCGGCCGCATCACGCTCTCCGGAACCATCACGGAATTTCCGCTTGCCAATACCAGCAGTCAGCCACGCGGTATCGCTGCAGGCCCCGATGGCAATATCTGGTTTACCGAAATCGTTACCGCACGCATCGGTCGCATCACACCTCAAGGCGCTATCACCGAATTCGATATTCCCTGGACCGGTGCCTCGCCACGCGGAATTACGGCGGGCCCCGATGGTAACTTGTGGTTCACGGACTCCGGTGGTTTATCGATTGGGAGAGTGACCCCCACAGGCGCATTTACGCGATTTACCATTCCCTGGTCCAGTAAAAACGTGAGAAGTATCACGACGGGACCGGACCGGAATCTCTGGTTCACTGAATTATCCGGTGACCGCGTGGGACGGATCACGCCAGCCGGGGCGTTTACCGAGTTCCCGTTGCCGCGGGCCGGCGGCGGCGCGCTAGGCATTTCAGCAGGACCCGACGGCGGCATTTGGTACACCGCCAATAGTGCCAGCCGCGTCGGACGTGTCGATACAGCCACCGGGCAAATTTCTGAATTCCGGCTACCGAGTGCGGGCAGTTCACCCGCAGGCATCATCATAGGCCCCAATAATGTGATGTGGGTCGCGAACAGCGGCACAAGCGTCAACAAGATCGCCATGCTCTCTATCGCCGGTGTGTCGGGGGCGAACGTTTACAGCGATATGTGGTGGGCAGGGACGGCGGAAAACGGCTGGGGAATGTCAATTCAGCAGCATGGGCTGGTTCAGCTCAATGCCATTTATGTGTACGACAGTGCCGGCAAACCGATCTGGTACGTGCTGCCGGGTGGCGTCTGGAACGCTGACTACACCACCTATTCGGGCGCCATTTATCAGCCGACCTCGGCGTCGCTAAGTAGCTACAGCGCAGCGCAATTCAGCGTCGGCGCGGCGGTCGGCAATATCAGCATCAACTTTACCGGCGACGCCAACGCCACGCTCCAGTACACAATCAACGGGATCTCTGGACAAAAGTCCATCCAGCGCCAGGCATTTGGACGCGGCACTTCCCCGCTCAGCGTTGGCGACATGTGGTGGGGCGGCACCGCACAGGACGGCTGGGGGGTCAGTATCACCCAGCAGGCAGGTATCTTGTTTGCGGCCTGGTACACCTATGGCGCTGATGGAAAAGCCACCTGGTATGTCATGACCGACGGGGCCTGGACTGGCAACACCTACACGGGCACATTTTTCAGTACGCTCAGCTCACCGTGGCTGGGAACGACGTACTCGCCTGGTCAGTTGCAAGTGGTGCCCGCTGGCACCATGACCCTCAATTTCAGCGACGCCAACAACGCGACCATGACCTACGCGTTTACCAGCGGGCCGTTCGCCGGTACGACGCAGACCAAGCCCATTGTCAGACAGCCTTATTGACCATGCGTCATCAGGGTTGTGAGCTTTGTGAAAGTGACGGCGGCGACGTTATTGTTCGCCGGAAAAAATGGCGCCTGGTGCGTGTAGTCGGGGCTGATGGCGACGCCTTTCGCGGTTTTTGCCGCGTGGTCTGGAATGCGCACGTCAGGGAGCTCACGGACCTCAGTACTACTGATCGGCAGATTTTCATGGAAGCGGTATTTGCCCTCGAAAACGTGTTGCGCGAGGCACTACAACCAGAGAAGATGAATGTCGCCAGCCTCGGCAATTTGACGCCGCATCTGCACTGGCATGTCATCCCACGCTTTCGCGACGACCCGGCGTTCCCCAAGCCCATTTGGGCAATTGCGACGCCGCCCGCTAAGCTTGATAAACTGACTGAAAAATCCACATCCAGCGGCGCCGATGCAGAGCCGGAATGGGTGCGGGCCGTACACCGCGCATTCGCGACAGGTTGAATTAATGCTCCACTAATTGGTTGAGCAAAATAGCCTCAAAATGGACGTACAACGCGAATCGGGACGGGATCGCAAGGAGATTTGAATGGGTTTGCAAGCAACGCCAAATACCAAGCCGGGATCCTTGTTTTTCAATGACGCCCGAACTTGCAAGGATTGGTTAAAGTCGATTCCGTTGACCAATCTGCCGCAGGCACAGCAGAACATCGTCGATGCGCTTCGCAATCTCAATCGCGATTCCGATTTCGCGGCGCTACAACGCCTGACCTGCATGGAGCTCCTGCGTGACAAAGTCGCGTATTTGCTCAGCGAGCAGCGCAAGCGCTACGCCGAAAAAACCATCCCCTTGTCGCACAGCGACATCGCTGCGTGGAATGTGTCTAATAATCTCATCTCGGAAATGGAAGCTGGCTATCGGCGCTGCTGGATCGATGCCACGCTGGACGACGCACCCCTGTACACCCACAGTGCGCTGATTATCCAGCGCATCATCCGCTACGTCGGCTTGCAAATGCTGATTGCCGGATTCATCTATCGGCGTTTCGATCCGGCCCTTTGGATGCGTCTGCATTTGCAGTGGATGGAAGCCGAAGCGCGCAACCTCACGACCAAACGCGTCAAGGATTCGATTGGCGCAATTGATGGCTATTCAAGTGTTCAGCAAGCCTATACGGCTGTATTGCTCGGACAAGCTGCCAATATTCACGAGCTAACACCACGTCAGATCGATTTTGTCGATGCCGTGCTCAAACGCTTTGGTCACAAGGTCACGATCGCCTACGACGCGACCGCCAACCCACAGGGCATGGTGTACGCCATCGATTTGCTCGCCAACGCAGGCGCCAGCTTTCACCCGCTGGTTGCGTTGGCAGACCACGAGCGAGCGTTGCTGATTGAAGATCTGTCAAAGTCCTTGCGGCGGCGCTTGAAAAAATTAAGTTACGGCGAAACGCCCGCCTCGCTGGATCTGCCAGCGGAATGGAGCGCAGCTGACGCGCAGTCGCAACTAATCCGGCTCCATCGCCTCTGGTGCGAGGGCACTAACGTTCGTCCGTCCGCCACGGTGCCTGAAGACACCCGCGCCATTCTCGCGTTCGGCATCACCGAGACACATTTCTTCATGTCGGGCACGCCATTTCAGCAGCCGGACGTGAAGAGTGAACTGACGCGCCAGGAGATGGCCGACATCAAGATGTTCGGCAAAGTATCGGAATCAACGATTCGCGCCCGCTACGCCGATTTCAATTACGGCACCGAGACATGGGGAATCGTCGATGAAAGCCGCGGTCATGTTCGACTGCTGCGTCCCGCCAATTCCGGCCACGGCGTTGCTATCGGTAATCTGGTCGGCATCAAGCTCGGCAAGCAGGAGTCGTTTTTTCTGGGTGTCGTCTGTGAACTGGTAGAAGAGCTCGATAGCAGTCTTTACGCCACCATCGCGATGTTGCCCGGAAAGCCGGAACCGACCACGGTTCGCTCTTCCGATGGTCGCAGCCGCAATCCGAGCTATGTGCAAGGATTCCGCCTGCCACCCATGGAAGCGCTCAAGATTCCGGAGACGCTGGTCGTACCTTCGAGCCTTGCCCAACGCGGCGGCGGCATCGACATCTTTCACGCGGGACACGGCAGCCCGAAGGAGGTGAAGGTCGCCGAATTTGTTGAGCGTGGCGTGAATTTTGATCGGGTGACGATTTCGGGGTGACACGACGCCTGCCCGGAGCTTGGAAACGCCCAAAACTGCCAGGCTTAGCCCGGTAACGCCAACGGTCAAGACAGGTAAGTAGTGCGCCAGTTAGCGACGTCGGTGAGCATGATATCGGCGAGATTGCGCAAGCGCGCCGACATCCGGGCGCAATCAATCGGGGCGTTCGCAATGGCGCGTCGCAAGTGTTCCAGCCGTGTGACGGTCACCTGGGACCGATAAGCGATGCCGGCGAAGTCGCCCGGCATGCGAATGCCGTAAATCGCCGCGCCTAACGCTGGAAGCGAAGCGTTGAATGTGGTGACAATTCCGTTGCGCCGATGGTTCCGGGTGCGCCCAACGATATGCCCGACAGCTTCGTACGTTGTTCCTGCAGTGCCCGCCAAATGGCGTTATACGTCAAAAGCTTAAAAGCTATTTGCCGCTTTGTTCCAGCGCATCTACCACCAGCGCGGCAGTGTTGAATCCTGCTTGCTCGAAAATCTCCACCATGCAGGTCGGCGAGGTTACGTTCACTTCAGTCAGATAGTCGCCGATGATATCTAGCCCGACGATGGTAAGACCGTCGGCCTTCAATTGCGGGCCGAGTGCTTCAGCGATCTCGATGTCGCGCGCCGATAACGGCTGCGCCACACCGCGCCCGCCTGCGGCGAGGTTGCCGCGGGTTTCGCCTTCCTTGGGAATACGCGCCAGACAAAACGGCGCCGGCTTGCCATCGATCACCAGCACGCGTTTGTCGCCCTTGCTGATTTCGGGGATGTAACGCTGTGCCATGACGGAAACGGAGCCGTCGATGGTTTGCACTTCGATGATGGCATTGCGATTGGGGTCGTCTGCGCGCACCCTGAAAATCGAGGTGCCGCCCATGCCGTCGAGTTTCTTCACGATCACATCCTGATGCAGATCGACAAACGCCTGCAGTCGCACCATGTCGCTGGTGACGGTCGTTGGCACGGTGAATTGGCCGAACTTGGCGATGGCAAGTTTTTCGTTGTAGTTGCGTAGGGACGCCGCGTGATTGACGATGCGCGCGCCCTGATCTTCGGCGAGGCTCAGCAGCAATGTCGCGTAGAGATACTCCTGGTCGAACGGCGGGTCTTTGCGCATCAGCACGGCATCGAAATCGGCCAGCCGAATTTCCGTTTCGCTGGCTACCTGATACCAGTGATTGTTATCACTGGATACCGTCAGGTGCTGGGCATTCGCCAGTACGCGACTGCCCATGAGCGCGATGTCGCGCGCTTCAAACGCATACACGTCGTGGCCGCGTTTGGCCACTTCACGCATCATAAAGACGGACGAGTCCTTGTACGCTTTGAGTTTGGCGATGGGGTCGACGATGAAGGCTATGCGCATATTTTCTTCACTTCAAATGTTGTTTCCTCCTCTACCTCGATCCCTCGTCCGTGATGGTAGAGAGGTGCGGGAGAGGGTGATATTGGAAGAATCACCGATCGTAAATGTCGAGACGGATAGAAGTAACTATTCCGCCGCTACCGCAACTAGTTTCTCGTCCGCCTTGAAAGCAGGCGCCAATTTTTCCAACTCGCGCGAGGCCGCCAGCATCGCGAGCCGTGCCACCACGCCATAGGTATAAAAGCGATTCGGCGGCGCATCCGGCCAGCCTGAACAATCGGGTGAATGACAATCGGTTTCAAACGCCAGCGGTACGAAGCTCATACCCCTCGAATTCAAATTTTCATCGACGCCGCGTTCGGTATTGACGCGGTAAAATCCGCCGACAACGAACGAATCCATCATGTACACCACTGGCTCGGCGACGGCGCCGTTGAGGTTTTCCAGCGTGTGTACGCCTTCCTGGATGATTACTTCGTTGACTTCCAGCCCCTCTTTCACCACTGCCATCTTGTTGCGCTCCTTGCGGTTCAGGCCGCGCACATCGTCGGGGGAACGCGCCGTGAGTATGCCCATGCCGTAGGTGCCTGCATCAGCCTTCACGATCACAAAGGGTTTCTCGGTGATGCCGTATTCCTTGTATTTCGCGCTCACCTCGCCCAGCACCGCTTCAACGTTGGCAGCGAGGCACTCTTCACCTTCCTGCGCCGAGAAATTCACCTTGCCGCATTGGCTGAAAATCGGATTGATGAACCAGGGGTCGATGCCGATCAATTTCGCGAACTCTTCGGCAACGGTGTCGTAGGCGTGAAAATGCAAGGTCTTGCGACGGGTGGTCCAGCCTGCGTGCAGCGGCGGCACCACCGGTTGGGACAAACCTTTTAGAAGTTCCGGCACACCAGCGGAAAGATCGTTGTTCAGCAAAATTGCGCAGGGATCAAAGCCATCGAGCGTCAACTTGTTGCCGATTCGCTTGATCGGCTCCAGAATCAGCTTGTCGCCGTTTGGCAAATCGAGTGCGGTTGGTGCCGTGATCTCGGGCAACAGCGAACCAATGCGCACATCAAGCCCCGCGCCGATCAGAATTTTCTGGATCGCGGCAACATTGGTGAGATAAAACAGATTGCGCGTATGGTTCTCGGGGATAAGAATAAAACGCTGTTTGTCCGGACACACGCGTTGCACCGCGGACATCGCAGCCTGAATGCACAGCGGCATGAAATCGGGATTGAGGTTGTTGAAACCACCGGGGAATAAATTGGTGTCAACCGGCGCCAGCTTGAAGCCCGAATTGCGCAGATCCACTGAGGTGTAGAACGGTGGGCGCTCCGTCATCCACTTGGTGCGGAACCAACGCTCGATGCTCGGTCGCGCATCAAGGATTTTCTTTTCCAGGTCCAGAAGCGGGCCGGTGAGTGAAGTCGTCAGGTGTGGGACCATGGTGATATCCGAATTCCGCAAAGGATGTTAAGTGCGGGTGAAAGTGAGCCGTTTCAAGAGCGGGTTCATTTCAAGTGCGTTCAAGTTTACGCCCAATTGCGGACGGTCTTGTGACGGTGGTCGCCGCAAATTGCCTAAGCCACGGATGATAAAATTGCTCCATGAAATCGTCCTGACTGTATGCGGGTTGAAACGGACAACATATTCGGGGCGCCATTGCTCAATCGTTGACGCCGGATACACAGACCGAGCGTTCATGGCGGCAATTCACAGGCCGCTGGCTGAAAATATATGCATATTCACATTTTGGGCATCTGCGGTACGTTCATGGGCGGGCTCGCGGTGCTGGCGCGCGAAGCCGGACACACGGTTACGGGTTGCGACGAAAACGCCTATCCGCCGATGTCCACGCAGCTTGAAGCCGCAGGTATTCATCTGCATCAAGGCTTCGACGCTGAACAGTTGGATGCGTATGAAGCGGACTTGTACGTCGTCGGCAATTTCATGGCACGCGGGATGCCGGTGATCGAGGAAATCCTGAATCGCAGCCTGCCCTATATTTCCGGGCCACAGTGGCTGGGCGAGAATGTGCTGCAAGGCAAGTGGGTACTTGCAGTCGCAGGCACACACGGCAAAACCAGTACCAGCGCGATGCTGGCATGGATACTCGAACATGCCGGGCTAACACCGGGATTTCTCATTGGTGGTATACCGACAAATTTCGGCATCTCGGCTCGGTCGCCACGTGGTGATTCACCATTTTTCGTCATTGAGGCCGACGAGTACGACACTGCTTTTTTCGACAAACGCGCCAAGTTCGTTCACTACCGCACGCGCACTGCAATACTGAATAATCTGGAACACGACCACGCCGATATTTTTCCCAATATCGCGGCAATCCAGACGCAGTTTCATCATCTGCTGCGCACCGTGCCGGCCAACGGGCTCATCGTTAGCAATGGCCGCGACGTGCATCTGAAGCAGACGCTGGCGATGGGTTGCTGGAGCGGGGTGGAGGAGTTCGGGCCAGGCGTCATGTGGGACTTTCGGCGTGGTGAACGGGATTCCCAATTCAATGTGTTGTTCAATGGCCTCGACAAGGGCTTGGTCGACTGGGGCCAGATGGGTGCGCACAACATCATGAATGCGCTGGCCGCCGTAGCCGCAGCGCGCCACGCCGGGGTGCCGACCAAAATGTCCATCGACGCACTGAGTGAATTCAGCGGTGTGGCGAGGCGAATGGAAAACAAGGGTGAGATCGGCGGCGTCACTGTTTATGACGATTTCGCCCACCACCCCACGGCGATACAGGCAACGCTCGTTGGGCTGAAAAAGCGCATTGGCGATCAGCGCATTTTTGCAGTACTTGAGCCACGCACCAACACCATGAAGCTGGGGACCATGCGCGCGGTGCTGCCGGCGAGTCTGGCGCTCGCGAATGTGGTATTCGTTTACGCGAAGGATTTGGGTTGGGATGTCGCCGCGACGTTGGAGCCGATTGGCACAAAGACTGGAGTGTTTGAAGATCTGGATGCGATGGTTAATGCCATTGTTGTAATGTCACAACCCGGCGACCAGATTCTGGTGATGAGTAACGGCGGGTTTGGTGGCGTGCACGGAATGATTTTGGCGGCGCTGGCGGCGCGCGAGATGCGGACGAAGTAAATCAATTCCAAATTTCCCCCACACTTGGGAGAGTGTCAGGGGTGAGAGCGGGAATTCACGTCCCATGGACGCGCCGCTCGAACGGTATTCCGATACAGCGGAATACGCGCACGGCAATTGGGGGGTTCGCAAGTCGGCGTGGACTGATTCCCTTAATTACTACCGTGTTCGCAAGGGAAAACGCCAATACACTTGTACAACGGGAACAACAAGCCAGCTTACGCAGAATGCCATTTGGCGCGCATTTTCGGCCATTTTCTCTCCACGACGGCCGTCAAATGGCGTTCTACGCTGCTAAACCCTCTAAAGACTCTGTCTACCCAGCGAAGCGGGCTTTCAAGTTTTTTCGGATGTCATCAAACTCGGTGTTATAGTTTACTACAACACCACATTAATACATTGCCGGATCACCGAGCCGAGCCGAGGAGAAACCTGCATGAGTAAAGACTGGAACAACAACGCGCCAATTTACCGGCAGCTGAAGGATCGCATCGTCGCGATGCTCCTTGATGGACTGCTGAAGCCTGGGGACCCGTTGCCCTCTGTCAGGCAGATTGCCGCAGACTTCCAACTCAACCCGATCACCGTCTCGCGCGCCTATCAGGAACTCGCGGACGCAACGCTTGTGGAAAAACGAAGGGGAATTGGCATGTACGTGACTGATGGTGCGCGCGAGAAATTGATCGTCAGCGAGCGTGAACGCTTCCTGCAAGAAGAATGGCCGCAGATGGTCGAGCGCATACGGCGCCTCGGCATGAACACCACAGAATTACTGAGCGCCGCCAATATCGGAGGTGCCCAATGAGCGCTGTCATTTCCGCCAAAGGCTTGACCAAGCGTTTTGGCAAAACCACTGCCGTCGACAATATCAGTTTCGACATTCCCGCCGGCCGCATTGTTGGGCTGATCGGGCCCAATGGATCGGGAAAAACCACTGCGCTCAAAGCGATTCTCGGGCTCACGCCGTTTGAGGGCACGCTGAGTGTATTAGGCCTCGACCCGCGCACGCAGCGGGACGAACTCATGCAGCAGGTGTGTTTCATCGCCGACGTGGCCATTCTGCCGCGCTGGTTAAGTGTCGGCAATGCGGTCGATTTTGTCACCGGTGTGCACCCCAAGTTTGATCGCGCCAAGGCCGAGCGCTACCTTGCCAGTACCAAGCTCAAGCCGTCGCTGAAGGTCAAGGAGATGTCCAAGGGCATGGTGGTGCAATTGCACTTGGCGCTGGTGATGGCGATCGACGCCAAGTTGCTGGTGCTTGATGAGCCGACGCTGGGGCTCGATATCCTTTATCGCAAACAGTTTTATCAGCACCTGCTCGAAGAGTATTTCGATGAAAACAAAACCATCGTCGTCACTACGCATCAGGTGGAAGAGATTGAGCACATCCTCTCGGACCTGATGTTCATCCGCGACGGAAAAATCGTGCTGTCCTCAACCATGGATGACGTCGGCATACGTTTTGTCGAGGTGATGGTGTCGGTTGAAAAGGCGGAAGCAGCGCGTGCGCTCAAGCCGATCGACGAGCGCCAGGTGTTCGGCAAATCAGTGATGCTTTTCGACGGTGTGCCACGCGAAACACTGGCGGCACTTGGTGAAGCACGTACACCCGGCATCGCGGATATTTTTGTTGCGACCATGAAAGGAACTTACGCATGAACACATTCAAATGGCTGCTCAAGCGTGAGTTCTGGGAGCACAAGGGTGGCTTCCTCTGGCTGCCGATTATCGTCGGGGCGCTGATGATTGCGTTCACCGCGATCTCGCTGGGCATCGCAGTATCCGGCGTCAAAAGCGGCATGGAAATCAACGGCGTCGCGGTGAGCTCCTTTGTCGAGATCGTCACACCAGAGAAACACGCCCTGTTTGCCGCGGCGATTGTAGCCGGCTATTCGAAGTTGACGATGCCGATCATGATCGCCTTTGGCTTCTGCGTGTTTTTCTTTTGTCTGGGGGCGCTTCACGATGAGCGAAAAGACCGAAGCGTACTTTTCTGGAAATCGCTTCCGGTTTCGGACACTGAAACTGTATTGTCCAAAGTCGCGATGGCAATCGGCGTTGCCCCGCTAATTGCGCTAGCGGCCGCCAACATCACAGCCATCATCACGGCTCTGCTGATTTGCATCGCCTCGGCGATGGCCGGCGTGAATATTTTCGCCGAAGTGCTCAGCGATCCTGCTACCTACCTTGCGCCGCTACAGTTGCTGGCCATGTTGCCGATTTATGCGTTATGGGCGCTGCCGGCAATCGGCTGGTTGCTCATGGTGTCGGCATGGGCGCGAAGCAAACCATTGCTTTGGGCGATTGGTGTGCCGCTGCTGACAGGTGCATTGCTCAGCTGGGCTAATGGCATGTTCAAGTTCGACTGGAACATGGTTTGGTTCTGGAAAAACATCGTCGGCAGATTGCTCGGCAGTATATTGCCTGGCGCATGGCTTTCACAGCAAATGCAAGTTATGCCCGGTCAGGCGGCCACGAACACATCGGGAACCCTTGGCCCAGCGCTGGCGCAATCGTGGCAGCTACTCGCAGATGCCAATATCTGGATAGGCGTTGCCGTTGGCGCGGCGATGATCTATGCGGCAATTCGATTGCGCGGCTGGCGTGAAGAGGGCTGATGGAAGCAAGCAATTATCGCGCGCGCCAGTCCGGAATCAGCCCTTCTTCCGCGCCCAGATTTTTGCAATGTAGGGCAATGCATCCGGAAATTCACAAGCCGTGTTCCCCGGATCGAACGCCACCGGCCCGATATGGCGAATGACCTCTTCGGCGGCTTTGCGCGTCTTGGCGGAAACACCGCCGATACCAATCAGCACGTACATCATGGTGCGTCTGGTCCAATTCTCCGCGCCGTGGATTTCAGCCTCGATGCGCTTCAGATAGCCTAGCGCTGCCGTCTCATCGAGCGCGTTGCCCTCTTTGGCGGAGTGTCCCACCAGCGACCAGCCGGCACGTCTCAGCTTGGCGTCGGCCAACCACGCTTCGCGTAGTTTTGCCGCCATACTGGTTCGGCTGGCCAGTGCCGCGAGCGCCTCCGCAGTGGACGAATCCTTCACGCTCGCTGCCCAGGCCTGCAGTTCCTTTTCTGTGACGGCGCTGGCATCTGCCACCATGCACGCCAGCAACCGCGCATCGTGATTGCCGGTCTTCCAAAGTTCAACCGCGAGGGCATGATCCATTTTGACGCGCTTCTGGATCTTGGTCAGGTCACCAAACTTCACACCGAACATCGGCTTCGCAGCGCCGTGACGACTCCACGTCTTGCGTGTTTGCTCACTGCCGAGCGATTCGAGTTCCAGCATGGCTTCGTTCAAATTCATGACATCCCCCACGTTGATTCGTACGACAAAGAAATGCTACGAATTTGGATTGCAACGTGCAATCCATTCGAAGTAGTCTTGTTCAATAGACCTGACGCGTAATCAATCGACTGGTTTTTACGCCGTTAACGGTATAGCTCATGGTGCCGTTGGCTGCATTGGTGAATGCAAATGTGATATCGCCGACAAGAATGGCCGGGTTGACGTTCGTCCATGGCGACGTCAACGGGGCGCCGCCTGTGAACCGATACAGCGGTGCGGTGCAACCAGTCGCCGTAGCGGGACAATTGGTAGCGGCGTACCAGATCGGGTTGCCGCTGGCGTCATAGGTGTACCAAGCGGCAAAGATGGTGCCGAATTGTTGCGTGAGCGAAATGCCCCAACCGGATTCGTTCGGGTTCCACCAGAGATCGGTGTAGTCCACGGCAGGTGGTGCTGTGCCAGCCGCAAAAATCTGCTGCGAGATGGCTTTGGACCCGGCGATATTGTTGATGGTGAAATTGAATGTTCCCTTGCTGGTACTGGTGAATGCCAACGTTCCGCTGCCGACCTTGGTGAGCAAGCGCCCCTGCCCCGTCCACGGTACTGTCGGCGGTGTGCCGCCGTTGACGCGGTAAATATCGCCAGTGCAGCCGGTGACCGTCACCGGACAATTGGTAATCACATACCAGATCGGCAGACCAGCTGCGTCATAGGTGTACATCGCCACAAACAGGATATTGCCGTGCTGGGTCAGGCTCATGCCCCAGCCGGATTCCGTTTCCCCCGCCCACCACAGGCCCTGATAGTTGTTTGTCACTGCAGTGGCCGCGCTGACGATGGCGAGGTTGGGTTTCTGGATCATGTTATTGGCGATGGTGCCGACGATAGGCAACGAATCAAACGGCGAACCGGCGTTTACGATGGGCAACGCAGCGATGGCATCGACGACTGCCATGCTGCTGGCGCTAATCTCGCCGAACACGGTGAAGCCACCGTTCTGCGTGTCCAGGCTAGCCCCGCCCCCAGAGTTGTCCGCCAGATTGATAAACCATTGTGACGTGGCACTATTGGGGTCCGAGCCCACTTTGGCCATCGCAATCGTGCCGCGTTTGTTCGAACGCGTGGTGCTGAATTCATTGGCGACCGGCGCGTTGATCGGTATAGCCGTGACAGTATTTGCCGCGTCGTCCCACGCGAAACCGCCCCCTTGAATCACAAAGCCCGGCACGCTGCGGTGGATGAACGAGTTCCGGTATGCGCCGCTATTGACGTAAGTGAGGAAATTCGCAACGGTACGTGGCGCAGCAGCATCGTACAGCGTGATATCGATGGCCCCGACAGTGGTTGTCAGCCTTACCGTGGTGGCGTCGCTGACGGTGGGGAACAGCGTGGCAAAAACCAGTGCGAATGCTGCCAGAAAAGAACGATTGAAACATTTTGGGAACATAGTTGCCTTGATGGGACGATTGCACAAATTTATTGCGAAACAGGATGGCCTGCCCAGTCGGCGATATTGTATTACGTCAGCGGCAAAATCCATTTGATGTCGACCCTCGTCGAGGGCACGCGACCGGCAATCAGGGAATGGATAGGCCGATATGACCATTAGCGATCAAGACGGGAAGTGCTCCGATGTAGGCAAGCCACGATTGAACGCGGTGTTTGGCAAGGCCAGCATCAATGCATCGGTTTTGGGCGGCTGCAACTGCAAGACAGCCGCCCGCTATCTATCCAATGCTACCCGTATCTTATGAACAATCAGAAATTACAATCCGGCAGGATGTATTGCCGCAGTTCTTCAATGCAGCCTTCTTCGCTGCCGCTTCTGTATCGCCATCGCCGATACCGAAACGCTCTTTGCTGCTGGCATACGCTCCGCACTCGTCGTACTTCACAGCGATCTTGCAGCCTTTCATGTCGGCTTTTTTACATTCGGCCATTGCATCCTTGGCAGCTTTGTCCTGCGTGTCGCCACGCCCCACAGCGTAACCGGCGTCTTTTGCACTGTCTCCAGCTTCGTCGATGACGGCAATCGCCCCCGCGGCAAAGGCGGCTCCGGAAATGGTCAATGACATGAGTAATCCAAGCAGCATTTTGTTCACTAAATATTCTCCAATTAGATTATGGCTATCGGTTCGAATGCAGTACATCGACCGAGCCGCGACCATTGTCCCATGCACTGTTGTAGGACACCTTGACTTACGTGTGCAGTTGCTCCGCCTGGAACCCGTTTCTATTTCTAGCAACGCGAGAAATTTCAACTTACAACTCGGCTACGCCCGACGTCGTCCGCAGCGTAAGCAGAGGCTCTCGATGTGACAGCCTACTTACTCTTCATCCGCCACACACCGTCCCAATCGCTGCCGGGAGGCGTGGCGCGCAGCAGGCTTACCCGTTCCAGAAAGATGCCCGATGGTCCGTCACTCGGCCGTGCAGCAAGCACGCCCTTGAAGCCAGCTTCCGCTTCGTCCCATCGTTGTTCGCGATAGGCGCTCAGCGCACCAGCGAAACGATCCACCAGCTGCTCCAACAAGGCCGAACTTGCACTCTTCGCGACCAGTGGCTCGAAGATGCGCGTCGGTTCGACTTTGCCCTTGACGGCGATAAGGTCGATTTCCCGCATCAGAAAGTCCGCCTTTGTACTCTGGCAGGTGGCGTCGCTAACCAGCATGCGGATGCCATATTCCTTGCAGGCGCCTTCGAGCCGCGCCGCAAGATTCACGGTGTCGCCCATGATGGTGTAGTTTTTCATGGTGGTCGAACCCATGTTGCCGATCAGTACCGGCCCGGTCGCGATGCCGATGCGAATATCAATATCCGGCGCGCCGGTTCGGAGGCCGGTAATTTCGGGAATATCGAGGCGAAATCTGTCGAGGAACTGAAACATTTCCAAGCCAGCATGCACAGCCAGCCGCGGGTGCTCTTCCTCGCCAACAAATGGCGCGCCCCAATAGGCCATGATGGCGTCACCGATGAATTTATCGATGACGCCGCTGCCTGCAGCAATCGGCTTCGACATCTCGACCAGATAGGCATTGATCAGCCGCACCAGAGCCTGCGGGGTAAGGCGTTCCGATATCGACGTGAAACCGGCAATATCAGAAAAAAACACGGTCATGTTGCGGCGGTCGCCCTCGAGGTCCGCACTGCCCGGCGCCAGCAGATGACGAACGATACGCGGATCGACGTACTGGCTGAATGTCTGCTTGATCGTTTCCTTCTCGCGAAGACCCTGGGTCATGTCGCGAAATGCGATCGTCAACGCACCAAGCTCATCCTTTGTCGTTGGTTCCACGTTCACCGACAGGTCACCTTTGGCCACGGCGTTGGTGCTGACAATCAGGCGACGGATAGGCTCCAGCATGCGTCGGGTAATGATGATCGCCATGAATAGGCCAATAATGAATGCAGCAATCGCAACCAGCAGATTCTCGATACCGAGCAGTCCGCGCTTACGTTCGTGTTCCATGATGACCAGCGCTTGCTTGCCGATGAATTCGCCAAAATTGACTTGTGTGGCGTCGACGATTTCCTCGATATTGTGTTGTTCGCGGGCAATCTCATCTATCGCCGAAATCGATTGCGTCGGCAATTTCTTACGGATCTGTTCGATCGTCTTGAGCACCTGGGCTTCGTAACTCTTGTGCTCTTTGTCGACTTGGGGCATCGCGGCTTCGAGACGCGCCAGTGCGATCGCATCCTCAACCTTGTTCACACTTTTAAACGTTTCGGTCAATGCCTCCTCGATCGTCTTGATTTCCTTGTTCACTTTGGTCGAAATGCCTCGGAACGCGGCGAGTTCGGCATCGATCAATGCATCGTCCGGTTTCGGCTCTGCCACCAGACGCAAGGTTCTCTCCACATGCACCTGCTGCTGAAGAAGGTGCGTGGAAATCTTGGCCAGCGCGTTCTGCGGCGGTATCAGGTACTGCGTCAGGTCCTCAATCTCTTCGCCACTTTTCTTGGTGACGTATTCGCTGTAGGCCGCGATCACGAGCATTGTCGCGAGCAGACCGGCAATCAGCCCGATTAATTTTTGTCCGATGGGTATTCGGTTGACGAATTCGAGCATATTCGCTTTCGGTAAAATGGCGTTTGGAGAAAGTCTCTAATATCGAATGCTTCCGCGGCAGTATATCGCGGGCATTGTGGCTTACATAAGCGCGCTGGTTGGGGTGGACAGAGCTTGAGTCGGATTTGGCGGGTTGCTCAGTACGCCGCCAGCACCGGATACGTTCTCACATCTGCGACGGTCGGAAGCGCGGCGATTTCATCGCGCGTGTCGGAAATAATGTCGGCACTGTCGGCGCTGCCGTGAACCAGCAGATCAATATCGCCCGCCAGCGCGTAAACCTCATTTGCCCCGGCAAAAGATTTAATGATCGGCACCGTTTGCAGGCAGGTCACGCCGGGCTTTAATTTGACCACCAGCCAGAACTCGATATTCTTGCGGTCGGCAAGGCCCATGCGAACCGTGTAACCCAGAATGGCCTTCGAATCTTCAATACGCTGCAGCCGCTCCTGCGTAGCACTGCGTGAAAGATTGATGGCCTTTGCCAGCGATGTCAGTGGCCGGCGCGCATTTTGTGCGAGCAGATGGATTAGCTGCCGATCCTTGGCGTCCAGTTCTTTGCTCTTAGCCATCCCCGCGTGCTCCCGGATTGAACCGGCGATTCGCCGGAAAAATTAAGCTGAGGCGCCAGTATATTCCGCTGAACGACAGGTGCGGCGCGGTTTGCGCGGTCGTTATGGGCGACCGTCGTTTTCACGGGTGAAAGCGACATAGCGCCGGTCGTGAGGAATTATCGGCGATGCAAAATGGTTGCCGGATTTCAATGAGCGATTCGCAAATGCAAAATGTCTGGGAGGCAACCATGAACAGGACAATTGTCATATCGAAGCGGATCAAAATTGAAGGGACTATTTTCCATTGAAACTATCTCAACCAAAGCGCTGGCTATTTGCGTACCCAGGCGCGGTTTTCCAACAGACCATAGCATCCACGAGCCTTCCCAGCCATTTTTGCTTCAAACCCCTTGTCAGTCCTTGAGTTTCATTTTTATTTTCTCTAAACGAATAAAGACGCGTATTTTCTCAACGCGTTGCCAGCCTATCTGGCGCTACAATTTTACGGAGTCCCTCATGCTTCGCTTGCTCGCATTCGTTTATGGCCTCGCCGCCTATGTTGTTTTCCTGGCGGTATTTCTATGGCTTGTTGCCTTCGTCGGTGACTTTGCCGTGCCCAAGACCATCAACAGCGGCCCCTCAAGTAATGCCCTGCCTGCAGCCATGTGGGATCTCGCGCTGATTGCGCTCTTCGGCCTGCCGCACAGCGTTATGGCACGCGCCGGCTTCAAACGCAGGATCACGGCAATCATCCCGCCGGCCATTGAGCGCAGCACCTACATGTGGGTGACAAATGCGCTACTGGCGCTGCTGATGTGGCAGTGGCAACCGATCGGCACGGTCATCTGGCAGGCGCACGGCGCGCTTCAAATCGCGCTGTATGGCGTGTTCGCATTTGGCTGGGCGCTGTTGCTCGTCTCGACTTTCCTGACTGATCATTTCTACTTGTTCGGCCTGAAACAAATCACCGCCTACTTGCGCAACACAGCATCTGCCCCCATGAAATTCCGGGTGATCCTGTTCTACAAGCTGGTGCGTCACCCGATGATGCTCGGCATCCTGATCGCGATCTGGTCTGTGCCGACGATGACGGTGGGTGGACTGGTATTTGCGGCCGGGATGACGGCATACATTCTCATTGGCATTCATTTTGAGGAACGTGGGCTGGAAGAGGAACTGGGTGTCGACTACCGAGCTTACAAACGGACGACGCCGATGCTGGTGCCGGGGACCGGCACGCGGCGATAAGTAACGCGGGGGAAATGGCAATCACCTTCGTATCAACGGATGTGCCGTGAAACTCAAGCCTGCCTGTCGTTGCACGACGCACGCCTATTTTTGCTTTTTCCGGTCTGCGGCAGCCTCGGCGGCTTGTTGCGCGGGTGTCTCGATTTGAACGGACATTACCTTGCCGGTATGCGCCTCAATATGCACTTCGGTAATGTTTTTTGATCGAGGCATTTTCACGTCGACCGACCAAAGCGTATTCTTCCCCTCGACTTCCAACTTGGCACTCTCAATTGTCCCGCCCGGCACTTTCGACAGCGCAATGCGAGTGGCCTCTTCTTTTGAAATCGTCACGGCCTGCGTGACTGCTTCAGCCGCCAGCGCGGGAACATTCGCGCAGCATAGACAAATGGCAAGCGCCAGCATGTGACGTGGGTTCATTTTCTTCTCCTTGGATAATTAGAAATTGGCATCGATGTGCACCACGTTTGTGTTCGCATCGGACAAAAGGAACATAGCCGAATGGCACTTACTTGACTCTGAATAGTGCGTGACCATGTGAATAAAAGCAGGCTGGTTCGATGGACGATAAGTTGGCGTTTTGCAAAACCCGACCATCGCCCAAGGAGCCAGCGCCAATGCATGCTAACCACAACGTCGGCGCATCGCAACAGCGGCTGGTTACCGTCCCAACTGTCCGCCGGATCAAAAGCGGGGCTATCGGCGTAGGCGGCACAGTTCCACACGGCGCAATAGTGATGTCCCACGAGCTTTGTTTGCCACCGTTGAATTGTGTTGTCTGCGTCGGTTGTTGTCAGGTGGAATTGCTTTGGCGTGAAGTAGGCCATCACAACGCCGCGCGTATTACTGTCGCAGCGGTGGCAGAGGCAATCTATGCGGCACCCGAACACCGGGACGGCTCAACATGGCAATATGCGCCCATGTGTACCAACTTCATCCCGACCGCCAACGACATGCTCGTACAGTTCGGCGTCGAGCGCGCGCCTTTCGATTACAAGGCAGAAGCCTATCCCGGCTATGACGCGCCAATCGTCATCAACATCATGCGCAGGGTTGCTGCGAGGGACAAAGACAGGGAAAGTGAAGCGAAGACGAAACGCGAATGCATCCCCGCGCGCTTCGGGCTGATCCCGCCTAACATCTTCGCCGAAGACGTCAAAAACTTCGTGCGCAAGTACCACACCAACAACGCCCGCTCGGAAACGGTTGCCGAGCGGCGCAGCTTTCGCAACGCCTGGAAGATACAGCAATATTGCCTGATCCCGGTTTCATGTTTCTACGAGCCCAATTGGGAAACCGGCAAAGCCGTGCGCTGGAAAATCTGGCTGAAGAACACGAAAGATTTCGCCATCGCCGGCCTGTGGGAACAATGGAAGCACGGGGAGGAATCATTCCACTCATTCTCGATGCTGACCGTGAATGCCGACGATCACGCCGTCATGCGCCACTTTCACCGACACGGCGAAGAGCGGCGCATGCCGGTGATCCTGCATCC
This sequence comes from Burkholderiales bacterium, assembly GCA_038321965.1. Lineage (GTDB taxonomy): Bacteria > Pseudomonadota > Gammaproteobacteria > Burkholderiales > Usitatibacteraceae > UKL13-2. The sequence goes on along the minus strand of JBBQFL010000001.1, from coordinate 276,673 downwards.
GGTCGATTACGATCGCTGGCTGAGCGCGACGCCCGAAGAAGCCTTCCGCATGTGCCAGCAGTATCCGGCTGCGTTGATGGATTCCGAAGCCGCACCGAAGCCGGGTGCGAAGGCGAAGATTGAATTGCCGCCGGAGGGTGAGGCGGAGTAGCCAGAGCAACGACACGCTGCTGATGAAACTCTAGCATCGGTGCGGCTGCTGGCACGATTGCGGCTTGAAAGGTCCGCCGGTGCGTGAGTCTTAGGAAACGGCGGCGAGCAGAATTATTTCAAAACGAATCACCCTGGCCGTGGCAAGAGCGGCAGTACCCGGACGCTGGTTGCCACCAATATGGGGACGCGATGGTACTTTGTGTTCGGCTTCGAAAAAAATGAGCGCGACAACATTACCGACGTAGAACTCACCGCGCTGAAAAGGCTGGCTACGGACTTATTGAAGTTGACTGACGCGCAAATCCGGGCGGCACTGGACGCCGAAACTTTGAAGGAAATTTGCCATGACCACAACCAAGCCTAAGAGCCGAATCCTTGAGGAAGTGCAAGAGACCGCCAACGATCTGGCGAAGCTGGGCTTCATCGATGAGCGTCGGATGAAAGCACATGGACTGTTGAATATCCCGCCGGTCAAGCCATTCAGCGACGCGAGGATCCGCGCGCTCAGAAAGCGGATCAATGTGAGTCAGGCCGTCCTGGCCGCGGTGCTCAACACCAGCACGTCCACTATTCAAAAGTGGGAGGGTGGCGAAAAAACCCCGAGTGGGCCGTCGCTGAAATTACTCAACATAATTGATCGCAAGGGGTTGGCGGCGGTGATTTAGAGCGCGCGCTGTTACAGGAATGCACGGGCTGGCGCGCTCGGGAGAGCTTGTAGTTCGCGCCACGTGAAGACAAAGGTGGTACGTGCGCTATTGTTCGAAACTCTGGCACTGGTGTGGCTTCTGGCAGTACTTTTGCTGGGAAGGTTCGCAAGTGCTGGATGTTCAGGAAACGGTGGGCGGGCAGAATTGTTTCAAGACAAATCACGCTGACGCCTAGTATTTCGTTTTGGGCTTAGGCGTATTATTGTCGAATGGTTCCGGCATCCGCATCCATTTCCGAAGAAGAAGCGAGAGCGATTATCGCTCTCCCCAAATCCATGTTGGGTGACATCATCTGGAAAAATTCGCCTGCTGGCAGCGTTCTATTCAAGGCCATATTTGTTTTGTACGATTCAAGTGGTGCGACCTGCCCGGACTGACTGTTGACTTCACTTATAAGCATGCAGTCGCGTCTAATGAGTGCAATCACAAGCTGTCAATTTTCAAGCTCAAAGGCTCGCGCCGTTTACGCCTTTACCAGATGGAGGTATATCCGAAAGAGCGTCTGAGCCACCGGGATGAAATGGGGGTTGCGTACTTCGGCCCCCATCAACATATCGGTGAACGTTATGAATCTTTACTGGGTCTAGACAATCTCACTTGTGCGGACCTCGAAAAATGGGTGCGAGAATTTTTGAAACGCGCGAACATTAGCTTTACAGGAAAATACGAGCCGCCAGAGCAAGCGGCGGGACAACTAGATTTGGGGATATAGAAATGTCTTGCGAGGGTTTGATTGAAAGACTTGGGTATGAATGCCGCGAAGTTGGCGCGGGCATTCTGGCAGTCACGACCCCGTTTTCATTTCCAGATGGCGAGCCCATTCAGTTTTTCCTAGATGAAAATGATGGAAAGATAGTCATCCACGACAACGCAGACACGATTGCTCATTTGATGGGCATGGGCTGGGAAATGGAGGACCGTAGAAAGTGGAAGACACTAAAAAATATCATCGGTGCATTTGGCTTTGACTTGGGCGATTCTGGCGTAATCGTGGGACGCGACGTAAAGGCGCTGGAGCAGAACTTCATAGCAAAGTATGTAAGCGCAATGCTGGCAGTAATCACCCTGGAGCAGGAATATCTCGGGCTTTCTGACGAGCAGATTGCCTTTGTCGAGGAGGTTGAGTTGTATCTAAAGGCTTCCAAGCCGCAAATGGAGCTGTCGCGCCGTCCCGCCATAACGGGGCATTCCGGACGCGTTCATGAATTCCACTTTGAATTTGATGGTGCGCTAATTGATGCCGCCAAGCCACGCGGTCAAAGCACTGGTGCGATTCTTCGGAAAGCCGCTGACGTGATCAATGCCGGAATCGAAAAGAGAATTATCGTTGTTATGGATGATCGAATTGATAAAGACCGCGCGAAAACTGAGATTGATATTCTTAGCACGATGGTTAGCGTATTGCCATTCACGATCCTCATGACACAAGGCGGTGGCACGCGTACTAACCACTAGTTAGCGATTTTTCCTCGTCGCTTTCAAACGGCGTGTTTTGAGAAGCCCCCCTTTAGAAACTGTTGAATTCGCTGATTTCAACAATGGCTGGAGCGGCGGCGTTCGTCGTAGTTTCCTGTCTGAAAAAGTAGGCCTGATTGACACTAACTACATTGCGGGTAACGTAACCTCAAGAAACTCAACTTGTGTCTCAGCCTGCAATGCAACGATGTGGCCCGCAGGAATAGTCGCGCAGTCGCCTTCATGCAGCGCTTGCTGGCTGATGGAATCACCCTGCAACTGCAAAACACCATTCAGCACAAAGACAAATACGAGCTCGCCATGGTGAGATGCCGCCACGGTGATTCCACCCTTACGACCACGCACCACGCGCGCACTCGCAAGACCTACTGTCGCCGCGTTGATGCCAGTGTCGCGCATCTCGAAACCTGTTGCATCGCTGCCCAGCCATTTCCAGAGCTGCGACTCGCCATCCGCTGCAATGTGCCGCACAAATCGTTGCCCATCGAACAAACGTTCTGGCTCGTGAAGAAAAGTTGGCAACGCCATCTGATAATCGGCGTACGTCTCATGCACGGCTGGACAACCGAGCTCGATGACTTCCAGTCCGGCTGAGGCCTCCAGCACCCGGTGGCGTATCTGTGGCGGCTGCAGCACGCAATCGCCTGCCTGCATCACGAACGGCTCGCCTTGGCTCTCATACACCACCTTCACCCAGCCGGACATACAGAAGATCATCTGAAAACGCACCCGATGAAAATGCACATAGTCGGGTACCGGGCCGCCTGTTGGGATGCGGATATGCGAGGCGATAAACCGTCCGCCAAATCTGCCGGGAATCAAATCGCGGTACTGCATGCCGGCGCGGCCTACGCTCCACGCATCCTCACCGCCATTGCGCGAAATGATGAATTCCTGCTTGCCCTCGGGAACGGTAAGCTGCGACTCGCTTCGTACCCAGTCGATCATCAGGTCGGGCACGCGGATGTCCGATGGTGGCTGATGTGTTATCAGGCGCAGCACGACGGGTGTGCCAGCCAGCGACTTTGAGATCGCCTCCAGGCGCAGCGTCACTCCATGGCCTGAAATGACTGCCGACGTGGGCGCGTCGGCTGGGAAAATTGTCTCTACGCGAAAGTCCAGATTGCCGGTGAGGGCGGCGAAGGTCTCTTCAAAATGCGCGCACGCGATGACGATTTGCGCTTGCAAGATCGGCGTAGTCATCGGTTACCGTTTGAGCTGAACGCGTGTGGCATCACGGAATGCGCCGTGCGGTAAGTTTGGATCCACCCTGCTCGATCACGAAGCTTCCTGCCTTGCGATGGGTGATGTCGCCGAAGGTCATGACAATGTTTGCGACCTTGGCGAAGAACTTCGTTTCGCTTTCCGAAAAAATCTCGAATTCTCCCTGACCGGTGGCCTGCGCAGTGACCTTCTCACCGGTCACTCTCACCTGGACATTCATTTGGTCATTGAGTTTGTAGACACCCACATATCCGGCCAGCACGCCAGCACCAACTGCAACTGCCTTGGGAAATTCCCGTTCCGCCAGACTGTGCCGATTGTCCATGAGGTGTAGCGCGATGTCATTCAGTTTTACAGACGAATTGGCGATGACAAATACGCCCTCCTTGCTCGCTGGATCGACCAGCATTGAACTCGATGAACCGAAGGTGCCACCATCGTGATTCAGGAATTGGCGATTATTGAACGGCGCGGTCATCCAGGCGAGCCCGATCGGGTTGATGCGGCCGGGGCCTTGCTCGCGCATTTTCGTGGCAATGCCAATGGCCTTGGTCAGCGCAGAACTCTTCAGGCCGGAAATGGCTTCTGCGTAGCGACCCATATCGCCAGCGGTAGAGCGAATTGCACCGGCGCCCGCGTGGGCGATGGGCAGTTCCCTCACCGGCGTGGGCTGGCCGCTGGCATCATGCGGCTGTGCCAGGCGTGCGGTGAACTTCTTCGGGTCGCTGGTGGTGCTGGACATGTTGAGCGGCTGCAACACACGCGTGGTCAGCAGCTCCTCATAGCTGGCTGCCTTGGCCGCGCGCGTCAGCGCGTAGCCCAGCAGCCCAAAGCCGATATTCGAATACTCGTACTGCGCATTGCGCGCACGTGTGGGCGTGAAGCTCTTGAGAAAGTCGAGTAGATCCCGTTCCGTGTAGTCGGCGTAGGGGTCTTTGGGGTTCTTGGGTTGCATGTTTGTTGCGAGCCTTGGAAGCCCCGAGCGCTGCGTGGCCAGGTCCACCATGAGAATTGGTGCCCCGGCTGAATCGCGGAGCTTGATGCCGTCCGGCAGAAATTTCTCGACGGGGTCGTCGAGTTTGGCCTCACGTTTTTCGTCGGCAATGGCCAGCAACAAACCGGTAAACGTCTTGGTCACGGAGCCGATTTCAAATATGTCATCGGGTTTCACGACTTCGGCCGGACGCGCCAACCCCGCTGTGACGACGCGTATGCCACTCGCATCTACCAGCGCGACGGCAACGCCTTTGGCCTTGTTGTTGGCGATGAGATGCTTGTTGAGGATGGCTTCGACCTCGGCGTTGGTCGGCAGTGCGGCCATCGCCATGGTTGGCACGATAAGCAGAACTGGCAGGAAATGGGCAAGGCGGGTGACGAGGCGATTGGGCATTGCGCGCTCCGGTATTATTGTCAGGCCGTACTTTCGCACTGAAGTGCGGTCCGATCAACTCGTATGCGGATGAAGCGCAGACATGAACCGATGGATTGCCGGTTTCACGTATTCAGCATCGAGGAACCCGAATAGCGCCAAATCTTACAGGTCAATCACATGCATATAGCACACCCCGAGGTACTCGTGATCGGCCTGGGCGCCATGGGCAGCGCGGTTGTCTATCAACTTGCCAAGCGAGGCTTGAAGGTCATCGGCATCGACCAATTTACGCCGCCGCATTTGTACGGCTCTACGCACGGCGAAACGCGCATCACCCGGCAGGCGATCGGCGAAGGATCGCAATTCGTGCCGCTGGCGATGCGCTCGCACCAATTGTGGCGTGAGATAGAAGCCGAATCCGGCCAGACATTGCTCACAACATGCGGAGGCTTGATCATGGCGCGCAGTGGCAGTGCGAGCCGAATGCACGAGCAGCAGGATTTCCTTGGCAACACGATCCGTGCGGCGGAAGCGTTTGGCATCCCGCACGAGCAACTGGACGCTAGCGCGATTGCTTCACGCTTTCCGCAATTCATGTTGCAAGGCGACGAGATTGGCTACTTTGAGCCCGACGCCGGATATCTGGCGCCTGAAGCGTGCGTGGCTGCGCAACTGATGTTGGCAGCGCAACTTGGTGCTGATATTCGCTTTGGCGAAACGGTGCATCGCGTTACGCAGGTAGGTGGCAAGACCATTGTAGAAACTGATCGTGGCAGCTTCGCAGCGGGTGCTACCGTCATTACAGCCGGGCCATGGTTACCGCAACTTGTGCCGCCATTGGCAGAGTTCCTGACCGTGCGTCGTCAGGTGCTGTACTGGTTTAAGACTGAGACGCGCCCGGCTGCAACAGCGTCACGTGGGCGGCAGGATTCGCCAATTTTTATCTGGCATTGGGGCGAAGGCGTCGATGATGTTTTTTACGGTTTCCCGGAGGTCGGCAGCAGCGGATCGATCAAAGTAGCCACCGAGCAGCATGAAGCGTCGACCACGCCAGATGCGGTTAGGCGAGACGTAAGTGAAGATGAAATTGCCGCCATGTATTCGCGCCATGTGGCGGGAAGGCTGCGGGATGTCGGTCCGCATTGCATGAAAGCCGCAACTTGCCTCTATACCAACGTGCCCGGTGCCAACTTCATCATCGATCAACTCCCGCACATGCCGGATACCATTGTCGTTTCGGCATGCTCAGGGCACGGATTCAAACATTCTGCCGCTATTGGTGAGGCGGTCGCGACGATGGCAGTTTCCAGACAAACGCCTCGGGTATTGCTGCCGTTTGCCTTGGAAAGCGCCTCACATTGAAACGCTGTGCCGCGTTACTTTCTCATCGCAGCATAGCGACCGCTGACTAGATTGCAATAGTTGTTACGGGCGATGAAACGTCCCACAAATCCTTGCAGACTGGCTTCGATTTCAAAAAGATCATAGGTGCCCGTGAGCCCACCCGGACAGGTATAGCTACCTTGGGAGCGGCCCAGGCGTCCCGTCTGTGTGTAATTGCCAGAGTAAGTACAGACGCCACCATCTGCCTGACGTAACGTCATTGCGAACGTGGTGTCGGTATTGGCGATGCTGAATTCGGTGTTGGAATTAAAGTCGCCGTTGACCAATGGCGGATCGCACGACACCTGATTGTTTTTGATCGATCCCATGTACTGGCCGCTCATGTCGTTGTTGCGGAACGTTTGACGGGAAACGACTTTTGTAACGGCGACCCCATCGATGGTGTATTCCAACGTGGCGCTATCGAGAAAGGCTGTGAACTTGACAGTACCCACACTGCGACCACTGACGGCGGCGGGGTTAAAGAAGTTGGCAAAATAGGGACCAGTAAACTGGTACATGGTTCCGCTGTAGAGCAATGCTCCCTGTGCGTTTTGTCCCGTGTAAGAGGCTTGCCCGGTGTACCAAGTCGGACGGTTATCGGGCCCGTAAATGAAGAACGTCATAAATATGACTTCGCGCTGTTGTGTGACATTGACTCCCCAGCCGGCTTCTTTTTCGTTGAACCACAGATCGGACAGATCGGCGCTAAACGTGTTTGCAAACGAAGATGCGCAAAAACACATCGCGGTAATCAACATCCATTTTCTTAGTGTGTTCATTTATGGCCCCTAAATCGGTTGCATTTCAGTTTGCGCGTCCGCGGGTGAACTGCGGTTGCGAATTGTTGATGGGTGGAGAGTGGTTGGGAAACTGATGAGATTGGTTGCTCGTGCAGCAACGATCAGGAGCAGGCTGTTACCTGAACATTCTGATCGCCTGTAATTATTGGCAGTCCTACTGGCGGCGTGGATTGTCTGGTGCGCGGTCGAGCCGGTTAGGCACGCCATCACCGTCGCGGTCATACGGCGTGCGAGCCCATTTCCCGCTTTCATTCGCCCAGCGACCGCCGTCGTGCTGTACCCAACGATGCGGGTGGTAATAATAGCCTGAACGTTCGCGTTCCCAGTGCCCTTTGACCCAAGCGTGGCGGTTATTACGCCAGTTCCAGTATCCGGGTGCCCATACATAACCGGGGCGCGGTGTCGGCACCACTTCATAGCGTACCGGCGGCGGTGGCATGGTGATGTAGACAACGGTCGCGTTGACGGTGGGCGCAAGAGTGGCGAATGTGGACGCCACGATGACGCCTATCAGCAATTTGCGATTCCACATACATTTCTCCAGCGTTGTGTGTCGATGCCAAAGATTACTGGTCAGCCCGCGCGGACGTTGTAGGACCAACACCAAATGAAATGTAAGCAAATGCAGGGAATCTGAAATGCCTTTATGCGGAATTGGCCTAGGACTTGCCTGCCGCAGCTCGACCCATGCTCCGCGCCAGATACGAATCGCCCGATAACAAGTGCACGCAATTGCCGTTAGCAAACAAGGTGTTGTCCTACAGGCAAAGTTGGGTGGCCGGCGCAACATGGGCTTGCGGTTTATTTTGATCAACCAGGAGGACGCAATGATCAGGAAAACAAATGTAAAAGCATCACCGGAGCCAGCGCTTCAACCAGTTTCGGAGGCACATTCGGCTGACAGTGGCGCGGAGCAGCCAGCCAGCAATGCATCGCACCCTTTGGAAAAGCAGCGGGTGCGCATCAAAGCGCATTCCGATCAGGCAACCATTCAGGAAGAAGGAGCCGATGCGTTGCCAATGTCAGACTATCCACTCAAGCGGGGGCCGTTGGCTGCGAATGCAGTTGATTTGCGGCAGCGGGCCCGGCTGCGCGTTAAGCGCGGCTAGCATTGGCGCGCAATTAGCGATGCCTTAGGCAAAACGTGTGTCGACTATAGGTGAGTGCGACGCTAGTCACTCGCCTGCATCTCGTACGGCATTCAGCCAGTAGTGGGGCTGTACCTCCGCCAGACTTTTGGATTGCCACTTGCTCGGATCGCTCGGCTGAGGAACGGCAACCTGAACATCTGCGCCCCATAGCGCCAGGCGTTCTTGGCAAATACCGCATGGAGTCAGGATGAGAAAGGGCTTTCCGGGTTCACTTCTTGAGACGCAGACGGAAGCGACCACGCGAAGCCCTAGGCGATTCGCCTCGCAAAATGCACCTGCCTCGTGGCACAAACCCGCAAACTCATTCGGTGCCTCAAAGGCAACGCTCGTGAGGATTTGTCCGTCATCGGTGTAGACAGCGGCAGCACCAGAATAGCCAGATGGATACCGCTTTAGCGCTTGGGCGATTGCTGCGTCAACGAGGGTTTGGTCGATTTGCATGTGCGGACTAGCGATCTCGCTCAGCGGCGCCCATCAGTAAATGCATCTTGTGAATGGCTCGCGCGAACGCGCCTTGAGCATTTGCTCTGCAACTTGATACTAGAGTTCGAGCGCTTTGTATGCCGTGTCACAACCATCCCGGGTATTGCCTCGGCCAAAAAATCCTGGTGGTTATGTGGGACCGGTTTGTATGTCAGTTCAGCCACTTTCTATTTCCTTCTGTCACTTTTGCGCCAATTTAGATTCACGATCACACGTTTTCGGAGCCTTCTTGATGAGTGGGTGCAACTCGGCGATACGTTTACCAACCACAAGTTTACTGCTGCTCTCTATAAGCGTAAGTGAAATTGATTGGTGGGGAGGTGACAGATAAATACACAAATGCCGCGGCGCTTGTATTTTGAAAACCGTGAATATCGCCATCTGCAAAACGAACAACGTCGCCCGCCTGAATTTCAATTGTCTTCTCTTGCCCCAATAGCAATAGGCCATTGCCGGTGAGGGCGATCCAAATTTGCTCTGCGGTGGCGTGATGGTGAGGCGCTTGAACTGCGCCCGGCCCAACTGTAACGCGCGTGATTGTGACTCGATTGGACTGTGAATTATGAGGCGACAGAAGTTGGAGTGAAGTCACGCCCGGATTGGAAAGCGCTTTGAATTCGTTGCTTGTAAGGAATTCCATGGGCTAGAGCCTTCTGTGGAGTATTGCCTACTCCTGGGCAGATCTCATTCCCTTAGGCAAAATAGCCCAATCCAAAGTCAGGGCTATTGTTCAACTAAAACGTACCTATTGGAGTTGGATTTTCACCACCGTGTTCTCCGACGTGGTGTACAGCAACCCACTCGCATCAATCGCCATGCCGACAGGTTGATATAAGGTTCCGGGGAGGTTTCCGAATACCAACCCACCCACACCCGCCCGACCGGCGATTGTGGTGACCGCGCCTGTTGGCGTCACTTTACGTATCGTGTGATTACCCGTGTCGGCGACATACAGATTCCCGAGTGTGTCGAGGGCAAGGCCGGAGGGGTCCTGAAAGCGGGCAGCGGTGCCCAATCCATCACTGGTGCCGCACGTAGCTTGTATGCCGACGAAGTCGCTGATTGTTCCAGCAGGCGTAATTTTCACAATGCCGCACGAAATGGCCGCGTAAACATTGCCTTGTGCATCGGCAACCAATGCCCGTGGAATTGTAGAACTGGTGCTGAAGTCAAATTTCGTCTGCGTACCCGACGCCGCGATCTTTCGGATGACGCGAACACCAGGATCAGCCACGTAGATGTTGCCTGCTGCGTCGATAGCCATGGCCACCGGCAGACTTCCTGTGGTGATTGGGACCGGGAAAAAACCACCGTTGGTCAATGGGTTTTCCCAATCTGATCCAGCGATGGTCGACACGATCCCGGCCAGCGAAATTTTGCGAATCTTGTGGTTTCCCGAGTCAGCGACGTAAATGTTCCCGGCAGCATCTAGGGTGACGCCACTTGGGTTCGTGAATGTCGCCGCTGACGCTACGCCGTCGAGCGACCCCAACACCCCAGCAATACCCGCCACGGTGGTGACGACACCGTCTACGGTGATTTTGCGAATGGTGTGATTGCCTGTATCGGCGACATACATGTTCCCGGCCGCGTCTAGGGCGATGCCGCCAGCATATGCGACACCGGAGGTGCCCGATGTGCCGCTATTGGCGACGTACTGAGGCCTGTTGGAGCCGAAAAAACCTGCGTTGTTAAATCGCGCGACCGCACCGGTTCCATTGGTTGGCCCGAAATTGGATGTGGCTCCTGCGAAGGTCGCAACTTTGCCGTCGGTGGTTATCTTGCGAATAGTGTTGTTATTTGTGTCAGCTACATAAATATTGCCAGCAGCATCAAGAGTGAGACTGGCCGGCCTGGAAAATCGGGCGGTACCGCCAACGCCGTCTATCGATCCCTCTACGTCAGTCGCGCTACCTGCCAGCGACGTTGCGACACAAGCTGGCGTGACTCTGACGATTGAATTACGTGGCGTATCCGCGATATAAAAATTGCCCGTTGCGTCCAGCGAAATTCCGGTGGCTTGGGAATGGACAGGGCCAGCGCACATGCCACCGGGACCGATCACAATTATTGCCGCGCCGTCCGGCGTAACTTTGTAAACATAGCCGATGGGACTCAAGACATACACAACGCCTGCAGCGTCAGTTGTCAGGCCCGCCAAAAGTGGGCCGCCAAATGAACCGGGGAATACCCACAGCGTACTTACTTGTCCCGCTGTATTAATCTTGCGGACTCGATCTCCATCCGTGACAAATACATTGCCTGAGTTGTCCGTAGCAACGCCGGTAATGAACGTAAATGTCGCCGTCGCAACAGGACCGTCGACTGCGACCGTACTTCCCACTGTTCCCGCCAGTGTCGTCACCACACCAAGCGGCGTAATCTGACGAATCAACCTATTGCCACTATCAGCGACCAGGATATTTCCGGCTTTGTCGAGCGCGATCCCTGTGAGTCTGTTAAAGCTTGGCGTAGCACCGGTGCCGTTGGCAGCACCAATCACACCTGCAGTACCGGCGAGTGTCGAGACGACGCCCGCTGGAGAAATTTTCCGGATTGTATTGTTGCGGCTATCCGCCACAAATACAATACCGGTAGCATCGACTGCCACGCCGGACGGCCCATAAAAACGCCCGATTGCACCATCGATATTTCCGCCCCCTCCCGACATGCCCGCGACCAGTCGAATGCCGGGTCCTAGTTTCACGGTGAGGGTTGCGCCTGCGCTGGTCATGTTGCCGGCAGCATTGCTGATCATGACGCTCCAGACACTTCCGGAATCTGCGAGCTGTGGCAGCGCCAATGTGTAGCTCGCCGCCGTCGCGCCGTCAATATTCACGCCGCCGCGCCGCCATTGGTAGGTGATTGGCGCGTCACCATTTGCTGCGACTGAGAACGTTGCAGGCTGCCCCGCAATGACTGTCAGGTCCGAAGGTTGTGCGGTGATAAGAGGGGCTTGTGGTGCTTGTGGCGGACTGCTACTACTGCCCCCGCCGCCGCCGCCGCAACCACTCAAGCCCGAAGCAACACCCACCACAAGTGTGAGCATTGATACCCAGGCAAACAACTGCCGAAGATTTGATGTCATATTTTTCCCGTTCGGGTCAGCTGCAATTATTTCAAGACGGTTGCATATATTTGAATGTGTAGGTCTTCATTTCGGCGCGGCGATATGTAATCTTGTGAAACGAGCGTCGTCAGCCTAATGCTCACTCTAAATACCGCGACAGGGCAGGTCTGTACGCAGGCACACAAAACATAGCAATTTCGAAGCAACGCACGCTTAGCACTCCTAACACCATCGGCAACGCAGTTTTCCGCGTGGGGCAACCTTAACCACATACATACCGAAACAAAAAACCCCGGTTGTCCCGGGGTTTTTTGTTTGCCTCTGCTCTGCGACGAGCATCTCAACCCTTGATGTGTTTCCCCAAAAACTTCTCCATCGCCTCATAAAACTCAAAGCGATTCTCTTCGTTGCGGAAGCCGTGTCCCTCGTTGTCTTTCACCAGGTACTCGACATCGACACCACGTTTTTTCAGCGCGGCGACCATCTGGTCTGATTCATCCTTGTTGACACGGGGGTCTTTTGCGCCTTGGGCCACCAACAGCGGTGTCTTGATCTTGTCGGCGTGGAAAACCGGCGAGGCGGAGGTGAGCAGGTCCTTGTCGGCAACCGGGTCGCCAACCATTTCCTTGATCATTTCCAGATACGGTTTCCAGTACGGCGGGATGGTATTCATGAAGGTGAATAGATTCGAGACGCCGACATAATCGACGGCGGCTGCGTACAAATCCGGCGTGAAAGTGATACCGGCCAGCGTGGTGTATCCGCCGTAGCTGCCACCGTAAATGGCGATGCGCTTCGGATCGGCAATACCTTCCTTGATGAGCCATTGCACGCCGTCGGTGACGTCGTTCTGCATGGTCTTGCCCCATTGTTTAAATGAGGCTTCCCAGAACTTGCGGCCATAGCCGGTGGAGCCACGGAAGTTCATCTGGAACACGGCGTAGCCGCGATTGGCGAGGAACTGCACTTCCGGATTGAAGCCCCATTGGTCACGCGCCCATGGACCGCCGTGCGGGTTGACGACCACTTTCAGGTTTTTAGCGGCAACGCCCTTTGGCAGCGTCAGGTAGCCATTGACGGTGAGTCCGTCTCGCGTGGTGTACTTGATCGGCTTCATCTCGGCCAATTCAGCTTCTGCCAGCCAGGGTGAAATATCGCTGATGAAATCGAGCTTGGACGTCTTGGTATCGAACAGGTAGCGCTTGCCGCGGGTCTTGTCGTTGTAAGTGGCGACGATATATTTGTCTTCGGCTTTGGTGTACGAGGTAAACGCCACTTCGTATCCGGGCAACTTGCCCTCCACGGTCTTGAACAGCGCTTCTGCCTCTTTATCGAGGAATTTGCGCTGCTCTTTCCACGTCGTGAAGTTGGCGACTGTGAGTACTTTGCGTTTGCGCGAGTACGAAACACCGCCCATATCGACTTCTGCATTTTCAGCAATCAGCTTGCCCTCTTTTGCGGTGGCTGGATCGAACTCGAAAATGGCGGATTTGTCGCGCCCACGATTCGAATTCACGATTAGCCTCTTGTTATCGAAAGTGAAAAGAATTGGTGCCACCTGCTCCTTGAAATTGGTAGTGAGGATCGGCTTGAACATATCCTCCTCTTTCTCTCGGTAGAGCAACGTCGTGGTGATACCGTCGGTGGTACCAGCCACGCGCAGCTTGCCGTCGTGATCGGTCATCCAGCTGGTGATATTGCCGGGGTTCTGCGCGATCAGCTTTTCTTCGCCGGTGGCGACATTGATGCGGAACACGTCGAATACCTTGGCATCGCGGCGATTGTGGGAAATGATGACGTGCTGGTCGTCATCGATCAGGCCATCGATCACCTCGGCGCGCACTTTCTCGCCGGCGGTCAGATCCTTCAGATCCTCGCCCTTGATATTGACCGAGACCACGTGGAAATTTTCGTCACCGCCGAAATCTTTGGCGTACAGGATGCGGTCGCCTTTCCAGAAATAACCCCCGATATCACGCGCCGTTTCACCGGTCACACGTTGGGTTTCGCCGCCGCCGATGGGCTTGACGAACACATTCATGCGGCGTTCAAACGGTGCGCGCCATGAAAGATATTTGCCGTCGGGTGAAATCTGATGGCTGGCCTCCTGCGGGTTCTTGAAAAAATCCCGCATCGGGATCTGCTTAGCCGCCTGGGAGAATGCGATGGTCGAGTAGCCGACCGTGCCGCTGATCAAACCAATGGCGATGGCGCCAGCGAGTGCGCCCTGAGGGAGTAGCTTCATCTTGTCTTCCTTGTCAGATGTTGTGGATTCGTTCGCATGCGGCCGCATTTGGTCGCCCATAACAGCGGTACGGCGAAAGTGCGCGTAGTTTAGCGGCGAGTAGCCGGATTATCCGCCTTCAGGCGATGGAACGCAGTGTTTGCGGGATGAACTGCCTCCTTGCCGCCCGCAATTGGGGTGGCCGCTATAGCGGCAACGCCTCTTCCACGATTCGCCCGCTGGCAACCATCTCTGCAAACTCATCGCGAAGCCGCGCACTCTCATCCATCGCGCGCTGCCAGTAGCGCAAGCGACCATCGTAATCGTCGATGAAGCGCTTGAAATCGTTGCGATCAGGGAGCTTCTTGTGTGGCAGCGAATCCAGATACGCACGGCTAGGCGATAGCAGGATCATGTTATCTAGCCACGGGCCATGTGCTTTGCGCCAAGGCATCGTTTTGTCCAGCCAGCCGGGGATGATGCGGTCAGTGAAGTGCGGATACAGCGTCAGGCCTGACGCGCGATGGTAGGGCAAATGCAGGTGGTAGTCGATGATGCCACCATCCCAAAATGTACCCTGCGGCGCGTCGGCGATATGAGGCACGCCCTGCAGCACCAGTGGAATTGAGCCGGAGGCGATCAGCGCATCGCCGAAGTTAGCCGGTGTCAGCTTTACGTAATGGGTGTGAAAACGATCAAACGATGTTTCACCATCGGCCTGAAAGCCAATAGCGGCGCGGCTCTCCGGGGCATCGAGGTTGCTGTTTGGTCGATCAGCATAGAACCAGACCCGATCCAGAAAATGCCGCAAATGCGATCTGCCGACGGCGTTGGCCAATGCCGCCATGGCGAAACCGGCATGGGTGCGACCTCGCGCCTCGTGGGACAACACGCCTTTGCCGCGCACCACCAGCACATTTAGCTGGTAATGCGGATGGGCGAGCAGCTCCGCCTCACGGCCGTCAAACAGCGAGTCGGTGAGCTCGCGCGCGTACGCAGAAACAAATTTTGCGTCGACTCCTTTCGGATATTTTTGCTCGCTATAGGCTTTGGCCAATGCCGCGAGTGCTAACCGCGTATCGCTACGGCAGACCGCGGCGAAGCGCCAGGCGCCGATGGATGCGCCGATCAGCTTGATTGGTTTGGTGCGCTCGGCGAAGCCAGACGGCAGCCAATCGGCAAACAGGTATTCGTCCAGGCGAGCGAGTCCCAGTCCTTTCGGGCCGCCCGCAGCACCGGGAACGATATCGATGTCGTTGGGGCGAAGGCCATGCTCGCGCAGGTGCTTGAGGGCGCGTGGGCCGGCGCGGACAATTAAAGATTTCATGCTTTGTGTCACGACGATTATGCGTGGGGATGCGCTATTGTCGCGTATCTGACGGTCTAGAATCTCGTCCTGTCCTCATGACACTACATTAAGCATTTGGCCCTCGTTGTTGCGAAAAGCGCCGGTAGCGAAGAGTCGCTGCCGACGCGGGCTGGTTCCTTCCCTCGCAGTTGCGGGGGAAGGCCAGGATGGGGGACTGACATTTTGAGAGACGCCGCATCATTTACGCGTCGACCCCATCCCTGCTTCCCCTGTTGCCAGAGGAATGGGACCATCCACCAACGTCATGTGCCTGGCTGATAATTGAGTTCGTGCTCGCGAGTATGAACAACGCTTAAATGTCGTGCCATGGTCCCCTCAACCCTTAAACGACCCAGAAGCCACCGACATGTCCCAACTATTTTCTCCACTTACTCTCCGCCAACTGACATTCAAGAATCGCGTTTTTGTTTCGCCCATGTGCCAGTACAGCTGCATCGATGGCATGCCCAACGAATGGCATATGGTGCATCTGGGTTCGCGCGCCGTCGGTGGCGCGGCGATGGTGATGACTGAGGCCGCCTCGGTCACTCCGGAAGGCCGTATATCGCCAGAGGATGCCGGCATCTGGTCTGATGCTCAGGAGGCTGCGTGGAAGCCCATTGCCGCATTCATCAAAGCGCAGGGCGCAGTCCCGGCTATTCAGTTGGCGCATGCGGGCCGCAAGGCGTCGACCTACTCACCTTGGCGTGGCCATGGCGCGGTGGCCAATGAAGCAGGCGGTTGGCCGGTTATTGGGCCTGCCGATTTGGCCTTTTCCGAGAGCTACCCGCAACCCCGCCAAATGACGATTGCTGAAATCCACGGCACGGTGGACGCATTTGTTGCCGCTGCAAAACGCTCTTTGGCGGCAGGTTTCGAGGTGCCAGAAATTCACGGCGCGCATGGTTATCTCATCCACGAATTCCTCTCGCCGCTGTCGAATCTGCGCACCGACGAATACGGCGGCTCGCTGGAAAACCGCATGCGCTTCCCGCTTGCGGTCTGCGAGGCCGTCCGCAATGTTTGGCCCGCGCATTTGCCGGTAATGTTGCGCATTTCGGCGAGCGACTGGAAAGAAGGCGGCTGGGATGTGGCGCAGTCGATCGAATTCTGCAAACGCGCGAAATCGCTGGGCATCGACCTCGTCGACGTGTCTTCGGGTGGTAACGTTGCTGATGCCAAAATGACCATTCGTCCCGGCTACCAAGTACCGTTCGCGCGCGCGATTCGCGCTGGCGCAGAGGTAGCCACCGGTGCAGTTGGTTTGATCACCGATGCCGTGCAAGCCGAGCAGATCATTGCCGACGGCGATGCCGATTGCGTATTTCTCGCGCGGGCCCTGTTGCGCGATCCGTACTGGCCGCGACACGCTGCGCAGGAACTGGGCAGCGCGCTAGAATGGCCCGATCAATACAAGCGCGCGGGTGTGAATGCGTTTGGCAAATAGAACTGGAGAAGCAAATGATTGACCTTTACTACTGGCCCACGCCGAATGGGCACAAGATCACGCTATTTCTCGAAGAAGCCAAACTGCCTTACACGGTCAAGGGCGTGAACATCGGCACCGGTGAACAATTCCATCCGGACTTCCTGAAGATTTCGCCCAACAACCGCATGCCCGCCATCGTTGACCACGAACCAGCCGACGACAAGAAACCGATCAGCGTGTTCGAGTCTGGCGCGATCTTGCTCTACCTTGCGGGAAAGACCGGCAAATTCATCGCCAAGGATCTGCGCGGCCAGGTCGAGGCGCTGCAATGGTTAATGTGGCAGATGGGCGGGCTGGGCCCGATGGCCGGGCAGAACCACCATTTTCGCAACTACGCGCCAGAAAAAATCCCGTATGCAATTGACCGCTACGTGAGAGAAACATCGCGCCTGTATGCTGTGCTGAACAAGCGGCTGGCTGATCGCGCATTTATTACCGGCAAGCAGTACACGATTGCCGACATGGCGTCGTATCCGTGGGTGATTCCTGCCAATCAGGGCCAGGACATGAATGATTTCCCGCATCTGGCGCGCTGGCACGCTGTGATCAAGGCCCGACCAGCGACTACTCGCGCCTACGCTCGCGCGAAGGAAGTAAGGCCGGAGGCGCCCCCGACAGAAATATCGGCAGCACAGAGAAAGCTTTGGTTCGGTCAGGACAAGAACACGATCAAGTGACGGGAGAACCCGTAACCCTGGTTGCATTACGGCGTTACGCGGTAACTCGCTCGCTGTTTGCGCCGCTCAGTATTGAGCAGGCGATCAAGAAACTGGGCTATTTGCAGGCGGATCCGATTCGCGCCCCTGCTCGCGCGCAGGACTTGATCCTGCGTCACCGCGTCACAGACTATCGCGCCGACGATCTGGAGAAAAATTACGCTTCGCTGGCGGTGTTCGAAGACAGCATTTACAACTACGGCTTCTTCCATCGCGATGAATTGGCACTGCTGCATCCGCGCAACACTTCCCAGCGCTGGCGCGACTTCATGGCAGAACACTTGCCATTGCGCCGCCGTGTGTTGAGCTACCTGAAAGAGCACCAACACGCCCATCCGAGGGATATTGAGAAGTCGCTAGGCAGTGACCGGCGCGTCAATGGTTGGGGTGGTACTTCGTCCACAACGACACTGATGCTCGAAGGTCTGCATCGCGAAGGCAAAGTGCGCGTATTGCGGCGCGATGCCGGCATCCGTGTTTACGCAATGGTGCCCAAGGCGGATCGGGTTTTGGCGGGAACCGCGCGCGCCGATGGGCTGGTGCGGCTGATGGTCAATCTGTATGCACCGATGCCCATGAGTTCATTGCTGCGCTTTGCGCGCGTGATGAGTGGTGCGCGGCCGGGCGTGGATTGCGAAAAGCGCCTGGCCTTGATGCTCAAGCGCGGTGAGCTTCGCGTGGAAAAAGTGGATCATGTGAACTATATCTGGCCTGCTGCGGAAGTCATGCCCGAAGCGGTTGCAGACAAGGTGTATCTGCTGGCGCCGTTTGATCCCGTCGTCTGGGACCGCATTCGTTTTGAACATCTATGGAGCTGGCCGTATCGATTCGAGGCTTACACACCGGTTGAAAAGCGCAAGCTGGGGTATTACGCGTTGCCGCTGCTGTGGCGGGATAACGTCATCGGGTGGGCGAATGTAGCCTCAGGCGGGGCGGGGCGTACGACGGATTTCAAGGTGGAGATTGGCTATGTGGCGGGAAAGCCGCCACGAACTGACGCAGTGGTGTTCAAGCGGGAATTGGCAGACGAGATTGAGCGGTTGCGAGAGTTTCTGGAAGTGCGTTAGCGGCACTGCTACTTCATTACAGAGGTTTCAAACTCCAGCACCGGCGCGCTTCGTGGCACCAAACTGGCTTGAGATGCGCATGGAATGGCGATCTACGCGTTTGGATTTTCGAGACTGGATATCTGTACGCGCTAACCCCGCCCTAGCCCCCTTGCAGGGCGCGCTGGCCGCTACATCGGCCAGCCGTTCCGCGAGCGCGACGCATACGTCGCTAAACCCTCGCTCCACCCCCTTCGCAGGGGAGGGCTAGGGTGGGGTTAGTGCGTGTGCTACAACTGACTGAACGATCGAGCGCGCCGCTGGCGCTGTTATGGTTTTGACTTGGATGGAAACGGCGGCAGCGCTGGAGCTCTCATCGGGTCTTTTGCCATTTTGTCCATCAGATACCCGATGGCGGCGTCCAATTGCGCGTCTTCCCCCTTGAAGGTGGCGTGTGGCAGATTATCGACCTCCATGTCAGGCTTCACGCCAATACCCTCAGTAATCCAGTCATGTTCGCCTTTGGATCCGGGTCCATCCTGCACAAACACGCCCGACTCTGCGGCGCGCGCGATGCCGTTGTCGCGCAAGCGATTCTGGTCCGAGAGCCAGATACCTGCACCTGCCGTCGTCATACCGATCAACGGCGCAATGCCCAAACGCCGCAGACCCTGTGCCATGGTCTCGCCATCCGAATAGGTCTCTGCGTCGATGATCGCCACCACGTGGCCGCGGAAAGCAAGTTGCTGGTTCCAGCGCAGGGCGTCGGACTGGCGCGATTGCCAGAAGTGCCACGCACGTCGCTGCAGTTTTTCGATAATCCACGAGTCGATGCTGCCGCCGCGGTTGTGCCGCAGATCGATGATCAGCCCTTCACGTTGAAACACCGGATAGAACTCGCGCGCCCAGCGGGCAATGTCATTGGCACCCATCGCCTGCAGATGTACATAGCCGATGCGGTTGTTGCTTACTTTTTCGGCGCGCCCCTTCCGCTCTGCTTCCCACGACAGATAACGTAGATCGCGATCGGCACGTGCGCTTATCGGCGTCACAATAACGTCTCGCGATTTTCCGCTGGCCTCGGTTACACTCAGCAGCACCTGCTTGCCAACCTGATTGCGCAGCAGCTCGCTAATGCTCGCGACCGACGCCGTTGCCAATCCGTTCACGGCGGTAATGGTGTCACCCTCCTTTACATTGACCTCCGTTTTGGCCAGCGGGCTGCGCTCTTCGAGCAATTCGGCGTCGCCGCCAAACAGCCTGACGACGCGAAAACCCTGTGCCGTTTTCACCACATCTGCAGCCAGTGCGGCGACATCGATCGTGTCTTCGCCTTTGCGCAAGTCGCTAGCGCCTACCTGGCTGTGCAACGCCGCCGCCTCCGCCGACATCTGCGCCAGCACGTCGTTGACTTCTGCGCGGTCGGTCACGCGCGCCATCAGCGGCTCGTATCTTGCCTTTACTTTTGTCCAGTCTGCGCCGTGCATATTCTTGTCATAGAAGAAGTCACGATGCATGCGCCACGCATCGACAAACATCTGCTTCCACTCTTCACGCGGGTCAACCGCGATGGACCAGTCGCGCAGGTTTACGGCGAACTTGGCTTGCTCGGCCTGAGGCGGCACGGACTTTCCCGTATCGAACATGAACAGGTCGTTGACTTTCCGTACCAGCAGTTTCTTGCGATCTTCAGTCATTTGATAACTGCGAATTTCATCAAAGAACAGCTCGACCGTCGGCGGCAGCGGATTTGGCGATTCGATTGCCACGGATCGCAGCGATAACTTGCGCTCTACCGCCGTTTCAGTGACGACAAAATACAGTCGCTTTCCATCCGTTGAGAGCCGGCTGTAATTGCCGGCCGGCACCGGTACCTCGTACAGGCGATCACTCAATCCGGCCAACACCAACGGAGAAATCTTCGGTGGTGGCTGTTTACCGGTCTCTTTGGCGTCGGCCTTCTCGTCTGTCTTGGTGTCCGCTTTGCCGTCGGATTTTCCATCCGCAGACTCTGCCGCTTTGGGCGTCTCCGGTTTCTTATCCGGCTCTGGTTTTTGCAATTCATCCTTGGGCAAAAATGGCCAGCGGGCGGTAGGATCGAGTGCGAGTGCGTATATTTTTGTTTGTCGATCAAAGTACGGCTCCGGATTGCGCTGGCCCCAGGGACTGGTGACCAGACTGCGCAAATTGCGGTTGCCGAGAAAGTAGAGCCATTTACCATCCGGGCTGAAGGCAGGTTCGCGCGCGTCGTAGCGATCGCTGGTGAGTTGCGTCAGCTTGCCCGTTGAAACTTCGATCAGTTGAAGTGTCTCAAACAAATTCTGGGCGCTCTTGGTGAAGGCGATCCAGCGGCTATCGGGTGACCACGTGATGCTTTCGTAGGCGTCGACCTTGCTGTGATCAATTTGCTTATCGTCGCCGCTGGCCAAATTGAGCAGATACAGGCGACGGTCTTTATCGAAGTGGGCGACCCACTTGCCGTCTGGTGAGGGGAACGCTCGCTGGCGCAATACGGTAGCACCCTTGGTCAGTTGTTGAGGTTCCCCGACGCCGTTCGCCGCAAAACGCCACAACTCGACTTCGCCTGACTTATCGGTAAATGTGAACACGCTTTTGCCGTCATGCGAGAAGGCGGCGTCGCGGGCACGGAAATCAGATGCCCTTGTGACTTCGACGCGGCGGCCATTGCCCGCCGGTACCACCACGACCTGGCCACGGACAGTGATGGCCACACGATCACCAGTTGGCGAAGGCGCGATTGCGGTGACGAAGTCCCAAGGAGTTTTTACCCAGCGCGTGCGGGTGTGTTCGAAATCCGATTGCAGGCTCAGCGCGAGTTTGCTGTCGGTATTGCTTGTGGTATCGAGAACATGGATATCGGTGCCGCGCTGATAGGCAATGCGTTTGCCGTCGGCAGAAATCGATGCGCCACGAATATCAAACTCGGTATGGCGGGTGTGTTGTTTCACATCGCGCCCGTCTGGGGCCATGGACCAGATGTTAAGGGTGCCATCGCGATCCGCAATGAAATAAACGCGACCATTGCCGCAGAGTGGTTGCCGACTGGTGCCGGCATGGTCGGCGGTCAGTGGCAGCGCTTCTTTGCCAGCATCGAAGCGCCAGATTTTCTGCGCCAGCCCGCCCTCGTAGCGCTTTACGTTATCGCTGATCTGTGCCTGCCTGGCGAAGAATAGCGTGCTGCCGGCGTAGCATCCCTCCGCAGCCGGATGCAACGGGATCGACGCCGTCGCGCGGCTAACGGGATCGATGGTGTAAAGACGCGGGTCTGGCTTGCCTGAATAACGTTGCGTGGCGTAAAGCACTCTTCCATCTGGCGTCCAGCCCTGTACCAGTGCGACATCGCCATCGAACGTCAGGCGGACCGGCGCACCACCACTGGCAGGCATCACATACACCTCAGCCGGCCCCTCGTAACGCGCGGTAAATGCAATCCATTTGCCGTCTGCAGAAATGGCCGGGTTCGACTCTGCCGCCAGATTGGTGGTGAGCCGCTGCGCAGTGCCGCCTGCCAAGCCTGTCCGCCAGAGATCACCTTCGGCGACGAAGACGATGCTGTCGTTTGAGATGGCCGGTTGTCGATAGTATCCCTCAGCCGCTCGTGCCGATATCGACACGCCAGCTACGGCTGACAACGCAAGACAGGCAACTAAACTGCGGGCAATTCGAATCATTGGGCGCGGCTCCAGGGTGAACAGGCGTGGCGAAGTGGTAAATGGTAACCGCGAATGGATTCGCCGAAGGTAGCAGATTGTTGCAGGCCAATTGAAGGCCACCCACTGGGAGCGCTAATTCTGCTATCGTCGAAGCATGGTTCCTGACGCTATTGATCTAAAGCAAGTCCGCCGCGCGCTGGTCGTGAAACTTCGTCACCACGGCGATGTGCTGCTAACGTCGCCGGTCGTCCAGGTATTGAAAAATCATGCGCCGCATATCGATGTCGATGCACTGGTTTATCAGGACACGCGCGAGATGTTGAGCGAACACCCCGCCATTAGTGAGGTGCATTGCATAGACCGTGACTGGAAACACCAGGGTGTGTTGCGGCAAGGGGCGGCGGAACTGAAGCTGTTGCGCACACTTCGAGCGCGGCATTACGACTTGCTGATTCATCTTACCGAGCATCCGCGCGGCGCATGGCTGACTCGTCTGCTCGGTCCACGTTATTCGGTCGCGCAGCGGGCGCAAGGCATTAACGAAGGGCGCGATTCCTACTTGTGGAAAACTAGTTTCACGCACACCTTTCCCTCGCCGCGCACGACCTTTCGCCACACTGTGGAAACGAATCTCGATGCTTTGCGACGCCTCGGCATCTACCCGTCAGAAGCGGAAAAAAAACTGGTGCTGGTACCGGGTGAGGCAGCGGAAAAGAAAGTGCAGGCATTGATGGAGCTGCACGGCATCGAACACAAGCGGTTTATCCACATTCACCCCACCTCGCGGTGGTTTTTCAAGACCTGGCCGTCGCAGAACTTCGCTGAGCTCATTCTCCAACTGGGCCGCAGTGGCCAACGCGTGGTGCTGACCGCAGCACCTGCCCCAGACGAGCGCATTATGATCGCCGAAATCAAGAGCTTTCTGAAAGCGCCGGTGGTCGACCTGACCGGTGCGCTGTCACTCAAGGAACTGGCAGCCCTCACCGCCCACGCCCGCGCCTTCGTCGGTGTCGATTCGGCGCCGATGCATATGGCTGCCGCCATGCAGACGCCAACGGTGGCGTTATTTGGGCCGTCCGGTGAGGCGCACTGGGGTCCGTGGAGTGTCGTCCATCGAATCGTCGCCTCGACCGAAGCGCGGCATAGTTGCCGCCCTTGCGGCAATGATGGCTGTGGTGGATCGAAAGTGAGCGAGTGCCTGACGCAGTTGCCGGTGGCAAAGGTGACGGCGGCGTTGAATGAATTGCTGGCGATGTCGTGAAATTGACGGTAGGAAGTCTGATTTCCCGACGGAGTGGATTTACTCAGCGGCCGGAAATTGACGCGGCGACATTTCCGGCGCTCACTCGTCGCAAGTCCTCTCCTTCTCCCGCAATCGCGGGGGAAGGCGGGGATGGGGGTGTCTTCGTAGGAGGTATCGCCCCCATCCCTACCTTCCCCCGTTGCCGGGGGAAGGAGTCGACCCGCAGCACGCAATGTGTCTGTCGCCTGAGTCTCTGGCCCCTTAGAAATTGCCAGCTCACTAAAACCCGATCGCGGGCAGCCCGGGCAAGATTGAAGCATCCCCGCGCAGCGCAGCCGAAACCGCCTGCCAAACCGTATCCACACTGATCTCCGCCATCGGAATGTCACTGGTCGCATTAGGCCCCGCCTGCGGATGATCAACTACGTACAGCGCCGGCGCGTCCAATGGTTTATAGAGAGCGCTACGCAGCGAAGGGTGATACAACACCACCATAGGTCTCTTGAGCGCGCCGAACAGATGCGTGGGCCCCGTGTCCACGCCAACGTACAGATCGGTGCAGGACATCATCGCCACGGTTTCCCGCAAGCTGAATGTGCCCGCGTAGCTCTTTGACTTGCCGGGCAAAGCACTGGTCAATCTGGCGATGCGCTCCTGATCGCTCTGGGTACCGTAAAGCACAAAGCGCGCGCCTTCATTTTCTTTGGCGATGCGTGTAGCAAGTTCGATAAAGTTGTCGATGGGCCAGTCGCGATAGCTCTTGGTTGCAAAGCTCGCCACCTGCATGCCGATGATCGGCCCCGGCGCGTTTGGAAAGTCGGATTGCAGGCGCTGCCGCGCAGCGAGTGCTTCGGCTTCGCTAACGCGGTAATCCAGTTGATAGCCATCTGCAGTAATGCCGACGGCCATCGGCAAGGAAAGTGCCCATGCGACGGCATGGATCTGATTGTCACCAATGCGTTCGACGTCAGCGAACAGTTTTGAATTGATACTCTCACTCTGCTGGCGATATGCCACCACATGACGCGCTTTGCGCAGCGCGTAGCGCACCAGCGCCTCGTCGTTTCGCCACACGAATGCCCAGTCGTATTCGGGACCGGCAATGATGTCGCGCCAGCCGCGCAATAGCGCCGAGCGTTTATCGATGCCGCCGATGCGTTGAATGTAGGGAATATTTTCCAGCACCTCCACGCGCTTGGGATGGCCCAACAAGGTCAGGCTCGCATTAGGAAAAAATCTGGCGATGGCGCGAATCGCAGGTGTGGCAAGTAACGTGTCGCCGATGCGCGTGACATTGATGATCAACACCCGCTTCGCCGCCAGCGCCTGCTCTGCCGTGATCCGCGTGTTCGGCGCTGACCTCATTGCCGTCATGCGCGAGCGTGCTGCCGAAACACCGCTTCCATCTTGTCAAGCATCACGTCGACGCCAAAATGTTCGCGCGCGAACGCATGTCCCTCGTTACCCATCTGGACGCGTCCCTCGGCATCATTCATCAGCAGTGCCAACCCGTCCGCCAGCGACTGCGGATTGCGCGTGGCTACCATGATGCCGGTGCGACCGTCCTGTACGGCTTCGCTGATGGCGCCGACCGACGTGCACACCACCGGCAGGCCACACGCCATTGCCTGCATGATGCCCTGTGGCACGCCTTCATTGCCATACGAAGGCAGCGTAAAAATATCAAACGCAGACAACCATTCCGGCACGTTGTCCTGATTGCCGACGAGTTTGACGACATCATTCAGTTTCCTTGCCGCCGTTTTTTGCAGCAGCCGCTCACGCTCCGGCCCATCGCCAACGATGACCAGCCGCCAATCGGAAAACCCGGCAAACTGGCTGCGTAACAGCACCATCGCATCCAGCAAGTCCTCATGGCCTTTCCAGTCACGAAGTGTCGCGACGATTCCGATGGTTGGGCGATTTTCAAGCCCCAGCTTCGCCCGACAGGCGAGCTTGTCGAGTGGGTGATAGTAATCGAGCGCAATGCCGGTACGTACCGATGTCATGCGCGAAAGCGCATAACCATTCTCGTTATGCAATTGCTGCCGCAGTGCCTCTCCCGTGGTGACGATGTGCGCAGTCGCTTTGTCGTAGAGCCAGTGCGTGGAGAAATGGTTGTTGATCGGTGTGGAGACATGTCGGGTACGCACGAGGGCGGGCATGTCATTTAATGTTGCGCAGGCAACTGCGGAGAGCCAGCTATCGGTGGAGCTGTGGGTGTTGATGACATCAAATTGGCTGCCTTGCCGCTTCAGCCAGCCGCGCAACGCAAGCAGCGGACCGAGGCGTTTTTTGGCAATATTGACCGCTTCCACCGGGATGCCTTTGCGTTTGGCGGCAGGGAATATCTCCGCCTCTAGCGGCGTCAGCAACGTCACGCGGTGCCCGCGATCCAGCATGCCGCGGGCTTCCGTCAGGATACGAATTTCCTGCCCGCCCCAGCCCAGCGAGGATTCAGTGTGGAGGATGGATAGCGGCTTCATGGGGTGGTTGAGGGCGGATACATTGGCGAAGACGAGCGGCGACAGAAGGTTGGAAACGAGTGGCGAATTGTAGCGTTATGACGGAGCGACTTCACACTGAAAACCAAAGATCGCCATTCTGCGCGGCTTTTCAGGCATTTTCGGCCAGATAGCCTCGCCAGTTCTGGTGTTTTGCTTTTTTCGGCTGCCGCAATGTAACTACCAGGCACGACCGCCTCCATCGCGTCATTTCTGCTATCTTCGCGCCTTGCATTCCAGATTGGTCGTCACGTTCAACACCGCATGAAACTCGCCCTCATTCGCTCCAGGTACGACCCCTTCGGCGGCGCTGAGCGTTTCCTTAACAGTGCTGCCGCCGCGCTCGTTGCGCAAGGCGCAGAGCCGACGATCATCACGCGCGACTGGCCACAAAGCGCTGAGGGCAGTATCGCGCACCAGATCGTCAATCCGCGCTACTTCACCTCAGCAGGCCGGGATCGCGGCTTCGCCAACGCGGTGTGTGAGCAGCTTCAAACAGAAAAATTCGACCTGGTGCAATCGTATGAACGCATGGCCTGCTGCGACGTGTTTCACGCGGTCGATGGCGTACATGCTGAATGGCTTGCGCAGCGCAGGCGGGTACAAACACCGATGAAAAAATTCGGCGTGAGTATCAATCCGCACCATCGTTACGTGCTGGATGCTGAACGGCGCATGTATCAGTCATCAAAACTCAGAGCCGTTATCTGTATCTCGCAAATGGTGAAGCAAGACGTGATCCGCCATTACGGTGTAGCCGCAGAAAAGCTGCATGTTATTTATGGCAGCATCGATTCGGACGCGTTTCATCCTCGGTTGCGCGACGAGCATCGGCTTGCAACAAGAAAGCAACTAGGAATTTCACCAGACGCAGCGGTGGCGATCTACGTCGGCTCCGGATTCGAACGAAAAGGCGTCGCTGGATTTCTCATGGCGGCAGCCAAGGTCCCTGGTTTGCATGCCATCGTGGTCGGCAAAGATAAGAACGCCGCGAGGTATCAGGCGTTTGCTTACTCATTGGGATTGATGGATCGCGCGCACTTCACGGGTGCACTTGCCGATGTTCGGCCCTACTACGCAGCGAGCGACGTCTTTGTCATGCCGTCTTTGTACGAGCCCTTTGGCCTGGTCTTCGGCGAGGCGATGTCGTGCGGACTACCTGTCGTCGCCAGCGCGCAGTCGGGTGCTGCCGACTGGATCGAGCACGGTGTTGATAGCTTCGTCACCGATGCGCTGGACACGGAAGCAATCGCAAAATCGATTCAGACCGCAGTGGCTGATCCGGCCATGGGCGCGCGGGCGCGGGCGAAGGTGTTGCCTTTCACCCAGGCCACGACCAGTGCACAGTATGCGGCGTTGTATCGCCAGCTTCTCGCCTGAGCTGGGCGGGGAACGCGCTATTCAAGGCCGCGATCTTGCCCTGTTGTTGACGGCACGCCAGCTGCCGGATACATTGCCCAACACCAAATGGGTGTTACTTCGACTGCCTAACGCCAAACTCGAGTCAATATGTCGACCTACCTAAAGGCCTTGGCCAGCTACTTGCCGAAGCTGATCGTGCAACGCGCCAACGATGGCCGCCTGGGCGGCAATGAGCCCGTCGGAGAGCGCTTTCCAGCTGCGCTGCTGTTTGCCGACGTGTCCGGATTCACCAAGCTCACCGAACGCCTGGCCGCTGAGGGCCCAGCCGGCACCGAACACCTGACGCAGGTACTCAATCTGTATTTCGGCCGCATCATTGATATCGTTGAGCACTGGGGCGGCGACGTGGTCAAGTTCGCGGGCGACGCCCTGATCGTGTTGTGGCCCGCGCCAGACGGGCCAAGTGAAGCCCTCGCGTTCGCCATCAGGCGTGCCACGGCTTGCGCCCTGCAACTACAGCTGGAGCTAAACAACTACGACGTCGGTGGCGACTTGCGCCTCTCGATGAAAATCTCTGTCGGCGCCGGGGAGGTGGTTTGTTCGCATCTTGGCGGCGTCTACGAGCGCTGGGAATTTCTTCTGGCTGGCTCGCCGCTGGAGCAAGTTGGTATTGCCAATGGCCTGGCCTCGCCGGGCGATGTGGTGCTTTCCGCAGCAGCAGCGGCGTATATCCGCGGCGACGTAGCTGCCGAGCCTTTGGACGAGGGTGCGTTCCGCGTCACCGGCCCGTTCATCGCGGACGCACCCGCTGCCAGCGTGGTCGATGTGCTACCGATCGCCGCGGCTGCGCTGCGCCGGTACATTCCTGGGGCGATTCGCACCCGTCTGGATGCCAATCAGACCGATTGGCTGGGTGAACAGCGCCGCCTGTCGGTGATCTTTCTGAACCTCCCCACGTTTAATGCGGAGCGGCCGTTGGCTGATGCCCATAAAACGATGAAATCCATGCAATTGGCGCTATACCGCTTCGAAGGCAGCATCAACAAGATCAGTGTCGACGACAAGGGTGCTTCGCTGATTGCAGTACTTGGCTTGCCGCCTCTGGGCCATATTGACGATCCGGAGCGCGCGGTGCGCGCGGCCCTGGCCATGCGCCAGGTGCTGATTGCGGCCGGCCACGAATGTAGCATCGGCATCACTACCGGGCTCGCATTCTGCGGCTCCATCGGTAATGCACAGCGCCGCGAATATACCGTCATGGGCAACATCGTTAACCTCGCTGCGCGTTTGATGCAGGCGGCCAAAGCACCCGGAAACGGTGGCTTGCTATGCGACGAGCCAACCTGGACGGCCGCGCAACGCCGTCTGAAGTTTGAAACGCTGCCGCCGATACAGGTTAAAGGCAGGTCAGCGCCAGTTGCGATTTTCCGCCCCGTTGAAGGCGACACAGTGACGCAGGCCAGCACCGGCGTCACGCGCGCGCCACCGATTGGCCGCGAAGCCGAAATGGCTATTATTAATGATCGACTCGACGCCATCACGCGAGGCGAGTCGGGCGGCGGGGTGCTCATCAAGGCCGAGCGCGGCATGGGCATGGGACGTGCACTGGAGGAAGCGGCACGGCGCGCGCGCGCGCGCGGCATGACGGTTCTGGTTGGTGCCGGCGACTCGATCGACCATCACACACCCTATGGCGCATGGTGCAGCGTGTTTGAGGGG
Source organism: Burkholderiales bacterium (assembly GCA_038321965.1). Classification (GTDB taxonomy): domain Bacteria; phylum Pseudomonadota; class Gammaproteobacteria; order Burkholderiales; family Usitatibacteraceae; genus UKL13-2. The sequence goes on along the minus strand of JBBQFL010000001.1, from coordinate 247,526 downwards.
CTATTTCGCGCTGAGCTGACCGCACCGGATCCGGCAGCGCGGCGCTACAGCATATTGGCAGCACTCCCCGACGATCCGCGCCACCTCATGGCGGCCCCGCTATTCGAGCCGGTATTGCCGCTAGGCTGGGACGACAACGATGAAACTCGCAATCTCGCCGGTAGCGGTCGCGCAGAACGCACCCGTGACTTGTTCGAAGCGGTCCTTGGGCAGTCGGCCTTACGGAAACCGGTAGTTGTCGTTTTGCACGATGTGCAATGGATAGACGGCGCATCGGCCGAGATGCTGATGCGTCTTGCAGGCCACGCCGCACCACTGCTGGTGATTGCATCGTTTACGCCGGAGGCGGGGCGCGATACGCCTTGGTTGGGAGATCTTCAACGTAACAAGTCAGTAAATGTGATTGAGTTGAAACCACTGACGGATGAGGCGATCACCCAGGTCGCCTGCTGGCGACTTGGCATCAAGACGCTGCCCGATCTTGCCGGGCGGCTGATCATCGAGCGTGCCGAGGGTGTGCCGGTCTATGCCGAAGAAATCGCCTTGGCACTGCGCGCTGATGGCCTGCTCGTCATTCACGGTGACAGTGCCGAATGGTGCGGCGGGCGCGATCTGAAGGCGATCAAATTGCCCAATACCGTTGAGGGCCTGATCACTGCGCGCATCGACCGGTTGTCGCCGGACGAACAGCTCACCATCAAAGTCGCGAGCGTGATCGGTAGCCAGTTTGAAAGCACCACGCTCAGTGCAATTCACCCGGTACATAAAGACCAGCCCGCTGTCGACGGCCACTGCGAAGTTTTTGATCAGGCGCTGCTGACGCTGCGGGTGAACGGAACTGCGGGCGGCAGTTCAGCGTACCGCTTCCGAAGCGAGTTGCTGTTGAAAATCATCTACAACATGATGCTGTTTTCCCAACGCCGCGAGCTGCATGAGGTGCTTGCAGAAAAATACGAACGCGAGGGGTTGGCTGCGGCGCCAAACATGGCAGCAACCATGGCCTACCACTGGCATCGCGCGGCCGAAGATCGCACGCCGCGCCCGCATTGCGCGCAAAAGGCTGTTGACTATTATCGGCAGTCGGGCCGTATCGCAGCAGCAGCAGCAGCGGGGCGCGAAGCCGAAGACGCGTTTCGCAATGCGCTGGCCTTGTTGTCGCAATGCCCCGAAAGTACCGAGAAAACCAGTCTTACGATCGAGTTGCAACTGGGGCTATGCGCCATGCTGATGGCGACCAACGGCTGGGCTGACACCGCCAGTACCGAATTGTTTGCCAGCGCGCGGGCACTGTGCCTTTCCTCCGGACGCAGCGATTTGCTGTTTCGCACGGTACGCGGGCAATGGCAGATCGCCATCGGCGAAGTCGAATACGAGCGCGCGGCGGAACTGGCCGCTGACATGGTCGAGATTGCCGAGCGCGCAGACGATATTGCACTCAAAAGTGAGGCGCTACGGGCGCAGGGCTCTACGCATTTTTGGAACGGACGCGTCGAGGCAGCACGAACCACCATGCGCGCGGCATTGGATTTCAGACCGCCGGTAGGAAGTACCGAAATCAGCCTGGTGCAGAACACCGAAGTCGCCACGCGTGGGATTCTCGCCTGGGCAAATGCCTATGCGGGAGATGCGACCGGCGCCAGAGCAGAAGCGGCAGCCGCCATCGCGCTGGCTGAAGGCGGTTTACCGCCGTTCACGCGCGCCTATGCTTACGGCGCGGCCATGTGGACAGCCCTGTATCTCAACGATCCCGTCGCCGCTCTTCCAGTCTCTCTGGCCGCGCGTGACTTGTGCCTCGAACGCGGATTTGATCTGCTCGCGACCGCTGCGCACGCGGTACATGGCTGGGCCAGAGCTGCGACCGGCGATTTGGGCGGCGTACAGGAAGTATCCGCCGCGATCAGCGCTTGGCGCGGCACCGGCCACAACATCGGCGTGCCGGCGTTTCTGCTCGTGCAAGCCCGCGCCGAACTTATCGCCGGCGATGCCGCGGCCGCCCGCAAGACGCTGAACGACCCTCTGCTCGTCGAGCGGCTGACTGGCGAACAGTGGCTGCAGGCGCATGCAGCGCGGCTGCGATTCCTGGTTGAGCAGGCACTGGGAGACCACGCAGTCGCTGCTCGCGCGCTTGCGGAGTCCAACCGATTGGCGGCGTCACAGGGGGCGGTAATTTTTGTCGCGATGAATCTCTCGCTCCATGAAACTGTGTGATGCGAGTCGAGACTTGGTCTGTGCGATTCGTCCCAGCTGGCTGCAGCCGCCCATCACTTAGGTAACTTTTAATAACCCTTTAGCCATTCGTCGTGAGCTCGTCGACCCTCACGCTCACTCGCTGGAATCAGCACCTTACAGCACGACCCTTCGACAGGCTCACGGTGAACGGATTTTATAAGAAGTTCCTCACACTGAAGGCGAATCTCCGGCGCAGTCCATAGACTCAATTTGCCTGAAAATCCTCGTCGCACAACGGTTTGACTATCCAGACGTGGTCTGCAAAAAAGCTGCTCAAAGCTTGGGTATACGAATCCTGCTGATCATCAGCGACCCCGATACGGCGAACAACAGCACCAGCGGATGAAACTGCAATCCGAAAATGCTGAACTCACCAAACCAGAGGTCTTCACCCAGCGCGCCCATAAATGCGGCCAATGTCAGCAGGCAAACCAGCAACACTGATGTGGGGATGGGCGTGCCCTCAAAGTACTGCACTTTGTCGCTGCTGTCGGAGAGCATTTCGGCGGTGACGTTGTAGCGGGCCAGCCGCGAAACGCCGCAGGCGACGAAAAAGGCGAGAACGATACGGTCGAAAAAGCCGCTCATGCCGCAACCGAAGGCGATGATGGCGGGCGCCACGCCGAACGAAATCACGTCGGCCAGCGAATCGAGCTCGCGGCCCATGGCCGAGGTCTTCTGGCGCCAGCGGGCGACCCGTCCGTCAATGACATCAAATACCAGCGCAGCCAGCACCAGGCCACACGCAAAATAGATATGCCGAATGCTGTTCAACTGAATGTACGACATCACGGCAAACAACGCACCCATGCCGCAGATCGCATTGGCGAGTGTGAACCAGTCGGCGAGATGAAACTCGCGAATCATGGAGAATGGCTTACGGATTTGTGGCTGTGTTCCCGCGTATTTCACGGATGCCGACTCGGGGACCGGGACGCGCGTCATGTCATGGCTCCAGGCGAATTTCATCCGCGTGCGGCGGGTAAGGTGCTACGTTCAAACTGCTCGCCGACGTGCAGTCGAGCTCGTTCGCAAAGCCGTGATTGATGTCGCGGTGATGCACTTCGTCGGCTCGCACCCTTAGCACCACATCGCGCAGCGTCCTGTCAGCCGGCAGCTTCCAGTCGTGTTTTGCAAAAAAAATATCGGCAATGAGCCGAAGAAGTTTGGTAAAGCCAAATTCAAAATGAACCGCGAAATCCACTGGTGTTTGGTGGATTGGCGGCTCGCCAATCCGCTCACCGGCTGCGGCGAGCGGATTGATAATTGCATTGTTCATGCGTGGCCGACTATGGCCGATAGGTGATTACTGCACGCGGCGTTCAATAACGATCTGTTCGACTTCCACGCGGCGATTCGGCTCAAGACACTTGATGAGCGCAGCGCGGTTTTTGTCGTTGCACTGAACCACGGGATTGCTCTTGCCTTTGCCAATCGCGTTCAAGCGATTCGCGGCTACACCTTTGCTGACCAGATAAGACTTGACGGTATCAGCACGGCGCTGCGACAGCTTCATGTTGTACGCATCGCTGCCGAGGCGATCTGTATAACCCGTGACCGTTATGTTGGTCACCTGCGTGTTGCGGGCAAGTTGTGCGGCGATGTCATCGAGCTTTGGCTGCGGCGCGCTTAGGTCCGAACGATCAAACGAGAACAGTTCGGTTGCAGAAAGCGTCACCCGCTCAAAGCGCGGCGGCGGAGGTGGCGTTGGTGATGGTGAAGCGACAACGGGTGGCGTGACCACAACAGCGGGTGCCGCTTGTGTGGAAGGCTCTGGCGTGACGACGCGCGTCGGGAACGGCGCAGCGCGCTTGTCGAATCGGTAAACGACACCGATCGTGCCCCGGGTGGTGTTGGCGCTATCAAAACCGAAATTGTTGCCGCTGCGGATAAAGGTGTGGCCACGACGCAAATCGGCCTGCATGCCCCACTGGTCGCTGAAATCGAACTGGAAACCGAGGCCGGCATTTACGTAAGGTGAGGTACGCTGGGTCTGGAATCCACGGCTATAGATATTGACCTTGTCATTTTCTGCTCCGCCACCGAGCAAAACGAATGGGCGAAACGCATTGCGCGAGAACATATAGAGCACATCGGCGCCAATGGTTTTCTGTTCGTAGCGTATGCCGCCAAACCTCTGGCGCTCAAAACTCGCGCCCCACTGAAGATCCCACATCGGTGACAACGGCTTGCCAAAGCGCAATCCGTAGCCGTTGCCACGATGGTCGCTGCCGAAACGGCTGTCTGGCGTAATCCGGTCGATACTCGGCAGGACGTACCAGGAAGGGTTGTAATCGCGACGATCAGTATTGTCAAAGGCGCTGCTCTGAGCACTCGCGGATAGCGAAACGGCACATCCAAGCAGCGCAATGGCGGCCGAGATGTGTTTGATAGCATTGGTGTTTTTCATGGGGACCTTTTTTGGATAAAGTTGTGCAGATTGGTGGAAATTTTCGTTTGAACGGATGCCAGTTGTTGGCTTTCGGCCACGGACGCCCAATACGACTACAGTTGCTTGACCGTATATTTGGCGATTTGAACCTTATTAAATATCAGACAACCATGCGTTAGCCTGTAGGACGATGGCGCATTGGATGCGCCAGCCGATCACGTTTTGAACCAGATCGAACGCAACCGCCATGGATGCGCGCAGTGTGGACTGGGGTAAGGCGCCGGTCTGTGCGCTGTCGTACAGATGGCGAAGGTTATTTCGCGCAGAGCAAACCACGATCATCACGGGTAGAGCGATGATCCCGTTTTACTCCAACGCCAATCGCGGATTTCGGCCATATCTTCACCGTGCTGGTTAATGTACTGGCGATGCCCGGCAAGCTTGTTCTGTAGCCGCTGTTTTAGCGCGCTACCTCTGTCGCCCGTCTGTGGCAGTCGATCAATGGTGTCCATCACCAGATGAAACCGGTCGATGTCGTTCAGCACGGTCATGTCGAAAGCGGTGGTGATGGTGCCTTCTTCTTTATAGCCGCGCACATGCAAATTGCTGTGGTTGGTGCGGCGGTAAGCGAGGCGGTGGATCAATGTTGGATAGCCGTGGAAGGCGAAGATGATCGGCTTGTCCTTGGTAAACAGTGCGTCAAAATCGATATCGCTCAAGCCGTGCGGATGCTCTTCCTTCGGCTGCAGGCGCATCAGGTCAACCACGTTCACTACACGAACCCTGATTTCAGGTAGATGTGCTCTGAGCAGTGAAACGGCCGCCAGCGTCTCCAGCGTCGGCACGTCGCCGCAGCAGGCCATGACCACGTCGGGCTGTCCGTCAACGCAATTGCCGGCCCAGTGCCAAATGCTGATACCGGCGGCGCAGTGGCGTACTGCCTCATCCATCGTCAACCATTGCGGGGCTGGGTGTTTACCGGCGATGACGACGTTTACGTAATGTCTGCTACGTAGACAATGGTCCATCACAGAGAGCAGGCAATTTGCATCTGGCGGCAGGTAAACGCGCACGATCTCGGCTTTTTTGTTGACGACGTGATCGATGAATCCGGGGTCCTGATGCGTAAAGCCGTTGTGGTCCTGCCGCCATACGTGCGAGGCCAGCAGGTAATTCAGCGACGCTATTTTTGGCCGCCAAGCCAGTTGCGCCGACACTTTCAGCCACTTCGCGTGCTGATTGAACATCGAATCAACGATGTGAATGAACGCTTCGTAGCAATTGAATAGACCATGCCGCCCGGTGAGTAAATAGCCTTCGAGCCAGCCTTCGCACTGGTGCTCGCTCAGCACTTCCATCACGCGTCCGCTGTGCGCCAGAAATTCGTCATTCAGTTTGGTGGCGGCGTCCCATTGGCGGTTGGTTTTTTCAAACAGTGCGCCTAGCCCGTTGGAGAGAGTTTCATCCGGGCCGAAGACACGGAAGTTGCGTTGCCTCTCGTTCATCGCGGCGATATCGCGCAGGAATGGGCCGAGCACCCGGGTGTCGCCGATGCCGCGTTCGCCGGGCGTACGAACATCGACAGAGTAGTCGCGAAAATCCGGCATGAGCAAATCGCGCAGCAGCAGACCGCCATTGGCGTGAGGATTGGCGCCCATGCGGCGCGCGCGAGCTGGCGCGAGCGCGGCTAGCTGCGGCAGCAGTCGGCCGGCGGCGTCGAACAGTTCTTGCGGGCGGTAACTCTTGAGCCAGACCTCCAACTGCACCAGATGCTCTGGATGCTTGATTGGATCCGCAAGCGGTACCTGGTGGGAACGAAAGGTGCCCTCGACCTGCAGGCCATCGACCACCTTCGGTCCGGTCCAGCCCTTGGGGGAGTTGAGGATAATCATCGGCCAACGCGGACGCTCTAACGCGCCGTCGGCACGTGCCTGATGCTGAATTTTCCTGATGTGCTCTATCACCAGGTCCAGCGTTGCCGCCATGGTCTCGTGCATCAGCTCGGGGTCGACGCCTTCGACGAAATAAGGCGTCCAGCCGTAGCCGCGAAAAAGTTGTTCGAGTTCGTCGCGGCTGATGCGAGCCAGCACGGTCGGGTTGGCAATCTTGTAACCATTGAGATGCAAAATCGGCAGCACCACGCCGTCAGTTACCGGATCGAGAAACTTGTTGGAGTGCCATGCGGTGGCGAGGGGCCCGGTTTCGGCCTCGCCGTCGCCGATCACGCAAGCGACGATCAAATCGGGATTGTCGAACACCGCGCCAAACGCGTGGCTCAGTGAATAGCCAAGCTCACCACCTTCGTGGATCGAGCCCGGACATTCGGGCGAAGCGTGGCTGGGAATTCCGCCCGGAAAAGAGAACTGCATGAACAATTTCCTGAGACCAGCTTCGTCCTGGCTGATGTGTGGATAGACTTCGCTGTAAGTACCCTCGAGATAGGTATTTGCCACCACCGCCGGGCCGCCATGTCCCGGACCGGAGATGTAAATCATGTCGAGATCATATTTGCAGATCGCGCGGTTCAAGTGCACGTAGATGAAGTTTTGACCCGGCGTGGTGCCCCAATGCCCCAGCAGCATGCACTTGATGTGTTCAGGCTTGAGCGGGACCGTCAGCAAAGGGTTGTCGCGAAGGTACATCTGCCCAACCGACAGATAGTTCGCTGCGCGCCAATAAGCGTCCATCCTGCCCAGCAATTCGGTGGTCACGGTGTTTGCGGCGGCATTCATCAGTCGGACGTCCTTTGGAAGTCGTTGTTGCGCAGCAGGGCGCAGGTGGCGGCCGCAATGACCGATTCTTCATCTGTGCGGATCACGCGGACCTTGACGCGTGCTGAGGCGGCCGAGATCACACCGGCGCTCTGCCCATTGCATTCGCTATCGAGTTCAATACCGAGAAAGCCCAGCCCCTCGCAGATTCGTGAACGAACCACGGAGGCGTTCTCACCGATACCACCAGTGAAAACCAGCATGTCCAGCCCGCCAAGCGCCGCTGAAAAGGCACCGATACATTTCTTGATCTGATAACAAAACAAGGCGACTGCATCGGTCGCGCGCGGGTCATCGGCTTCACGGTCAAGCAGTTCGCGAATATCGGCGCTGGTCTCGGACACACCGAGCAGCCCGGATTTGGTGTTGACCATGTCATCAAATTGCGCAGCGTCCATCCCCTCGGTGCGCGCCAAGTAGCAGGCGAGACCTGGATCAATGTCGCCCGAACGCGTTCCCATCATGACCCCCGAGGCTGGCGTCAGTGCCATAGTGGTATCGATCGGCTTGCCCGCGTGCACGGCGGCGAGACTGGCGCCGCTGCCAAGGTGTGCAAGCACGACGCGGCCGTGGGCCGCACTTACACCCGCGACACGAATCAGTTCGCCGATCAGAAACTCATACGACAAGCCATGAAATCCATAGCGGCGCACGCCTTGCAGACCATAGCGACGCGGTATTGGCAGCAATCTAGCAAGGTGTGGCAGCTGGTGAAAAAAGCTGGTATCGAAACAGGCAACCTGCGACAGTTGCGGGAAACGCCGCTGGAACTCTTCGATGAGCCGAATTTCCAGTGGCAGATGCGTTCGGTCCAGCGGCGCGAGTTGCTGCAGTTCGCGCAACAACCGGGAGGTGACACGCTGTGGCGAGTGGTTTAATGGCCCACCGTGCACAATTCGATGGCCGATGCCGATCAATTTGCCAAGGCCGAGCTGTTCGCTCTGCTCTATCCAGTTCATCAGCACAGTTATTGCGGCGGGGTGATCACGGGCTTCAACGGATTGTGATGAGATTTCAATACCGCTGCCATCGTGCATCGAAAAGATTGCAGTCGGCAACCCGATGTTTTCAATCTTGCCGCGCAATAGCAGCTGTGGCGGACGGTCTACTGCAAACAGGGCAAACTTGATGCTTGATGAGCCGCCGTTGATCGTCAGCACAGACGACGTTGCTAATGAAGCGGGACTCGCCTGCGTTGCCGGTGCGGTCACAATCGTTTTTCTGCAATGCGCGCCATCAGCCCGCTCCACGATTTCGCGAATGCCGCGACACCTTCTGTTTGCAGTTGCGCCGCGAGCGCTTCATCATTGATGCCTTCGCGCCTGAACTCCTCAAGCACATTGTCCGCATAGCCACTAGTGGCTGGCAGCGCCGCGCCGACGGCGCCGTGATCGGCAAACGCTAGCAAGGTCTTTTCGGGAATGGTATTGATGGTGTCTGGTGCGGCGAGGGCTTCGACGTATAGCGTGTCGGGCGCGGCGGGGTCCTTGGTGCCGGTACTGGCCCAGAGCGGCCGTTGCGCTCGCGCGCCGGCAGCGGCAAGTTTCATCCATCGGTCTGAGGCAAACAACTCGCGATAGGAACGGTACGTACGCATGGCGATAGCGATGCCCAGCCGGTTGTGAAACTGGACCGCCGTCGTGTCTTTTACTGCAGAATCCCAGCGGCTCACGAACAGCGAGGCCACGGAATCGATCCTGACGGTCATCCCGGCAGCAAGGCGCCGCTCCAGGCCACGCATGTAGGCCTCAGCGGCAGCGAGGTAATGCTCGCGCGAAAACAGTAAGGTCACATTGATCGGAATCCCCGCGTAGATCGCGTGCTCAATCGCGGCAATTCCTTCTACCGTACCGGGAATCTTGATGAACAGATTTGGCCGCGCGGCGCTCGCGTGCAACGCTGCGGCAGCCCTGATCGTACCAGCCAAATCGTGCGCGAGTAACGGCGACACCTCCAGCGATACCCAGCCGTCGCGGCCATCACTCGCGTCAAACAGGGGCCGGAACAAATCGGCGGCCCGTTTCAAGTCATCAAGGGCGAGCGCGAAGAATATGCCCTCGTCAGACTCACCAAGTGCTGCGAGGCGTTTGATGTCTTCGTCATAAACGCCGCTCGCGGCAATGGCTTGTTCGAAAATGGTCGGGTTCGAGGTCAAGCCCGTCACCGACAGATCGGCAATGTAGCGAGCAAGCGTGCCACTGGCTAGCAGAGGGCGGCTGATGTTGTCAAGCCAAAGTCGCTGCCCGAGTTGGTGGAGCTTTTGTGTGTTGCTGTTCATCTGGTGTTCAACGCTTTCATTGACTCAGTCTGCACCAAACTGAGCCCGGCGACCGTTTGTTGGCGCACATAGCCGGTGTAGCCAATGATCGCTGTGGAAGTCGGTGTATCGGGCCTTCCGGCACGTAGGGCGATTCCTACGGCACCGTCGGACATTGACCGATAAACATGCGACCACCAATGGCGCAGCATTTGATTTCGATTTTGTTCGACTGGAGACCACATGAGAAGCAACGCTCGAATCATCGGCGCCGTACTGGCTGGCCTTGGCACTATATTGTTGGCGAATTATGTTCAAGGCATCAGCACGCAGAGACGCAAACACGTCACTAAAAAACTAGCAAAGGAAGCCGTGCATTCTTGGGAAGGCGAAGGCGGCGCGATTATTGAACACGCACCACGATCGCCGGCGGCTTAAGCGTTACGGAAAATTTCTCGAGCTCTGTTGCGCGGGCGAAGTTCTTGAGGCTTTAAACCCAGCATTGGCGCAGTTCCTGAAGCATTTCTACTCCAGGAGCCGCGCCAATGCTGGGTTTCGTCGCTGGCGCGCCACCTCCAATCGGCACTCCTTTCCACCGTACTTCGCGGCTAGCCCACCGCTATGAAAGCATCACGTTGACGATGGCGTTGCCGATACCCATCAGTGCCGCACCGGAGATGAGGCCCGCACAAATCGATTCGTAGCCCTCGATCCAGACGACATGACCTCTGGTTCCCGCCTCCTTGTTGCGCCGGGCCATCCACCAGAAAATCATTGCGCCTATCCACATCGCGAACGTGGATTCGGGTGGCAGTACGACGCCGAGCCCGATAGCAACGGCGGAAAGCGGAAAGCGACCCTTGGTGACGATCTTGGCGATCTCGATGGCTGCTGCACAAACCGCTGCCACCACCATCGCCGCGATGGCCGACGCCGGAAGTGACGTGACACCCTTGGTGATGAGTTCAGCAACACCCTTCCACTGCAACGCCGCGGGCATGGCGAATTGTTCGGAGATGATCGTCGCAGGTGAACGCACACCATTGGCATCGGGCGGCAGGAACAACAAAAAGAACAGCGGCACGCAACAAATGGCGCCTGAAAAAATGCCGATGACATGGCCGATAGCCTGCTGCCGCGGCTTGCCGCCGAGCATATAGCCAGGCTTGATATCGGACAGCAGATTCGACGCATTCGCTGCGATCTCCGCCGTCATACCGGCTGGAATGAGATTGCTGGCCGGATTGGTGCGATCAATCGCACCCATGCTGAACTGGGTGATTTTGCTTAGCGCCCCGGTTGGTGTCCACGAAGTGAGCGCCATGGAATTTGCGCAGATGATGCTCAGCACGAAAATGAGCGGCAACGAGATAAACGCCAGCAGCCATGGCACGCCAAAAAACTCGTGGGTGACCCATGCGCCCAACACGCTAAAAACCGGGACGCCGACCGCCGAAATCCACAGTGGAAATTCGATATGCCCCAGTACATCCGCGCCCTTGTCCTCCTTTTTACCGCGAATCGATTTGAAGGCGCTAGTGAAGATTTCCGGCCGCCCAAGCAGGCTGACCAGCGACCCGACCACCATCATCGTCACGCCCCACCACAGCGACCATTGATTGACGATCTCGGCACGCGAAATGGCGATCGTCGCGCCATTGGGTGCGATGCGCTGCACGATATCACCGTGCTCGATCATGATTGGCGCGAGTATGACGAAATTGATGAAGGCCCCCAGCAGACTACTGGTGGCAATCGCCACTCCCATCAGGCCACCGATGCCGAGTATCGCCGCGTCCAGCGTCAGGCGCAGACCCAGTTGGCGTATATCGGTACCGAGGATCCTCGGGATGTAACTGCTGGCGGCGTAGTAGTAGCTGTCGAGCCGCTCATGCAGGAGCCAGGGCTCTTTCATTCCCATCCACTCGTTCATGCGCAGTATTTTGAACTGCAGCAGTTTCATCCAGCCATCACTGACAATGAACTGGTAAGCGCCGGTTCCTAGCGAGACCCAGGCCAGCAGCTTGGCCTTGAACATGCCGGCGCTGGCCGAGCCGGTGTAGAGCGCATCGAGCACGACGCCACAGGCGCGACCTTCCGGAAAAGGCATCTGCTCTTCATTGATGAAGCGGCGTTTCATCGGAAAGGCAATCAGCACACCAATGATTGACACCACGCTCATCCAGACGATCATTTGCCACCAGGGAATGATGCGACCGGTGACCAGCATGTAGGCCGCGAGGCTGGAAATCATCGGCGCGACCATGTAGCCGGCAGCGGTCGCAATCGACTGTGTGCAATTGTTCTCGAGGATGGTGAAATCCTGCGCCAGGCCGGCCGTGTTCAAAATACGAAACAGCGCGAAGGCGAGGATAACCGAGGTGAGCCCCACGCCGATAGTGATGCCGGTCTTGCCTGCGATGTAGAGCGCCGTCGCCGCCAATACGCCGCCAAGCAGGAATCCGGTCGCGGCCGAACGTATGGTCAGCTGTGGCATGTCGCCACGAAAAACGTTGCTCAACCACCACTGGTCTTTTTGCGTCCGGCTCCAGGTGCGGATCTGTTCGTCGGTCAGTTGAAGTATTGCCATTGGTCTCTCCGGGGTGCGTGCTGACTTTTTTTGGAAGTTGCATTGATTTTTTTAGGCGCGTGCCTGACGATCTGCCAAACGCACCGCGCTGAAATATATCACTTGCGCCTATGATCTGCCGCTCCTGCAATCCCAGCGGAAGGGTGGCGAATCTGCTATGTTGCGCGCATTCTTACCAGCGTGTGGCGCTTGCCATGGAGGTAGGGTTGCGATCACAGAATAATTTGCCGGCCGACGGCATTTCGATACGCGCAATTGATGCCGCATCGACCACCGAGGTCACTCTGGTTGCCCAGCGCATGCGCCAGACGCTCGTCGAGGTCGAAGGCGAAGCAGTCGGGACCGCCCTGTACAGCATGGCGTGGTTAGTGGAAAGGGTCAGGTGGCATCTCAATGCCGAGAAGTGCACCGGTGCCGTCTTTCTGGCGATAGACATGGATGAGAAAATCGTCGGTCACACAATTGTTCGCGTGGAGCTGGAGGAACCGGATAGATCGTTCGGACTGTTTTCAACCACTTACGTGGACCCGGTAGCTAGACGCCATGCTGTGGCTAGCGAGCTGCTGGTTCATGGGGAACGGTGGATGAAACAGCTTGGCCTGGATGAGGCGGCCACCTGGACTTCACAGTCGAATTCGAAGCTCATCCGCCTCTACGCCAAGCATGGCTACGTCGCAACACAAAACCACACCCACGAAACCACCGGAACGCTAATGGTGAAGCTCACCAAAGCGTTCGCTTCAGAGTGACGACCCGCGACGGCGGATAGCTGGCGCCGCTCAGTAGACGAATACGCGAACGCCCGGTGGGTGGCGGTAAAATGGCGGCTTCCGCCATAACAGCCCTCAGGCAAATTTGGCGCGCTTTGATCTCATTTGAACGAAAGCTGGACCATGGAAAAAATATTGGTAACGGGAGGCGCCGGCTTTCTGGGCTCGCATCTGTGTGATCGCCTGATCGCCAGTGGCGCGGACGTATTGTGTGTCGATAATTTTTTCACCGGCAGCAAGGCCAACATCGCGCATCTACAAAAGAGCCCCTACTTCGAACTGATGCGCCACGACATCACGTTTCCGCTTTATGTCGAAGTCAATGCGATCTATAACCTCGCCTGTCCGGCCAGCCCGATTCATTATCAGCACGACCCGGTGCAGACCACCAAGACCAGCGTGCACGGCGCCATCAACATGCTGGGGCTCGCCAAACGTACGCGCGCCACCATTCTTCAAGCATCGACATCGGAAGTTTATGGCGACCCCGAAGTACATCCGCAGACCGAGGACTACTGGGGCAAGGTAAATCCGATCGGTCCGCGTAGTTGCTACGACGAGGGCAAACGCTGCGCCGAAACACTATTTTTCGATTACCACCGTCAGCATCAACTCGCGATCAAGGTCGTACGCATTTTCAATACCTATGGTCCGCGCATGCATCCCAACGACGGGCGCGTGGTGAGTAACTTCATTGTTCAAGCCTTGCGCGGTCAAGACATCACGGTATATGGCAGCGGCGAGCAGACACGTAGTTTTTGCTATGTAGATGATTTGATCGAGGCGATGCTGAAAATGATGCAATCGCCTGCAAATATCACGGGGCCGGTGAACATCGGTAATCCGGTTGAGGTGACGATGCTGGAGTTGGCCGAACGTATCATTTCTCTCACGGGATCCAAATCCAAACTCTGTTTTAAACCCTTGCCGCAGGACGATCCCAAACAGCGCCGACCCGATATTTCGCTCGCCAAAAGCGCATTGAAATGGGAACCGAAGGTGTCGCTGGAGGATGGTTTGAAAGCGACTATCGATTATTTCCGGCGGACGCTTGCGACCTGACCATCTGTTCGCGCCTGCTCAATCGCCGTTGATCGTATGCCATGGCCACTGACGCGAAGCAACTCGACGAGCGCCTGTTCGGCTACGTAAAGCCTTATCGCTGGGCGTTCCTTGGCAGCATGCTGGCCATGGGCATCGGTGGCGCCGCGGAAGGTTCGTTTGCGTGGTTCCTCAAATACATGCTCGAGGAGCTGTTCGTCAACGGCAAGGGACAGCAGGCGATCTGGGTGGCGCTGGGCATCGTGGTGATATTTTTTATCAGTGGCCTGTCGCACTTTGTGGCCGGCTACGGCATGCAATGGGTCGGCCACAAGGTCGTGTTCGATTTTCGCAATGAAATGTTCCAGCGCCTGATCCGCCTGCCGATGCCGTTTTTCCACCAGTCGACCACAGGCACGCTGATGTCGAAGATTTCCAACGATGTCTACGGCCTGCAACTGGCCGCGACCACCGCGCTCAACAGCCTGGTGCGCGGCGGGGTGACGCTGATCGTGCTGCTGGGCTGGATGTTCAGCGTCAACTGGAAGCTCACGCTAATCATTTTTGCGACTGTGCCGATTCTCGGGCTGATCATCAATGTGTTCGGCAAACGTATCCGCAATATCAGCCGCGATAGCCAGCAGTCCTGGGGTGCGCTCAACGACGTGCTTGAAGAGTCCATCAGAAGCCAGAAAGTAATCAAAATATTCGAAGGTGCGGCCTACGAAACCAAGCGCTTCGACAGCGTCGCCAACCGCATCCGTCGCAACGCCATGCGCCACGCCGTGGCAGCCGCAGCGTCGACGCCGTTTACACATTTGATCGTTTCCATCGCCATCGCCTTCATCGTTTACCTCGCCGCCAGCCCGCAATATGGCACCGGCATGGAGGTCTCCGAGTTTGTCTCCTACATTGTCGCCGCGGCCGGGCTGGTTCCGCAGATCAAGGGGCTCTCGGGCGTGAGCGAGCAGATGCAGCGCGGCATGGCGGCGGCTGAAAGTGTGTTCGGTCTGATCGATGAGCCGCCCGAGCAGGATCGCGGCCACATCGAATTCGCGCGCGCCGAAGGACGGCTGCACTTCGAAGGCGTGAGTCTGCAATACGCCAATCAGCCGGTGCCGGCGCTGGACAATGTTTCGCTATCCATTGCGCCCGGCGAAACGATCGCGTTGGTGGGTGCTTCCGGCGGCGGCAAGACCAGCCTGGTCAATTTGGTACCGCGCTTCTTTCTGCCTTCTGCGGGCCGCATCACCCTCGATGGCCATGCGCTCGACGACATCAAGCTCACCGATCTGCGACGTCAGATCGCGCTGGTCAGCCAAGATGTGGTGCTGTTCAACGACACGGTGTCGGCCAACATCGCTTACGGCAAGCAGGGAACCTCGACACAAGCAGAAATTGAGGACGCCGCCGTCGCTGCGCACTGCCTCGATTTCATCCGTGCCCTGCCCCAGGGCTTCGATACCGTAATCGGCGAAAACGGCGCGCTGCTCTCTGGCGGGCAACGGCAACGACTGGCGATTGCGCGTGCGCTGATCAAGAACGCGCCGATACTGTTGCTCGATGAAGCCACGTCGGCGCTCGACAGCGAATCGGAACGTCAGGTGCAGGCGGCATTGGTGACACTGATGCGCGGACGCACCACCATCGTCGTCGCGCACCGGCTTTCCACGATTGAAAACGCCGACCGCATCGTGGTGATGGGTCACGGCAAGATTCTGGAGATCGGATCGCACGCCGAGCTTTCGGCCCAAGCCGGCGTCTACGCTAGTCTGCATCGCCTGCAATTTGACAATGTCTGAACCGGCAGATTTGTCGAGCGCGCCCCTCCCGCATTCTTCAACGCTGTCGGTTTCAATTGTTGTCTATTTTCCTGATCCTTTTTGGCTTAACGAAACGCTGAAGTCTCTGGTGACGGCACTGACGCACGCGCGCCACGCCGGTTTGTTGCGGCGCGCGAAAGTTTGCCTGGTTGACAATCAGTCTGCGACGACCGCGTCTGCATACGCGCCAACGTTGGACATGGCCTGTACCGAACCGGGCTGGATTGAAACGCAAGTGATCGCCGGCCACGGCAACATTGGCTACGGACGTGCCAACAACCTTGCCATTGCACGCTGCCTGGATATGGATTTCCACCTCGTGCTCAACCCCGATGTGAAGCTTGATGAGTTCGCCATCGCCAACGCGCTGCGCTACCTGCAACAGAATCCTGACTGTGCGATTGTTTCACCGGTTGCCATGGCACCCGATGGACAGCCGCTGTATCTTGCCAAACGCTATCCTGATCTTTTGACCCTCGCTCTACGCGGCTTCGCGCCGTCACCAATCAGACACTGCTTCCGCGCGAGACTGGCCGCCTATGAGCGTCGCGAAACGGCCTACGATGCCGGCCTGAATGACGTGAAAATTGCCAGCGGTTGCTTCATGCTGATTCGGCAAATAGCGCTGGTCCGCGCTGAGGCTTTTGATCCGGCGTTCTTTCTGTATTTCGAGGACTTTGATCTCAGTTACCGGATCGCAAAATTCGCTAGTGTCGCGCGCGTGGCGGATGTACGCATCGTGCACGCGGGCGGCGGCGCAGCAGCCAAGAGTGTGCGCCACGTCTGGCTATTCGTGTGTTCTGCGCTGCGGTTTATCTGGAAGCATCGCTAGTTGCCGCGGGTAATCGACCGCACGCGCGAGGGCGATGTGTAGCGCGAGAATTCGCGAACTCAAACACTGGTGCGGCACCTGGCGTCTTTTTGGCCTGTGTGGCGCGCCAGCGCTTGTGTTTGCGTTTGCTTAGCGCCGCGACTTTCGCAAATTCAGTGGTGGCCGATGTGTCGCCAGGCCGAGCAGCATACCCGCAGCCGCACCAAAAAACTGAACGGTGTGGCGATTGAAAAAATCATCGGTCATGTTGCGCAATAAGACGCCGGTCACCAGCGCGATTCCACACAATCCGGCCAGCCGTGCCAGTCCGCGTCGCGGCAAGCGTCGCATGAACGTCCACGCCAAAGCTGCAAACAGGAAGAGGATCACCAAGGCGCCGGTAACGCCCATTTGCAAAGCGTAATTGAGCACCACGTTGTGCGGCTGGTGTACGTAGTTCCGTAGCCAGGGTGTTTCGAATCGTGCGGCAAACAGGTCGCCGATATTCGGATTGTCGTAGCCGCGGCCAAGCAAGGGGCGCTCGCTGATCATTTCGAATGCCACGGTCAATATTGGCGCACGATTGTCGTTAAGGAGAAACGCCAGCGGCCCGGTGCCGGCGGGCGCCTGGGTTCGCGCGCGAAATTGCATTGCTGCGAACATGAACGAAGCGAGCACGGCCAGCAGCACCAGCACCATCGCCGTCGAACGCCACCGTACATCTGTGATGGCGCCTCCCCGGCGGCCTAAAAACGTCGCAATCACAACCATCGCTGCAAAACAAACCCACACCGTGCGATTGCCGGATAGCCACGCCGATATCAGCAGGCAGCACAGCCCGACGACCGCCAGAAACAGCCCGCGGCGGCGCCACTGCCTGCTGGCAAATAACGACAGCGTCAGCAGCGGCGCAAGTGTCACGATCCATGTGGAGAGCAAGCCTACCGTCAGATAGTCAGACTCCTGCAAAGTAGCCAGCGGATCAAATGGTTCACGCACGACCATGACGGTCAATACAAACAGGCCGACCGTAAGGATCGAGATCCAGCGCAGCATGTCAGCACGTGTACGCGTCAACGCGTAGAACACCATAAATGCCAGCATCGGCGTGAGGATGTCACGCTTCACTACCGAGAGGCTGTCCAGCGGCGACGGGCCAACAAACGACCAGAGCGACGCTGCCAGCAACCACGCACCGGCGGCGATCACCAGCACCTTGTACGGCAGCAGCAATTGCCGGAACTGGTTTGCGCGCACATAGGCGGATAGTATTGCCAGGCCCGCCAGTAACAGCATTGCGCCGCGCAAACCGGCGCTGGCACGAAATGGTGAAACCAGAATCGCGATACCGGCAGCGACGGTGGCGAAGCGAATCAGCAATGGAGTCGAGATGGTCGCGCTAGACCGCATCACATTGGCGGCGGGCATGTTCAACCGTGCCACCATTCACGCAACATAACCTGGGCAAGTTGGCGCTGACGGGTCAGGCGCGTGGCATCTGTCCAAAGGCTGCGCCAGAGATTTTTGTTCTTCACCTGCTCGTCCAGCTGTTTTCGCAATTCTGGATCCGTAATGTGCTGTCGCAGTCGGTCGATTTGCAGCCCCTGCCCGACCAGGTCGGCGCGCAACAGTTTGCGCGTCGCATGCGACATGGGTACTCGTTGATTGATATCGCGCAGGCAATCAATCACGACCAGCATGCCTTCGGCACGGCGCAGCAGACTTCGACCACTTGCACTGCCGGTAATCGACTGTGTATTGCGCACGTAATCGTAGAGTACAGAGTCGACATAAATGAAACGTTCGGCGCGTAGATCACCTTCCGTAATCCAGGGGATGTCGTCGTGCCCGTTACCGGCACAAAAGCTCATGCCGCAGGATTCCAGATATGTGCAGCGATAGAAGCGCAACCAGACGGCGTGCGGGCTTTCTTTCTGCTGACAACTCAGCCTGACCCACTCTTCGCCGCGCAACACACCTGCAGGCTTTGGCTGTTGGTAAACGTTGCGGGCCGCAAACCCGTCACGGTTTTCTTCGGCATTGAAGGCGACCACGTCGGCGCGTTGCGCGGTAGCAATATCCACGAGTTGGGAAATCGCACCCGGCCGCACGCGATCATCGGCATCGACAAACCAGAGAAATTCGCCGCGCAGATGCTGCAAGCCCAGATTACGCGTGGCGGCAACGCCGCGATTGGCGTTTCCCGGATGCGACAGGACGCGGATGCGTGCGTCGCGAGCTGCCCACTTTGCGAGCTGTTCGCTGCTGCCGTCGGTCGAACCATCGTCGATGGTGATGATCTCGATGCGCTGGAAATCCTGCGCGCACAAGCTCTCGAGGCAGGCGTCGAGATAGACGGTGGCGTTGTAGACCGGTACGACGATGCTGACGACGGGATGGGCTGGAGGCGGGATCATTGCTGGCGCACGGATTGCGTGCGCCATTATCCTAGAAACGGTAGTCGGGCGGGTACGACTACGCGCTTTGATCGCACCTTTGGCAAGCGCCGGAAAATTCTTGAACACCAGCATTGGTGGGTTTGCTGGCATGTTTTGTCCCCAAGAAGCGCGCCAGTACTCATTCTATGGATTGGGGAACTACTCGAGGTTCCCATTAAAACCCCACCACGCCCCCATCACTTCGCGGATCAAACCCACCGGTCAGCGCACCATCTCGCGCGCGAATCAACGCCCCCGCATGCCCCACACTCTCATCGAATTCGCCCAGCTTTTCCACGTCGTGCCCGCGTGCTCGTAACCCCTCGAACACCGAGACATCGAATCGTGACTCCAGTTTCAATGTGTCCGAAGGATTCCCCCAGGTGCGCCCCAGCAGCCAGCGCGGCGCGGTAATCGCATCCTGTGGGCTCATGCCGAAGTTGGCGATACGGGTGAATACTGCGCACTGCGTCTGCGGCTGTCCGTCGCCACCCATGGTGCCGTAGGGCATCACGCGGCCATCGTTGAACAGCGCCAGTGCGGGATTCAAGGTGTGGAACGGTTTCTTGCCGGGCCGGATAACCAGCAGCGCTTTGGGGTCGAGCGAAAAGCTGGCGCCACGATTTTGCCAGTTGATGCCGGACTCTTTGAGCACGATGCCAGTGCCGAATTCGTGATAAATCGACTGGATGAAAGATACCGCGCGGCCTTCCTTGTCGATAACGCCCATCCAGACGGTATCTCCCGGTTTGGTGTTCTTGCCCCAAGGCGCGGCGCGGTCACGACGGATTTTTGCGGCCAGCGTGGAAACGATATCGTCGTCGAGCAGGGACTGCGCGTGCACGCTCATGTCTGCAGGATCGGTGACGTATTTGTCGCGGATGGCGAATGCCTGCTTGGTTGCTTCCACGCACAGATGCACATACTCGGCACCCATTGGATCAAGGCCTTTCAAGCCGATCTTGTCGAGGATCGCAAGAATCAACAATGACACCACGCCCTGAGTGGGCGGCGTCATGTTGTATAGCGCACCCAGCGAATGCTTGATCGTCAAAGGTTCTCGATAGAGCGCTTCGTGTTTGACCAGATCTTCGCGCGAGACTGGGCTGCCGACACTGGCAAGATCTTTGGCGATGCTCTGCGAAATGTCGCCACGATAGAAATCCTGCAGCCCCGCTTTGGCGAGGTACTCCAGCGTATTGGCGAGGCGAGGCATCGCGAAACGCGAACCGGCGACTGGCGCTGCATCGTCCACGAGAAAGGTTTCGGCAAAACCCGGCTGCGGGGTCAACTCGGTGAGCTTTGCCGAGGTGCTCGCGTGTTGGCTGTTGGTGACAATGATGCCCTCGCGTGCGCGGGTGATGGCGTCCGCGACCAGCATCGACAAGGGCATCTTGCCGCGCCAGCTTTTCGAGACTTCCAGCGCGGCGCCCCAGCCGGAGATCGTACCAGCCACGGTATTGGCGGCCAGCGGTCCACGGATCGGAATGGTGTCTACCCCTTGCTGTCGATAGAAATCAAGCGTTGCATTTTGCGCGGCGGCTCCACAGGCATCGATGGCAATGGGCGAACGCGCTGGATCGTGGATGAGCCAGAAAGCATCGCCGCCGACGGCCGTCATATGCGGGTAGACGACCGCAATCGTGGCAGCCGCAGCAACCATTGCCTCGATGGCGTTGCCGCCTTCGCGCAGAATGTGAAGTGCCGCATCGGCGGCGGCAGCATGCGGGGCGACAGCGATGCCATTTTGAAAGCCTGATGTCATGGCGTTTTTCCTTTGAGCGAGAATTATGCACGACGGCGACCGGTATAATCGCGCTCCTTTCCGGTACTTTGACTGCAGGTCGCTTTATCGGCTGTTTTTGACATCGTCGGGTAGCAATTGCATTCATGAATGTTTTTTTTGAAGAAGACGGCGGCTTTAAAGTCGGCCACGTCATGTCCGATATCGGCACGTCGCTGCAAATAGAATCGATCTCCGGCAAGCGCAGCAAGATCAAGGCGAACGCCGTGGTGTTGCGATTCGAAACCGAACTCGATCAGTTTCTGCCGACCGCCGACGCATTGGCCGCTGATATCGACCCCGACTTCCTCTGGCAGGTATGCGGCAAGGACGAATTTGGCTGTGAGGAGCTGGCGCAGGAATATTTTGGTCACAAGCCCTCGGCGCCCGAGTCCGCCGCGGCAGCGATAAAGCTGCACGGCGCGCCGATGTATTTTTACAAACGCGGCAAGGGCCGCTACCAAGCAGCGCCGGAAGAAAACCTGAAAGCGGCGCTGGCATCGATTGAGCGAAAAAAGCGCGAAGCCGAACAGATGGCGGACTGGGTAGCGCAACTAAAATCAGGTGTGATGCCGGATGAAATGCGCTCGCACCGCGACACCCTGCTCTATAACCCGGACCGCAACACCTTGCTGGTGAAGGCCTGTGAAGCGGCAGTCGCTGAAACCCACACTTCGTTGCCGCTACTGTTTTTCCAGGCCGGCGCGTGGCCGGACAAGCAGACGGCACAGCACGATTTTCATCTGGGCAAATTTCTGGCGGATTATTTCCCCAGAGGCCGCGAGTTCAAAGGTGCAATCGACGGCCTCAGCGCTGCCGATGAGCTTGAAAAATTGCCGGTCGCCGCCGTTCGCGCCATCAGCATCGACGACGCGACGACGACCGAAATAGACGACGCGTTCTCGATCAACCATCTGGACGCGGATCGCGTCGAGATTGGCATCCACATCGCCGCACCTGCGCTGCACTTCAGTGGCGATAGCGCGCTGGAGAAGCTCGCCAATGATCGGCTGTCGACGGTGTACTTCCCCGGCGACAAAATCACCATGCTGCCCGGGCCAGCCGTCGTGCATGCGACATTGGCTGAGGGGCAACTGTGCGCGTCTGTCTCTTACTACGCCACGTTTTCAACGCAGACGTTTGAGATCAGCAGCACGCGCTCGGCGATCGAACGAGTAGCCATCGAAAAAAACCTGCGCATCGGTGATCTTGAAACCTATTTCAATGAGACCGCCATCAACAACGGCGTCGCCGAGGGTGCGTATGGTGCCGAGCTGATCCTGTTGCACAAGGTCGCCAAGGCGCTCGCCGTCAGGCGCGGTAAGAATGAAAACGAGCAGGACCGCGTCGATTACAACTTCGAGATCAACGATGGCCGTGTGGCGATCACCACGCGAAAACGTGGCAACCCCATCGACACCGTCGTTTCCGAGTTGATGATTTTCGTCAACAGCGAATGGGGGAAATGGCTAGCCGACAACGGCGTCGCTGCCATATACCGCGTACAGCAGAACATGAAGACGCGCATGACCACCGACGCGCTGCCGCACGAAGGCCTGGGCGTGGCTCAATATGCGTGGTCGAGCTCGCCACTGCGCCGCTATGTGGATCTGATCAATCAACGGCAGTTGATCGCGCTGATCCGCAGCGAGACGCCGCCCTATCCGAAACGATCACCGGTGCTCAATGAAATCGCGCGTCGATTTGATCTTACCTATGACGCCTACAATGAATTCCAGCGCAACCTGGAGCGCTATTGGTGCCTGCGTCATCTCGAACAGGAGGGTATCGAGCAGTTTGAGGGCGCGATGATTCGCGATGAGCTGGTCCGGGCCAATGGATTGCCGTTAGTCGTCAAGCTCGCAAAAAATCCCGAGCTCCCACCAAGAACGCCGGTCCGCGTTCAAGTGGGTGCGCTGAATTACTGGGAAGTGTCTGGCGAATTTTCACTCGTGGCGTCGCCTGAATCGGCATAAGGCTTTAGAATCGGAGCATGTTTTTACTGCCCTTCGCCGAACTTCGCGATGCTCGATAAACCCCGCGAAATTGCCCGCCACTGGAATAACCGACTCGACGCCAAACTCGATGAGGTAGCAGCCCTTCCGCCACCGCCGGTGTTTCTGTCCGTACAGAAAATTCTCGCCGTCTCGGTGCCCACCCAGGTGGCGGTGTGCACCTCGGTGTCGATTCATCTGTTTCTGATACTCGCCGTTGGCGCAACTATTTTTGACCCTAAGAACTTCATGCCGCCGCACAACGCGATGGACGTGGTACTGGTGAACGCCAAGTCGGCAACCAAGCCGACCAACGCAAAGGTGTTAGCGCAAGCAGACCTCGATGGAGGCGGTAATACTGATGAAAAGCGCCGCGCCAAAACGCCGCTGCCGGCGATCGACCAGACCGCAGCCAGGAACGAACTGATCGCACAGCAACGTGTGAAGCAGCTGGAGCAGGAAGTTAAAACGCTGATGACGCAGGCTAAGTCCAGTGCCAGGGTCATGCAAGGTGAACTCAATCAGCAACCCTCAGGTGCACCCAAGCCGTTGAGCACTGCGGAGCTATTGCAGCAGTCGATGGAAATTCAACGCCTGGAAGCAGAGCTCGCACGCGAGCACGAAGCCTATCAACAGCGGCCCAAACGCACATTCGTCGGCGGCAGCGCCAAGCTTTACGGCTTTGCCCTCTATGTTGAAAACTGGCGGCAGAAGATCGAACGCGTTGGCAATATCAACTATCCTGAAGAGGCACGCGGCAAGGGCTTGCAGGGCCGTCTACAGCTGACGGTAGCGATTAAGGCCAATGGCGAAGTCGAGGACATCCATGTCGATAGTTCCTCTGGCAGCAAGGTGCTCGACGCCGCCGCCAGACGCATCGTAATGCTCTCTGCACCATTTGACCGCTTTCCGGAAAGCACGCGGCGCGATACGGATATCCTGCACATCACGCGCACATGGATTTTTGGACGGGATGAGACGCTGACGTCGAAGTAGGCGGTGTCGCGTGAGGCTGCGCATGCGGCCAAATTGCAACGTAGACCAAGCACCGGAGCGCCTTCGCAAGGATTTTTGCTGTTCACCGGGGAACACTTCAAAGAGTGGGCCGGGTATTTGCCCAACGCTTCACTTGAGTGCCTGGACGAAAACAATATTCACCGCTGTCGCCATGCTTATTACCTGCGCGAGCGTTGCAGGATCAGTGCGCAATGAATAAAATTCTGATGTGGACGTTATGCTTTTGCTATTACTACTCGTATGTAGCTGGAAACAGGCGCCTGCCCCCCTCCTCCCTCCTTCCTCCTCCCGCAGAGAAATAATCCCATTCGGAAATGCAGTTTGCAAGAGGCGAAAATGAAAACGATAAATGCAGCCACTGATCCAGATAATCTACATTAGCCGCTCAACCTTCACGCCATCGGGACTGAAGATGGGTATTGAACCGAATGTCGCTCGAATTTTGGCGAAATCGCGTATCAACAACCGGCGTGATGGCCTGGTCGGCGTGTTGTATTTTGGCGATAGCTGCTTCTTTCAGTGTCTGGAAGGCGCGGAACCAGCCGTCGATGCGCTATATGCCCGCCTGCAGGCCGACAATCGCCATACCGATATCAAGCTCTTGTCACGCAAAACGATCACCGTGCTGTCATATGCCGATTGGGCGATGAAATTTGTGCCGATTGAGAAAGAAATGAATCGCTTGCTTATAGAGGGCGGATATAAATCCTTCGACCCATATCAATTCGACGATCAAATGATCCGTAAGACAATGGCACTATTGCAAGCCTCCACAGACCCAACGGCGGGTAACGATTTGGCGGATTTGATTCAACGATCAGCAAATGTCCCGGTTGGCGAACAAAGTAATTCGCGCTGGGTGATTTTCGCAGTGATCGCGGCGGCGATCGTGATCGGTGCGCTGGTCTTCTTCCAATTTAAGTAGCACAGAGTTGAGGTGATAGCCAGTAGGCGCTGGCGGTGCAACAGTGCCGCTACCCCTGCGGCCAGCTGACAGTCTCCACTTGGCCACAGGCTTCGAACAATGGTTTGCTGAACAGAAAGCCTTGCATCAGATTCACGCCGAGGCCTTGCAGGAACTTGCACTCCTCAACAGTTTCGATACCTTCGGCGATGATGCCGATGTCGAGCTCTTCGCAGATGCGGGTCACGCCGCGTGCTATCGCCTGGCTCGGACGACGCTTATCGATATTGCGTATCAAGCTCATGTCGAGCTTGATGAGGTCTGGTTGAAATTCCGCTAGCAGATTAAGTCCGGCAAAACCAGCGCCGAAGTCATCGATCGCGGTCAGGAAGCCAATTCGCTGGTATTCGCGAAACACTTCAGCCAGCCACTTTCCGTCGCTGATATGCTCACCCTCGACGGTCTCGAACATGATGCGGTCAATTGGAAATCCGTGGGTGCGAGCCGACTCAAGCGTGGTGCGAATGCATACCTCTGGCCGATAGATGGCGTTCGGCAGGAAATTGATCGACAGCATGGTCGGCATCTTCAACCGTGCCGCAGTCTTGATCGCTTTGACGCGGCAGGCCTGATCGAAACGGTAGCGATTGGACTCCGTGATCTGCGAGAGCACGCTCAGAGCCGACTCGCAATTGGGGCCGCGCACCAGGGCTTCATGCGCAAAAATCTGATGTTTCTGCAGGTCGATGATCGGCTGGAATGCGTAACTGAACTTGAAAGGCAGGCGCTCGTCATTGCCGCAATCGCCACAAGGCATACCGTCCTGTTCGAGGATGAATTCGGTAGAGCGCAACTTAATGTTGGTGTTCATAGGCAATACACAGAGTTTATCATCTGTGATTGACGTGCAGCCCGCAACAGCTTGCGGGGCAATGGTCAGTTTCAAACGACACAGAATTCTCAGGCAATATTCGGTGCGTGACGAGGTAGATCACCCGCTACAAGTTGAACATCGACCTACCCTTTTGCTTCGAGAGTCGCACCAATGCTAGTGTTTGTCCGTTTTTGACGGCCAGAACCATCAGTTACTTGATGAATTTCACCGCGCGGCCCACGGCAATCATCCCGGCAAAAAACGCCACGCTCAACACCATCCCCGCTACGACGGTTACCAGCGCCAGCGGGATCCCCGACAATCCCAGCAATGATGTTCCCCACCAGGCGAGCAAAGTACCCGGGATGGCGGCGCTGAAAATCGCAATTACGGAAAGCAGATAGGATTTCATGTCTTTTTTTGTCACCTGAGTACTAACGTATCCGCGATTGCCGTGGTTGACGTTGCCGCCTGAGGCTGGGTTAAGGTCCGTCATGATGTGCTTTTTAGGAACGTGGTTTATAGATTGGGTGCCAGCCAGCGCTCAGCCGTGCCGATATCCCAGCCTTTGCGTTGCGCGTAATCGCCCAACTGATCGCGGTCTATCTTGCCAACGGCAAAGTATTGTGATTTCGGATGCGAAAAATAGAATCCTGACACTGCCGCTGTGGGCCACATGGCAAAAGAGTCAGTCAAACTGATGCCTGCATTGTCAGGCGCGTTGAGCAGCGCAAACAGCGGCCCTTTCTCGGTGTGTTCCGGGCATGCCGGATAACCGGGCGCTGGCCGTATGCCGGTGTATTTTTCGGCAATCATGTCGCTGTTGCTCAGGCCTTCATCCTTGGCGTAGCCCCAGTACTCGTGCCGCACTTTCCAGTGCAAGTGCTCCGCGAATGCCTCGGCCAGCCGATCAGCCAGCGCTTTAATCATGATGGCGTTGTAGTCGTCATTGGCAGTCGCGTAAGCCTGCGCACGCTCCTCGCAGCCGAGACCTGTCGTCACCGCAAAGGCGCCGATGAAGTCGGCGAGTCCGCTTTCTTTGGGCGCGATAAAATCCGCCAGACACTGATTGGGATTACCGGGCGGTTTTTCATTTTGTTGGCGCAAATGATGGAAAGTCTGCGCCACGGTAGTACGTTGCATGTCGGAATAGGTTTGAATCGAATCACCCACCCGGTTGGCCGGCCAGAAACCGACGACGCCATTCGCGGTAAGCCACTTCTCTTTCACCAGTTGCTTCAGCATGATCTGCGCGTTGGCGAACACTTCGCGTGCTGCTTCGCCGACGGTCGCGTCTTCGAGTATCTGCGGGTACGTTCCCCATAAATCCCAGGTTTGAAAGAATGGACCCCAGTCGATAAATGGCACCAGTTCTTCAAGCGGATAGTTTGACAGGGCCTTGGCGCCAATAAAAGATGGCGCTGGCGGTTGATAATTTGACCAATCTATTTTCGCGGCATTGTTGCGTGCGGCAGCGAGCGTGACCAGCTTGACGCCCTTTTTATTCGCATGTTGTTCACGTACCTTCACGTAGTCGGCACGTACCCCCGCGACGTAATCGTCCCTGAGTTCGTCAGACAACAGGTTGCTACACACGCCCACCGCGCGTGAAGCATCGGGCACCCACACAATCGGCCCATGATAGAAGGGCTCGATTTTTACGGCTGTGTGCGTGCGCGACGTCGTCGCGCCGCCGATCAACAGTGGAATCTTGAAGCCCAGGCGTTCCATTTCCTTGGCGACATGACTCATCTCTTCGAGTGAAGGTGTGATCAACCCCGAGAGGCCGATGATGTCGGCCTTTTCCTTAATGGCGGCATCCAGAATCCGCTCGCAGGACACCATCACGCCCAGATCGACTACGTCGTAGTTGTTACATTGCATCACCACGCCGACGATATTCTTGCCGATGTCGTGAACATCGCCCTTCACGGTCGCCATCACGACTTTGCCCTTGGCCTTTGCATTCTCCGACCCCATGAGGCGCTTTTCTTCCTCGATGAACGGAATGAGGTGGGCTACCGCTTGCTTCATCACCCGCGCCGATTTAACCACCTGCGGTAGAAACATTTTGCCTGCACCGAACAAATCACCAACCACGCCCATGCCGTCCATCAGCGGGCCTTCAATCACGTTGATCGGGCGACCGCCGGCGGCCTTTACTTGCAAGCGCGACTCTTCGGTATCGACGACGATGTATTCAGTGATGCCGCGCACAAGTGCATGCGTGAGGCGGGTGCCCACCGGCTCATTGCGCCACGCCAGATCTTCAATTTGCTCTTTTTTCTGCCCTTTGAAACGGTCAGCAAATTCCACCAGCTGCTCGGTTGAATCGCTGCGCCGATTGAAAAGTACGTCTTCCACGCATTCGAGCAACTCTTTGGGGATATCGTCATACACACCAAGTTGTCCAGCATTGACGATGCCCATGGTCATTCCCGCTTTGCCGGCGTGATAGAGGAATGCGGTATGAATCGCTTCGCGTACCGGGTCGTTGCCGCGAAAGGAAAACGAGACGTTCGAGACCCCGCCACTCACTTTGGCGTAGGGTAAATTCTTGCGTATCCATTCGGTGGCGCGGATGAAATCCATACCGTAGTTCGCGTGTTCTTCGATACCGGTGGCGACGGCAAAAATGTTCGGGTCGAAGATAATGTCCTCAGGCGGGAAGCCGACTTCCTCGGTCAATATCTTGTATGAGCGCGCGCAGATTTCAATCTTGCGTTCAAAGCTGTCCGCCTGGCCCTTTTCATCAAACGCCATGATGATGGCCGCAGCACCATAGCGGCGGCAGAGTTTTGCGTGTTTGATGAACTCCGGAATACCCTCCTTCATCGAGATCGAATTGACAATCGCTTTGCCCTGCACACATTTCAGGCCGGCCTCGATCACGCTCCATTTCGAGCTGTCGATCATGATCGGCACCCGTGAAATGTCCGGCTCGCTGGCGATCAGGTTCATGAATCTGGTCATGGCAGCCTGCGAGTCGAGCATCGCTTCGTCCATATTGATGTCGATCACCTGCGCGCCGCTTTCGACTTGCTGTCGGGCCACAGTGAGCGCGGCGTCATAGTCGCCGTTCAGAATCAGTTTCGCAAACGCGCGCGAGCCGGTCACATTGGTACGCTCACCGACGTTCACGAACAGCGAGTAGTCGCCGATATTGACCGGCTCGAGGCCGGCCAGCCGCAAGCGCCTCTCCACTTCAGGCACGACGCGTGGTGCCAATGGGGCAACGATTTCAGCGATAGCTTTGATATGCGCCGGCGTGGTGCCGCAACAGCCGCCGGTGACATTGAGCCAGCCGCTGGTGGCCCATTCGCGAATGAACGCCGCCGTTTCGGACGGTAGTTCGTCGTATTCCGCCATCGCGTTGGGCAGCCCCGCATTCGGGTGCGCAGAAACGCGGCAATCAGCAATGCGCGCCAGCTCTTCAATATGCGGACGCAACTCTTTTGCGCCGAGTGCGCAGTTGAAGCCAATTGAAATCGGATTGGCATGGCGTACCGAATTGTAAAAAGCCTCGACTACTTGTCCGGAAAGGGTGCGGCCGGAAGCGTCAGTGATGGTGCCTGAAATCATGATCGGCGGCCGCAGTGCAGGGCTGAGCCCGCGTGCATCGAACTCCTCCTCGATGGCAAAGATGGCCGCCTTGCTGTTGAGCGTGTCAAAAATGGTTTCAATCAGCAGGATATCGGCACCGCCATCGATCAATCCGCGTGTGGCTTCGCGATAGGCGTCTTTGACTTCATCGAAATTTACCGCGCGAAACCCGGGGTCGTTCACATCCGGCGACAGTGACAACGTGCGGTTCATCGGCCCCAATACGCCGGCGACAAATCGTGGTTGCAGCGGCGTCGCCAGCGTATGGGCATCCGCTACTTCGCGCGCCAGTCTGGCGCCCTCGAAATTCAACTCGTAAGCCAGCGATTCCATGTGGTAATCGGCCATGGAGACGGTGGTGGAATTGAAGGTATTGGTTTCGAGAATATCCGCGCCAGCGGCGAGATATTGTGCGTGGATCTCACGTATCACCAGCGGACGCGTCAACGTCAACAGGTCGTTGTTACCGCGCAAATCGCTTTTCCACGCGGCAAAACGTTCACCGCGATATTCCTGCTCGGTCAAGCGGTAACGCTGAATCATGGTGCCCATGGCACCGTCTAGCACCAGGATGCGCTTTGAAAGCGCCTCCAGCAGCGCACGGGTGCGAGCAGGACGGTCTGAAATAGAATGGCCCATGGGGGTCACGATTTTCTTGCGGTTTTCTGCGATGCGATCCATTGATCGACCTGCGCTTCAAGCACCTTGAGCGGCAGCACGCCATCGCGCAACACCAGATCATGAAAGTCTTTCAGCTTGAATCGCTCGCCCAGTTGTTCGCGTGCGCGTTCGCGAAGTTGTTGAATTTTCAACGCGCCAATCTTGTAGCCCAGCGCCTGCCCCGGCCAAGCCATGTATCGTTCGGTCGCGCGGCGCGCTTCAGATTCAGGGACGCCCTCCGTCTCCATCATGTATTGTATGGTCTGTTCGCGAGTCCAGCCCTTGGCATGCAGCCCGGTATCGGTCACCAGCCGCACCGCGCGCAGTAACTCATCCTGCAAGTGTCCCAGGTAGGCATTGGGATCGTCATACAGCCCCATCTCGCGCCCCAATGTTTCTGCGTAAAGTGCCCAGCCTTCGCCGTATGCAGTAATCCAGCCGTGTTTCCGAAATTTTGGCAGCGGCAATTCCTGCTGGATGGCGATATGGTAGTGGTGTCCCGGTTGCCCTTCGTGCAGGAATAGCGTGGTCATGCCCGTGGTCCGGTACATGGCAGGATTCTCGATCACCGTAAAAAAAACGCCCGGACGTGAGCCATCCGCAGCAGGTGACGAGTAGTGATCAGATGCGGTCGATCTGGTCAGCTCCGGCTCCGCACGTATTTCCAATGGTGCTTTGGGTGCCCGGCCAAAATAATCTGGAAGTTTCGCGAGCAATTGGGTGTTGAGAACGCCATAGGCGGCGAGCACTTCCTGCTCGGTCTTGAAGGGACGGAATTGTGGCTGATCGAAATGCCATTTGAGAAAAGCGGTTAGGTCACCTTCGAACTTGTAATGAGCCTTGATCTTTTCCATCTCGGCGCGAATGCGCGCGACTTCCTTGAGCCCGAGGAGGTGGATTTCTTCAGGCTTCATCGACGTCGTTGTTTGCGAACGCACCAGGAAGGCATACCACTCTGCGCCCTTGGGCAAAGCGTCGATACCTGCACTCGCGCGACAGGCGGGCAGGTAGTCTTCCTCGAGAAACTTCACCAGCTTTAACACCGCCGGTTGCAGGCGACGCAGGATCGCTTCTCGATAAGCGCCCTCCAGACGCGTACGATCAGGCGGCGAAAAGGACGCTGGCATGATTTTCATCGCGCTGAAAAAAACAGATTTCTCTATGTCAGTCTGGGTCATTGCCTGCAAGGACGGCAAGGCACGCTCGATCAGCGGACGCGGCATCACAATGCCAACGCGCATACCTTCCTTCATGTTGATTATCGATTGATCGATCCAAGCCGGCAGGCGATTGAGGCGCTTCAGGTAATTCTCAAAGTTCTTGACCGTTTTCAGCGGCTGAATATCCTGACCACTACCGAACTGCGCGAGCTCAATCGGCACGCCGCCATATTGATCGATCGGCATCAGGTGGGACGGGTAGCTCAACGCCTCAAGTCGCGTGGATGTCTCCTCTTTGAGAAGCGCAACGGTCAGGGTGTCGGCTGCTGTCAGCTTGTTCTTCTCGAGTTTCGCAAGTTCACGCTGCACGCGCTGGTAAAGCGCCTTGCTGCGCAAGCGGTGGGCCGGTGAGATGACAATTTCAAATTTGTCCTCGAACCGCGCTTCGCCAAGCGTACTCGACCCGACTAGGGGATTGAGCTTCAGGTAGTCTTCAAAGTACCGCTCCGCAATACGCTCTAATGCAACCGAGGCAAGAGAAGGCTTGACGACTGCAACCGTTGCGGCGCGTGGCTCGGCAGCGATCGAGCCGGTGACTAAAAGCGCCAACAACGCGCCAGCCAACCAACGACAAGAGTAAGTACTCATTAAAACTCCTGAAAGCAAAAAAACCTGTTCACCATGAGCTGCTGGCAAACAGGTTTTTTGAATAACCAAAAATCACTGTTTCGCTTTAGCCGTATTTGGGGATCATCAGACCCCTGCGCCCGCAAAGTGAAGCAAATCGGCGCAAATTGTATTTTACGCTTGTTCAGCCATTGTTGGCGTTCGCTGACAGCCAATCCAACGCCAGCGCAGCAAGTGATTTCACTCCTACCTTCAGCCCGCTTTCATCGACGTAAAAGCGCGGGCTGTGATTGGACGGCGCAGATTTACAATCCTGGTCCTTTGGCGTGCAGCCGATGAAAAAGAAAACGCCCGGCACTTCTTGTTGGTAGTAGGCAAAATCCTCCGCGCCGCAGGTCTTCGGACATACCCCAACACTGGCTTCCGTCGCGATACGTTTCAGAACCGGCACTGCCCAATTGGTCAGCGCCTCGTCATTGACGGTAACCGGGTAGCCCTTGGCAATATGCACATGCGCCTTGGCGCCGCCGGACTCGGCAATCATGGTGGTAATTTTTTCGACGAACTGGTGAATCTCTTCGCGATGTTTTTCATCGAAGGTGCGAATGGTACCTTCCATCTTGGCTTCGTCGGGAATGATGTTGGAACGATTGCCCGCTTGAAACGAGCCGACAGTGACCACCGATGGTTCCTCGGTCAGATTCATCTTCCGCGATACGATGGTCTGTAGCCCAAGCACAACCTGCGAGCCGACCACAATCGGGTCCACGCCACTCCACGGTTGTGCACCATGCGTCTGGTTGCCGCGTATAAAAATACGGAATTGGTCGGCACTGGCCATCAGCGGCCCGACGCGATAGCCAATGGTATTGGTATGCATCTTGGAGGTGATATGCAGACCGAAAATCGCCTCGACTTTAGGGTTTTGCATGCAACC
This sequence comes from Burkholderiales bacterium, assembly GCA_038321965.1. Lineage (GTDB taxonomy): Bacteria > Pseudomonadota > Gammaproteobacteria > Burkholderiales > Usitatibacteraceae > UKL13-2. Next base: position 214,845 of record JBBQFL010000001.1, on the reverse strand, counting down.
CTCTTCCATCATGAGCTTGGCGCCACCTTCTTCACCAATGGGCGGCATTTCCTCAGCGGGCTGGAAAATGAATTTGACGGACCCGTGAATGTCGTCTCGCATTTGCGAGAGCATTTCGGCGACCCCCATCAGGATCGCTACGTGGGTGTCGTGCCCGCAGGCATGCATCACGCCCGCCTCGGCGCCATTCCACATGGTTCGCACCAAGCTCTTGAATGGCACATCGGTTTCCTCGATGACCGGCAAGCCGTCCATGTCGGCGCGCAACGCAACGCAAGGCCCTGGCTTTGCACCTTTCAACACGCCGACGACCCCTGTATGGGCAACCTTTTCCCGAACCTCATCAAAGCCAAGTTTCCGCAAATGATCAGCGACCAGTTTGCCGGTACGAAATTCACGATTGCCCAATTCCGGGTTGGCATGTAAATCCCGCCGCCACGCGATCACCTGATCATTCAAGCGGTCAGCGTGCTGCGAAATGGCGGCGTCGCGCGCCAGAAAAGCGTCAGGTGCATTCATCGTTTTACCTTCTCGGATTGATGATCAATTATGGCACCGAGTCGATGTAGCCGCCATGGTGGCAGACGCCGTGTCGTTATAATCAGGAGGTCAAACTGCTTAATGGACCCGCGATGGATCATCTGACTCCCAGACAAACCGCCGATTTTTTGAAGAAAGAGCCGACCGCTGTATTCGTCGATTGCCGCAGCGAAATGGAGTTCCTGTTTGTGGGTCATCCGGTTGGCGCATTGATGATTCCATGGAACGATGGTCCGGAATGGGATATCAATCCGCACTTCGTCGGACAGGTAAAAAAAGCGGTGGGCCATTCGACCAACCGGCCGGTGGTGCTGATCTGTCGCTCGGGAAACCGTAGCGTCGACGCGGGCCTCGCGCTGGAGGCGGCGGGCTTTTCCAAAGTGACTAACGTTCTTGAGGGATTTGAAGGTGATCTCGATGCAAACCACCAGCGCGGCAAACTCGGTGGCTGGCGTCACGCAGGACTGCCGTGGGAGCAGGTGTAGCTCATAGCGTCCTTGCGCCATCCAATACGAGAGTATTCGCCCGGATCGAACCATGAAAATTTTCTATCTTATCGCCGCGGCCATTGGTGCTGTTGCCCCATTCGCCACCTATTTTGGCTATCTGGCTTACGTGCCAGGGTCTTCAGGCGCCCTCTCGTTGTCATGGGGAAATCCAATCGCTGCAGCAACCCTGACCGACTTTACGATTTCGTGTTTGGTGTTTTGGCCGTTCGTCTTCATCGAGTCCAAGAAACTGGGGGTTAGATACTGGTGGCTGTTCGTCGTCACCAATATTTTTGTCGGTCTTTCGTTTGCGCTGCCAGCGTTCCTGTACGTGCGCGAGCGGCGGCTAACAGGCCGCGCGGCATAGCTTGCGTTCGCAGGAAAACCGCTATCCACCAGCATCGCTCGCGTGGGCCATGTGGGGTTTGGGCGCAGCACTTTATTTCATTGGTTTCTATCAACGCGTTGCACCCGCCGTCATCACCGAGGAGTTGTCGCAGACGTTTGGGCTGACTGCGGCGGCACTCGGCAACCTGTCAGCGTTCTATTTCTACAGCTATGTGGCCATGCAAATCCCGACGGGTTTGCTCGCTGATCGATTTGGTCCCCGCTTGCTGCTGACGGGCGGAGCCATCGTCGCAGGGCTTGGCACAGCGGTGTTTGCGATGGCGCTGGATACGTGGACCGCAAATCTGGGGAGACTACTGATCGGCGGGTCCGTAGGCGTCGCGTTCGTGGCTATGTTGAAGCTGGCGAGCCACTGGATGCCGTCGCGTCAGTTTGCGCTGACCTCGGCACTGGCACTGGCCATCGGTGTATTTGGCGCGGTATTTGCCGGCGTGCCGCTGCGTATTCTGGTGGATGAATTTGGCTGGCGCGCGATGATGTGGGTAAGTGCGGGCGCGACGCTGGTGCTGGCTATCGTCACCTGGTTCATGGTGCAGGACGACCCGGTCACGCGCGGTTACAAGAGCTACGCCGATCACACGCCTGCGCCTGCGCGAACCGAAGTTGGTATCTTTACGGGGCTAAAAGCGGCGCTGCGCAATCGCAATGTGATCCTGCTGTTCTTTATCGCTGGTGCACCGAGTGCAATCATCCTCACCTTCGCCGGTTTGTGGGGTGTCCCTTTTCTTAGCACGCACTATGGGCTAGGCGCGGCCAACGCCGCCGGACTTTGTTCGACCATGATGGTTGCCTGGGCTGTGGGCAGCATCAGTTATGGCGCGGCATCGAACCGCCTTGGGCGACGCAAGCCTTTCTTCATTGGCGGCCTGGCGGTGACGCTGACGTTGTGGGCGGTCCTCATTTACGTGCCCAATCTGCAATACGTCTGGTTGGTGACGCTGATGATCGGCATCGGCTTTTTCGGTGCGTGTTTCATTCTGAGCTTTGCTTATGCCAAGGAATCCGGGCCCGCGCATTTGGCCGGGACGGTTTCTGGCATCGCCAACATGGGCGTCATTCAGGGGCCGATGACCATGCAGCCGCTGGTGGGCATTATCCTGGATCAAACCTGGCGTGGTGCTAGCGTTCAGGGCAAGCGCGTCTTCGATTTGGCGTCTTATCAACAGGGCTTTTCACTGATGCTGGTCTGGGGTGTGCTCGCGCTGATCCTGCTCTTGTTCACTCGTGAGACTTTTTGCCGGCAAAGTACCTGAAAGCCGCCGGTATTCCTCAGGACGCGTGCGGTGCGACCGGCGAAGGCACGCGCGACAGTCGCAAGTAACCTACCCAGCAAAGCAGCCCGGATGCGAGGAGGGCGGCCATGGCCACTGCCAGCCACTTCGGAGAAAACGAAACCGCTGGGGAGACGATACCTGCCACCAGTGTGTTGATTATTCCGGAGACAAATCCCATCAGCGACGCGGCCATCCCACGACGGGTTGGAAATAGATCAAGGATGCGCAGTGATATGGTCGGCATCGCCATGGCGCTACCCAGCGCGTAAAAGAAAATCGGGATGACTGCCCACGGCACCTGCGGCGGCAGGAACAGGTTGTAAACGAGATTCACCATCGCGGCACCACCCATGAACCAGTAAGCTCGGGCTACTGTCTGTGCGGGCTTCAGCTTGCCGGCAGCCCGCCCGGATAGAAACGCGCCGGTCATGATGCCGGCGATGCCGGGCAGAAACAGCCAGGCATATTCCTGCGGGCCAAGCTTGAGGTGCTCGGGCAGAAGCACCGGTGCCGAAAGTATGTAGAGAAAAAACCCATTGAAATTGAGGCCGACCGCCAACGATAGCAACAGGAATTTCGGCGAGGCACCAACTTCGCGATAGCCCATCAACAAAGGACGCGGCCGAAACGAATGACGCTTTTCTTCCGGCAAGGTCTCATGAAAACCGTAATGGCTCATGACGATCAGGATCAGCGTGAACGCGGCCATGAACCAGAAAATCGACTGCCAACCAAACCAGACATAAAGATGTCCGCCCAGAATCGGCGCTACCGCCGGCGCCAACCCAAACCAAAGCGTTACCATCGACATCAGCTTCTGCGCTTCCGTATCATCGAACAGGTCGCGAATCATTGCGCGTCCGACCACCATGCCTGCGCCTACAGAAATGCCTTGCAGTGCGCGGAAAAATATCAACTGTCCAACACTTTGTGAGAGCGCGCAGCCGACCGAAGCGATGGCGAAAACGCTCAATCCCACGAGAATGACCGGCTTTCGGCCGTAGCTATCCGAGAGTGCGCCGTGAAACAGAAACATGAACGCGAAGGCGCCGAGATACACGGAGAGCGTCTGCTGCATCTCAAGTGTTGTGGCATGCAAGTCTTGCGACATGCCGCCGAAGGCGGGCATGTAGGTGTCGACCGCAAAGGGGCCGATGGTGGCCAACGCGGCGAGCAACAGTGCTAATAGCCAGCGCGGTGTTTGATGATGCGCGTGATCGGTTGTCATGCTGCTATTTTGGTAACCACTAGGTTTGGTGCGGCTTCACAGCAGTTTTCGCCTTGTCGACCGCACTGATGCTTGAGTTTGCAAATTACTCGCCGAACCTTAAACCGGCCCCTTATCCATTTTGCGATACTGGATTGCTTCTGCAATATGTGCCGTCGCAATATCCGCACACGCAGCCAGATCCGCAATCGTGCGAGCGAGCTTCAGCACACGATGATACGCACGTGCTGAAAGCCCCATGCGTTGAATGGCATTCTTCAGTAAATCCTCGCCAGCTTCGCTGGGCTTGCAATGAAGGTCAATTTCTTGTGGCAAGAGCTTGGTATTGGGTTTGCCCTGGCGGTCGAGTTGCAGTTGGTACGCAACGTTGACACGCTGCCTAATGGTTTCGGAGCGTTCGCCCTTCGCTGCCTTTACCAGTTCCAGATGCGGCAGTGCCGGCACCTCAATCTGAATATCGATGCGGTCGAGCAACGGCCCGGAAATTTTGTTGCGGTAACGCGCTACCTGGTCTGGCGTGCAGCGGCATTTATTCATGTAATGACCCAAGTAACCGCAGGGACATGGATTCATGGCGGCGATCAGCTGAAACTCTGCGGGGAAATCCGCCTGTCTAGCGGCACGCGAAATGGTGATGCGACCTGACTCCAGCGGTTCGCGCAATACTTCCAGAACGCTACGATCAAATTCGGGGAGCTCATCCAGAAATAGTACGCCGTGATGCGCAAGCGATATTTCTCCGGGTTTCGGATTGCTTCCCCCACCCACCAAAGCGACGCCGCTCGCAGTGTGGTGGGGCGAACGAAAGTTGCGTTTCTTCCAGGACGCAATCTTGAAACCGCCACTGGCCAGGCTCTGTACTGCAGCCGCTTCCAGTGCCTCAGCGTCCGTCATATCCGGGAGGATGCCGGCAAAGCGGGAAGCCAGCATCGTCTTTCCGGTACCCGGAGGCCCGATCATCAGCATGCTGTGGCTACCCGCAGCGGCGATTTCCAACGCCCGCTTGGCTTGCACCTGCCCCTTGACCTCGGCCATATCCGGCGTGTGGGCAAGATTCACGTTCGTTTCGACAACCGGCACATATGCGGAAATCGTGTCGCGACCGGCAAGATGTGCACAGACTTGCAGCAAGCTTTTGGCACCGAGTACGACAGCGTCGGTGACCAGCGAGGCTTCGCTGGCTGACTCCACCGGCAAAATAAATGCCCGGCCATCGCCATGTGCCTTGAACGTCATCGCCAGCGCACCGCGGATTGGGCGCAGGTCGCCAGTGAGCGCGAGTTCACCGGCAAATTCATAGAGCTTCAGCTTGTCGCCTGGAATTTGTCCGCTCGCCACGAGAATACCGATTGCAATCGGCAAATCGAAACGTCCGCTTTCCTTGGGTAATTCCGCCGGTGCGAGGTTGACAGTGATTCGCCTCGCCGGAAACTCAAAGCGCGCGTTCAGAAGGGCGGCACGCACGCGATCTTTGCTTTCCTTGACCTCCGTTTCGGGCAGTCCGACGATGGTGAAGTTCGGCAGACCGTTGGCTAAATGTACTTCGACCGTGACCAGCGGCGCCTCCATACCGGTAAGGGCACGGGAATAAAGTACTGCGAGGGACATCTATTTCAGCCGCTCAGCTTCAAGAAGCGCAATCCTGTTTTCAAGGTCTTTCAATTTCGTTTGCGCCCGCTCCAGCAACGCCACTTGACTCTCATACTCCTCGCGCGTCACGAGGCCTTGCTTGGCAAGCTGGGAGATGAAATGTTGTCGGGCATTCTTTTCGAGTTCGCTCACGGGCGAATTTTTGATCACCGAATCGAGTTTGGCGGCGAATTGATTCAACGCGTCGAGTGCGGCGGAGGCTTTGGTCACGGGTATCTGGGACTTATTAACGCGAAAAGCGTCTTAACGACCTATTCTAACCGAGGTGCCTAGACTTACGACCCTGGACCCGCGCGCCATTCGGGTGCGCCGGGCAATAACTACGCCTCGTTTCGGTGCGCCTCATTTATCCGCCGAATAAATACCTTTAAAAAACATAATATTACAGTCGTGAACCGAATGGCACGCCATGTGCTGATTACCAGTTGAACACCCGCACTTCTAACAATCTTAAGGGACCTTACATGAAGAAAATGACAAAACGCTCAGCACTCGCGAGCCTCGTTACATTGTCCCTCACCAGTTACCAGGTGATCGCACAGCAAGCCACACCTGCGCCGACAACACCGCCGGCATCTGCACCCGTCGTTGCTGAAAAACCTGCGGACCCGCCCCCACCGGCGATATTTTCCATCGGTGGATTCGACCTCACCGGGCACATTGATATCGGTTACACCAACCTGCGCGGCGCTGGAAAATTTGCCAGTGGCGTGAATTCACGCGTGTTCGACTTTGATCGCAATAGAACGAATTTACAGTCGATCGACCTGCAACTCGCCAGCACACCGGAAAACGGTTTCGGCGGCGTGCTCGACGTTACCCTCGGCAAGGATGCCGACACGATTGCCGCTTACGGCACGATCGACAAAAACCGCGGCCCCGCCAACGGCGTCGACAAGCGCGCCGATGTCACCCAGGCGTTTGTGCATTACGGTGCCGGTGCTCTCACCCTGATTGCGGGCAAGTTCGTGACCCTGTCCGGTGCAGAAGTGATCAAGAGCGCAGGCAACACCAATTATTCGCGTTCAATCCTGTTCGGCTACGCGATTCCGTTCACGCATACCGGCGTACGCGCGACGTACAAAGTGAGCGATACCTTGAGCCTGATCGGCGGCGTGAATCAGGGTTGGGACGCGTTCAAGGACACCAATAGCGACAAGACCATCGAATTGTCTGCGGCCTTTACACCGGATAAAACAGTTTCGTTGCTCGTGACCGGATATAGCGGCAAGGAGCTCGTCACCAACTATCCGAAGTCAAAGGAAAATGGCACACGCAACCTGCTCGACTTGGTTGCGACGTTGACCGTCAGCGAGCAACTCACGCTGATCGCTAATTATGACTATGGCAGTCAGGACAGCGGGTCCGCAGGGGTTGGCAAAGCGAAATGGCAGGGCTTTGCCGGCTACGCGAATTATCAGCTCAACGAGCAATGGCGCGTTTCCCTGCGCGGCGAATACTTCGACGACAAGGACGGTTATCGCACGGGCGTTGTGCAAAAGTGGAAAGAAGCGACGGCGACTGTCGCCTACCTGCCCAACAAAAATCTTGAATTGCGCGCCGAATTGCGGGGAGACCGTTCCGACAAGGATGCGTTTCTGAAATCCGACGGCAAGACGCTCAGCAAAACCGAGCGGTCATTCGGCGTCGAACTGCTCTACAAATTTTGATCACTCATAGGGAGGAAACATGAAACTAGTCACCGCAATCATCAAGCCGTTCAAGCTTGACGAAGTGCGCGAAGCCCTTTCCGCCATCGGCGTACAGGGCATCACGGTCACGGAAGTCAAAGGCTTTGGTCGTCAAAAAGGTCATACGGAGCTTTATCGCGGCGCCGAATACGTTGTTGATTTTCTGCCAAAAGTAAAAATTGAAGCCGCGATCAAGGACGAACTGGTCGAGCAAGTCATCGAAGCAATCGAAAAATCCGCGAACACCGGCAAGATTGGCGACGGCAAGATTTTTGTCTTTAGCCTCGAGCAGGTCGTTCGCATTCGCACCGGGGAAACCGGCGCGGACGCACTTTAAGCCCGGGAGCTCATAAAATGAAACAACTATTTATCTCACTTGCTCTAGCGAGCAGCCTGCTGCTGACGGGTACTGTTGAAGCGCAAGACAAGAAAGTCACGCCTACACCAGCGGCGTCAGCACCTGCAGCAGCGCCAGCTAACGTGCCACCTGCAACACCGCCTGCTGCGACCGCGACCACTGGGACTGCACCGGTAACCGCTGTGCCTGCCACAGCCACACCAGTGACAGCCCCGGCAGCGGCAACGGCGAACCCAGGGGCGGCGTCTGCGGCACCCGCCGCGCCGCCCGCAAAACCCGTACCCAACAAAGGCGACGTGGCTTGGATGTTGATGTGTACGGCATTAGTACTGTTGATGAGCGTTCCTGCGCTGGCGCTGTTCTACGGTGGCCTGGTGCGCTCTAAAAACATGTTGTCGGTATTGATGCAGGTGTTCGTCACCTTCTCGCTGATATCGGTACTTTGGGTGGTTTACGGCTACAGTCTCGCGTTTACTGAGGGCAACGCATTTATCGGCGGATTTGATCGATTGTTCCTCAAAGGTATCGCCGATGTCGCAAAGGGCGAATACGAGAACGCAGCCACCTTCAGCAAAGGGGTTGTCATCCCCGAAATGCTGTATGCCGCATTCCAATGCACGTTTGCAGCCATCACTTGTTGCCTGATCCTGGGCTCTGTGGCAGAGCGCATGAAGTTCAGCGCTGTGCTCATTTTCATGGTCCTTTGGTTTACGTTCAGCTACCTGCCGATCGCACATATGGTCTGGTTCTGGATGGGCCCGGACGCATATACGGCTGTGCCGGGTGTCGCCGATGCGATGAATGCCAAGGCAGGTTACCTATGGAACCTCGGCGCACTTGATTTCGCGGGAGGCACGGTGGTGCACATCAACGCCGGTGTTGCCGGTCTCGTCGCCGCATACTTCCTCGGCAAACGCATTGGTTTCGGCAAAGAGGCGCTCACACCGCACAGCCTGACGATGACCATGATCGGTGCGTCGTTGCTGTGGTTCGGCTGGTTCGGTTTCAACGCAGGTTCTGCGCTCGAAGCAGGCAACTCCGCCGTTCTCGCGTTTATGAATACCTTTCTGGCGACGGCCTGTGCGGTATTGTCGTGGACGCTGGCTGAGTGGCTGCTCAAAGGTAAGCCATCCATGCTGGGTGCCGCTTCGGGTGCCGTTGCAGGCCTGGTTGCAATCACGCCTGCTGCTGGCAACGTTGGCATCCCCGGCGCCTTTGTCATCGGTACTGCTGCGGGTGTTGTTTGCCTCTGGGGCGTAACCGGTCTGAAGCGCATGCTAAAGGTGGATGATTCTCTCGACGTTTTCGGTGTGCACGCCGTTGGCGGCATTCTTGGCGCGCTGTTAACCGGTGTATTCGTCTCACCCGATCTAGGTGGTCCTGGCTTTGTCACCGACTGGGTGAAGGCAACCAGCGGATTCACGTCGATTGGCGAACAACTTCTGATTCAGGCAAAGGCAGTTGGCATCACCGTCCTATGGTCGGGTACTGTCGCTGCCATTTCGCTGTTCATCGTCAAAATGGTGGTCGGTTTGCGGGTTCCGGAAGACGAGGAACGCGAGGGTCTCGATATCACCTCGCACGGCGAGACTGCTTACAACTAAGTATCGCTGTTTCAATGTCGTATTGATTTGGGGCACCTTCGGGTGCTCCTTGTCATTGGGGGATTGGTCAACGCACTGTTGAATATCACTTTCGAGCCCAAACCATAGAGTGCCGGTTTACTTTGCTCTACAAGTCCGCCACCGCTATACTGGCAGGCCATCCAATGGAAGTATTTTGTTTATGAATCAACGAGATCGACATTTGCCAATCAACGCAGAACTACCGGCATCAATTGCCGACGTGCAGGGCATGGCCGATACCCGCGAAATCGCTATTGACCGGGTGGGAATCAAGGCACTGCGCTACCCGATCCGCGTTGTAGGCGGTGATGGAGTCATCAAGCACAGCGTTGCCACCTTCGACATGACCGTCCGCCTGGCGCACGACGTCAAAGGCACGCATATGTCGCGCTTCGTCGAGATTCTCGAAGACAACCAGGACGCATTATCTATTGCCACCTTTGGCGCATTGCTGAAACGCATGGTCAAGCGACTTGAAGTCACCGAAGGCCGCATTCAAGTTGCCTTCCCGTACTTCATCGAAAAAACCGCACCCATATCCGGTGTGAAATCGCTGCTGGATGTCGAAGTGCAACTGACGGGTGAGATCAAGGATGACTCGACTAGCGTCATCACCAAGGTCGTCGTACCGGTCACCAGCCTCTGTCCGTGCTCCAAGGAAATCTCGGCATACGGCGCACATAACCAGCGCTCGCACATCAGCATTTCAGTGCGCACTGCCAAAGAAATGACCATCGAGGATGTGGTGCGGATCGCCGAGGATCAGGCCTCAGCGGAGTTGTATGGCATTCTCAAGCGGCCGGATGAAAAGTTCGTTACTGAGCGCGCATACGACAATCCAAAATTTGTCGAGGATCTGGTGCGTGATGTGGCCGCGGCGTTGAATGCGGATGCGCGTGTCGACGCTTATGTGGTCGAATCAGAAAATTTCGAATCGATCCACAACCATTCCGCGTATGCCGTGATCGAACGCGACAAACGCACCGGCCATTAACGTTAAGTCCGCTGGCCGTCTGTTTTCGGTAGGAATATTTCCAGCAAGTCATTCAAAAACAACTGGCCTTTTTCGGTTGGTCGGACGCGTTTGATATCTCGCGTGATGAGGCCTAGATTTTCCGCCTCTTCAAGTTGGCGGCTGATGGCCGTCATCGGCAAACCCGTACGCTCGGTAAACAGCGACACTGCGAAGCCGTTCGTTAGCCGCAGCGCATTAAGCATGAACTCAAAAGGCAACTCTGCGCGGGGCACGATTTTCTCTTCCTGAATCGCCGTACCGACGACGGCGTTACTCATGAAGGCCTCAGGTTGCTTGTACCGCGTCTCACGAGTGACGCGATCAGGAAATGAGAGTTTTCCATGCGCGCCTGCGCCGATGCCAAGGTAGTCGCCAAAGCGCCAGTAATTGAGATTGTGACGGCACTCCCAGCCCGGTTTGGCGTATGCGGAAGTTTCGTAGTGCGCATACCCGGCCCGTTCAAGCTTCTCCGAGATCATCTCCTGCATGTCGGCAGCCGCATCGTCGTCAGGCAAAGCGGGCGGAAAGCGATGAAACAGCGTGTTTGGTTCCAGCGTAAGGTGATACACCGACAAATGGTTGGTGCCAAAAGACAGCGCGGTATCGATATCCTGCTCGCACTCGACAAGTGTTTGTCTGGTGCCGTCACCGGGCAGCGCGAACATCACGTCCAGATTGATGTTGTCGAAATTGGCCTGCGCGATGTCGATGGCGCGCTTTGCCTCGCCACTGCTATGGATGCGCCCCAGAGCCTGCAAATGCTTGTCGTCGAAACTCTGAATGCCGATGGAGAGTCGGTTAACGCCAGCTTCGCGATAGCCTCGGAACTTCTCTGCTTCAAAAGTACCAGGGTTGGCTTCGAGCGTAATCTCCGCCTCCACGTCCAGTGTGACGCGGGCGCGTACTGCCGCGAGGATGTCGTCGATGGCTTTGGCCGAGAACAGACTAGGCGTACCGCCGCCGAAGAAGATCGAATAAACGCGTCGCCCCCAAATTTTGGGCAACGAATGATCGAGGTCTGAAATCAGTGCGTCGACATAACGGCATTCGGGTGCTTCCCCCTTTGCCTCATGGCTGTTGAAGTCGCAGTAGGGGCATTTGCGCACACACCAGGGAATATGAATGTAGAGCGACAGCGGTGGCAGCGCGGTCAACAATGACCCCCCGGCAATCGGCCCAAACCCCAGTATTGGCGCGGTGTTTGGCACTATTCGCCCTGGTGTTCTCTACGTGCCTGCATCTCGCGAAGTTTCTCAAACAACGCCTGCATCGCCTTGCCACGATGACTGATGCGGTTCTTGATTTCGCCAGGCAATTCTGCCGCCGTGCGGCCTTGTGCGGGCAACAGAAAATGCGGGTCGTAACCGAAACCGCTTTCGCCGCGCGGGTCAGCGATGATCTCCCCATGCCACTCACCAGTCGCAATGAGCGGATGGGGATCCTCGGCACTCGTCACAAAAACCAGCGCGCAATAGTAATAAGCACGATGGTCGGTGTGTTCCTTTAACGCTGCGACCAGCTTTTTGTTATTGCGAATATCGTCGCGAGGTTCACCGGCATATCGCGCCGAACGCACACCCGGCATGCCGCCCAGCGCATATGCACAAATGCCCGAATCATCGGCCAGTGCGGGCAGTCCTGCCATCTCTGAAGCGTGGCGCGCTTTAACGAGCGCATTCTCGACGAACGTGATGTGTGGCTCTTCAGCTTCGCTCACACCGAGCGTCGCCTGCGGGATCGCTTCGAAATCAAACGGCGACAGTAGCGCGGCGAACTCGCGCAATTTCCCGGCGTTACCAGACGCAATGACGACTTTTTTCATCCCGCTATTATCTCGCGTGCAACGAGTCAAGTTGGGTGAAAACACCTGTTGCGGTAAAATCATACGTTGTCGTACGACGCTTTTCACCGAACAAACTCCCACAACCGCTCGCAGGAAAGAAAACATGACCATCCGCGTCGCCATTAATGGCTACGGTCGCATCGGCCGCAACGTTCTCCGTGCCCACTACGAAGGCCACAAAAAACACGATATCCAGATCGTTGCCATCAACGATCTGGGCCCGGTCGATACCAATGCCCACTTGACGCGATATGACACCGCACATGGCAAGTTTCCAGGCATTGTCGTCGTCGAAGGCGACTCACTGGTCGTGTCCTGTGGCGGTGCGGGCGACAAGATAAAGGTATTCGCGCAACGTGACCCGGCGCAATTGCCCTGGGGCGAAATGAACGTGGATGTCGTGCTGGAATGTACAGGGCTGTTCACAACCAAAGAAAAGGCATCGGCCCATTTGCGGGGCGGCGCCAAGAAAGTAATTATCTCGGCGCCGGGTGGCAAGGATGTTGACGCAACCGTCGTATACGGCGTCAATCACAACGTGTTGACCCAGGCCATGACAGTAATCTCGAATGCCTCCTGCACCACCAATTGTCTGGCGCCGCTGGTAAAGCCATTACACGACAAAATCGGATTGGTTAACGGCCTGATGACCACTGTGCACGCGTATACCAATGATCAAGTACTGACTGACGTGATGCACGAAGACCTGCGCCGCGCGCGTTCGGCTCCCATGAACATGATCCCCGCCAAGACGGGCGCCGCCGCTGCTGTCGGTCTGGTATTGCCGGAGCTCAATGGCAAGCTGGACGGCTTCGCGATTCGTGTGCCGACCATCAATGTTTCCATCGTTGATCTTTCGTTCATCGCTGCCCGTGACACCACGGTCGATGAAGTGAACGCGATCATGAAGGCTGCGGCCGAAACACCGGGTATGAAGGGCATTCTGGCTTACAACACCGGGCCGCTGGTATCGGGAGACTTCAATCACGATGCGCATTCTTCGACGTTTGATTCGACCCTGACCAAAGTTTCCGGCCGTCTCGTCAAAGTCACCAGCTGGTACGACAACGAATGGGGTTTCAGTAACCGGATGCTAGACACAACCGTCGCGTTGATGGCGGCGAAATAGTCTTCGGAAGACGGCACACGGAAACATCATGTCCGCATGGGTTTGCCTAGTCATCGCTGGTTGCCTTGAGGTAGTCTGGGCGCTTGGCATCAAGTACACCGAGGGGTTCAGCAAACCCGTGCCGTCGTTGATTACTGTTTCCGCGATGATCGCCAGTGTCTGGCTGCTGGCGTTTGCCTTGAGATCCATTCCCGTAGGTACCGGCTATACGGTCTGGGTAGGCATAGGGGCAGTCGGGGCCGCGATTGGCGGCGTGCTGTTATTCGGGGAGTCAAAATCTCTGCCGCGCATTCTGTGCATTTTGCTGATTGTGACAGGCGTCATTGGACTCAAACTGTTTTCGGAACACGAAGCTGCTTAAGAAAAAATTTATGAGCAACCCTTTCACAGTGCATCCGCAAAGCGTGAATGAAACCTACTGGGAGCACTTTGCTTTCGCGATGTGCTTTGGTCTCAAAATGACGTTGGGCGGATTCGCGGCTCTTTTGCATGCGGTCTTTCCGTTCTTGTTCGTCACGACCGCAGGCAGGCTGTGTGATGAATTGCAGCGCATGCGACTGAATTCGCCGGGACGCTTGAAAGTGTCTGAGGTGGTTGCGAGTGGAAATCAATCCGCTGAAAATCTTCGTTGACAGGGAAGCACATGAAGCGCATCGCGATGATCGTCACAGTTGTATTGACTGCAACAACATTCGGTTGCAAGGATTCCTCCGCGCCGAAAACCGAAACCCGCGTCGAAAGTGCGTCAGAAGCGGCGCGCAACGATGACCGTGCGATTGCAGAGCGACTCGCGCAGCAGAAAGCGGCTGTGGACGCCGAATACGAAAAGGGTCGGGCACGCGAATCACGCCAGCGCTATGTCGATATTCTGCGGGATGTCAGCAAGCGTTGGGAGAGCGGCCTCAGTGAAGCGAGGCGCACGCCGCGCAGTGATATCGCCACGCAAATCACCAAACTGCAGGCGATTTTGAAAGACTCCAATACCGTTGACGTCGATGACTGCTCAAGCGCCGCGCGCGCCAGCCTTCAGACATCGATGGCAACCTCGATCGAAGCCTTTGGCATGTTTCAGAAAGAGACCGGGGAATCGGGTGATGCAACCACGCAGAAAGTGACGCAGGCGGCAGAACAACTGCGCACGGCGCTGGCAGAAATTGAAGCGTGCCTGAACAAGTAGCGCAATTCGCTTGTACGACCCTAAGCGCACTTCTTGAATTTCTGACGGACCGATAGAAAATCCATGACATTTATCCGGCTCACTGAGCTCGACCTGAAAGGCAAGCGTGTATTTATCCGCGCCGACTTGAACGTACCACAGGACGACAGCGGCAATATTACCGACGACACCCGTATCCGCGCCTCCCTTCCGGCGATACAGTTTGCACTCGACAGGGGCGCCGCGGTCATGGTGACATCGCATCTGGGCCGGCCGACAGAGGGTGAATTCAAGCCTGAAGATTCGCTTGCACCGATTGCCCAGCGCATGAGCGAATTGATGGGCCGCGACATTCCGCTTGTAGCGAACTGGGTTGATGGCGTCAGTGTTGCGCCAGGCAACTTGGTGATGCTTGAAAATTGCCGCGTTAACAAGGGCGAGAAGACAAATGAAGATGCGCTTGCAAGAAAGATGGCGGCGCTTTGCGATGTATACGTGAACGACGCTTTCGGTACAGCGCATCGCGCCGAGGCGACCACACACGGCATCGCCAAGTTCGCAGCCATTGCCTGCGCCGGGCCACTTCTCGCGGCCGAGCTCGATGCGCTGGGTGCTGCGCTAAAGACGCCGAAGCGGCCAATGGTCGCCATCGTCGCCGGCTCAAAGGTATCGACCAAATTGACGATACTCAAAACGCTGGCCGACAAGGTCGATCAACTGGTGGTCGGCGGCGGTATCGCCAATACGTTCCTGCTGGCGATGGGTTTCCCCATCGGCAAGTCGTTGGCGGAGCCCGCGTTGGTTAACGAAGCAAAGGCCATTATCGAGATGATGGCGGCGCGCGGCGCAGCCGTGCCGATTCCAGTCGATGTCGTATGTGGCAAGGCGTTCGATGTGAAGACACCGGCCATCACCAAGCTCGCAACCGATGTGGCCGCTGACGACATGATTTTTGATATTGGCCCGCAAACAGCAGCAACACTCGCGGACATCATGAAAAATGCCGGCACCATCGTATGGAACGGCCCGCTAGGCGTCTTCGAGTTCGACCAGTTTGGCCACGGCACGGAAACGGTGGCCAGAGCGATCGCCGATTCAGCGGCATATTCAATCGCGGGTGGTGGAGATACGCTGGCTGCAATTGCTAAGTACGGCATCAGCGACCAGGTGTCGTATATCTCTACCGGTGGCGGTGCCTTTCTGGAGTTTCTGGAAGGTAAAGTCCTGCCGGCGGTGGAAATTCTGGAATTACGCGCCTCAAAGTAACAAACCCCCGTTCATCGTTCACAGCGCGTTCGCCGGAGTTGCCGTGCAGAACGCAGAAAAGGAAATTTCCATGCCACGCGCCACCAAAATTGTCGCCACTCTCGGCCCGGCCTCATCCTCACCCGAAGTGTTGGAAAGCCTCATCAAAGCGGGCGTGGACGTAGTGCGTATGAATTTTTCGCATGGGTCGGCCGCAGATCATATTGCGCGCGCCAATCTTGTCCGCGATCTGGCGAAAAAATCGGGCCGGACCGTCGGCATCCTTGCCGATCTGCAGGGACCTAAAATTCGCGTCGGCAAATTCAAGGATAACAAAGTCACGTTAAAAACCGGTGACTCGTTTGTCCTCGACGCCGATTGCCCACTGGGCGACGAAAAGCAGGTAGGCATCGATTACAAGGAGCTGGCGCGCGACGTAAAAGCAAAAGACATCCTGCTGCTCAACGACGGCCTGATTGTGTTTGAGGTGATGTCGGTAAAAGGTAACCGCATCGAATGCAGGGTGCAAGTTGGCGGCGTACTCTCGAACAACAAGGGTATTAATCGCAAGGGTGGCGGCCTGACCGCGCCGCCGCTAACGTCCAAGGATATGGACGACATCAAGACCGCAGTAGCCATTGGCGCCGACTTCCTGGCGGTATCGTTTCCCAAGAGTGGCGCCGACATGTACATGGCCCGTGAACTAATGCGCGCTGCTGGCGGCCATGCACTGCTGATCGCCAAGATCGAGCGCTCTGAGGCCGTTACCACCGAAGCACTCACCGACATCATGAAAGCCTGCGACGGCATCATGGTCGCGCGCGGCGATCTGGCAGTCGAGGTCGGCGATGCAGCGGTGCCCGCATTGCAAAAACGCATGATCCGCATGGCGCGTGAAATGAACAAGCTCACCATCACGGCCACACAGATGATGGAATCGATGGTGACATCGCCAATACCTACGCGCGCCGAAGTCTCCGACGTTGCCAATGCAGTGTTGGACGGTACTGATGCCGTGATGCTCTCTGCGGAATCCGCTTCGGGTTCCTACCCGGTGGAAGCCGTTGAGGCGATGGCACGTGTCTGCAAGGAAGCTGAAAAGAGCGCCGAGAACAAACTCGACCGCGAATTTCTTGACCGCGTATTCACCCGTGTCGATCAATCGATCGCGATGGCGGCACTATTTACGGCGCATCACTTGAAGGTGAAGTGCATTGCCGCCCTTACGCAGTCTGGCTCGACCGCGCTTTGGATGTCGCGCCTCAATTCGGGCGTGCCAATCTATGCTCTGACGCCCGAAGAAGGCACGCTCACCAAGACTGCCCTGATGCGCGATGTGCGCCCCTTCACCCTCGCCTACGAGGGCCACGACCGCGAGAAGTTGATGAGCGCCGCGGAGCAGGTGCTGCTCGATAACGGTGTCGCGCAAATCGGCGATATCGTCGTCATCACCATGGGCGAGCCGATTGGTCAATCCGGTGGCACCAATACGATGAAGATCGTGAAGTTGGGGGAGCATCGACCGGCTTGAAGCATTGGATATCTCACCTGTGCATCCCGAAATTATTTGAAACGCAAATACTGGCGCAGATTTCTACGGTATTCGTGCATCGAATGCTCGCCAATGCTTGAGACTCACTTCGTTTGTGGCCCCCTTTCTATCGGCGCTATTAAAGTCGATACTTGCGTCTGGAGTTTTCTAGCTAACGCAAGTTTGTTTCCAGATGGGCTAGTCCTCAAATGGAAGCAGTTGAGGTAATCATGCCGGATTCGCCCAGTCGAAACCAATTGATTTGTATAGTCGTGATATCAATCGTCGCGCTGGTCGCGATCATCTTTTGGGTCGAGTTTGTTCGTTTACCCATCGCGCCTGGAGGCCAAACAGAACTAACCCCGATACAGCTAACGATCAAACTTAAGGGGACTGACATTCTTGCCGAGCTCATCAAGCTATTTTTGACTTGGAGCATTGGCATGCTTGGAGTTGCGATTTACGTGGCAAAGAACGTCTACGAAAAGGGAATGAAGCTGAAGTTCATTGAGTTTGCATTGCTGGCTGGGGCGACAAATACGTTGTTGCTGGCCATCTATTTTGGCCATCTCGCACTAAACCGCATCGCCGTGCTGTTATTAACCGGGTTGGTTACTCCAGTCGATCGCGAACTTGAATTTCTTATTAGAAATCAGTACTGGTGGGTACTTATCAGTACGGCATTGCTTTTGTTGCTTGCGTTTCGGGTGCTTCTATTGCCACGCACGTCAATCCCGAGCAGGTTTGCGTTGCGAAAGGGAACCACGCGCCATGAGTAGATGCTTCGCTGCCGCGATCTTGCTGTCGACGCTAGGAGCCTGCACCACTCAAAGCTTTTTTGTCGGAGAGTCACGGACTCGAACAATTGAGATTTGGGATCAGTCCATCAACGTAGTTGGGGCCAAAACCACTCAGTTGCTGGATGTGATCAATATTGAGGTAGATGAGTTCATCATTGCAGTGGACAAACGTCTTATCAAAGTTACTATTGGTCCGGCTGGACTCAGGGCAACAGATGTTTCCGAAAGGGAATATTGCGATGGTGGTGTGTTGCTGCATGCTGAGCCAATTTACCCGGCGACTAATTTTGACAGCAGCTCCAATAGGGATGTATTAACAATTACGCCCCGTATTAGCCGTCGCATCGGCGAATGCAAAGAGGCAGCGGATGCGAAGGTCGCCGCGGACGCGAGGGCAAGCGCAGAGGCAAAAGCGGCATCGGATGCACGAGGCCCCAATGATATTCAGGGAACCGCACCAATGCCGGGAACCACAGGCGGTCCCGTTTCTGGAATGATTATGGGCATGAGTAGTCTTTCGAATTTATATGCGGTGGCAGAGCTGAATCTTGTCTCAACGCCAGCTGGTGCAGAAGTCCTGATAAATGGGGATCCGATTGGTCGCACTGACGTGAAACACTTATACCCGTTTCAAGGATCAAAGTCCTTGGCCATAGAGTGGAGGAAGACGGGTTTTATTGCATGTCTCCGTAGAGTTGGAATTTCACCAACGATTCTCTTTTATGATTTCAAGTGCACACTCGGTCCTATTAAGTGAGCTTTTGCGATCATGAAATGGCCGCAACACAAAATTTTGGGTGGTGTGACGGGCTGGGCGGGAGGCATTGGATTTTGGATAATTACTCAGTCATGACGGCGGGATTGTCGGTGTCATCCTGATCGCTGGCTTCCTCAATCCATGCAAGTCGCTGTTTGGCGCCGAGGAGATCCAATGGTGAAATTCGCTGCGCCATCGCCACGCAGGAATTGTCGCTGACGAGCGACAGTATTTGCTCGGAAATGCAGCGTGACATTTTGTGCCGGTGTTGATTTCGGAGCTTATGGCGCACTAGAATCTGAGTGAAACCGACGACCCCTGTTTTGCGCGCGCAGATCGAGCGCTCTACATGGCGAAACACGCTGGGCACAATCGGGTTGAGCTGGCAGTTTTACCGGCACGCGTAGCTAAAACTCCAGCATTGACGGGAGTCTTCGAGCACAATTGCCCGGAAATGCGCGCCAGTGCTTGTATTTCGCAATTTTTCGCGGGTAATCGATGACCTGCGGCAATCATCGCGGTAAAATGTCGCCTGCTTCAATTACCCGTTGTCCCGCGCATTCAAGCTGCGGACATCCCGCTTCCTCAGGAGAGATTCATGCCACTCGTTTCCATGCGCCAATTGCTCGACCACGCCGCCGAAAACGGCTACGGTCTGCCCGCTTTCAACGTCAACAATCTGGAGCAGGTGCAGGCAATCATGGAGGCCGCCGCCGAGACAGACAGCCCGGTCATCATGCAGGCTTCTGCCGGTGCGCGTAAATACGCAGGTGAGACGTTTTTGAAATACCTGATCCAGGCCGCAGTCGACTCCTATCCTCAAATTCCCGTCGTGATGCATCAGGACCACGGCCAGTCGCCAGCGGTTTGCAACTCTGCCATGAAATTGGGCTTCTCGAGCGTGATGATGGACGGCTCTCTGCAAGCAGATGGCAAGACCATCGCCAGCTACGAATACAACGTCGATGTGACCCGCACAGTCGTCAACATGGCGCATGCCACCGGTGTGTCTGTCGAAGGTGAACTGGGCTGCCTAGGCTCGCTGGAAACCATGAAAGGCGACAAGGAAGACGGCCACGGTACCGACTCGACCATGACGCGTGAGCAATTGCTGACGGACCCCAATGAGGCCGCTGATTTTGTCAAGAAAACCGGTGTGGATGCGTTGGCCATTGCCATCGGTACTTCGCACGGTGCGTACAAATTCACTCGCAAACCGACCGGTGACATCCTCGCCATCGACCGCATCAAGGAAATACATGCGCGCATTCCCAACACCCATCTGGTGATGCACGGTTCTTCCAGCGTGCCCCAGGATTTGCTTAAAATCATCCGCGACAACGGCGGCGAAATGAAAGAGACCTACGGCGTGCCGGTCGAGGAAATCCAGGAGGGCATCAAGCACGGCGTGCGCAAGATCAACATTGACACCGATATCCGCCTGGCCATGACCGCCGCTGTTCGCAAGTTCATGAACGAAAATAAATCACACTTCGACCCGCGCGATTTTCTCAAGCCGGCTCGCGCGGCTGCCAAGGAGATTTGCAAGCAGCGCTACCAACAGTTTGGGTGTGCGGGGCAGGGATCGAAGATTACGCCTATTCCTCTGGAGAAAATGGCAGCAAAGTATCGCGGCGGCGAATTACGAGCGATCGTGAATTGACTTGGCAGAATTTGCCACTGCGAATACGCCATAGCCGCCTTTCTACATCCGCGCATGTACGAATCTTCCATCGCGTCGCTTCCCCTCATCGCCCGCGGCAAAGTCCGCGACATCTACGCCGTTGGTGACGACAAACTCCTGCTCGTCACCAGCGACCGACTATCCGCGTACGACGTAATCCTGCCGACGCCGATCCCGCACAAGGGCGAAATTCTTGTCGCGCTGGCCAATTTCTGGTTTGAAAAACTCAAGCACATCGTTCCAAACCAATTGACTGGCATCGATCCCACAAGTGTGGTCGCACCGAACGAGCGCGATCAGGTGCGCGGTCGCGCTATCGTCGTCCACAAATACCAGGTGCTGCCGATCGAAGCTGTGGTGCGCGGCTATTTGGAGGGCTCGGGCTGGAACGAGTATCAGCAATCGCAATCGGTCTGTGGGGTGAAGCTACCACCAGGATTACAACGCGCTTCGAAATTGCCGGCACCAATTTTCACGCCCGCCACCAAGGCCGAAGCCGGTGAGCATGACGAGAATATCGACTTCACCGCTTGCGAAAAAATCATTGGCGCTACGCGTGCGGCTGAAGTGCGCGATACCGCCATTCGCCTCTACACTGAGGCGGCCGCATATGCACTCGGCAAGGGCATCATCATCGCTGATACCAAGTTCGAATTCGGCCTCGATGCCCATGGCAAGCTGCATCTCATCGACGAGGCGCTTACACCGGATTCTTCGCGCTTCTGGCCATTGGCGACGTACAGAGTCGGTGAGTCGCCGGAGAGTTTCGACAAGCAATACATCCGCAATTGGCTGGATGCGATCGGCTTCAACCGTAAGCCACCTGCGCCCGATGTTCCTGCAGATATTGCGCAGAAGACCAGCGACAAATATCGTGAAGCGCTGACACGGCTAACCGCTTGAGTACGTTCAAGCCTGCGCCAGAGATCAAGGCGGTACTGTTCGATTTCGGTGGCGTGTTGGCAGAGCTGCGCGGTGAGGCGCATGTGCTGTCGCTTCTGGATCATCCAATGACGCGCAAAGAAATGTGGTCGCGGTGGAGCCACTCTCCTGCGGTGCGCGCGCACGAGACCGGGAAGATTTCGGCGGACCAATTTTCTGAACAGATCGTCACGGAGCTGGGATTGAATGCAAGCCCTCGGGAATTCCTGAGCGGATTCAGCGACTGGATTGTCGGGCCGTTTGCGGAAACCCACGACCTGCTGCGCCAAGTGGCTTCGCGTTACACCACGGCGCTATTGAGCAATACCTGCGCGCTGCACTGGCCGGTGATCGAATCGCTCGCGGTGTTGCCGCACATGCATCACGTATTCGCCTCGTACCAGATCGGCCGCATCAAACCTGATGCCGCGTACTTCGAGCATGTGCTGACAGAAATGAACATCGCGCCGCAGGAAGCCGTGTTCTTCGACGACAGCCCACTCAACATTGCCGCCGCGCAGGCGCTTGGGTTACATGCGTATCGCGTCGAGGGTGCGAAGCAGGTGCAGTTGCAACTCACCGCCCTGGGTTTGCTGCCTGCAGCGCAGACGTAAAAGCCCAGAATTGTCGGGTACCTTCAGCCATAAATGGCTGGAAAGGCGCGCAAATGCTGGCGTTTAATTCATGGCCCGATAAAACATTTAGTTGCGGTCGCTGGGTTCGATCCGCTGCGACACCTTGTTCACTACGCGCCCATCGTCGCCCATCATCACGCTGAACGCGACCCAGTAGCCCCACGAGTCTTTGTACATGTAATCCCACGCGGTCGACTTGAGATTGTCGAAGCGTACTTTCTTGTGAGGTATGCCAAGCAGCGCAGTAACCTCGGGTTCACTCTGTCCCTGCGATACGCGCAAGACGATATCGTCGTTCAGGTCGGGGCGAAAATAACCTCGGCCGGATGTTGCGCACGCGCTTGCCAGCAACGCGACCATAAACAGTGCCGCTACGGAAAATCGATGTCTCATGGTTACGCTCGGATGCATACATTACGTTTGGTAAGATGCTTCATTAGGCCCCACATTTCAAGAAGCGTTCATCATGACTACACAACCCCTTCAACTCACCCGCGACCTGCTGCATTACAACACCATCAACCCGCCCGGCATGGAGCGAGATTGCGCGCGCCACCTCGGCAAACTGCTGGAGGCGGCGGGCTTCGAGGTCAAGTATCACGAATTTGCCGAAGCGCGCACCAGCGTTGTCGCGACCATCGGCGGGCGCCATGAAAAACCGCCGATCTGTTTTACCGGACACATCGATATTGTTCCGCTCGGCATGGCAAAGTGGTCGAAAGACCCTTTCGCGGGTGAGACCGACGGTGATCGGCTGTTTGGGCGCGGCTCAACAGACATGAAAAGCGGTATCGCCGCGTTCGTGGTCGCCGCGATCAAGCTGGCACCATTCCTGAAAAATTCCCCTGGCGTCACGCTCGTACTCACAGCCTCCGAGGAAGTCGGCTGCGAAGGCGCCAAGTATCTTACTGAGGAAAAATTGCTTGATCGCGCCGGCGCCATCGTCGTCGCCGAGCCCACCGCCAACTACCCCTACATCGGCCACAAGGGACTGATGTGGGTAGAGATCGAAACCAAGGGCAAAACCGCGCACGGCTCGATGCCTGAACAGGGCGAGAATGCGATTCTGAAAATGAACAAGGTGATCGCCAAACTCGAACACTTCGACTGGAAGCACCAGTGCGGCATCGATTGCCATCACGTCATGGGCAAGCCGACGATGAATATCGCCACCATCCACGGCGGACTCAACACCAACTCGGTGCCCGATTCAGCCAAGCTCACCGTCGATGTGCGCACTGTGCCGGGCATCGATCATGTACATCTCTGTCACTCGATTCAGAGCCTGATCGGCGATATCGGCAGCGTTCGCAAGATTGTCGATACGCCCACACTCTATTCCGAGCCCGATGAATGGATAGCGAGTGTTTACGCGACGGCCACGCCGTTCATCGATGGCAAACCCTCACCCAAGACCATCATGTTTTCTACTGACGGTGCTGATTTAAAAAGAGGCTACGGTGGTGATGTGCCGACTGTCATTATTGGGCCCGGACAACCGGAAATGGCACATCAGACGGATGAGTGGTGCTCGGTTGGTCGTATTGATCAGTCGGTGGAGATTTTTGAGAAAATCATGCGGGATTGGAATGGAGTTTGACTTCAACGATTGTTAGTTATAAAAGGCATCGCTCGTGTTTGACCGCGGTCAGACCTGTCGCGAGCGACGGTTTACATACTGACGCAATACCCCATCCATCCGCGTCTGCCAGCCTTCACCCGTCGCTTTGAAGTACGCTAGAACCTCTGGGCTGTACCGCACTGAAACCAGTTGCTTCGCGGCTGCAGACCTCGGGCGGCCACGCAACGCTTTTATCGGCATCATTGCCTTCAACTGTTTGGGTGAAAGCGGCTGGGCATCGGGATCGGACTTTGCTGCTGCGGTAATGCGCTTGTTCTCCGCCATCGTGGGCATCACCACAGCGATACGCTTAGATATTTTCGACATAGTGATTCACCTCTCGGCGGACTCGAAAAAAAGCCGCCCAGGGATCGGACTAGGCCTCAGTCTGCGCAAGGACAACGAACTGGACTTCAAACCGACACCGCCATCTTCACCGCCAGCGCCACCAAAAAGACCACAAACACCCGACGCAGCACGACGACCGGCATCCGATGCGCCAGCTTCGCCCCAAGCGGCGCAATCGCAAAACTGGTGACGGCGATGCCCGCAAATGCCGGCAGATAGACATAACCAAGGCTCCACATCGGCAGCCCTTTGTCGAACAGGCCGGTGGCGACGAATCCAATCGTGCCGGCAATTGCCAGCGGCACACCGATCGCGGCAGCGGTACCGATGGCATCGTGCATACGAAAGTTGCACCACGTGAGAAACGCAATCGAAAGTACCGCGCCGCCAATACCGGCGAAGCTCGAAATAACACCCATCACCACGCCGAACACAAACATGCCACCTGTACCCGGCAATGCGTGACGGCTCTTCGGCTTGAGGTCAAACAATAATTGCAGCGCGAGAAAACAGATGAAGCCGACGAAAAATGTTTTCAGGAATGCGGTGCTGGAAAAATGCGCGATGACCGCGCCGGAGAATGTGCCGACCAAAATCCCCGGCAACATTTGTTTGACGACGAGCCAGTTCACGGCTTTGTGTTTGTGATGCATCCAGGCACTCGCCACGCCGCCGGGGATGATGGTCGCCATCGAGGTAGCGAGCGCCATGTGCAACACGTGATCACTTGAAAATCCCTGTGATGCGAACGTGAGAGAGAGGATGGGCACCATTACCGAGCCCCCGCCGACACCAAGCAGACCGGCAAAGAATCCAACGAAGATTCCGACACCCAGATAAATCAGCCAGTAGGCGATATCCATTCAGGGGATCACGTTCGCAATCAGCGGAATCAGCACGGCGCCTGCAACACCATGCATGCCCATCGCGAGTCCGGCAAACGCGCCAGCTTCGGGATGAATGGACATCGCCCGCGACGTGCCGATGCCATGCGCGGCAACGCCAATGGCAAAGCCGCGCTGCCACCAGGCACTCAAGCGCAGTGCATCGAGTATGTAGCGCGCCAAGATCGCACCGATGACGCCGGTACACACGGCGAATACCGCCGTCAGCGTGGGTGACGCCGAAATCCGCTCGGCCACGCCCATCGCGATCGGTGCAGTGACGGATTTGGCTAGCATCGCCTTTTGAATCGTGATGTCGGCACCAAGCAGGCGTGCGGTAAATACTGCAGTCAGTATCGACACCACACCACCGCACAGCAGAGACGTGATCAGCGGCACCACCCTCCTGCGCAAAGAATCCCAGCACTGATAAATCGGCACCGCCAGCGCGACGGTCGCCGTTCCAAGCAAAAAATGAATGAACTGTGCGCCCTCGAAATATTTCGTATATGGCATGTCGATAAGTGAAATGCCGACAGCCACGATAATCACCGCGATCGCTACGGGATTGGCGAACGGATTACGGTTTGCACGTTCGTAGATCGTCAAGCCTGCTTCATAGGCGACCAGCGTCAGCAGCAACGCAAATAGCGGGCTGCCGGCAAGATAGACCCAGATTTCGGCGATGGGCAGCGCGGGGGTCACGCGGCTTCTTTCGGATCTTTCACATTAGTCCGGTGCTGGCCCGGCCAAAACCGAAGTACCGCCGCGCTGACAGCAATCGTCGCCGCCACGCTCACCGTCAACGCGATACCGATAGCCCAGAAATTGGCCTTGAGTTGCGGCAGGAACATCACCACGCCGACCGCGGCAGGCACAAACAACACACCGAGATTCTTGACCAAGGCAGACGCTACGGTATCGATAGGAGCATCGACTTTGCCGCGACGAATGAGAAACATCAGCAGCAGAACGAGGCCGATAACCGGGCCGGGAACGGGTAGAGAGACTAGACGCGAGACGATTTCACCTGCGCCCTGAAAGCTGAGCAGGATAATGAGTCCGCGGATCATGCCTTTTGAAATCTGCTCACGCAAATTTCAATCAAAACGTCGTCCCGAGCAGCTTCAGCACGGCTTTCAGTTCATTAGGCTTTACCGGCGTGATCGACAGCCGATTACCCTTTTGCAGCACGACCATGTCGGCCAGCGAAGGCTGCTCGCGCATTTCTGAGAGCGACAACAATTTTGTTTTCTTGACTAGCTTTACATCGACGAGCATCCAGCGCGGATTTTCTTTTGTGGCTTTGGGGTCGAAGTACTTGCCCTTCTTGTCCCACTGCGTTTTATCTGGATAAGCGGCCGTTGAAACGCGCGCCAGTCCGGCAATGCCGGGCTCGGGACAGGAGGAGTGATAAAACAGCACTTCGTCGCCAATCTTCATCTGATCGCGCATGAAATTGCGGGCCAAATAGTTGCGTACACCGAACCAAGGAACGCTTTGGTCGGGCGCCTTGACGAGATCGTCGATGGAGAACTCTTCCGGCTCGGATTTCATTAACCAGGCAGGCATGTTCGCAATGTCGGGGAAATTTGAAGGGCGAGGAAAGTTTCGGGATCGAGGAATGGCACGGCGCTTGAGTGTTCGCTTAGGCCCGCACTCTTGAACCAGGGGTTCAAGGCGGTCGTTTGTAGGAAGCCTTCAGGTACATCCGCGTGGGACGCGCACACCGGCAACACTGTCCAAACAACCTCGACATAAAGTCTATCGGTTCAAAGGATCTAAGACCTAAGCGAACGCTCAAATACCGTGCAACAGGAGCATGATAGCGCGTTGCCAACCGCATTGCGCGGTCGACTACCGGGTCTAGAAAAGTTTTTCCTGGTCGGATATCGCTTTTTCAATGATGTCTTCAAACGCAACGATTTTGCGACGTGCAAAGTCGACATCGATTTCAGCTAGCGGACCTTTGGTTGAACGGGCAACAGCGGGCGTTTGCATATGCTCGTGGGCGATATTGAGTGCAGCCATGATGGCGATACGTTCATTGCCAACCACTTTACCGGTGTCGCGAATCTCACGCATTTTCTTGTTGAGAAATTCGACAGATGCCAATAACTGGCGCTCTTCGCCATCGGGTGCAGCGACACGAAACTCGCGTCCCATCACGGTGATCGTCACACCCTTGGCGTCCTTGGCAGGTTTGGCTTCCTTCGCATCGCTCATCGACGGTCACCTTCAGTTTCTGGCAATTGCGCGATCAGCGCTTCGATACGGGTCTTTGCCTGATCCAGCTTTTCTGACAGGCGTTTGACCTCATCGGATTTGGTCACGACATTTTGACGCAACTCGGTATTTTCCGAACGCAGCCGATGGAATAGCGTCACGAAATGATTGAGCCGGTCTTCAAAGCGCTGAAAGTCTTGTTCCATGCGTTCAAATTTATCGAAAAAACCCTGTTACGTCAATGGTTAAGCGGATGATTTGAAAGTTTTTTCAAATTTGCGCAACTCGTTCAATGCTGTTGCCGCCACGTGTCGCGGCTTTACGCGCCCGGCAATCAATCCTATAGTGTCTACGCACCGCCAGAGAACGATCCTAAAAAAGGCAGGCACCATGTCGTCACTGCAACCGCCTACGGAGAAACCCGCCAGCAAGGCCAGTTCTGCGCAATTACTGAGACTGCTGGCGGACAATATTCCTGCGCTGGTTGCTTATTTCGTCAAAGACAATTTCAAGTGTCTTTTTGCCAATCGGGCATACGCGCACAGTTTTGGCCTTGACGAGTTTTCCATCGTCGGCAAGTCCGTGCCGGAAATTATTGGGGCGGACGCATTCGCCGTAATCAAGCCTTACGTCGAGCGCGCGATGACGGGCGAGACTGTCCGCTATGAACGCCAAAATCGCCTCCCCGACGGAAGCGAGCGCACCCTTGAAGTGACGCTGATTCCCCACTTCAATGATGCTGGCGAAGCCCCGGCGGCGTTCGTGCTGATAAACGACATCTCGCGGCACCACGCAGCCGAAAAGGCAATCCGCGACAGTGAAGAGCGCCTACAGAAATTTGCCGATGCGACCACGGAGGGCATTGTTTTCATCGATGGCGGCATTATTGTCGACTGCAATGAAGCGGCGGCGCGCATGATGCGGCTACCGCGAGCGGAGTTGATTGGCCGCCGCAATCAGGATTTCATCGCGCCGGAAGATTTCGAAACGGTGGTTGGCAATATTCGCTCAGGCTTTGAGCGGCCGTACGAAATTACCTTGATACGCGGTGATGGCAGCCGCTTCGCGGTCGAATTGGTCGGCAAGGATCTCGTATACGCCAACGTCACGCACCGGATGACGGTGATTCGCGACATCAGCGACCGGAAGCAGGCAGAGGCACACATACAGTTTCTGGCGCATCACGATATGCTGACCAAGCTCCCGAACCGCACCCTACTGCTTGATCGTATTCAAGTCATTCTCGCCACAGCCCGCCGCAATCAAACCGAAGTCGGCGTTATGTTCGTTGACCTCGACAATTTCAAAACGATCAATGATTCACTGGGACACTACGCCGGCGATGAACTGCTCAAGCGCGTTGCCTCAAGAGTGCAATCTTGTTTGCGTGGCGTCGATCTGGTTGGCCGACTTGGCGGCGACGAGTTTTTGGTGGTGCTGGCCGATCTCACGGATGCGGAAGATATTGCGCCGGTTGCCGAAAAGATCGCCAGCGCCATCAGCGAGCCGTTTTCGCTGGAGGAACAGGTGCTATCAGTCTCGGCGTCGATCGGCGTCAGTGTTTATCCACGTGACGGCGAGACGCCCGACTCGCTGATTCGCAACGCGGATGCGGCCATGTACCTGGCCAAGGAGCAGGGCCGCAATAACTGGCAATTCTTCCAGCACAGCCTGAACAAGAAAGCATTTCAGTCATTGGCGCTTGAATCCGGTATTCGCAAAGCGATCAGGGAGCTTGAGTTCACGTTGCACTACCAACCGGAAGTACGTACGAGTACCGGCAAACCCACCGCTGTCGAAGCGCTGATTCGTTGGAAACATCCTGAACTCGGCCTGCTGGGACCCGACCAGTTTATTTCTGTCGCGGAACATCGTGGGCTGATCATGCCCATCGGTCGATGGGTCATCAACGAAGCAATCCGTCAGGCGCGGGATTGGGCTGATCAGGGCATGGTCATTCCAATTGCCATCAATCTTTCCGCCATACAGTTCAAGCAAAAAAATCTGGTGGAGGAAATTGCCGCGCGCCTCAGTGAACACGGTGTTTCCGGTGAAATGATCGAGCTTGAGTTGACCGAGAGCCTGTTTCTAGAAGATGTCAACGCGATGACCAGGACGCTGGGCCGACTCAAAGATCTCGGCGTGAGTCTGGCCGTGGACGATTTCGGCACCGGCTATTCTTCACTGTCGTATTTGAAACGCTATCCCATCGACAAGGTAAAAATCGACCGCTCGTTTGTGCGCGATATTCCGCGCGACAGTGACGATGTGGCCATCACGGTGGCCATCATCAATCTGGCGGCCAGCCTCAAACTGAGCGTCGTGGCCGAGGGGGTAGAGACACTTGAGCAGGTGCGTTTTCTTGAAGAGCACAAGTGCGATTTCCTGCAGGGCTACCATATCTCACGTCCACTGGCTGCCGAAGATGCGCTGCAGTGGTTGAAGCGCCTCCATACCTGACTGCGCGTCTAACGTACAATTGCACTCGCACAAGGTGCGACCGCGAGAATTTACATTGGTCATTCGCTGTCGTTAAACGGGAAGCCTGTAAACAAATATCAGGCACTGCCCCCGCAACGGTGATTGGTTCACCCGTCGTCGAAAAGCCACTGGATGTGTACGCATTGCGCACGCGTCTGGGAAGGTGACAACGGGCGCAGTTGGCTCTTCAACTGCACACCATCAGTCCGGATACCGGCCTTGGCACCAAGCCGGCACCTGACACTTGTGCGCCGATTTGGTTGGTGTGTCAGGCGGCTGGTTCAGCGCCTGGCATGAATAATCACGCAGCTTGCGGGGACGCTCGCTGCACTCCATCCAGAAAAATCATGAGAATCAAAAAACTACATCAACTTATCCTGTCTTCACTCGTTATTTCGCCTGTCGCGTCCGCGCAGGTTGCCACCCAAGTCGAACAATTCATCATCACCGCCTCGCGAACGCCCCAACCGCTCGCCACCACACTTGCCGCCACCAGCGTCATTTCACGTGAGGAGATCGAAGCCGCCGGCCCGGTGACACTGGCTGAGCTTTTGCAGCGCAAGGCCGGACTCGAGATTCGGTCCACTGGCGGGGCAGGTCAGCCTGCCGGCGTGTTCATACGCGGTGCCAGTGCCCAGCACACGCTGGTATTGGTCGACGGCCTGCGACTTGGCTCGGCGACCTCCGGCTCACCCGCGTTTGAGAACATTCCCCTCGACATCATCGAGCGTATCGAAGTCGTCAAAGGACCACTGTCAGGGTTATATGGGTCCGACGCCATCGGCGGTGTCATCCAGATTTTCACCCGCAACCTTGATCGTTCGCGACTTCACGCCAACGTGGGGTTCGGGTCGGATTCAGCGTTCGCCGTCAGCACCGGCTTTACGGCCGTTGAGAACAAGACCGCCGTCACGCTGAACGCGGGTTATCAGCAAGTTCGTTCGCGTTCCGCGACCAATAGCGATTCCCCCAGCTTTATATTCAATCCTGATCGCGATCCCTACAAGAACACCAACGTTAGTTTCAATATTTCGCACACGCTCTGGCAGGGCGAAACGATCTCGTTCAAAGCCTGGCAGTCGCGTGGGGTCGTGCACTTTGACAACGGCCCGGATGACGACGCTCGGAACCGCCAGACGCTGTCGGGGATAGGCGTTTCATCCGAAAACCAGATCATGAATGGCTGGACCTCGCGACTCAACATCGGTAGAACCACGGACGACAGCAAAATCACATCGTCATTTCCCGGTACGTTCAAGACCGAGCAGAATCAGGCGGTCTGGATCAATGAATTCAAGATGCCGCGCGGAAGCAGTACGGCGGGCGCTGAGTGGCGGGAGGAGCGCGTGTCATCAGACACCAATTACGACCGGAAAAAGCGCACCACCAGTTCACTGTTCGCCGGATACCTTGAGCGCTTTGGCGACGCTGGTGAGCAACAGCTGGATTTTTCACTGCGTCGCGATGAAGAATCGCAATTCGGTAGACGCAATACCGGCAGCGTGGCCTACGGCATACAGCTCCTGCCGGCGCTGCTGGTCTATGCGCGTGTTGGCCGCGCCTTTCGTGCGCCGTCGTTCAATGACCTTTACTATCCGGATTTTTCAAATCCGGCACTTAAACCTGAGCGCAGCGAGCAGGCCGAGGTCGGCACGCGCTGGACCAGTACGATGATGCGCGCATCGCTCGTGCGCTTCGATCATCGTATCAACGACTTGATCGCGCCGACCTTCATCAGCTTCATCCCCGTCAACATCCGCCGTGCCCGCATCAAGGGTTGGGAGCTGACTGGCGATACATTGCTTGCCGGCTTCGCGGTAAAGACGTCGCTGACATCGCAGCAGCCGATCGATGCAGACAGCGGACGACAGCTGCGTTCACGTGCGAAACTTTTCGGCAGTCTGGCAGTTGAGCGCAATAGCGGTCAATGGACCGTTGGCGGTGACGTGGTGGCTAGTGGCCGTCGTTACGATTCTGCGATTGAGGCAGCCAGCTCCCGGATGAGTGGCTATGCACTGCTCAATGCCCGGCTGGCGTATCAGGTCAACAAACTCGTATCAGTGGAAATCAACGGCCAAAATCTCACCGACCGCCGGTATGAGCTGGCCCGCGGATACAACCCGCCCAATCGTTCAGTGTTCCTGAATCTGAGGCTGGTTGGGTTTTAGCCGTCACTACGAACGCCGCAGCAGTAAGAGCCAAACACAAGCACTGGTGCGGCGTTCGGAGCTAAATTGGCCGGGGAGGCCCTTGTACTGGCATTCTGCGAAATGCATTGCCCGCTCAGAATCTTAGGCGCATTGCAGCATGGTCGGCGATCCGCAAAGTGCAAAACCGTTTGTAGGAAGCTTCGCACTACTCCGGGTAGGGGCGTACGCATGCCTGAAACCGACCAGCCATTTCGGGACGCCTACGACCTCAATATCGCCGCAAAATTAACGCAATAGACTTGTTCAGAGGTTACCTGGACTGACCCGATTGATTCCGATTGTTCGCCTGGCGTTTGTCAACTCTGGTTTCACGTACATCAGGCGGCTGCACAGGTGATAAGCTGCTGTTTGTTATGAGCATTCGTGTATCCGAATAATTTCCTGGTTCGCATATGACTCAACCTCTCTCCCGCACTCCGAATGGCGGCTGGCTGCGACGGCTTCTACCAGAGAGAGTTGGCCACCCACTGCTGGCCATTTTCATCCTGATCACGTTGGCGGTTGCGGCAACGACGTCATGGGTGATGGCAACAGCACAGCGGCGCATTATTGAGCACGAGGCGATCAAGATCGCCGAAATTGTGGCGCGAACCGCATTGGCATCCCGTACCGTCTACTCCAGCGAAGTCGCGGAAAAATTGGTCGGCGATGGGTTTGGTTCTTCGCCAGAATCACACGGCATGCAGGGATTCGTTCCCATTCCTGCGCAATTTCTTAAGCTGGTGGGCATCGAATCCTCACGCAACAGTGACGGGCTTTATAGCTACCGACCGCTTTCGAAATGGAACCTGGAGCCGACGCAGGGATTGCGCGACGAGTTTCAGCGCCGCGCCTGGCAGCAGCTCGAGAAACAGGATCAAGCCATGCCGACCGCCCCGATCGACTGGCAGCCGGTGTGGGAGTTCGAGCGCAAGGGCGGCACCAACACCCTGCGCTACATGCGCGCCGACTCCGCGGCGAAGCCAGGGTGTGTGGCGTGCCACAATGCTTACGAGGCACGACTTGAAGTGCAAGCGATGCGTATTGCAGCCGCAACCGCACCCCGCAAGCAATGGCAGCTACACCAGTTGCTCGGCGCCATCGAAGTGCAGGTTCCGGTCGACCGTGTGGAAGCATTGGCAGAAGACCAGACCCGGCAAACGCTTTTTCTGGTGCTGGCCATTAGCCTGCTGGGCCTCAGCGTGGCGTCCTGGTTTGCCTATCACGACGTGCGCAACAAGCAGGCGCTGGCGCTTCAATTCGAGCATCAGGCGAAGTACGATCCCCTAACTGGACTACCGAATCGATTGCTGCTGCACGATAGAAGCGAGGAGCTGATCAGGCGAGCCATGCGCGCGCACGAAATGGCCGGCGTCATATTCATCGACCTCGATAACTTCAAGGCGATCAACGATTCCCTAGGCCACAGCGCAGGCGACATGGTGCTGAAAGCCACTGCCGGGCGTATTGCCGCGTGCCTGCGCCAATCCGACACCGTTGCGCGCTACAGCGGCGACGAATTCGTGGTGCTCATCGGCGGCGTGGTTCAGGATAGTGATCTGGTGCCGATCGTGCGAAAGCTGATCGAGCAGATCACATTGCCGCATCGGCTGGCCGAACACGATGTCATTGTTTCGGCCAGCCTCGGTATCGCCTGTTTTCCCGCCGACGGACCCGATGCGGCCACATTGCTCAAAAACGCGGACGCGGCCATGTACCGTGCCAAGGAACTGGGCGGCCAGCACTACCGATTCTTTTCCGCCGACATGAATGCACGCGCGCTCTACAAGCTTGGCATGACCGCCAAACTGCGCGAGGCGATCGTGAAAAATGAACTCGAGCTGCACTATCAGCCTAAGATTGCGCTCGGTACCGGGCGAATATCGGGCATCGAGGCGCTGGCGCGCTGGCGGCATCCTGAATTTGGCTTGCTCGGTCCCGATCAGTTCATCGACCTCGCGGAGAAATCTGGATTTATCGAGCCACTGGGCGAATGGGCACTTCGCACCGGGCTCCTGCAATTGGCCCAGTGGCTGCGGCTGGAACTCAACACGGGCCGGTTGGCCGTCAATGTCTCGGTGCGGCAATTCGGACGCGCGGGCTTTGCCGAAAGTGTGATTCGCGTTCTGGATGAAACCGGTGTCTCGCCGCATATGCTGGAACTCGAAATTACCGAGAGTGTAGCGATGCGCGACCCGGAAATGGTCGACAGGATCATCAACCATCTGCACGATCACGGGGTGTCGATCGCCATCGACGATTTTGGTGTGGGGCAGTCGTCGCTGAGCTATCTGAAACGCTTTCGTCTAAGCGCGCTCAAGATCGATAAATCGTTCATCGACGGTGTTCCCGACGAAGAAAATGCCTGTGCCATTGCTGGCGCCGTCGTGGCGCTGGCCAAAAGCCTGAAAATACGCGTGGTCGCGGAGGGTGTGGAAAGTCGTCGGCAGGCAGACTTCTTACGCGAACTGGGCTGCGATGAGATGCAGGGTTTCTTTTACAGCCAGCCACTGACGGCTGCGGCAATGACGGCGCTGCTGACGTCCGCCGACGCCGCGCACCATGCGACCTGAAAGCTTGGAGAGTAGACGTTCCCCTTAGCCACTATTTGCCCGTTTTTGGTTTCGTTGCAGCACAACCGAAGCGGGTCAACCGCAGTGCCCCCATCACCGCGACACCTTTATCGCTTTCATCCGTCGCCAAAACGCTGGTGCCGTCTTCACGCGCGCTGGCAACTTGTGCATTGCAATGTGCCGAGATGGCGATCTTGCCGGCCACCGTCACTGCATTGCGGAAGCAGTACCAGCCCTTCGGATTGGCAAGGCGGATGGTGCTTTTGCCGAGCACGTTGACCGCCGGCCGGACCAGGATCAGGCTGGGTTTGGTGGTCACGGTTTCGTCGCCATTATTATTCTTGCCGATACCAAATACTTTTACGCCGGGTGAAATCACTTTGTCGGCGCTTGCTCCTTTCACGAACGGCGATTTCGCACCCCAATCGGCGATGCAGCGGTCGAGCACGGCCTGGTCGTTGGCAAAACTGAGATTCGGCGCCAACAATACGACGCTTGCAAAGACTGACAGAAGTGAATGTCTCATTTTTCTCTTTCGTGCGAATGTTTGCGAGCAATGGAAGCCATAGGGGATAGTCCTCGGTTTTCCCAGCGCGCCGAAAGGCGAAATTCGCAAAATCTGCCCTCGCCCAGCTCATTTTTGACCAACGAGAATCCCGGTGAGACGGTTCGATTCTTCCCGCCTGAGGGACTGCAAGTGCTCACAGATCAGTAGCCACGCGCCGGACGTGGCGCGGGAATATCTACCGGTGCCACTTTCTTCGCGCCCTCGCCCGTGTCTTTCGGCGTCACGATCTTGACCGCCTGCTCGGAGTACGCGTTGTAGTCCTTTACGGCTGCATTTGCGGCAGTAGCTGCTGCTGCCGCAAATGCAGAGGCGTCGAGCGCGGCGGCCTTCAGGGTTTCGGCTTCCTTCTGTTTAGTTGCGGCAACTTGCTTCTGGCTTTCTGAAAATGCCTGCACGCAATTCCTGAAGGTTTCCATTGCGCGCACGAAGGTGTTGGACTCGGCCACCGATATTTTTTTGGTCGCGTCCGGCAACGGCGGCCTCAAACAATCGTGCGTCGCGAGCGGTACCTGTGCGAGTGCGCTTGTAGATAGCGCAGCCAACACCAATCCAGTGGAAATGAGTTTCATCGAGTTCGCCTTGTGCAAAGAATGGGGTTGAAAACAGCGCAAAAAAACTAGCTGACCGCTTTCTGGGTTGCTGCCGACATGGCAGTTCTTGCCAGCCAGTCGCGAACTGATTTTGTGATGCCTTCGCGATTGAGACCGCAGTCGGCCAGCAGGGTAGCCGGATCGCCGTGTTCAACGAAAGCGTCAGGCAGGCCAAGGTGCAAAATGGGAATGCTCAAGTCCTGCGTTGACAGCGATTCGGCAACCGCGCTGCCAGCGCCGCCCATCACTACGTTCTCTTCAACAGTGACCAGATAATCATGCGTGGTGGCGAGCTTGAAAATGAGCTCATGATCGATGGGCTTGACGAAGCGCATATTTGCCACCGATGCGTTCAACTCGTCACCGGCGTCCGTGGCGGGTTTGACCATCGATCCAAATGCCAATATCGCCACACGTCGTGTGTCAAAGCCTTTGAGTTCGCGAACGACAATGCCTTTGCCAATCGGGACCGCCGTCATGGCTTTTTCAACGGCCACGCCTGGGCCGGACCCGCGCGGGTAGCGAATGGCAGAGGGCGAATGGAGTGTGGTGCCGGTGTAGAGCATCTGCCGACATTCGTTTTCATCGGCCGGCGTCATCACGGTGATGTTAGGCACACAACGCAGATAAGAGAGGTCGAAAGCACCATGATGTGTCGGGCCATCGGCACCGACCAGTCCACCGCGATCCAGCGCAAACACCACGGGAAGATTTTGAATCGCCACATCGTGAATCAGCTGGTCGTAACCGCGCTGCAAGAAAGTGGAATAAATCGCCAGCACCGGCTTCATGCCATCGGCGGCGAGACCGGCAGCAAACGTGACGGCGTGCTGTTCGGCGATGGCGACGTCGAAATAGCGATCCGGGAAGTCCTGCGAGAACTTGACCATGCCCGAGCCTTCGCGCATCGCCGGGGTGATACCAACCACACGCTTGTCGGCACGCGCCATGTCACACAGCCACTCGCCGAAGATCTGCGTGTAAGTCGGCTTCGGGCGTGTTTCCGGCGCCGGCACGGGTTTGGCAATGCCAATCTTGGGGTCGAACTTTCCCGACGCTGCGTGATAGTGGATTGGATCGTCTTCGGCCAGCTTGTAGCCCTGGCCTTTGCGAGTCGCGATGTGCAGGAACTGCGGGCCATCGAGCTTACTGATGTTTGTCAAGGTATCGACCAACACCTCGACATTGTGGCCGTCGATCGGACCGGTGTAATTGAAGCCGAACTCTTCGAACATTGTCGAGGGCGTAATCATGCCCTTGGCGTGTTCTTCTACACGCTTGGCGATTTCCATAAACGTGGGCGTGGCGGAGAGAATTTTTTCTGCCGTTTTTTTTGTATTCGCGTAGAAGCGCCCGGACATCAGCTTGGACAGGTAATTGTTGAGTGCGCCAATGCTCTCCGAAATCGACATGTCGTTATCGTTGAGGACGACGATCAGGTTTTCCCGGCCGACATTGTTCATCGCTTCAAACGCCATGCCACCGGTGATCGCGCCATCCCCGATGATGGCCACCGCCTTGCGACTGGAGCCGCTCAGTCGCGCTGCAACGGCCATGCCAAGTGCGGCAGAAATGGAGGTCGAGGAATGTGCGGTACCAAAGGTGTCGTAGATGCTCTCTTCGCGGCGCGGGAACCCCGCAATCCCACCCTTCTGGCGAAGCTTGGGCATGCCAGCCTTGCGCCCAGTGAGTATCTTGTGGCCGTAGGTTTGGTGCCCTACGTCCCAGACCAGCCGGTCATGCGGCGTATTGAATACGTAGTGCAAGGCGATGGTCAACTCGACCGTGCCAAGATTTGATGAGAAATGGCCGCCTGTGGACGAGACCGACTCGACGATATATTCACGCAGCTCCACTGCCAGAGGCGCAAGGTCGCGCCGATCAAGCCCGCGCAGTTCTGCGGGGTCATTGATGGTATCGAGCAGCGGATATTTTTTCATGGGTTTTGCAGTTGCTATTAGTGTTGCCGTTCAACGACGAACTCTGCCAATTGGCGCAGGCGGTCCGCACGATCACCGAATACACTGACTGCTTCCAGTGCGTCACGCAACAATTCCGCGGCAAATTGTTTGGCAGGCGCCAACCCCATCAGGCTGACATACGTCGGCTTGTTTGCGTCCTGATCTTTGCCGGCAGTCTTACCGAGCTTCTCGGTATTAGACTCGCAATCGAGAATGTCGTCTACCACCTGAAAAGCCAACCCCACCAGCTTGCCATAGCGATCCAAATGGGCGAGCTCAGCTTCATCTAGCGGTTCGCCGCAATAGGCACCAAGCATGACAGAGGCCCGGATCAGTGCGCCGGTCTTGAGGATATGCATGAATTCAAGTTCTGGAAGGTCTATTTGCTTCCCAACATTGGCCAGATCGATGGCCTGGCCACCGGCCATACCGTGAGACCCACAAGCTCGCGAAAACAGCTGCAACATGCGGATTTGCGTCTCATTCGAGTCGGCCAGCCGATAGTTCGCCATCAGTTCGAAGGCCAGGGCCTGCAGTGCATCGCCGGCCAGCAAGGCGGTGGCTTCGTCGAATTCAACATGGCAGGTTGGTTTCCCACGTCGCAGGGTGTCATTGTCCATGCACGGAAGATCATCGTGCGCTAACGAATAAGCATGAATCATTTCGACCGCAGCGGCAGCAATCTTTACGCGCTCTGGGTCGGCGCGGCTAACCAATCCGGCTGCAAATGCAAGCATGGGCCGCACCCGTTTGCCGCCGCCCAGCGTCGCGTAACGCATGGCGTCGTGAAGTCGGGTCGGTTCGATATCGCTTGCCGGCAATAGGTTTTCCAGCGCGCGCTCCATGTCCACCGCGACTTTGCGCGCCCACTCCGGAAAGTCAGACATGGTGTTACTGGGCGAAATCTTTAAGTTCGCCGCCATCGAGCACCTTTATTTTTTGTTCGGCATCCTTGAGGACGCCCTCACAAAACCTAAGCAATTCGGTACCACGCTGGTACGCCGTCAAGGACTCTTCGAGCGGAAGTTGGCCAGTCTCCATTTTTTCGACGAGCGCATCCAACTCGGCCAGTGCGGCTTCAAAATTCTTGGGGACGGCGGCTGGGTTTTTGGGCATCGGTCACTGCTTTCAACAATCCGAAAGCATAGCAGAATCAGCATGTTCCGGTCTATGTCCGCCGCCGCCGCGCACCCAGGTTCCTTCCGCAAAAACCGTAAAAACCCTTGCCCTTTCGAGGCCGTTGGGGCACACTCCTGCTTCCATTTCGTGGGTCTTCGCTAGAAGATTCGTTTTACGGGACGGAGTCTGTAGAGTTAAAAGCTAACAAACTCGATCGCCCAGTTGTTTTTACTGTGGGAAGGGCCGAACAAGTCCATTGCATTCATCTTGCGGCGATATCGAGGCATCTACGTCGTTGCGTCCCTCGTGCGGTAGCGTAGGCAACGCACCTTCGGAACGCGTCTAGTAGCTGCCCCAATCTCTCCACAATCTGAACGCAAGCGACTTATTCGGCCCTTCCCCTGGTCTATCCGCGCTCTTTTTGGGCCGGGTACATTGGAGGTAAGGACTATGTCCGAACTACTCGGTGCGCGCGAGCTTGCTCTCGTCACAACGCAATTGCCTGTCAGTTGGTACTTCGACCACGCCATTTATGCGCGTGAGATGGACGTTTTTTTCAAGAACGGTCCGGGCTATGTCGGTCATGAGTTGATGGTGCCTAACGATTTCGACTATCGCGCACTCGAGATGACCAATGGCGCGTGGGCGCTGATCAATGACAGCCAGCAGATCAATCTGGTTTCCAATATTTGCCGCCATCGCCAGGCCGTGATGCTCAAAGGCGCAGGCCAGCTGCTGACCGGCAACATCGTCTGCCCCTTGCATCGCTGGACTTACGACGGCAGCGGCAAGTTGCTCGGCGCACCGCATTTCCCGCAGCAGCCCTGCCTGAATCTGCCGAGGAAGAATCTGCAGAGATGGAACGGTATGCTTTTTCAGGGGCCGCGCGATATCGTCGGCGACCTCGGCCGGCTTGGTTGCGCAAAGGATCTTGATTTCACCGGTCACGTACTCAACAAGGTTGAAGTCACGGAATACAACTTCAACTGGAAAACCTTTATTGAGGTGTATCTGGAGGACTACCACGTTGAGCCGTTCCATCCGGGACTTGGCAAGTTCGTCGATTGCGACAAACTCGATTGGGAATTTGGCGATTGGTACAGCGTGCAGACGGTGGGCGTGAACAAATCACTGTCGCGGCCCGGCACTGAAACCTACAAGAAGTGGCATGACCTGCTGCTGCAATTCCGCGGCGGGGTTGAGCCGTCCAAGGGCGCCATTTGGCTGACCTACTATCCAAACATCATGGTTGAGTGGTATCCGCATGTGCTGGTGATTTCCACGGTCATCCCGCGTGGACCGAATTGCTGCACCAATGTCGTCGAGTTCTACTATCCGGAAGAAATTTCGTTGTTCGAACCGGAGTTTATCGCCGCCGAACAGAAAGCCTATGACGAAACGGCTCTGGAGGACGAAGAAATCTGCCAGCGCATGAACGACGGCCGCAAACTGCTATGGCAGGAAGGGCGCGATGAGCAAGGACCCTATCAGTCACCGATGGAAGACGGCATGGTGCATTTCCACGAGTTTCTGCGCCGGGAATTGGCGCGGGCGTGACTGAGAGGCCAAAGTCTCTTATTGACGTGCTTTTTCAGCCTTTTTGCTTTGGAAAGCCCGCCATTGCTGGTATTTGCTTGTTTGGCCGGCGGGCTCAGGCGACTTTGCGAGCATTGCGGGACCAGTGTTCTGTAGGGCAAGTGCCCTGAATCGTTTTTACCCCATTTTGCCCGGATGACATCTTCCTGGATGCTCGTCGCCGGCGCGTTGTTCGCGCTCGTAGGCACGCTCGCGAAGCTACTTGGTAACCAATTCAGCAGCGCCGAGCTGGCCATGTACCGCTCGCTGGTCGGGCTACTGGCAATCGGCGTATTTCTGTTGTGGCGACGCGAAACCATACGCACACCTTACTTGCGAGGGCACTTTTGGCGTGGCACGACCGGCACCATTTCGTTGATCGCGTCGTTCTATGCGATGACGCATCTGCCGCTCGCCCTTGCGCTCACGCTCAATTACACCTCGCCGATTTGGCTCACGCTGCTCTCGGCACTGCTGCTGAAAGAGCGCTTCAATGCGCGCGTCATCTTCGCCGTCGTACTCGGATTCGCCGGTGTCACGATGCTGCTGCGGCCGGCATTCGCCGCCGATCAGGCAGTTGCCGGCATCATTGGCCTGGCATCAGGATTTTTTGCCGCATTCGCGTACTTGAACGTTAAGAAGCTTGGAGAAGCCGGTGAACCGGCGTGGCGCGTCGTATTTTATTTCGCACTGGTTGGCACCTTCGGGTCGGCCCTGGCGCAGCCAATGGCTGGCGCGTTCCACCCGGTCAATGGCAGCAACGTCTGGCTCCTGATCGGTATCGGCCTTTTCGCGACGCTGGCGCAACTGGCCATGACGCGGGCGTATCACAGTGGCAGTACGGTGGTCGTCGGCGCGTTCGCATATTCAACGGTCATCTTCGCGGCCATCGCCGGGGTCATCTTCTTCGACGAGCAGTTGCCGCCCTTGGCTTGGATTGGGATGTTCGTGATCATCGTCAGCGGGCTACTGGCGAAATGGGGCAGCGAAACAAAAGATGGGAACAGCAAACTGCCGACATTACCTGCGGAGGAAGATTGAATACTGCCTGAAAATCGCCGCATAATTCATCTTGTCTTGAACGTCTCCACTATCGAGTGCGTATGCTCATCAACTCTGAAAAACTCGCAAACCATTTGCATGATCCCGGCTGGGTAATTTTTGATTGTCGGCACGATTTATTCGATCTTGCCAAAGGTGAGCGCCTGTACCGCGAAGGGCATATCCCCGGCGCGCATTATGCGAATGTCGACACCGATCTTTCCGGCGACAAGACCGGCACCAACGGTCGCCATCCGCTGCCTTCGCCCGCCGCATTTACCGCATTTCTCGCGCGCAACGGCGTCTCCAACGCCTGCACCGTCGTGGCCTACGACGACGTAGGCGGCCAGTTTGCCTCACGCCTCTGGTGGATGGCGCGCTGGATTGGATTGACCAACGTATCCCTGCTCGACGGCGGTATTCAGAAATGGCTGGCTGAAGGACGGACGTTGGCCACCGATGTACCCGCACCTTCAACGTCGCCGCTGCGCGGCGCGGCCGACCCGTTGATGGTGTGGAGCGCTGCGGAGATGCTGGCTCATGTCGACGATGCAAGTGTATCGATGATCGACGCACGCGCGGCCGAGCGCTATCGTGGTGAAACCGAGCCGATTGATCCTGTCGCCGGGCACATACCGAATGCGTTAAACCGCTTCTATAAATCCAATCTGAATGCCGATCTCACGTTTCGCCCGCCGCAGGAAATACGCAGTGAATTTTCTGTGTTGACCGGCAACAAGTCCCCTGACCAAGTGGTGCATTACTGCGGATCGGGCGTCACAGCCTGCGCTAATGTGTTTGCCATGGAATACGCGGGACTGCACGGTTCAAAGCTCTTCGCAGGTTCGTGGAGTGAGTGGGTTGCCGATCCGGCGCGGCCGGTTGTGGCGCCAGGGAAGTAGACTTATGCTTGCGGTGTGCAAATATCGCCTCGCGACACTGCTGATCGCGGTCATGACCAGTTGCGTGCAAGCGCAGTTTCTGCGCCCACCCGATAATTTTGTCATCGATGGTGTGCCACCAAT
The DNA here is from genome assembly GCA_038321965.1 of Burkholderiales bacterium. GTDB lineage: Bacteria > Pseudomonadota > Gammaproteobacteria > Burkholderiales > Usitatibacteraceae > UKL13-2. Next base: position 172,666 of record JBBQFL010000001.1, on the reverse strand, counting down.
CAGCGAAGAGCTTGTTGGCAGAGTGCAAACCTACACTGACTTCAAACCGTCATCGGTGGTGGCGTGGCACCCGACTCTGCAGTCGATGCTGATCCGGACGCGGATCAACAACACGATGCAACTGCAGCTGGTTTCCGCTCCTGGCGTGAAGCCGGTGCCGGTCATGGATTTTCCTGACGGCGTGAGTGGCGCCTCGTTCCAGCCACACAAGGGCGAGTACATCCTCTTCGAGAAGGCGCGGCGGGGCAATGCGGCTTTCCAGATTTACAGGCTTGACATCGCTACCAAGGCGCTGACGGCAATTTCGGACTCAAAGCAGCGGGCGGGGATGCCAATATGGAATCGCAAAGGTGATCGCATCGTTTATACGGCGACCACAATTGAGCGCAACAATGAAACTCGCGCGCCGGTCACCAGACTCGTACTCTCTGACCCAATGAAGCCGGACGCCAATTCAACCATTGCGACGCTTGAAGGCGGCCGCTGGTCCGATTTTCGTTTTTCACCGGACGACCGGATGCTGGTGTTTACTGAATACCTCTCGTCCAGCGAGTCGCACATCTGGACGCTGAATATGGCTAGCGGCGAAAAGCGCCGCATCACGCCTCAGAAAAGCACGGAGAGTTCGCCAGTTTTTTATGGTGCGCCGAAATTCTCGCGCGACGGCAAGAAACTTTTCGCACTGTCCGACCGCGAAAGCGAGCATCGTCGCCTGGTCGCGATTGACCTGGCGACCTCGGCAGAAACGGTGTTGACACCGAAATTACCCTTCGACGTGAGCGAATACGCTATTTCCACGTTGGCCAAACGCATCGCCTTCATCACCAATGAGGCTGGTGCAAGCGTGTTGCGCTTCCTCGATTTGGGCACATTTGCCGAACTCCCGCGTCCGGCGCTACTGCCAGGCCAGATTTCCGGCTTGCGGTGGCGGGGAAAATTCGACGACGACCAACCTGCGTCCACGAACAAAGCCGAAAAAATTGAAAAGGCGCCTGTCGGGGCAGAACTCGCTTTCTCCGTGTCCTCAGCGCGTTCACCGGGAGACGTTTATTCGTGGAACATTGGCACGACCAGAATTGTGCGCTGGACCAACGGCGGAAACCCGTCACTGAACCCGCTGGATTTCGTTGAGCCCAGACTGGTTCATTGGAAGAGTTTTGACGGCTTGGCAATTTCCGGCTTTTTGTATCAGCCGGATACAAGGAAATTTCCCGGCAAGCGACCGGTGGTCATCAACATCCACGGTGGGCCCGAATCGCAGGCGAGGCCAGGCTTCATCGGCCGCTTCAACTATCTGGTCAACGAGTCTGGCATTGCCATGCTTTACCCGAATGTGCGGGGATCCAGCGGTTTTGGTAAGACGTTTCTGACACTGGACAATGGCAAGAAGCGCGAGGATTCAGTCAAAGACATCGGCGCGCTGTTCGACTGGATTAAGGATCAAACCGATCTGGATGCGTCCAAAATATTGGTGATGGGTGGAAGCTATGGTGGCTATATGGCGTTGGCCGTTGCCAGCCAATATTCAGAGCGGATTTCTGGTGCGATCAATACCGCTGGCATTGCCAATTGGGCGACCTTTCTAGCCAATACGGAAACATATCGCCGTGACCTGCGACGGTCGGAATATGGCGATGAACGCGACCCGGAGATGCGTAAATTCCTGGATGGCATTTCGCCATTGAACAATATTCAAAAAATCAAGAAGCCGCTATTTGTCGTGCAAGGCAAGCGCGATCTTCGCGTGCCGGTCGCGGAGACGGAACAAATGGTCACGCAATTAAAGAAGCAGAACACGCCCGTATGGTTCTTGATGGCCAATGACGAAGGCCACGGATTTACCAAGAAATCCAACTCGGATTTCCTGTTTTACGCTCAGATCAAATTTGTGGAACAGGTATTGACGAAGTGATTTGCTGGATAAAAAGGCCACCCGAAGGTGGCCTCTTATTCGCTCCTGTTTGAATGGTTACTTGCCAATTTGCTCGTTCAGAAACACGAGCATCTGGGTGTAAAGATCCACGTTGTTTTCCAGCGTACCGTAACCGTGACCTTCTCTTTTCTTGATCACGTAGGCCTTTGGCGAATTTCCTGCCGATTCGAGTTCATTGGCCATATTACTGATCTGGGCAATCGGCACACGGATATCATCGGCACCGGCATATAGGAAAACTGGTCGCTTGATTTTCGCTGCGTTGTACACAGGCGAAATATCCTTCACCAATTGCGAACTCAAGTCGGTTGCACCCAATACCGACTTCCAGAATGTCACCCCGGATTCATTGTTCGCCGTGTCACCTTGTTGGGTGGTCAGCTGAAATTTGTAGTCGGTCACAGCCAAGCCGGCCACTGCACATTTCCACATATCGTTTGACTTAACGAGAGCCTGCAAAGCGGCATATCCACCGTAGCTGGCGCCCGAGATACACACACGTGCCGGGTCCACAAACCCCTGGGCAATGCCCCACTTAAGCGCATCTTCGTGATCGTCAGACATTTGACGGCCCACCGTACCGAAGCCCGCATAGTAAATCTTCGATCCCATGCCAGGCGTCACACGGAAATTTGGGACGATGACTGCGTAACCGCGCGAGGCAAATAGCTGACCCTCACGAACACCAAAACCATTTCCCCAGGTATCGGCCCGGGCGAATGGGCCGCCGTGGATATGCACAATCGTTGGCAGCTTGGTCCCGGCTTTGTAGCCCTTTGGCAGGAAATAGTAGCCGGAAATCTGCAGGCCGTCGCGGGTGGTGTAGTCGAAGATGCGCTGTTCAACCAGCTTCCCATCCATCCAGGGCCGCGACGAACCGATTTCTTCCAGTGTACGATTTTCCTCATCGTGCAAATACCAGCGCGTGGGCGACGTGTCCGAATAGGAAGTAACGATCAAACGCTTGCCATCGGGCGTACGGCGGAACCGGTTGATGCGGTCCGGCAACGCACGATCAAGATTGCTTTGGATTGAGGCATTTTTTTCATCCAACCACACGATTTCCGGCTTGGCCGCGTTGACGGAATAGCCGATGACCTTTTCTGTCTTTGCGTCGGTGACTACGCCGGAAACGCTGCTGCCGTCGGCTGCGGCACCCATGTCATAACGCGGGTGTTGCGCGAGCATTTCTCCCATTTTTTTCGCATTGGGGTCATAGCGAAACACGGCCATCGTGTCACGGCCACCGTTGTACGCGACTTGCAGCGTTTGGTCATCAGTTTCAAACGTGAGCGGCACGAAGGTCGGACCCTTATTTGCTTCGTAACGCGCAATCTCGCCCCATGGGGAATTTTCGTCTTTGCGGTAGTAGACGATTTCTGTGAGTTGGTCACGGACATTGGCTGTCACCACACGCGGTACCAGTTTGCTGTCGAGTATCCACCGGGTGGTAAATTCCGCAGGGCGGCCCTGGGTCAACAGTGTGTAGCGACCGGTCTTGATATTGAGACGGTAAAGATCCTGAGTGCTTGCGACCGTTAAATTGCCGCTGGCGATAATTTCGTCATCATTGCCTGGAATGCGTCGAAAGTATTCCATCGTCCGATACACGTTCTGGTTCTGTGCACGTGTTTCCTTGACGGTCTTAAATAAAACGCGAAATTCCTTGCCATCGCGTGCGACCGAAAACAAACCGCCGCCGTCAAAATTTCCTGGGCCCGTGGGTGAGTTGGCTTGTCCCAGCGTAAACAAAATCCGGTCATTGCCAACCCACGTTACGGCGAGTACATCGAATTCATCATAGCCCGTCAGCATCGACGCTGAACGGGTTTCAAGATTGATGACGCCAAGATTCATGCGCCCCTTAAACGGCATCGTCACCGCCATGTATTTGCCATCACGCGAAATGGTCGGACCGCTAAGCTGCGGCGGTTTGAAATATTCCTCAAGCGTGTACGGGGCAGGCCTGGAGCTGGCGAGTTGCGCGTGCGCCGAGAACACGGACAGGGCGACCAATGCCGTCCCGAACAAAATGTTGCGTAATTTATACATAAATGGCCTCATGTAAGAGTAGAGATTGCCGCGCCTTGCAACCAATTTTGTCGGTTGTGACGGAGCGCGCTAGTCTAGGCGTGGAAATGGCTTTAGGCAAGCCGCTATCGCGAAATGCATATTTTGACGTGTTTGGAAAAAATCGAATCGATGCAAATTGGATGAGGTGTTTCTTCTGTGGAAGCCGATGCTCGCTGACCTTATTTTCATTCTGCATGCCGCGGTGGTGCTATTCAACGCCGGGGGCTTGTTGTTGATCCTCATCGGTGCACCGCTAAATTGGTCATTGATACGTAATCGCAAGTTTCGTATTACGCACGTTGCCTTGATAAGCTTTGTGACGGTTGAGACCATCCTCGGCGTGTCCTGTCCGCTAACTGTGCTTGAGGATTGGCTACGCGGCATTTCAGGGCAACAGAGTTTTGTGCAGCGCTGGGTTGGCGGACTCATTTACTGGGATGCCCCTCCGTGGGTATTCACGGTGCTGTATTTGCTCGTAACGATACTTATCGTCGTCGCCTGGAAAATTGTGCCGCCGCGTCCGTCAACTCGAGAAGTTCCGCCTGTATAAGCCAATGCATGATTCACATCGGCTGTAAAACCTGCGTAAGCTCAAACCTAACGTCGCCAGCGGTATTTGTCACCAACGAGAGTACGTAGCCGGCCTGTTTGGCCTGTTTGAATGCCTGGTATAAACCGATGCCCAGCCCGCCGCCGCGGGAATTGGCCACAGGCGCATGAAACAGGCTTTCGACTGCGGCGCTGGGGATGGCGCTACCACTATCCCTGATGGTCAAGGTCGCCTTCTCAAGTATCGTCAACACAATTGAAATCTGCGTCTCCGGCTCGCGCAACTGCTTCTTGCGACAGTTTTCCAGGCAGTTCTCCAACACGGTATCGAATAAGTTGACCGGGATTTCCGTCTCCATCGTTCCGCTTGCTGCGAATGTAACGCCGCCGCCACTGTGCCTCGCAATAACATCCCGCCACCAGTCGTCAGCGGACATGGTTATCCCGACGCCGGCCAGCGCAGGGTTTTGCAATTTGTCCAGCGTGGTCTGGAGGCGCTTGGTGAGTCGAGGCAACTGCCGGTCCAGCATGGCCTCATATGGCGTGGGTGCCCGCCGTTCGCCCTGCGGGCCAGCTTTGCCCTGGCGAACGCCGCTTTGTGAAGTCAACGCGAACAAGGACTGCAGCAGGTTCTTGATGTCGTGGGTGAGTTTGGCGCCGGTCTCGTGCACGGCTTGCATATAGGCGTTTTGCTTGATCATTTGCTCACGGCGCTTGCCCTCATAAAACTCGCCCACCACTTGCGCCAGTAGCCGCAAATGCAGGAACAGCGCAGGGGAAAGTTGGCTCTCGGTATAGAACGTGACGTCGAGCTCGTGATAGCGGAATTGCGCCGCGTTAGTAGTCGCTACGCCAAACGCGCCACCTCCGTCGGGCGCCTCCCATTTGCCGCCGAGGATCCACGGCATTGTCGACACTTCTTCCATGGCTGTCTGCAGAAAACGCGACGCAGCCATGTCGGCTTCCGAAAGTGCAGCAATGCGCCGCATCCACAACTCAAATGGCATCCCCACGCTCATCAGGTAGCGTGAAAAGTACATTCGCAGTCCGCCATAGCCAGCGCGGGGCGCCCACAATGCAGCCAGTATCAGCAGCGCGCCAGAAAACGACAACACCGTTAGCAATACCGCCGTGAAATACGAATTTTCTGTCACCCGCATGGAGGCGATACTGCCTAGCACCAGCACCACAGTCAGTTGAAAGACGAAAAGGCTGTAGAAAAAATCAAACACCTGAGCGGTGGTTTCATCTTGGGCGCGATAGGGCAACACCGTCATCGTCAACAGGACAATCGGTAAGAATAATTTCACTAGCGCCGATAGCCCCTGCGGCAACGAACTGATCTCAAGCAGGAGTACCGGCACGGCCCACAGCAACAATATGGTGAACAGATAGAATACGGCGACGACATAAAATCGGCCGCGCCGGGCCGCCTGTAACGTAAATACTTTGCCACCCATGATGCCGATCAATATCGCCACCCACGTCATCAGCATCCAGCCTGACAGGCTGTAGATGACGGCAGCCGTAATGACGAAAAACAACAGCGTCGCAAATACGTTGAGCTCGCGCTCCGCTTGAATAAACGGTTGCCAGAGCAGGAACAGGCCGAAGTGCACCATCAGCCAGATGCGCTGGAAATCGCCGCCGGGCTCCGAGATGAGGCCGGCATGCAGCGATAGCAACATGGCGATAATCACCCAGCGCCGCCATCGCATCAGCGTCGCTGTCAATGGCGCATTACTGGCAGTAAAGATGCTGGGCATCAATTCTTAGGCGTTCGCGGTTTCGGATAGCGGCAAGCGTAGCCTGAAACTACATTGCATGCCACCGCCAGTCTGTTTGCCAGCTTCAATGTGTTGGAAATCCGGACAGGTGTCTGCCATCCAGACAGGAATGCCTGCCGAAACGCCAACAGTCAGCCGCCATAAATATGGTAGCCCCATAAAAATCAACGGTTTGCAACGTTGGCACAGGGTTTGCTGATATGTGCTCAGGCAAATGCCAAGTTTAGATGAGGAGACCTCCATGAAAACCAGACTGCAACAACTGAACATGAATGACCTCGCCACCTTGTATCTGGTCATCGGGTTGATTGTCGGCTTGGCGGCCAAGTAATCGTTTCGCCCCAATTTACAGAAGCACTCTCAGTTTTACAAAAATCGGAGCACAAAATGAAAAACATGAAAAGCATCAAAAGCCAGCAGTCTGGCTTCACCCTCGTCGAAATCGCCATCGTGCTGGTCATTATCGGTTTGCTGCTAGGTGGTATTTTGAAGGGGCAGGAATTGATCAACGCCGCTAAAGCGAAGAGCTACGCGTCGGATTTCCGCACAATTCAGGCGGCCTTGTACGGTTTTCAGGATCGTTTCAAGGGGATTCCGGGAGACTTGGCGGGTGCAGCTGCCAAGATTGGTGGCGTTGCGGTCACCGCCTTGACACCTGGTACCGTCGGCAATGGCCAAATTGAGGGTCCTTGGGATTCGATTACTGCTACCGACGAATCCTGCCTGGTGTGGCAGCACCTGCGCGTCGCCGGGTTCTTGGCCGGGAACACGACAGTCAATTGCGCAATTGGCGACCCTTATCTGCAGACAAATGCCGACGGCGGCCGCATCGGTATCAGCAGCACAGCCCCTATTACCGGTATGACCGGTTCCTATTTCATCTGCTCGTCTGGTATGCGCGGCAATATTGCCAAGCAGCTCGATATACAACTTGATGACGGCGTTGCCAATAAAGGCTCGTTCCAAATCATGGCGCAGTCGGTCGCCGTTCCAGGAGGAGTAGGCACTGCCATCGATCCAAACGTGGCCCCGGGTGTAGTTGATGGCACTGCATATACTGCTTGCCTCGCGTTTTAAGAGTTTCAGTCAGTACTAATTTAGAATGGCCCGCTTCGGCGGGCTTTTCTTCGCGTGCCTGCCAAAACATCCACATTGAGGGGCGGATTTACCAAACTCCAGCATCCACGCGGCTCGCAGGCCGAAAGCGTCCCATCTGCCGCGCCTGTGCTCGTGTTCTGCTTTTAACCCTGCAACAACCTCATCTCCGCCCGCGCTAGCGCCTCCGGCGTCCCCGCCAACACCAGCACGTCACCCGACAATAATCGCATCTCCGGCTGCAGCTTCGTTTCTCGAACGCCGGCGCGTCGTAGGGCGGTGAGCTGAACGCCCATTTCTTCAAGTCGAAGCGTCTGTAGCGTTTTGCCATTGGCGGCGGCACCTTCGTCGATCATAATCGATTGCATGCGCGGCTGTTGGGCGTCGAAATCGGCGTCAGCAACGTCGGTTACGCCGGGAAAAAATCCCCGCATCAGCTGATATCGTTCGCCCCGGACTTGCCGCAGTCTGGCCAGCACTCTGTTTAGCGGCAGGCCTAACAGCAACATGGTTTGCGTCGCCAGCATGAGCGATCCCTCCACCACCTCGGCGACAATTTCTGCAGCACCAGCACCTTTGAGTTTTTCGACATCGGTATCGTCAAACGTGCGGACGATGACCGGTACTTCGGGCCGCAACGAACGCACATGAGAGAGTATTTTCATCGCCGCGTGCGTATCGGCGAAGCTCACCACGACCGCTGACGCGCGTGACAGCCCCGCGGCGGTCAGCACCTCTTTTTTCGTGCCGTCGCCAAACATGACTGAATCGCCGCCGGCCGCCGCCTGCTTGACGCGAAATGGGTCGGTGTCGAGGGCAATGAGCGGGAGTTTCTCGTGCTCCAGGAAGCGCGCCAGGCTTTGTCCACTACGACCATAGCCACAAATAATCACGTGCCCCCGCTTGGCCATGGATTGAATCGCCAATTGCTGTAACTGGACCGCCCGCATCTCCCATTCGCCGGCGACCAGATACATGACGATTTTTTCGCTTCTGGCGAGAATCATCGGCGACAGCAACATTGAAATCAACATGGCAGCGAGCACCACTTGCAGCACTGCCGCTGGCACCGCATTGATTTGCCCCGCCAGGGTCAACAATACAAAACCGAACTCACCCGCCGGTGCTAACGCCAGCCCACATCGAAGCGCGACACCCTTGTCATTCTTGAAAAACAGCGCGAGCGCGATGACGATCAAAAACTTGATCGCGAGCAGCGCAAACAAAACCATCAAAACCAACCACCAGCGCTCAAGCACGACCCGAATGTCCAATGACATGCCAATCGTGACAAAAAATAGCCCAAGCAGCACGTCGCGGAACGGTCTGATATCGTCTTCGACCTGATAGCGATATTCAGTCTCGGATATCAGCATGCCGCTCAGGAATGCTCCCAGCGCCAACGAAAGGCCGGCGACTTCGGTGATCCACGCCAGACCCAATGTCACCAGCAGCACAGCAAGCACAAACAACTCTGAAGATTTCTGGCGCGCAATCAAGCCGAATAGTGCGCGCGTTACTTTTTGGCCAACCGCCAGTATCAGGAACAGCACCACGGCCGCCTTTGCCAGCGCCCAACCAACCTCGATCGCCAGCGCGCCACCCGAAAGCGCCAGCGCCGGCACCAGTACCAGCAATGGCACAACAGCTAAATCCTGAAACAGCAGCACCCCGACAATCTGCTTGCCGTGCGCCGAATGAAGCTGCGCCTGGTCCGAAAGCACCTTGATGCTGATGGCAGTCGAGGACATCGCCAGAATACCGCCCAAAATCAGGCCAACCTGCCAGCTAAGGCCTGCCAAAAGCGAAATAAGGATTACGACCGCAATAGTTATTCCGACTTGTAATCCGCCCATACCGACGACCGTACGCCGCATAGCCGTCAATTGTGGCAAGGAGAATTCCAACCCGATTGAAAACATCAGGAAGACAACACCGAATTCTGCAAGGTAGCGGGTCTGCGGTGTATCAGGCACGAAGCCGAGCGCGTGCGGCCCAATCAACGCGCCAACAACGAGGTAGCCGAGAATCGCGGGCATGTTGACCCGCCGGAACACGACAACCGTGACCACGGCGGTGGCCAACAGGATCAGGACGATCGGCAGAGTAGCGTGGGTAGTCACTAATGGTCACCAAATCGGGTGCGGACCGGCAGGAGGCTAGACGGTACAATAGTCTCATGGAAAGTTTATTACAGGCTCGGTCGATTGCTGATACCGACAGAACATTGGCGCTGGCGCGGGACACACTAAATATTGAGGCGGATGCAGTGCGGGAATTGGCGCTGCGTTTGGGCGACACTTTCGTCGCGGCGCACAAGCTTTTGTACGAAGCCACGGAAAACAGGGGTCGCGTCGTAGTCACCGGAATGGGCAAGAGTGGTCATATCGGCGGCAAGATCGCCTCAACACTTGCCTCCACCGGCACACCGGCATTCTTTATGCACCCGGGGGAGGCTAGTCACGGCGACTTGGGGATGATTACCAAAGATGACGTGGTGATCGCCATTTCCAATTCGGGCGAAACCGATGAGGTCTTGAAACTGCTGCCGCAGCTAAAGCGGCGTGGAACTCCAATCATTGCCATTACCGGACGTCCAAACTCTACGTTAGCCGCCGCCGCCGCCGTACACCTCGATGCGGCAGTGAAAAAGGAGGCATGCCCACTAAATCTTGCGCCGACCGCGAGCACTACTGCAACCTTGGCACTGGGCGATGCGTTGGCGGTAACCTTGTTGGACGCACGCGGTTTTGGTGAAGAAGACTATGCGATGCATCATCCTGGCGGGTCGCTGGGACGACGATTGTTGATGCACGTCAGCGACGTTATGGTTACCGGGGACCGTGTTCCCTTCGTCAGCATCAATTCATTGTTGCCGGGCGCAATTATGGAGATGACCAAAAAGGGCTTGGGCATGACTGCCGTTATCGATGACAACGGTTTGCTGGTCGGTGTTTTCAGCGATGGCGATTTGCGTCGAGCCCTGGAAACACAGGAGAGTATCAAAACGACGCGAATCGCCGACATCATGACGAAGTTTCCCAAGACCATTGCACCACAACGCCTCGCAGTCGAGGCAGCAGACTTGATTCAGCAACACAAGATCGGTTCCAGCGGACTGCTGGTCGTGGATGAACACAACAAGTTGATCGGTGCGGTGCACGTTCTTGACCTGATGCGCGCCGGGGTCCTGTAGTGATGATGATTGCACCCGCGCTGCAAGATCGGATTCGGCAGGTCAAACTCGCCATATTCGATGTCGACGGCGTGCTGACTGATGGTAGCCTTCACTACGGTCCCGACGGTGAAGAGCTCAAGGTGTTTAATACGCTCGACGGACACGGACTGAAGATGTTGATGGAGTCCGGCGTAGAACTGGCGATCATCTCGGGCCGTTCTTCAACGGCACTTGCGCGGCGTGCGAAAGACCTGCGCATTACCCAGCTATTCATGGGCGTGGAGAGCAAGTTGCAAATCTTCGAAGCATTGCTCGCGAATATGTCGTTAAGCCCGGCACAAACCGCTGGCCTGGGCGACGACGTAATCGACCTGCCGTTTCTCACAAGATGTGGTTTCGCCGCCTGCGTTCCATCCGCACCTGCCTACGTACGCGAACACGCTCACTACGTCACCACCGCACCGGGCGGCCATGGCGCGGCGCGCGAATTTTGCGACGTGATCATGAAATCCCAAGGCACCTGGGAAGTCGCGTTGAAAAAATATCTGGACTGATCATGCTGTGGATTAAGTCGTTTCACATTGTCTTTGTTGTCGCATGGTTTGCGGGACTTTTCTATTTACCCCGCCTGTTTGTCTATCATTCGCAGGCCCAGGATCAGACTTCCATTGAGCGCTTCAAGATCATGGAACGGAAACTCTATCGCGGCATCATGACGCCGTGCATGGTGATCACACTGGCGCTGGGAATGTGGCTTTGGTTGGGTTACGGGTTTCGCGGTGGTTGGCTGCATGCAAAACTAGCTCTGGTTCTGCTGCTGGTTGCGCACCATTTCTATCTGGGAAAACTGATCAATGATTTCAAACACGACCGGAACAAACATGGCCATGTTTTTTACCGGTGGCTGAATGAAATTCCAGCGTTGCCCGTCCTGATCGGCATCGTCATACTCGTCGTTGTAAAGCCCTTTTGATGGAAAATTATTTCGCACCCTGCCCGCGCGGTCTCTCCGGTGTTCTTGCCGCCGAACTCAGACTTTTGGGCGCCTCAACGGTAGCGGCGCAGGAAGCCGGCGTTGCCTTTGAGGGCGACAAAGCGCTCGGCTATTTGGCCAATCTTCACTCGCGCATCGCCAGCCGCATTCTGCAACGCGTGGCACATTTTCCGTACGCGAACGAGCAACAAATCTACGATGCGGCTGCCATGTTGGCCTGGCCGAGCTGGTTCGACGCAGCCCGCACGATCAAGGTTGAAATCAATGCCCATCGCTGCCCGTTGAAGAGCCTCGACTTCATTACGTTGCGTGTAAAGGATGCCGTTTGCGACAAGTTCAGGGAGCAGGTCGGGTCAAGACCATCGGTCGACGCGCGCGAACCAGACATTCGCATCCACGTGTTTTTGGACGCGACCCACGCGAGTTTGTATCTGGATTTGTCCGGCGAACCATTATTCAAGCGCGGCTTACGCGATCACACCGGTGAAGCACCGCTAAAGAAAAATCTTGCAGCAGGCATTATTAAACTGAGTGGTTGGCAGCCAGGCGAAGCATTCCTCGATCCCATGTGCGGCAGCGGCACGTTTCTGATCGAAGCTGCGGAAATGGTGCTCGACATCGCGCCTGGATTGTCGGGCGGGAAATTGCGCGAATTCGCTTTCACCAAGCTAAAGAACTTCGACCAACGCATCTGGGACGTACAGGTGGCAGAAGCGAGGCAGCGCGTAAAGCCTGGCGTGCTATTACCTATTTTCGGAACCGATAAATACGGATACGCCATCACCGATGCCCGCGAAAACCTCACGGCAAATGGATTGATCGACTTCGTCCACCTGAAGCAGGTGAGCATACTGGAGGTCTCGGCACCAACGACTAGCGGTGTCCTTGTGACCAATCCGCCCTATGGAGAGAGACTCGGTGACACCACCGACCTGACCGATCTCTATCCAAAACTTGGCGACTGGTTGAAACAGAAATTTGCCGGATGGCGCGCTTACTTTTTTACCGGCGACCCGCAGCTAGCCAAGGGCGTGCGCCTTTCTGCCAGCAAACGTACGCCGTTGTTCAACGGCAAAATAGAATGTCGCTTGTTCGAATACAAAATCATCGCGGGCAGCAATCGCAAGCCGGTCAGTGGTGAATAACTAAGCGCTCGCGATGGCGAAACAGGAACTCAGGCGCGACGCCCATCATCCCCCGCACACTTCTCGATAGGTGTGCCGAGTCAGCAAATCCCGCTGACAACGCCGCGGTGGTCAATGAATCGCCGGCAATGGCCAGATCCAATGCGCGCCGCATCTTCAGCCACAGCACATAACGCCTGACCGGCACGCCGACCACTTTCTTGAACAGATGGGCGAAGCGCGATGGCGACAGGTGCACTCGCGCCGAAAGTGCTCCGATGCTGTCGTAAGCCTCTGGCGAATCGCGCAAGAATGCAAGCGCAGCATTAATGCGGTTGTCCACAAATGAGAGCTCATTCCCGCGCATTCGCTCAAAGCCAAAAATCCGGCTAAGTATTTCATCCGCTTCGTCCCTGGTGGTGTGGTACTCGTACAACTTGAGAAGTTCACCGCTGCTCGCGAGTGGGCAAGCGTAAGCACGCGGCACATTTTCCGTGTTTGCCATGGCACGCTGAAAATTCGCACTCTCTGGTTCCCAATAGAGTGCCGCAATATTCGACAGCGCCAAGTCCGTCGCATACTCAGTTTCTGAGGGCAGATAAATTGCCTGATTCTCCAGTACCTCGCCCCCCGAGCCGATAGTGACGCGCAGCGTGCCTTCACGCGCAATCAGCCACGTTGCAGCGTGATTGCGATGCGAAGAGGTCTTGGTGCTGGGGCCCAGGTAGAGAAATCTCTCCGGCCATGCGTAGATGTGAATTCTTGGGTCGTTGCTGTTCATTGGCGTCGCATTTTGCGAGAACAGCTCATTTATTCAATTCAATAGCCAGTTTATTCAACAAGACAGCAGCTTTCTACAAGGAATCAACCCCTCCCGCGCCGATAGTAGTCATGCGTTCACAACTTCCCGAAAGGAGACCATCATGAAACGCATTATGACTAGCGCGCAAGGTTCGGTTTTGGCTGCTGTACTGTTTTTTCTGGTCACGGGTACAACGGTATCGTTACTGCACGCATTCGCCGGGATGGCGTAGTTCAGGTCGACGCGATTCGACAAGCTTTACCGCTACTTGACGATTTCTAGATGCTCGAGTCCTGAAGCGAGATCTTTTTCCTTGGAGTTTTTGCCCTCCAGTTTTATCTTGAGCCGCAGGTCGTTTAAGGAGTCGGCATTCCGTAGAGCGTCCTCATAAGAAATGAAGTCGCCCTCATACAAATCGAAAAGTGCCTGATCAAACGTCTGCATACCGATTTCACGGGATCGTTTCATGATTTCCTTGATTTCGTGCACTTCACCCTTGAAGATCAAATCCTGAATCAACGGCGAATTAAGCAAGATTTCAATTGCGGCAACACGACCCTTGCCCTCCTTCTTCGGAATCAAGCGTTGTGACACGAACGCCTTCAGATTGAGGGATAAGTCCATCAGCAACTGGTGCCGCCGCTCCTCCGGGAAGAAGTTAATAATGCGATCAAGTGCTTGATTGGTGGAGTTGGCGTGCAGGGTGGACATACAAAGATGCCCGGTTTCGGCGAATGCGATCGCATAATCCATTGTTTCGCGGTCGCGAATTTCGCCGATCAGGATGACGTCCGGCGCCTGACGCAGTGTATTTTTCAGCGCGGCAAACCAGTTATCGGTATCGACACCGATTTCACGCTGGGTGACGACACAGTTCTTGTGGTCGTGCACATACTCCACCGGGTCTTCAATCGTGATGATGTGTCCGTAGCTGTTTTCGTTGCGGTAACCGATCATGGCCGCAAGCGTCGTCGACTTGCCTGAACCGGTGCCCCCAACCAGCACAACGAGGCCCCGCTTGGTCATGACCACATCCTTGAGGACAGGCGGGAGGTTCAAATCCTCCATTTTGGGGATAGTTGTCGTGATCGTACGCATCACCATACCCACACGCCCTTGCTGCATGAAAGCATTGACGCGGTACCGACCGATACCAGCTGGAGCGATGGCGAAGTTACATTCCTTGGTGGCCTCAAACTCGGCGGCCTGCTTGTCCGTCATCACCGATCTGGCAATTTCGCCGGTATGAATCGGCGACAGGCTTGATTGCGAAACTGGTGTCATCTTGCCGTCGATTTTCATTGCCGGCGGAAAACCGGCCGTGATGAACAAATCCGAAGCCCTTTTTGCGAGCATCGCCCGCAAGAGTTCGTGGACAAATTTCAGAGCCTGTTCGCGTTCCATAAATTACCTTGCCTTAATATTTCATTGGCCGGATAGCCGTCGCTGAGTGCGCTTGAACAATACAAAATCACTTTTCAATTAAAATTGTCCTTGTTTGCTGCCTTATTGCGCGCCTCGGCAACGCTGATCACGTTGCGTTTGACCAGGTCGGCCAAATTTTGATCCATCGTCTGCATCCCAATCCCAGCACCCGTCTGAATCGCTGAATACATCTGCGCGATTTTGGCCTCACGAATCAGATTTCGAATTGCCGGTGTACCGATCATGATCTCATGTGCCGCCGCACGACCGGTCCCATCTTTCGTTTTACACAGCGTCTGTGAAATAACGGCGCGCAGCGATTCCGACAGCATGGCGCGAATCATCTCCTTTTCTGCCGCTGGAAACACGTCGATTATCCGGTCAACGGTTTTGGCTGCCGAACTGGTATGCAACGTTCCAAAGACAAGGTGGCCGGTTTCCGCTGCGGTCATCGCTAGACGAATCGTTTCCAGATCCCGCATCTCACCCACCAGAATGATGTCAGGATCTTCGCGCAGCGCTGACCTAAGCGCATTCGCAAAGGATAAGGTATGCGGTCCGACCTCGCGCTGGTTGATCAGACATTTTTTTGATTCGTGCACAAATTCAATGGGGTCTTCAACGGTAAGAATGTGGCCGAACTCGTTTTCGTTGATATTGTTTACCATGGCTGCCAGCGTGGTGGATTTTCCCGATCCAGTCGGGCCGGTCACCAGCACCATGCCACGTGGCTGGTTGGCGATCTCGGCAAATATCTTTGGCGCATTCAGATCCTCGAGAGACAAGATCTTGGAAGGTATGGTCCGCATGACGGCACCGGCGCCACGCTGATGATTGAATGCATTGACGCGGAAACGTGCGAGATTGGGAATTTCAAAGGAAAAGTCGCACTCCAGATTTTCCTCGTACTGCTTACGTTGTCCGTCGTTCATGATGTCATAAATCATGCCGTGAACATCCTCGTGCGCCAAGGCCGGGACATTGATGCGACGGACGTCGCCATGCACGCGAATCATGGGTGGCAACCCGGCAGATAAATGCAAGTCGGATGCCTTGTTTTTGACACCAAAGGCCAGGAGCTCGGCGATTTCCATTTATACTTTTCCCTGTTCTGCTTGGAGGTGGTCAATACTGGATCGACCTGGGATCAAAAAAGATTTTGCGTGTACTTTTCGAACTCTCAGCCAACCTATTCACGTGGAGCACAAACGTGCCTTTCAGGTGGCGAATTGCCAACAGATTATGTCCCCAATCGAATCGAACTTGCAACACGTCTACGCGCAGATCAATGACGCGATCACGGCATTGTCACCGGTCTCCAAGCGAACCGTCGCTCTAATTGCCGTTACCAAAACCAGGCCAATCGACGAGATACGAAGTGCATTCGCTGCGGGACAGCGGGATTTTGGCGAAAACTACGTGCAGGAAGCCGTCGACAAGATTGAATCATTGCGCGACCTGAAAGCACACGGCATTGTTTGGCATTTCATCGGGCCTGTGCAGAGTAATAAATCAAGGCTGATCGCTACGAATTTCGATTGGGTCCATGGCATTGACCGGTTAAAAGTTGCCAATGCGTTGTCCCGTCACCGGTCCGGTTCCGCGGCGTTAAATGTCTGCGTGCAGGTTAACGTTAGCGGGGAGCACAGCAAGGGCGGCGTGGCGCCCGGCGATGCAATGGTGCTGGCAACGCAGATCCGACAACTGCCAGGCCTTAAACTGCGTGGACTGATGACGATCATCGAGAACACAGTCGACGAAACCGCTCAACGCGCACAATTCAGTATGATGCGTACACTGTTTGAGAAAATGAAAAGCGACAACATGGATGTTGATACGCTTTCGATGGGGATGTCGCAAGATTTCAGCATCGCCATATCTGAGGGGGCAACGATGGTAAGAGTGGGCAGCGCGATTTTTGGCGCGCGACAATGAATGTGCTCTTTATTGGCGGCGGAAACATGGCGCAGGCCATTCTGGGTGGACTGCTTGCACAAGGGGTCCCGGCCCGGAATTTTTGCGTCGTTGAACCGCTTCAAGAGACTCGTGATCGCATTTCTGCTCTCGGCGTCACTGTAGATGATCGAGTGAATAACTACATGCTTGATTGCGCCGCAATCATCCTGGCAGTCAAGCCGCAGATGATGCGGGAAGCGATCACACCACTTGCATCGCGCCTTAAGTCGCAGATCGTCATCAGTATCGCAGCCGGCGTTGGAATAGCGAGTATTGGCCACTGGTTGGGAGATGGCGCAACCCAATACGAAAATATAGTCCGCGCCATGCCGAATACCCCGGCGCTCATTCGTGCCGGCATCACTGGTCTACATGCAACGCCTGCAGTTGACGAGGGCGGTCGCCGGGCCGCCGAATCCCTGCTCGGGGCCGTAGGCGCGACCGTATGGTTTGAGGACGAGGCGATGCTTGATGCGGTAACAGCGGTTTCCGGCAGTGGGCCCGCGTACGTTTTCTACTTTATCGAGGCGCTCGAACAGGCGGCGCTTGAACTGGGATTTAATCATCACGACGCGCGGTTGTTTGCCACGCAGACTTTCCTCGGTGGTGCACGGTTGGCTGCCGGGAGCGAAGAACCTGCGGGCACGCTGCGCGCGCGAGTGACCTCAAAGCGTGGCACGACCGAGGCCGCAATCTGTACATTCGATCAACTCGCACTCAAACAAGGCTTCATCGATGGCGTAAGGGCTGCTTGCAGACGATCGCGCGAACTGGGGCTCGAACTCGCTACCGAGTCGAAGGCAGCGGGAGATACGCTCTGATGGCAATGAATGCGCTAATTTTTGTGCTCGAAACAATCGTCAATCTGTTTGTTTTGGCCGTGCTGACGCGTTTTTACGCGCAAGCGATGCGCGCGCCGTTTCGCGCAAATGCCGGCAATCCGATCGTCGATTTCGTGCTGGCGCTAACAGATTTTGCCGTGAAACCGATGCGCAAGATTGTCCCCGGCATGCTTGGTCTAGATTTGGCCTCACTGCTGGTCGCCTGGATTGCAGAAGTGATATTGCTGCTGGTGAAAGCGGCCATTGTCGTGCCTGCCGCTTTCACCCACGCCGGACTGTGGCCCGCCGCGGCCCTGCTCGCCATGATAGGTGTATTTAAGTTGTCCATTTATCTTCTGATCGGCGTCGTGATCGTCCAGGCGATATTGTCATGGGTTAGCCCCTATCACCCGGCTCGACCGTTTTTCGACGCGCTGGTGCGTCCGTTTCTCAAGCCCTTCCAACGCATTATTCCGTTGGTCGGCGGCGTGGACCTGTCGCCGTTTGCACTGCTGCTAATATTGCAAGTGGTGCTGATGGTACCCGTCGCCTACCTCGAAAAATCGGCTGGGGCCTTGCTATGGCTGACGACTGGAGGATAATGCGACATGGACTTTAACGCCAATATCAACTCCCGCTTTGAGAGCGAGATTGAGCGCTACAACGTATGGCGTGAGAGTCTTTCGCGTTCGGTGCACGATTATCATAGCTGGCTTGAACGTACCAATCAGCTTGACGTGCAGCAATCCATTCGCTTTTACGATTTGCTTGAGGCGCTTAACCGTGGTCGGCTGACCCTCGCCTTCCTGGCAGAGTTCTCGCGCGGTAAGTCGGAACTCATCAACGCGTTGTTTTTTTCCAGCTTCGAGGAGCGCCTTCTGCCGTCCGACGTTGGCCGCACGACCATGTGCCCGACCGAGATATTTCATGATCCCAGCGAAGAGCCGTATCTGAAGTTGCTCTCGATCGAAACGCGGTATCGGGACGAATCCATTTCCCAGCTTAAAAACATGCCTGTGGAATGGTCGAAAATTCGCCTAAACATTGACAGCGCGAAGGAGATGAAGCAGGCGCTGTCAGCGCTTGCCGATACCAAACGTGTCTATGCGCTTGATGCGCGCATGATGGGCCTGATACCCATGTTCGACGATTCCGGGCAAGGTCCCAGTGAAGATGACATTGTCGAGGTGCCGGCATGGCGCTATGCGATCATCAATTACCCACATCCGCTGCTGACCAACGGCCTGGCCATTTTGGATACTCCCGGTCTGAACGCCCTCGGCCTGGAACCTGAACTTACACTTTCGACCATTCCGAACGCGAACGCGGTCCTGTTTCTGCTTGGGATCGATACGGGCGTGACGAAGAGCGATCTTGAAATCTGGGATCGCTATGTAAAGACCGGCGCACCAGCCAAGATCGCGGTGTTGAACAAAATTGATCTCATGTGGGATGAGCTGAAAACCGAGCCTGAAATCAAGGCGGGGATGAAGCGAATGATGGAAACCACCTGCCAACAATTGGGTCTGCCGCCGGAACAGGTCTTTGCCTTGTCTGCGCAAAAGGCGCTGGTCGGCCGCATCAAGGGCGATGATGAGATGGTCGAGCGTTCCGGAATCAAGCGGCTCGAAACATATCTTGCCAATAAGATCATTCCGATCAAGCGCCAGTTGCTTGCGAAGTCCGTCACCAGCGAAATCGGCACGATGATGGTCAGCAGTCATCGCAGCTGTACGCAAAAGCTTGAGTCCAATCGCGTACAGCTAAATGAGCTGGCGCAGCTACAGGGCAAGAGCCGCGAGGTGACCGTAAAGCTTTGGCAGCGCATCAGTCAGGAAAAGGACGCCTACAACGCGGCATTGACCGAATATAAAGTGCAGCGCGCGTCCTTCAACCAGAAGCGCAACACCTTGCTCGATCTATTCAACCCGACCAAGCTAGATGTGCTGTGCGCCCGCAGCCTACAAGCGATGAACGATTCGTGGACGACGCCCGGTCTGACACGTGGCATGCGTGAGCTGATTCGTCTTATTCAAGACGATTTCAAAGCAGTGTGTCTCTCCGGTGAAGACATATTGCGTTTGATGGAGGGTGTCTACAACACGTTTCAGCAGCGCTTCAAATTCGAAAAAATGGATTTCCCGCCGCTTGATCTGGACGGACCGCGGGGGCAATTGCAGATTCTCATCAATGAGACGGAGGCCTTTTGTCGCGATCCGGTCAATATTGTCATGATAGAAAAGCGTTATATGGTGCGTCGGTTCTGGCGCATGCTGGTCGATCAAGCCCGTCGAATATTTAATGGCGCCCGCACCGATCTGGACAGGTGGCTTACCGCTGTACCGCTGCCGCTGGAGACGCAAATCCGGGATCACAAAGCCCAGTTGCAGGCGCGACTGGATTCGCTGGCCAAGATTAATGATCGTGGTGGCGCAATCGATGAAGAGGTAGCGACCCTGCAGAAGCAACGGCAGGGACTGGAAGGCCAGATTGTCATGATCACCCAGCTCATCATGCAGGTGCGGGATATTGGCCCTTCCCCTGATTTCGCCGAAACGTTACCCTTGTCAGCGGGGCTGACCCCGGAAGAAATGCTGAAAACCCAACGGCTGGAAGCCGTTCGCGCGGAACCCGAGTCGCCGAAGCGGGTCCAGACCAAAGAAACGCCCATTGAGTTTCTTACGACTCAAAAGTTGAATCTGAACGCCAAACCCTGAAGGCAGACTCGCACACGACAAAGTGCGCACGCTTCTCAGACCAGGATAACGTCGTACTGCTCCTGGGTATACGCGGTCTCCACCGATAGGGAAATCGGCTTCTTGATGAAATCCTCCAGCATGGTCATTCCTTGGGACTCTTCATCGAGGAAGCGATCAATCACGGTCTGCGATGCAAGAATGCGAAATTCCTTCGCATCGAACTGCCGCGCAGAGCGCATGATTTCGCGAAGAATTTCATAACATACCGTCTGCGCAGATTTAATCTCGCCTCGACCCGTGCAAGTCGGGCAGGCCTCGCACAAAATATGCGCCAGACTCTCTCGCGTGCGCTTCCGGGTCATTTCGACCAGACCGAGTTGCGTGAATCCATTCACGGTTACGCGGGTGCGATCACGTGAAAGCGCCTTGCGGAATTCGGCAAGAACGGCATTCTTGTGCTCCTCACTGTCCATGTCGATGAAATCAACAATAATGATGCCGCCCAGATTACGCAATCGCAGTTGACGCGCGATGGCCTGCGTGGCTTCAAGATTCGTCTTGAAAATGGTGTCGTCAAAACTGCGCCCGGAAACGAACGCGCCGGTATTCACGTCTACCGTCACCAGGGCCTCCGTCTGGTCGATGATGACGTAGCCACCGGACTTCAAATCAACCCGCCGCTTCAATCCCCGTTCGATTTCATCCTCGACGCCGAACAAGTCAAACAGCGGACGCTCGCCCGCATAGTGCTCTAGAACGCCAAGTGATTGGCGCGTATATCGCTCGGCAAAATCCTGCATGCGCGCGTGCGTTTCGCGAGAGTCCACAACGATGCGCTCGGTTTCGCGTGTAACTAGGTCGCGCAACACCCGTAGCGAGAGATCAAGATCCTGGTACAGCAACATTTGTGGGGGCGCTGTCTTCGCCGCTGTCGCGATGCCCCGCCACAGTTTGATGAGATATTCGATGTCGGCGGTAAGCTCTTCGTCTGTTGAGGTTTCAGCAACAGTTCGCACGATGAAGCCGCCGGTCTCGCCAGGCGGCATCAGGGCATGAACTTTCTCACGCAAATGTTCCCGCTCGACTTCATCCTCGATGCGCTGTGAGATCCCAATGTGCTGGTCGCCGGGCAAGTACACCAGCAGGCGACCGGCAATAGAGACTTGGGTCGATAGTCGCGCCCCCTTGCTGCCGATGGGGTCCTTGATTACCTGTACCAGCAGGGTCTGCCCTTCTTGCAATAGTTTCTCTATCGGCTTTTGTTCGGCGGTTTTGTTTGAAGCCCAAATATCGGCAACATGCAAAAATGCAGCCCGCCCCAAACCGACTTCGATAAACGCCGACTGCATGCCAGGTAGCACGCGGCCAACACGACCCAGATAAATATTGCCGACCAGGCCCCGATTGGATCCGCGTTCAACCAGCAACTCCTGCACGGCGCCCTGCTCCATGATGGCGACGCGTGTTTCCTGGGGAGACACGTTGATCAGTATTTGTTCATTCATTTTGGCCTGTCGTTGGTTGCATCTACTAGGCCAGCGTCGTTCAAACCGGCAAGCCGCATTGTCTCAGCAGGGTCGTCGTCTCGTAAAGCGGTAACCCGACTACGCCCGAATAGCTACCTGAGATCTTGGAGATAAACTTTGCGGCCAGACCCTGCACCGCATACCCCCCTGCCTTGTCCATCGGTTCACCGGAGTCGACATAGCGTTTGATTTCATCCGCAGTCAGCGGGGCAAAGACGACGAAACTGGTGGACAGCATCTGTTTTACTTCGTGCTCGGTCGCCACGGCGATTGCAGTAAGTACCTGATGCGATTCCCCGGAGAGCCGTGTGAGCATTCGCGCCGCGTCGTCACGATCGACCGGTTTGCCCAGGATGTGGCCATCGATTGTGACAGTCGTATCAGCGGTGAGTATCAAGCGCGACGGCAACCGGCGTTCGCGCATCACCTTAAGTGCCGTCCCCGCCTTGAGCGTGGCGATGCGCTGAACATAGACGTGTGCAGATTCGTCGTGTAGCGGCGTTTCATCTACGTCGATACGTGGCACCTGTTCACGCATCATGAGGAGCTCGAACTGGATGCCGGCCTGTTTCAGCAGTTCACGGCGTCGCGGGCTTTTTGATGCGAGATAAATGATGTTTGAAGGTGGCGGCATAACAGTCATCAATTCTGGTTTCGTCAGTCGCGATGGTATGGATGATTCTGTGTCAAAGACCAGGCCCGATAAAGCTGCTCTGCCAGTATCACGCGCGCCATTCCATGCGGCAGTGTACAGCCGGATAAAGAAAGCTGCCGCGAAGCGGACCGTTTAACCGAATCATGCAGCCCATCCGCGCTGCCGATGACAAAACAGGGGCTGACGCCTTCACGCATCCAGGTCGTCAACATCTGCGCGAGATCGCGTGTGGTCAATCGTTGTCCGCGCTCGTCGAGCACCAGCCGCTCCGATTGCTTGGGTATCGCCGCGTCGATGCGCAGCCCTTCGTTCTTGAGAACCAAATCGATCGACTTGCCTGCGCGGTCCTCCGGCTTCAATTCGATCATTTCAATGCGTGCTTCTGGCGGCATGCGTTTGGTGTATTCCTCAAAGCCGGCTTGCACCCAGGCAGGCATCTTGTGGCCGAGCGCGATGATCGCCAGCTTCAAGTTAGTCCAGCACAAAATTTGAAACTCCAGTATTGGCGGACATTGCAGGCCATTTAGGCCCCAAATGCCGCGCCAGTGCTAGAGTTTGTCGTCGCGAACCATTTCGCGCAGGACGTGGTGCGATACTCAATCCGACGCAGCTTTCCGGCGCTTGACCGAGGGTTTCTTCGCGGCTGGCTTTTTCGTCACCAGCTTCTTTGCTGCCGGTTTTTTCGTTGCTGGCTTCTTTGCCGTCGGCTTTTTCGCCGCTGGATTCTTTGTCACTGGTTTTGCTGCAATCACCTTCTTCACCACAGGTTTCTTTGCGGTTGGCTTTTGCGCCACAACCCTTTTTGCGACCGGCTTCTTGACTACCAGTTTCTCGGCGACCGGCAGCTTGGCAGAGGGTTTCTTTGTCACCGTATTTTTTGTGACCACTTTCGCAACTTTTGGCGGAGCGAGACTCTTGGCTGCAGGTTTCTTCACCACTGGTTTCTTTACGGTCGCTTTTTTCACACCGGTTGACGGAACCACTTTGGGCGATGCCTTTGCCACGACTGCGCCTTTCTTTTTGGGCGCAACCTTGGTCGTCGCCTTCGCAACCGCCTTGGTCTTTTCCACAGTCTTTGGCGCGGCCTTGGCTGGACGGGGAGCCGTCACCACCCGTTTGGGTGCGGGTTTCGGTTTTGGAAACTCCAGGCTACCTTCTCCCCACAACTCTTCGAGTTCATAGAGTTCGCGCATGGCAGGCTGCATGATATGCACCACGATGTCGCCGCAATCGACCAGCACCCATTCGCCGGATTGCTCACCTTCGATACCGTAGATCCAGCCGCCGCTCTCCTTGACCTTGTCCATGACGTTTTTCGCCAACGCCTTGGTCTGACGCGTGGAGTCGGCGCTTGCAATGGCGATGTAATCAAACACGGAAGTGAGTTTGGAAACATTGATCAGTTTGATGTCACGCGCCTTGATGTCTTCGAGCGCGTCGATGACGATGGTCGTCAGTTTTTTGGTAGCCAACTTAAGGTTTCTCCTCATATTCGTACAACTTATGCTGCTCAATATAATCGCAAACGCCATCAGGTGCTAAACCGCGTATCGATTGATGTGCTCCAATACGCGCGCGTATATCGGTGGACGACACGGGCGGGACTGTCGCCGCCAGTATCGCGAAACGGCCAAATGCGGATTCGCTGAGACTGGACGCGCTGGTTTGCCGTTCGGCAAGAGTCGTCTTGAGTACGGCGGTTGCCGCCAGCAACGGATGCGGCTCGCCCTGACGCAGCACAACCGCAAAATTGGCAAGCGTGAACAGCGATTGCCACAAATGCCAGCTATCGAGCTTTGCAAACGCGTCGCCGCCGATCAGCCAGATGAGCGCGGCGGCGTCACCTTGTTCATCGCGTAGCTCGCGCAAGGTATCGACCGTAAAAGTTGCGCCTTGGCGCGTCAGCTCGCGGGTGTCGATTGAAACTTCGCTGCTTTTTGCAAAGGCGATTTCCAGCATGGCAGTCCGATCCCCACCGGAAGCTCTTGGCAAACGGCCTTTTTGATACGGATTCCCGGCGGGGAACGCAACAAGTCGCGAAGCAGACGTTTCTTTCAGCGCTTCCGCCGCCATCGCGGTATGGCCATTGTGGATCGGATCAAACGTGCCGCCGAAAAGCAGAGTCGACTTCAATCAGGCTTCACTCGCGGATTTGCCCACTGCCAAGCACGATCCATTTTTGTGAAGTCAGCCCTTCCAGCCCAACTGGCCCGCGCGCGTGCAATTTGTCGGTGGAAATCCCAATCTCGGCACCGAGTCCGTATTCAAAGCCATCGGCAAATCGGGTGGACGCATTCACGACAACGGAGCTGGAATCGACTTCACGCAGGAAGCGCATCGCCCGCGAATAGTCCTCGGTCACGATGGCGTCGGTATGCTGCGAGCCAAATTTGGCGATATGCGCAATGGCCGCATCCATATCCGCGACAATGGCGATGGACACGATGGGCGCCAGGTATTCGGTGTGGAAGTCCGCGTCGGTCGCAGCCTTGATACCCGCAATTCCAGCGGCCTCAAGAATGCGCTGGCTTTTCGGACAGCAACGCATTTCCACGCCTTTGCTGGCGTAGATCCGGCCGATCAATGGCAATGCCTCATCGGCAATCGCGCCTGCGACCAGTAGCGTCTCCATGGTGTTGCAGGGTGAATAGCGCTGGGTCTTGGCGTTGTCTGCGATGCGCACTGCCTTGTCGATGTCAGCTTTGTCGTCGATATATACGTGGCAAATGCCGTCGAGGTGTTTGATGACGGGCACGCGCGATTCTTCTGCAATGCGTGCGGTGAGGCTCTTGCCGCCGCGCGGAATGATCACATCGATCACACCCTTCATCGAGAGCATTTCGCCGACCGCCGCGCGATCGGTGGTATTGATCAACTGCACACTGGACGCCGGCAGACCCGCTGTTTGCAATCCTTTCGCGAGACAAAGCTGAATGGCGCGATTCGATTCCAGCGCCTCCGAGCCGCCACGCAAAATACAGGCGTTGCCTGATTTCAAACACAGCGCTGCCGCATCTGCCGTCACATTGGGTCGCGATTCATAAATCATCCCGATTACACCCAGCGGTACGCGCATTCGCCCGACCTGAATTCCCGAGGGGCGGAAATTGAGGTCGCTGATTTCACCGACTGGATCGGCGAGCGCGGCGACCTCACGCAATCCCGCCGCCATGGCAAAGACGGATTTTTCGGTGAGCGTCAATCGATCTACGAAAGCGCCGTCGTTACCCGCATCGCGCGCGCGCGCAACATCGGTTGCATTTGCCGCAATTATCGCGCCGGCATTACTTTCGATTTCATCTGCCGCAGCGAGCAGTGCGCGGTTTTTCTCGCCGGTCCCGGCGCGCGCCAGCACCCGTGCCGCGTGTTGAGCGGCTATTCCCAGCCCACGCATGTACGCAGCAACATCTTCAGTCATCTCATTGATGTGGCCGTTCATCTCTATGCCGCCTGCATCAGGCTGGTTCCAGCGAGGCCACAAGCGAGCGCATTTAATGCGTCCCAAGGATCGCTATGATTGAGGCCCTTGACCATGCGATCGATTTCAGCGGCCTGTAACAGCAAGGCATGTATCGAACTTGCGTTGTGGCGGCGCGCAATACGGTCCATCTCACGCGCCTTGGACGGATGCAGCTGCCGGCCGGAACGGGTCAAGCCCTTCAGCCGCGCCAACGCGCGGATTTCATTGGCAAGCACCCAAAGAATGAGCGGCGGCGCTTCGCCTTCAGCCTTCAAGCCGTCGAGCATGCGCTGAATGCGCAGCACATCGCCCTCGTTAATGGCGGCAACCAATTGAAATGGGTTGAAGCGAGACACGTTCGCAACGCTATTTTCGAGCAGACTCAGCGCGATTTCGCCGGGCGGACACAACAGCGCAAGTTTTTTGATTTCCTGTTGCGCAGCCAGGAGGTTGCCCTCCACCCTGTCAGCCAGAAATTCCAGGCCATCTTC
The DNA here is from genome assembly GCA_038321965.1 of Burkholderiales bacterium. GTDB lineage: Bacteria > Pseudomonadota > Gammaproteobacteria > Burkholderiales > Usitatibacteraceae > UKL13-2. Next base: position 146,098 of record JBBQFL010000001.1, on the reverse strand, counting down.
GGATACCGATTGCTGCTGTCTTGCCAGCCGGCCCTTCAACCACTGAGGCAAACGCGAACGGTCGACAGGTGCAGCCTCGATCATGGTCGCCGTTGCTTCCAGCGCCATAAACCATTTTGACTGCTTGCCCTGCCAGTCGATTTCCGGCAGCAACACCAGGGTAACCGTATCCTCCGGAAGCCTCTCGCAATATTGTGCGATTGCCTCGGACCCTTCTTTGCCGGGCTTGCCCGTCGGTATGCGCAACTCCAGCAGTCGTTGTGTTGCAAACAGCGCCAATTCACTACCGGCAGATCGCAATCGTGACCAGTCAAAGCCCGCTTCGGCAGTGAACACCTCCCGCTCGGTATAGCCGGTCACAAGTGCCTGCGCGCGCAGCGCATCTGCCGCCTCCATTGCCGCAAGAGGCTCGGCACCATGGATCACATAAAGTGAACCTAGCGACTTCGGTGGTCGTTCAAGCAGCTGTTCAGCGGTGAGGCGCATCGAGGAGCCAATGGCTGTGTGAAAGAATGGATTCTACCTGCAAGCTTTTACGCAGGGCGTTCATGCCTGCAGCAGGCTGCCGTCACTGGGATAAAGGCGCGCGTAGCTAACCAATTGACGAGCGCGCGAATTGGTGGCCCCTCGCGACTATGCAGGCCGTTTGATGGCCGTCATGCGCCGCAGGATTTGCGCTACCGCATCGCGCTCCATGTCCTGATACAGCAGCGCTTCTTCTTGCTGCTTGGCGATAATGCGCGAGTCGTCATAGCTCAGAATGCGTGACAGCAGAATTTCGCTGGTGGGAATCATCACGCCGCCTTTTCCGTCGGTCAACTGATAGAGAACGCGCAATTTCAAATCGTATTCGCGCACGCGTCCGGCGGCTGAAATCGACAGAATCTGGCGGTCACGCCGGTCTTCGAGGATATTCAGTTGCGCGTCGGCGTCTTTCGGCGATGGCATCAACTTGGTTGGAATATTTGCCAATTCGCGCTTGAGCTCTGCAGCCACTACCGATCCCACCGGCGTGGAGACGAACACGCTGCTAAAGGGCAGCGTATATTGGCCGCGTAGCTGGAAGCCGCATGCCGACAACACTGCAGCCAATAGCAAGCCTGCCGCAATCATGACGCGCTTTGTAGCCATCATCAGATCACCACATTCACAAGTTTGCCCGGCACCACGATGAGGCGTTTGATCGGTTTGCCTTCGGTGTGCCTTGCGACGCCCACATCGGTGATAGCCATTTGTTCGATCATTTCCTTGGTCGCCGCTTTCGGGACGCGAATGCTGCCCCGCAATTTGCCGTTGACCTGCACGACCATCTCAATTTCGTCCTGCTCCAGTGCGGCGGGATCGGGCTCCGGCCAAGGGGCATCGACCAGATCGCCCCACTGATTGGCGAAGTCAAGTTCATTCCACAACTGCCAAGTCACATGTGGACATGCTGGGTATAGCACACGCAACAGTATGGAAACGCCTTCGCGTACGACGCTCGGTGGGGCGTGGCGATTTTCTTCGAGCGTATTCAACATTTTCATGCACGCCGACACCACGGTGTTGTACTGGAGCCGCGAGTAATCGTAGCTAGCCTGCTTGAGTGTGGCGTGGATATCGTGGCGCATCTTTTTCGCGTCCACGTCGAGTTTTGATGATTCAACTTCAGAAGCGCTCCGTGTCGCGTCAGAAACGGCGGCACAAAAAGTCCATAACCGATGCAAGTAACGATTCGTGGCGTGCACGCCGCCACTCGACCACTCGATGGTCTGTTCGGGTGGACTCGAGAACATCACGAATAGGCGCGCCGCATCGGCGCCGTAGGTGTCGATCATGTCCTGAGGATCGACACCATTCAATTTTGACTTCGACATCGTGCCCACGCCGTCGTAATCGACTGGGGAGCCATCCACTCTCAAACGATACCTCACCGGTTTTCCCACGGCATCCATCACCGGCTCTACATCGTCGGGTGCGAAATATTCGATGCCGCCTTTTTCACCCTTGCGGTAAAAGATGTAATTGAGCACCATGCCCTGGCACAACAGATTCGTGAAGGGTTCATCAAACTTGAGCATGCCGAGATCACGCATCGCCTTGGTCCAGAAGCGCGCGTACAAAAGATGCAGCACTGCGTGCGAGATACCGCCGATGTACTGGTCCATCGGCATCCAGTAATCGTTGCATGACGACACCATCTTGTCGTGATAGTCCAGCGCAGTATTCGGCGATGTGTAGCGCATGTAGTACCAGGACGAATCGACGAAGGTGTCCATGGTGTCGGATTCGCGTGTGGCCGCTTTACCGCATTTGGGGCATGCACAGTTCAGGAAGGCCGCATCTTTTTTAAGTGGACTGCCCGAACCGTCGGGAATCAAATCCAGCGGTAACTTCACCGGCAGGTCCTCATATGGGACCGGTACATCGCCGCAGTCGGTGCAATGAATGATCGGGATGGGTGTGCCCCAATAGCGCTGGCGGGAAATGCCCCAATCGCGCAGGCGGTATTGGGTTTTCTTTTCGCCACCGTTCTCGGCTGTTTGTGCCGCGACGTAATTGATGGCGGCGTCAAAGGTCATGTCAGTCATTGGGCCAGACTCGATGCAGCTGCCGTGATCACCGTAGTGCGCCTGCCAGGCATCGGTCGAATAGGCTTTTCCGGTGTCGACGACCTGCTTGATCGGCAGCCCGTATTTCTTGGCAAACTCAAAGTCACGCTCGTCGTGGCCCGGCACGCCCATCACCGCGCCGTCGCCGTAGCTCATCAGCACATAATTACCCACCCAGACTTCGACCTTGTCGCCAGTCAATGGATGGGTGACGTACAAGCCCGTGGCGACACCTTTCTTTTCCATGGTCGCCATATCGGCTTCCATCACGGTACCGCGCTTGGTCTCTTCGATGAACGCGGCGACGTTGGGGTTGCTAGTTGCGGCGATGATTGCGAGCGGATGTTCCGCAGCGACGGCGCAAAAAGTGACACCCATGATGGTATCGGCGCGGGTGGTGAAGACGAATAGTTTTCCCTCTTGCACCTGGTCGCTTTGCCCCGATCCCTCATCCCGGCCTTCTCCCAGGGGAGAAGGAGTGGTCGGCGATTCGCTATCGCGAATCGTATGAAGAAAGGCGAACCTTACGCCTACCGATTTGCCGATCCAGTTTTCCTGCATCGCGCGCACACTTGCGGGCCAGCCGGTCAGTTTGTTGGCAACGCAGTCGAGCAGCTCGTCTGCATATTTGGTAATGGCCATGTAATAGCCGGGAATTTCGCGCTTTTCCACGGGCGCACCCGAGCGCCAGCCTTTGCCGTCGACGACCTGTTCATTGGCGAGCACAGTCATGTCGACCGGGTCCCAGTTCACGACTTGAGTTTTTTTGTAAACGATGCCCTTCTCAAGCATCTTGAGGAAGAACCACTGATTCCATTTGTAGTACTCAGGATCGCAAGTGGCGAATTCGCGCGACCAGTCGATCGCCCAGCCCATCGCCTGACACTGCTTCTTCATGTAGGCGATGTTTTCACGGGTCCACTTTGCCGGCGCGACATTGTTTTTCATGGCTGCGTTCTCAGCAGGCAAGCCGAAGGCATCCCAACCCATCGGCTGCAAAACGTTGTAACCCTTCATGCGCAATTGGCGCGCCATCATGTCGTTGATGGTGTAGTTGCGCACATGCCCCATGTGCAGCTTGCCTGACGGATACGGCAGCATCGAGCAGGCGTAGAACTTGGGCTTTGGTTTACCGTCCTTGCCCGTCGCATTTTCTGTCACGCGGTAAATGTCAGTACGCGTCCATTCGGTTTGCGCGGCGATTTCGATTTGTTTGGGCTGGTACGCAGAATTCATAGAGAAATACGGCTTTGCATTCGATTTTTTAGTGAGTTGCGATTATACAATGGGGTATGTGCGAGCCCTCCCAGCGTAGAGTGCGCGGTGCGCACCCTACGGCAGTTTTCGAGAGCCGATTTGCCTCTTGCCTTTATAATGTGCCTACATTTTTGATGGTCCCGAATGAATTCTTTCGCACCCGATCCACTGCTGCATCCCCGCCTTCTCGAAAACCTCAATCCCGAGCAACTGAACGCCGTCACCCTGCCGCGTGTGAGTGCGCTCGTACTGGCGGGTGCCGGCAGTGGCAAGACGCGCGTGCTTACCACCCGCATCGCCTACCTGATTCAGACCCAGCAGGTCAGTCCCGGTGGATTGCTGGCGGTGACGTTTACCAACAAGGCCGCCAAGGAAATGCTCACGCGGCTATCGGCGATGATGCCCATCAACACGCGCGGCATGTGGATCGGCACCTTCCATGGCCTCTGTAACCGGCTGTTGCGCGCACACTATCGCGACGCTAATCTGCCGCAAACGTTTCAGATCCTCGATTCGGCCGATCAGCAATCTGCGATCAAAAGGCTGCTGAAGGCGCTCAATGTAGACGATGAAAAATTCAAGCCGCGTGAACTCGGCTGGTTTATCAACGGCGCCAAGGATCAGGGCTTGCGTCCCAACGCGGTCGAGGCGACCGATGAATTCACCCGCAGACAAGTCGAGTTCTATCAAGCCTATGAGGCGCAATGCCAGCGCGAAGGTGTGGTCGATTTCGCAGAACTGCTGCTGCGCTGCTATGAATTGCTGGCCAGGAATGCGGCGCTGCAGGAGCACTACCGCGAGCGTTTCAAGTTCATACTAGTTGATGAATTCCAGGATACCAACAAGCTGCAATACAAATGGATCAAGCTGCTCGCCGGCCGCGAGAACGCTGTCTTTGCGGTGGGCGACGATGACCAGTCGATCTACGGTTTTCGTGGCGCGGAAGCGGCCAATATGCGCGAATTCCAGCGCGATTTTGCGGACGGCAATGTTATCAAGCTCGAACAGAATTATCGATCGCAGGGCAATATCCTCGATGCCGCCAACGCGGTCATCCAGCACAATAAGGATCGCCTCGGCAAAAATCTCTGGACCGATGCGGGCAAGGGCGAGCCGATTCGCATTTACGCGGCGGCATCGGACAACGACGAGGCGCAGTTCATCGTCGATGAGATAAAGGCGCTGGAACGCACCGGTATTTCGCTCGTTGATATGGCGCTGCTTTACCGCTCGAACGCGCAATCGCGAGTGCTGGAGCATGCGCTGTTTCGCGCCGGGCTGGCATATCGTGTTTACGGCGGGCTGCGTTTCTTTGAACGCCAGGAAATCAAGCACGCGCTGGCGTATTTGCGCCTGGCGGGCAATCCGGACGACGATGGCGCATTCGCGCGCGTGGTGAATTTCCCACCGCGTGGCATCGGTGCGCGCTCGGTTGAGCAAGTGCAGGACTTGGCAAAGCGCCACAATATTTCCTTCCACGCAGCAGCGGTTGCAGGTATCGCCAATGCCGAGATCACAGGCCGTGCAGCCACCATGATCGGTGCTTTCCTCAAGATCATCGACGGGCTAAAGGCGGCGTCCGGCGCGATTGCGCTGCAGGAATTGACCGACGAATGCGTGGAGAAAAGTGGCTTGCGCGCCCATTACGCGGGCGAGCGTGAAGGCGCCGACCGCCTGGAAAACCTCGCTGAGCTGGTCAATGCGACGGCGCAGTTTCAAGAGGAATACGAGGGCGAAGACACCTCGCTCATCGGTTTTCTCACCCACGCCAGTCTGGAAGCAGGCGAGCACGAAGCTGGCGTGAACGACGACGCATTGCAGCTCATGACGGTACACGCTGCGAAGGGACTGGAATTCAAGGCGGTGTTTCTCAGTGGGCTTGAAGAGGGACTGTTCCCTCATGACAATTCGGTAAACAATTTCGATGGTGTAGAGGAAGAACGGCGGTTGATGTACGTTGCCGTGACGCGTGCGCGCGAGCGGCTGTACCTGACTTACGCCGGTCAGCGGATGCTGCACGGTCAGATGAGGTACGGCATCGTCTCCAGATTCGTCGAGGAGATTCCCGCGCCGTTGTGCAAATGGATTGTGGTGCCGGAAAAGCAGTCAGGGTATCTCGCCGGATCGCAGATGTATCCGAACGCGCATGCGGTCGGCAACTACAAAGCCGAGCAGTCCTGGGGCGGCGGCAGAAGCGATGCTGCCAGCCGTGGCGCATGGGTAGAAGGCCGGGATAGTAATGACCGGCCATATTCTCCGAGCCTACAAAATAACAGTAACGACTCACCCTTTGGCAGAGACGGCGCTCCGGATACGTCGCGCGCGCGCTTCGAAACGGCGCGGCCCGATGCCTATCCCTTTGGCGTCGGACAGAGCGTGCGGCACGCCAAATTTGGCGAAGGTGTCGTGCTCAATTTTGAAGGCCGCGGACTGGACGCGCGGGTGCAGGTGAAATTCCGCAGCGATGGCGTGAAGTGGCTGGCGTTGCAATACGCGAAACTTACCGCCGCCTGAAGGCGCTTACGAAAATTTTAGTAGATCGCCTATTGGCGAGCCTTTCGGGACATTTTCGCCATGGGAGGCCCGCCAATGCTTGTTCTGCACTGCTTAGCTGCGAAGCTCACCGTTGGGCAAAATCACGCCGATGTCTACAAACTTGCCACCGTGATGAAAGCCGGGTTTGAATTCGATCACGTGGCCACCCACGTCAATCTTGCCGAGCGATGAAAGTGCCCGCTGCAAACTCTCGCGCGTGACGTCTTTGCCGGCTTTGCGTATGCCCTCTACCAGCACTTTGGCGGCGATGCACGACTCAATTGCAGTTACCGACATGGTTTCCTTCTGCCCTAGCGCGGTCCAGGCTTCAACGCACTCTTTTACGACTGGTATGTTCGCGGATTTTGCGGTCGGCACAGTCAAGCCAACCGAAATTCCAGCGGCATCCGGCCCCAGTGCTTTGGCCAGTTGACTTGCGCCGACGAAAGACAGACTGGTAACCATGTACGGTTTGTTTGCCGCGCGCAGCAGCTTGACCATTTGCGCCGCCGGTGCATACAAGGTGGTCACAACGACGATCTGCGGGTTGGATTCGATAATCTTGCCGATGACATCTTCCGGCAATTCCGCGTTGCGCTTGATGGCGATGCTGGTGGGCTGCTTGCCGAATTTCTGCAGCGTCTTGGCTACCGTCTCGAAGTTCTGTTTGCCCACGGCGTCGTCGTAATGCAGCACCGTGACCCGCGTTGAACCCAGGCCTCCCCAGAAGTTGATGATCTTTTCGATCTCGTCGTTGTAGGTGGCGCGAATCGTATAGACAAAATCATTTTGTTTGCGAATGGTATCGGCACCCGTGAATGGCGCAAAAAAAGGCGTCTTGGCCTCTTTTACAAATGGCATTGCGGGAATGCTCAAGGTGGCGGAGGCATAGCCAAACAACGCCACGACATTGTGTTCACCCAGCAGCTTCTTGGTATTCTCTGCCGACAGGGCCGTCTCGTTTTTGTCGTTGAGCGACACGAAGTTGATCTTGTGCCCATTCACGCCGCCGGCAGCATTTATTTTTTCAAAATAGGCGCGCGCACCGTTACGAATATCGTTGCCGAGTTCGGCGTTCGCACCAGTCAGCGGAGTGGACTGGCCAATGTTTACATCGGCCGCGTGGGCGGTGATCGCGATCATCGCGACCAGTAGCCAGCCCCCTGTCGGAACCTTCATGAGCATTTCCCCAATCATGTAATGCTTTCACCACGAGTGTTAATTTCTTGTTTTTGCAGATCAGTTGCTTAGCTGCCGGGTGAAAGGTGTGCCTCGACACACGCTGCAATTGTAACCACAATGTGTTGAAAAAAAGCGCGGGCATTAACAAATGCAGGTTAGGCCGTATCCGCCACGTGAAACAGGTCCCGATAGCTCACGTAATGGGCGATGGCGAAAATGGGAATAGCGATGAACATGCCAAGCAGAAAGGGAATCGCGGCTAAGATAAAAATTACGGTCATTAACGCAGCGAAAACCAGTATCGGCAGGATATTGGCGACCAGCGCATAAAAGCTCCAGCGTATCGCATGCGTAGCGGGCATCTGGTTCAACGCGAGCAGGGCGCAGGTAAACCAGAGCACGCCTTTTACTACCATCGACAGCGCCAAACCCAGCCACACGATCCACTCCTTGCCCTGTAGCGTTCGAGCGTATCCAGCCATGTCGGGAATACCGTCTAAGCCAGCTTCCATCGTCACGGGAAAACCCACCATGACCAGAATGCCGAATACCAACAAGTTTGCAAGCAGGGTAATCGAGCCGATGGTAACCAGCGGCTTGCCGTTAAACCGAAACGCGGCGAGCAACTGATGCACACCCACCGGCTGGCCTGCCTCCTGATCGCGCGCGGCGATGACAAAACTGGCAAAAAATCCAGGCTGCAGAATGCCGAAAATGGCGCCGCCAATAAACGGCACGATTAACAATCCCAGCGAGGCCAGCAACCACGCGGCCAGCAGCGTCAGCCACCCCGTTGGTTGTGCGCGAAACATCAGGAAAGACATCTTGATCCAGGCGAAACCAGCACTGGCGGGTACGTCGATAACACGCATAGTAAAAGTCTTGTAGCGCCGGTGGTCAGGATGCCGATGGCATCAATGCGCGATTGTCTGATTCGTGAGTGGTGTGAAAGTGCAAGAGGCGCAAAGAAAACGGATGATCTTTAGGGTGCGTAAGCGCCGAGTCGCGCGGGAAGTGATGATAACCCAGGCGGCCCAGCCACGTACGCAAGGCAGCCGCGCGCAACATCTGCGGCCACGCGGCGACTTCGGCATCCGTAAATTGGCGGACGCTGGCATAACCGGCCAACAACGCGCGCGCATTGGCGGCGTGCAGCCTTGCTGCAGGATATGCCGAAAAATCGAGGCACCAGTCATTGGCCGTGACTGCCACGTCAAACAGCAATTGTTCATTGCAGGCGAAGTAGAAATCGATCACCTGCGGCGTGTGATGGGTGCCGTGGTCATCCCACAAAATATTGTCGCGAAACAGGTCGCCGTGAATGACGCCACGCGGCAGAGCGAGCTGGTCGAAGTTGCGCTGATGCGCAATCTCCGCAGCAATCTGCGCAGCTTCGTCGGCCGACAAATGCTCTCTTAACTCGGCGGCATAAGCTTGCCACCACGAAAAGCCGCGCCAGTTGGCCATCTTGAGACCAAACGATTGTGCAGCCGCATGCATTTTGGCTAGTGCCGCTCCCACGGCGTGGCAATCTTGCGGCGCGGGGTGGGCCATATCATTGCCCGCCAAGCGCGTGACCAGCACAGCGGGCTTGCCTTCTAGTTGGCGTATCACCGTGCCATCGCCTGTCGCCAATGGCTCTGCGCAAGCCACACCGTCTGCATGTAGATGCAGCATCAACCCCATATAGAAGTCGAGATCCTGCCGCGGAATTTTCTCGAAGATGGTGAGTACGTAACGTCCCTCAGTGGTGGTGACGAAAAAATTCGAATTCTCGACGCCGGCGGCGATATTCTGGAAATCGATGATGTCACCCACGTTGTAAGGGGCGACAAAGGCGCGCGCCTTAGCGGTAGTAATCGGGGTAAATACGCTCACTCATTACCAATCAACAAATCAATTTCAACGCCGCTCAATGCTGGTTTTTACCAGGTGAACAGCACCCACATCGGTACCGACGCTTTCAAATCCGGCCCATCCACGCGAACAAATTTCCCTTCGCCTTTTTCATCGATCAGAAAATAAGCCGGACCAGCTGCAGGCTGTATGCGTTGCTTATACATCCTGCCACCAATTCGATACTCCTCGATCGTGTCCGTGCCGGACTGGCGCGTGGTGACCTTGATGTCCTTCGCCGGATCGACATCCTTGATATCCGGCGGTGGTGGAATATCTTCAACGGGCTGAACATCCTTGGGCCGCGGCCGCGGTTGGCTTTGTGCCAGCGCCCCAAAGGCAAAAGTCATAATCATCAACATCGCGAAAAATCGGTTAAGCGTACGCATGGCGAACTTCTCCAGACAATGGCTGACAGGCTACAGGGTCATTTCGAGCGCGCGTTCATCGGGCGATGGCGTAAAGCCGCGATCAGCGTAGTGATCAAAAATAGCGGCGACGATTTGATCGGGATCGTCGATCACCTTGAACAAATTGACATCGCCGGGACTGATCACTTTTTCATTCACCAGCGTGGTTTTGATCCAGTCGATCAAGCCGCGCCAGAATTCACTGCCGACCAGAATAACCGGGAAGCGTCGGATCTTCCCTGTCTGTATGAGCGTCAATGCTTCCGAGAGTTCATCGAGCGTGCCGAACCCACCCGGCATCACGACATAAGCTGCCGCGTGTTTGACGAACATGGTTTTGCGCGCAAAGAAGTGCTGGAACATCATCGATACGTCTTGATAGCCATTTCCACTCTGCTCGAACGGCAGAAAGATATTGAGCCCGACGCTGGGACTTTTACCCGCGACGGCACCCTTGTTGGCCGCTTCCATGATGCCCGGGCCACCGCCGGACAAGACGCTGAATCCCGCGTCAGACAATTTTCGCGCAATGATTTCTGTCGTCGCGTAATGAGGGCTGTCGGACTTCAGCCGCGCGCTACCGAAAATCGCCACTGCCGGCGACACCCCCGCCAGCCTCTCCGAGGCGGTGACCATTTCAGCGATAATATTGAACATCCACCACGATTCACGTGCGGCGATCAACGACTGCTGTTTCATGTACGGATCAGATGGCTTGGGGACTTTCCCGCCGTGCTTTGCCCCGTTTTGAGATTGTTTCAACTTCGCATACTCCAAAGACTGCCATGAGCGCATCTGCAAGACCACGCCTGCTGCTTGTCGATATTTCGAGCTATTTTTATCGCGCTTTCCACGCCATGCCGGACTTTCGTTCGCCGACCGGTGAGCCCACCGGCGCGATCTACGGTGTGGCTAACATGCTCAACAAACTTCGTGATGAGTATCCCGCTGATTATAGCGCCTGCGTGTTTGACCCCAGAGGCAAAACCTTCCGCGACGACATCTATCCCGAATACAAAGCCAACCGCGAAAAGATGCCAGAAGACCTCGGCAAACAGATCGCGCCGATCCGCGAAGTCGCCGAAGCGCTGGGCTGGCCGTGTGTGGAAGTGGCCGGCATGGAAGCCGACGATGTCATCGGCACGCTGACCAAACACGCCACCGCGCGCGGCGTGGATTCGATCATTTCCACCGGCGACAAGGACCTTGCGCAACTCGTGAACGACAGCGTGATCTGGTACAACACCATGTCCGGCGACAAGCTCTCACCGCAAGGCGTGAAAGAAAAATTCGGCGTACTGCCGGACCGCATCATCGATTACCTGGCGCTGATGGGAGACACCGTCGATAACGTTCCCGGAGTAGAAAAGGTCGGGCCGAAGACTGCCGCGAAATGGATTGCCGAATACGGCTCGCTGGATGGCGTGATTGCCAATGCCGCCAACATCAAAGGAGTAGTCGGCGAGAATCTGCGCAAGGCGCTCGACTGGCTGCCCACCGGCCGTGTTCTGGTCACGGTGAAATGTGATGTGCCGCTGCCGTTCGACTTCGACACCATCGACCACAAAGAGCGCGATGTAGCCAGGCTCGACAAGCTGTACGAGCAATTCGGTTTCAAGGGCATGCGCGCTGCCTTGCACAAGGGCGCACCATCCCAAACGGGCAATGTCATTTCGAACCCGGATTCAGCGGGTGAGGAATCTGCTTCTGCCGTTTTCAAGCAAGCAGACAAAGACGCCTCCGCCACCCGTTGGTCCTCCGGCGAACCCGCTACACAACAAACCACCTTCATCGCCACACGAAACTACGAATGCATCAGCACTGACGAGCAGCTAGACAAATGGATCGCCAAGCTCAACGCGACTGAATTGGTTGCCCTAGACACCGAAACCACCAGCCTCGACCAGATTCAGGCGCAGATTGTCGGCCTCTCGTTCGCCTGCGTCGCAGGCGAAGCTGCCTATCTGCCATTGCGGCATATCTACCCCGGCGCACCAGACCAGCTCGATTTTGACAAGTCGATTGCCAAACTGCGACCCTGGCTTGAAGACGCCAGCAAGAAAAAACTCGGCCAGAACATCAAGTACGATCTGCACGTATTTGCGAACCACGGCATTGCCGTGAAAGGTTATCAGCACGACACGCTGCTGCAATCGTATGTGCTGGAAAGCCATCAGCGCCACGACATGGAATCGCTGGCCTCACGTCATCTCGGTGTGACCGATACCATTTCATTCGCCGACGTGGCCGGCAAGGGCGCGTCGCAAATCAGCTTCGACCAAGTGGCCATCGACACCGCCACCAAGTATTCCTCTGAAGATTCGGACGTTACGCTGCAATTGCAGGGTGCACTCTACCCGCAGATTTCGTCTGATGAAAAGTTGCGCTACGTCTACGAGCAGATCGAAATGCCGACCACGCATGTGCTGCTGACGATAGAGCGCAACGGCGTGCTGATCGACGGGGCGCTACTGGATAAGCAATCCGGCGAACTCGGCCTGAAGATGATGGAACTGGAAGCCAAGGCGCACGAGGAAGCGGGCCAGCCGTTCAACTTAGGCTCGCCGAAGCAACTCGCCGAAATCCTCTTCAACAAGAAGGGCATCAAGCCGCTGAAGAAAACGCCCGGCGGCGCGCCGAGCACTGATGAGGAAACACTCGCCAAGCTTGCCGAGGACTACCCGTTGCCGAAGATCATTCTTGAATATCGCAGCGTCGCCAAACTCAAGAGCACGTACACCGACAAGCTGCCACGCATGGTCAACCCCAAGACCGGTCGCGTGCATACCAACTACGGGCAGGCGATTGCCGTCACGGGCCGCTTGTCGTCCAACGACCCCAATCTGCAAAACATCCCTGTACGCACTGCGGAAGGCCGTCGCATTCGCGAGGCATTCATTGCGCCACCGGGTGGCAAGATTCTTTCGGTGGACTATTCGCAAATCGAGCTGCGCATCATGGCGCATCTCTCCGGCGACGCAGGCCTGCTCGATGCCTTTGCCAAAGGCGAAGACGTACATCGCGCCACCGCGTCAGAAGTTTTCAGCGTGCCGCGTGACCAGGTAAGCAGCGAACATCGCCGCTATGCGAAAGTCATCAACTTCGGATTGATTTACGGCATGAGCGCCTACGGACTCGCCAGCAATCTGGGCATCGATAATTCCGCCGCAAAGCAATACATCGACAAATACTTCACCCGCTACCCAGGCGTCGCCGCGTACATGCAGCGCACGCGTGCCGAAGCGCACGAACGCGGCTTCGTTGAAACCGTATTCGGTCGCCGCCTGTGGCTACCCGATATCAAGAGCGGCAATCAGGGCCGCCGGCAAGGGGCCGAACGCGCGGCGATCAATGCACCGATGCAAGGTACTGCGGCGGACTTGATCAAGCTGGCGATGATCGCGGTGCAGGGTTGGCTGGAGAGTGAAAAGCTGAGCACGCGCATGATCATGCAGGTGCACGATGAGTTGGTGTTGGAGGTGCCCGAGTCTGAGTTGGAGCGGGTGAAAGCGAAGGTGCCAGAGCTGATGAGTGGGGTGGCGAAGCTGGATGTGCCGCTAGTGGCGGAGCCGGGGGTGGGGATGAATTGGGAGGAGGCGCATTAGTGAGACTAGGGGATCCACACTTGCGCGCGCATTCGACATGAGACACGGAATGGTAGGTGCCGCAAGCTATTTCGAGGCAATTTAGCGTGGCGCCGCCCTTTTTCAGACTCGACCTAGTGACATTCGAATGCATCGCATCTAGCTCTAACTATTCCAATGCAGGCATTCAAGTCACGCTCGGGAAATCGACTATTTTGCCGCTCGCTTCAATCCCAGTTCCCAGCTTTGAAATGAATCGAAATGACGATAACGAGCTTTTCGAATTTCTAAAGATTCTCTTGGAGGATCTCGTTGGTATTGAATGGCTTGAGTCGCCCGCAAGGACACGAACGCCCCACTTGGTTTCGAAGCAATGGCAATACTGCGTTGAGTCCATCGCCAACAACGGAAGGATGAAATTGAATTTGGTGGAGCGCGAAGAGCGATGGAAGCTTGGCATGCAACACGACGCCTACAATCTATATATCGTTAGCGGCGCTGGTAAGTCTCTGCGCCTTGGCGACTTTCCACTATATGTTGATCGTGCCGACGAAATTCGCGCAAGGTGTCGTGCAAAAGATGATGCGGCTTTTCTAAGCGTTCAATCTGAATTGTCGACGCTCGCATGGTGCCTAGGAAATGGCTTTGACGTACAACAAATCCCAGTTTCGTCGCGTATTGAGTTCATTGTCACAGAAGTCGAGACGCGACAGATTTTTCATGTGGAATGCAAACAGCCGCAGTCATCAGGAGGTACCGCAGTAAAGAATGCAGTTAGGAGTGCGAATAAGAAATTCCGCGGGTCTACAAATAGCGCTATCGGATTACTTGTCTTGGATTTACGCCGCGCCATTGGAATACTTGAGCGGGGTGCGTCAAGTGATACGCCAATGCAAGTTATACAGGTCGCCAATCAGTTGCGTGAACTTCTTCACGATGACCATTCGTCGGTGTCGGCGGCTCTCGTCGTGTGGGATGAGGTGCGTCTGCGGCGTAGACGAAATGATTCCAAGGTGTTATGGGTGTCAGTCCAAAGAAAATCACTACTTTTGCCACACAGATGCCCCGGTATGCCACTGCCAAAATGGACCGCATTCAGCAATTTTGGGACCTTCGCCGCATTTGATTTCTTCAATGACGACATTGTTCCAAGTCGTTGGCCATTTATTAGACGCCACGATGCAAAATGGTGTCGCTTTACGATGCAATTTGGGAAACATGATGGCAGCCGCATGCAACTCACATCGGTCAATCCCGAAATCGGTTGGAAGCAATTTTCCGTAACTCCTTCTCCAGCGCGCAGAGTTTAAGAGCGAGGGTGGAGTTTTTCGTCAAATCCTATATTTGGCGCGTCTTTCCAGCCAAAATAGGGCTGAAAGCCGCGCCAATGCTTTATCTAGTCATTCTTTGTCTATGATCAAAGGGGCTAGGCTCGCATTTTCCAGCGAAAACTCCTCGAACCCAAGCATCGGCGGGCTCTCCATGCGCGAATGCTATGGAACGATGCACCAGTGCTTGAGTTTCAAAAATGCTTAACCTTCTAATGCATATAATCAAATGCATATAATGTCTGAATGCGATTCATCTGAGACGAGGCAAAACGCGAATCAAACCTGCACAAGCACGGTTTGGATTTCGCGGACGCCTACCGAGTGTTCGAGGGCGCCGTTGTTCAGCAGCCCGACACGCAGTTTCACTATGACGAACACCGCAGTATTGCCGTCGGCATGCTTAACGCGGCCGTTGTATTGGTTGTCCACGTGGAATCAAACGAAATTATCCGCATCATCTCTATGAGACGGGCCACGCGAAATGAAACGAACTTCTACTACGAAAACATCGCCAACTATTGATCCCGACGAAGCGCCGCCGCTGACGCCCGAGTTCTGGAAGAACGCGGAATATAGGGTCGCCAGCAAGAAGGTCACGAAGGCCGAATGGCAGATAGCAGCCCGCACGCAGTTTGGCGAAGTGCTTGGCAAGAAGCGCATTAGCATCATGCTCGATGCCGCCATCATCGAACACTTCAAAGTTACAGCTGGAGAACGTGGTTATCAGACGCTGATCAACGAGACTTTGCGTAAGGCAGTGGCGGGGGAAACGATGGTGGCTGAGTTGAGAACGGTCCTGCGCGAAGAGTTGGCGACTTACAAGGTTCGGTAGTTATCGGATCAATCGCTCGCCAAAGTCCTTTCTTCCCGTTACAATCCGCGCCGTCGCCTCGACGACTCAACTCCAAGGAGTACATCATGAAAACCAAACAATTCCAAAACCTTTTCTCGTTTCGAAACCACAAGTAAACGCAAGAAAGGCTTCCCGTCAGAAGCGGGTGTCAAGCGCTCTCTCGGCGGATTGCGCATCGTCCACGGCGACAAAGAGTTGCTGGAAAAATTGGGGCGCTACGATTTGTGCCCTTGCGGTTCCACTCGTAGATTTCAAGAACTGTTGCATGCGTAGCGGACAGTTTGACGGCAGTGACCGCGACGATTTCTTTCAGGGATTGATGGGCCAAACAAAAACGGCGGACCGAAGTCCGCCGTTTTTTTTCGCCAGCGCAGTTTTCGTTGCGCCGTTACTGCATTTACTTCACCGTTGTTACCGACCCCGCTGGCTGCGATTACGCGCGGCCGATCTTGCGTGAGGCAGTGACGACCATCGTGTCGAGGGTGACGTCAGGGGCACGTGATGCGGTGACGACAATGGTGTCCACTCTCTGTACGGCGACTTCTTGATTGGCGGCGGCGGGGTTGCTGGTGACGACGCCGGTCGCAAGAGCGAACAGGCTGGCGACGAGTAAAACTGAGATGGCGATGTTGTCTTTGTTGCTGTTGTTGAATGCTGTTTTCATGTGGTTCTCCTTGGGGTCGGTAGTGGGTGTTCGTTTGTTGATGACCGAACTTTACGACGCAGCGTCTTTGGTCTCAAACGAATTCCGACCAATCGCCAAAAAGAGTGCGCGAAACGCAATTTTTGCAGATGATTTTGATGATCCGCACTGAGAGCCGAACGGTATTCGCATGCAATCGCGGGGCGACGGCGCGTTGAAAGCACGTACCGGGAAATTCACATAGACTCATTTCTCCATCCGAGGAGGCTCCCGATGAAATACCACCACGATCCCGAAGGTTTGCGACTGCCGGTCAAGCTTGATACGGCGTCCAACGGTGAATACGAGCCCATCTCGCTTGAACGTGTACATCATCACGCGAATTTTCTGGCGCACGAGACGGCCAGTGCAAATGCCGGACGGCTGGGGCTGGATCGCCGGGGATTTCTGGTTTCGGCTTGCGGTGTGGCCGGCTCTCTGCTCGGCATGAACGCCGCCTATGCGCAGCAAGGCAAGACTGGCGGCTACTTCGACATCGACAAGACTGCAGCGCTCGATCTTATTGCCGCGCGGTCAGCAGTAGACGGCAATGAATTCATATTCGATGTGCAAGGGCATTTTGTAAACCCGACTGGCGCGTGGACCAAGCGCTTGCCGCCGGGTGCCCGCCCCTTGCGCATGCCCAAGACGCAGACCTGCGGCCCGACCAAGGGAACAGGTGACATCGACTACCTGAAATGCATTGGTCAGGATGAGTTCATCAAGGACGTGTTCATGGATTCGGACACCGACCTGATGGTGCTCTCATTTGTCCCGTCAACGCGACTGAACGAGCCGCTCACCATTGAGGAGGCGGCGGCCACGGCAAGAATTGTCGAGAAGCTCGAAGGTTCACATCGGCTCTACATTCACGGCCGCGTCAATCCGAATTCGCCGGGCGATATTGAGGCCATGGACGAGATGGCGGCGAAACACAAAATCGCGGCGTGGAAAACTTATACGCAATGGGGTCCGGATGGAAAAGGTTTTTTCCTGGATGATGAGGTTGGCATCAAATTCATCGACAAGGCCGTCAAGCTTGGCATCCGCAACATCGCCATTCACAAAGGTCTCGCCTTCGGGCAGCGCTCGTATGAGCATTCGACCTGTGTGGACGTTGGGCGGGTGGCCAAACGCTATCCGCAGGTGAATTTCCTGATTTATCACTCCGGCTACGTCACCGACACGGTCGAGGGACCGTACGATGAGAAACGCAGCGACGGCATCGATGCGCTAGTCACCAGCCTGATCAAGAACGGCATCGCACCGGGTTCCAATGTGTATGCAGAGCTGGGCTCGACCTGGCGTCTGTTAATGCGTGACCCCGACTCGGCGGCGCATGCGCTTGGGAAATTGTTCAAATACTGCGGGCAGAAAAACGTGCTGTGGGGGACCGACTCCATCTGGTACGGTTCACCTCAGGATCAGATCCAGGCGTTTCGCACTTTTCAGATTTCGCCGACGTTTCGCGACAAGTTCGGCTATCCGGAAATGTCCAAAGCGCTGCGCGCCGATGTTTTCGGCCTAAATGCCCTCAAGATTTATCCGGTGCCCGCGGATGTATTGAAAAAACACCTCAGTGGCGACAAGGTCGCGCTGGAGCGGGAGGCGTATCGCGAACGGCCTGATCCGCATTTTGAAACCTACGGTCCTAAGACACGGCGCGAATTTCTGAATCTCAAGCGCTGGGAAGCGTAGCGGTCAGCGCATACCCGGGAGAAGCAAAGTAGAAAGGGCCTCGTTGCTATCAGTCAAGCAACGAGGCCCTTCGATTGCGGTAGGCGGCTTTTCTGAGGCACTCGCGTGCCTAAGAATTACTCACTCCAGTTTGAATATTTTTCGCAAATCTTGTTGGTCTTTTTACCCTTGGCACTGTCTGCAAACGTCGCCAGATTGCCTTTGAAATCGTCAGGGGTTTCATTCCACATGCAAGTGCAAAACGCCTGCACCTTTGTCTGACCTTTAATCGGGCTCTTTTCATTGCCACCTTCCCAGCCCAGTTTTGCGGAATAGACGATGCATTGCTTGTATTGCGCATCGCCTGCTGGGACGGTGTTGTACTCTTGAGCGACGGCAGTGTTAGCGGCAACAAGCAGGAACAGGGCAACAACGGCGGGGAGTAAGCGTTTCATAGTCGGATTCCTTTGTGGTGATAAGCAAGGGAGAGCATACATGCCAATATTTTACGTCATCAGCGCCTGCTTTATTGGCGCCCGTCCACCCGCCGTTTCTAGGATAATGCGCACTCTCTGATCGCGTCTTAGACGCGACTCAACTCCTCGTGACAATTCTTTGGAGATCCCATGCGTAAAACACCATTCACCCTGCGGACTTTCGCCTTTAGTTGGCTAATTTTTTCCAGTCTGGCCATTGCCGCACCGGCCACTGTGAGCGGCCCCGCCAAGAAACCCAGGCAATATACGATTGAACAGTTCATGGCGACCACCGCCCTGGGCGGTGCGTCGTTCAGCGCGGACGAGAAACGCATTCTGTTTCACAGCAATGAATCCGGCATCTACAACGCGTACACGCTGGCAGTAACCGGCGGCAAACCCAATGCGCTGACAAAATCCACCACCGATACGACCTACGCGGTCAGCTATTTCCCCAATGACGACCGTATTCTCTATACGCGGGATAAAGGCGGCGATGAAAACAACCACCTTTACGTCCGCGAACTCGACGGCAGCGAGAAGGATCTGACACCCGGCGAAAAACTCAAGGCGAGCTTCGCAGGCTGGCGTCCTGATGGCAGCGCATTCTTTGTCTCGAGCAATGAACGCGATCCCAAGGTATTCGACATTTACCGCTATGACGCCAAGTCCTACGACCGCACACTGTTCTACAAAAATGAACAGACTTATGCCATCGGTGCAATCAGCCGCGACGAAAAGTGGGTGGCCCTCAACAAAACCAACACGTCGCTTGACGGTGATGTCTATCTATACGACGTTGCCAAAGCCGAAACCAAACATCTGACCCCGCATACCGGCGCCGTCAATTTCAGCGCGGCGACCTTTGATCCGGCGTCGAAGCGGCTATTCCTGCTCACCAACGAAGGCCGCGAATTCGCTAGTCTGCGCACCTACGATCTGGCGACGGCGGTTATGAAGGATCACGAGAAAGCCGACTGGGATGTGGTTACGACTTATTTCTCCCGAGATGGCCGCTATCGTGTGACGGCCGTGAATCAGGACGGCAGCGTCGTCATCCGCATCGTTGAAGGCGCGGACGAGAAGCCGGTAAAGTTGCCAGCGTTGCCTGGCGGCGAAATTCGTGGCGTGACGTTCTCCAAAACCGGCGCGCGCATGGCGTTTTACCTCAATGGCGACCGTTCACCAAATAATCTGTATGTGTACGACTTCAAGAGTAAACAAGCCAAAGCGCTCACCCAGAGTCTGAGCAAGGAGATTGATGCCAAAGACCTGGTTGAAGCGCAAGTCGTGCGGTTCAAGTCGTTCGACGGCATGGTCATCCCCAACATTTACTACAAGCCGCATGAAGCCAGCGCGACCAACAAGGTACCGGCGCTGGTTTATGTGCACGGCGGCCCCGGTGGACAAACTTCGCGAGGCTACAACGCGCAGATCCAATATCTGGTCAACCACGGTTACGCAGTGTTGGGCATCAACAATCGCGGCAGTTCTGGCTACGGCAAAACATTCTTCGGTGCCGATGATCGCAAGCACGGTCGCGAGCCACTGTGGGATTGCATCGAGGCCAAGACTTATCTGGCGAGCTTGGGTTATATCGACCCGGAGCGTATCGGCATCATCGGCGGCAGCTATGGTGGCTATATGACGCTAGCGGCGATGGCGTTTCGCCCGGAGGCATTCAAGGTCGGCGTGGACATTTTCGGGGTGAGCAACTGGCTGCGCACACTGGAGGCTATTCCACCCTACTGGGAGTCATTCCGCAAATCGCTGTACGAGGAAATTGGCGATCCGGTGAAGGACAAGGAGATGCTGATTGCCGCGTCGCCCTTGTTTCACGCCAAGGAGATCCGTAAACCCCTCATCGTGATCCAGGGCGCGAACGATCCGCGCGTGATCAAGCCTGAGAGCGACGAGATTGTTGAAGCCGTGAAGAAAAACGGCGTGCCGGTCGAGTACGTGGTGTTTGCCGACGAAGGCCATGGGTTCTCCAAAAAGAAAAATAGCATGGAAGCCAATCGGAAGATTCTGGAGTTTCTGGACAAGTACCTGAAGAAGAATTGACGCTGGACAGCCGGAAATAAAACGGCGGACCGAAGTCCGCCGTTTTTATTTCCGCATAATATTGCCATGCGCCTGCTGCTCACTACACTCACCTCACCGTTGACCCCGACGTTTCAGGATTTGTCTTTGGGCCGTTAGGCGCGATGCGTCTTGCGCGATGCGGTGACGACCATGGTGTCGAGTACGGCATCAGGTGCGCGTGATGCGGTGACAACGATGGTGTCGAGTTTCTGAACGGCAACCGTCTGGCTGGCGACGGCGGCATTGCTGTTGAACAGTCCGCTGGCCAGCGCAAACAAGCTGACGGCGAGGATGGTGCTGATGGCGACGTTGTCTTTATTGCTGGTGAATGTTGTTCTCATGAGTGTCTCCTTGGGGTCGGTAGTGGTGTCGCGTTGTTGATGCCCGAACTTTACGGAGCTAGTACTTATGTCTCAACCAGATTGCGACCAGATGTGAAAATCCACCCGTGAAATGCCAATTGCAGCGATGTTCGGTGTTGGGCGCGGCCTACGACAGACTTTGGCTATGCAAAGAAATCTGCGCATTCGACCGCCAATGGCGTAGTTGCCAGTGCCGGCGCTGGTGATGGGTGTGAAATCAATGTCCGACTACGGTAGCCGGTCATCCGACCGCTGGTGCACTGCGTTAGCAACTGTTACAGACCGGCAGACCGGAGCACATCCAGCTCTTGCCTGACGGGTTTTCAACCCAAAGGAGCGGACCATGAACAAGCTTGCGATTGCAATACTGTTGTCAGCCGGGACATTTCTCAGCGTTCAGGCCCAAGCGGCTGATCGTGCGGTAATCGGTGCCGTGGATGGCGCGCTGGTTGGTAGTTACTACGGTGGAGCGCACGGCGCTGTGGCGGGTGCCATCATCGGCGCGGCGATAGGCAGCTCATCGGACCGTTACTATGATCAGCGTGTAGTCACTTACCCTGAGCGCGACTATGTTTATGGAAACTCTCCACCTGTCTACTACGCCCAACCCGCGTACGAGGGCTATTGCGAACCGCGCTACGAGCCGCAACGAGTGGTATATGCTCAACAGCCGGTCTATGAAAGCTATCCCGTCGTCTACTCAAGCTATCGAGCGCCAGTTTACGCCGGCTACTATAGCGCGCCATATCGCTCGCACTACGTATCTCACCATGGATATAACGACCGCCGATACTACGACCGTCATGGCCGCTATTAGTCCAATGGAACTCTGATTACCGCCGTCGCCCGACGGATATTTGCGGCGACGCGGCGGATCAGGGGTTTTGGGCGATGTCGGCCAGACATTCTCGTCCTTTGGCAGTGACTTCAAATTTGCCGGGTGTGGCCGCGCTGACGATGTGGCCCTTTCTGCCTAGAAAATTAGCGACGTCGGTACTGAGTTCAGTGTCCGCATCCGTAGCAAGTGCACGTAGCCCGGCGACGCAATTCTTGATGAACAGTGCTTCCGCGCCTTTTTCGGTCAGCGCATAGGTGCCATCTTTTTTTGCGCTGAGAAATTTGATACCGACCAAATGTTTAGCATTTCTCGCGATGCATGCGCTGGGTTTGGCCGTTTTCAGCTTTTTCCGAACCAGCTCGAGTGCATCGTATTCGTCGCGCGTCAGTTGTTGACTCATATTCGTGTTTCCCGTCAGAAGGTGTCGAAGCGTTGCCCATGGTACGGGCAGCAATGCCCGGTCGCAAGCACGCCATTTCAAATTGGTGCACTTTTTGCCGCGCGGCAGCCATATTGAAGCGCTACAATCGCCGATGAGCCATTCCCACGAGAGCGCACGCATGGAAACCCCTAACGATCCCAAGCCAAATCCGTATCAGGCACCGGTAGTGACACTACAGCCGCTCGATCATCGCGAAGCAATCGTCGGCTATATTTCCGGTGGCACGACTTTGTCCGCTGGCGAGGGAATGGCGTGGATCTCTGCGGCCTGGCAGCTGTTCGCCAAGTCGCCAATGATGTGGATCCTGATGATCGTGCTGTACGCCATTTTTTATGTGGCGCTTGCATTCGTACCGTTTGTGGGCTCGTTGGCGGGCAATCTTCTTTACGGCATTATCGGTGCTGGCTGGCTTGCGTCGGCGCACGCGGTGGCCGACGGCAAAAAACTTGAAATCGACTACCTCTTTTCCGGATTCAAGACCCGCACAAACCCGCTCTTCATCATTGGCGCGTTCTACACGGGCGGATTGATCGGCATTCTGATTCTGATGCTGCTGATGGCAATTTTTATCGCCCTGGCCCTGGGCGCCAGCGGTGCGATCGGTGCCCTCATGTCAGGCGACTCGTCCGAACTGGCATCGTTTGCAGGTGCATCGATCGTGACGTTTTTGTTTGTGCTATTAATCGGCCTGGCATTGCTCGCGCCGTTGTTGATGGCGCTGTGGTTTGCGCCAGCACTCGTGTATTTTCACGATGAAGAACCGGTTCAAGCTCTCAAGACCAGTTTCTTCGCGTGCCTGAAGAATTGGTTGCCATTCACAATCTATGGCGTCGTGATGATCTTGTTAGTGATTGTCGCAGCCATCCCTCTGATGCTGGGCTTTTTGGTCGTGGGACCAATTGCACTGATTTCAGTGTACACAAGCTACCGCGCCGTGTTTATTTCGGGGGCACGTCCATAACATCGCGCCCCGGCTGGCGAATGTTTCGCCAGCCCGGTTATTGCTTCATCACTGTCTTGAACCAGTCGTCCAACATGCGCTTTTCGTAACGCAGCGATTCGTTAGCCGAATAACGATTGATGTGGTCGAGGTAGGATTTGTCGTCGATCCGCACATCTCCGCTGCTCAACACTTTGCCTTGTGATTCAATGCTGTACCGCAATGCAATGGTCGGCCAGTCGGCGCGACCCTTCAATATGCGAATTTCTTGGCCAAAACGAGCATTGGGCTCCAGACGTCCAGCCAAATCGATGTCAACAATGTCGACTTTCAAATCCTGCCCTGCTGGCAATTGGCCGCCGAGTTTGTTGAAGTGCTCTTGAAGGTCCTTCATAACGCGCTCCTTATCCCAGGGCGCAAACGGCATATCCACATATCGGTCAGGTTGTGTGAAATTGACCGTAACTGCCGCGTTGGCGCTGCCAGCACCGAGCGTCAATGCTGAAGTTGCTGCAAGCAAAAGAGGGACGAGTAATCGGTTCATACGAACTCCTTTCAACAAATCACGAAAGCGGACATTGATACTACTCCGCTGTGCTTAGATTTGCAGCCTTCAGGAAGGTTCGGTGTATTTTTGCAGAGGCCATATCCACGGGCACCCAAAGGCCAAAATGGCTGGACTGCCGCGCCAGTGCTTGTGTCTCGGGGTCTGGCCTGCCAATAGTGCCTGGCAATACAAATAAAAAAGCCCCTTAGACCAAGGTCAAGGGGCTGAATCCATGCCTTGAGGGCATGGAGGAGGAGAGAAATCGGGAGGGTTAGTGCGTTGCGGCGATCCGCTGTCGGACCGACAAATGCTGACTTGCGTTTGCTCGTGCTTTCAATGTCCTGGTGTGACCAGCAAGCGCACCGGCCAAACGCCGTGCAACAAACCAGGCTTCTGCAACTGCACCGCCGATGGCTTCGCCGAGAGCCGCACTGCGCTCAAGCCTTGCGGCATGAATGCGATTTTCAATCTCGGAAAATGTCAGACTGTTGAACTCGCTCATATGTGCTCCTTGGGTAAAACGGTGGCGTGGAATTGGGCGGAATGTGCCGCTATGGGCTTCTCGCGGTTCAGCGGCCCAGCCAAATCATGAGAATTGACACGAAAAGCACAACGCCGCTGACAATCATTGTCACGATCAAATCGGCATTTTCCGACCGCTGATTTGCGCTACCGCTCGTCATTGCGGTCTGGAAAAAATCCCGCTCCATCTGATCTGTCATTTTCATGGCACGTCCTCCTTCGATTTACGCTGAATAGCGGGTTTGTTGCACCGCACAAGCAAGAAGATAGGGGTGATGACAAACATAATCCAATCGTATGTTTGGATGCAGGCGATTGATTTTTCTGATGTCACCACCAAGTAATTGTTGCATCGCAACAAATAGGCTTAGAATGGGACATGACATAAAGTCGGATCGCAATTGATGGAGCTATATCAGTTACGCAGTTTTGCCGCCATTGCAGAACTAGGGCAGCTCACTCGTGCGGCCGAAAAGCTGCATGTGAGCCAGCCTGCGGTCTCGGCCCAGCTAAAAGCGCTGGAAGAAAAACTGGGGCTCACGTTGTTTGAGCGCACTGCGACCGGCATGGTATTGACGGCACCGGGTGCCCGCTTATTGAAAGAGGCCGAAAGAGTGCTGGCCGCCGCGCGCGATCTGCAAAACGTGGCGCTGTCTTACAAGGGCCAGCTTGCTGGCAAGGCAAGCATCGGTACGCTAAGCGACCCAAATCTGACCCGTATCGGCGAATTCATGAATGTCGCGCTTGCCCGCCATCCGTTACTGGAACTGGAACTGCATCAGGGCGTCACGGGTACCGCGCTCGATAATGTCCGAGACGGCACCTTGGATGCGAGCTTTTACCATGGCGAATTAAGGCACGCGAGCGTCAGCGGTTTGCCGCTTCGGCGGCTGGTGTTTCGGGTGGCAGCACCAGTGGCCTGGAAAGATCGCCTGCGGCTATCCGGGTGGGAGCAAGTCGCCGCCATGCCGTGGATCATTCCGCCCCCCATCAGCAGCCATCACCAGCTTGCCTACGCACTTTTGCAGCAGCATGGCGTGAGCCCCGGGCGTGTGGTTGAAGCGGATCAGGAGGCGGTTATTGCCTCACTGGTGGTTTCAGGCGTCGGCATTGCATTGATGCGCGAGGAAGTCGCCTTTGAAAAAGCGGCGGCGGGCGAAATCTGCATTTGGAACGATGAGCAAATCGAGTCGATGCTGTGGTTCGTCACCCAGCGCCAGCGGCAGAACGATCCCGTCATACTGGCGCTCAATGAGTTGCAGCGCGAACTATGGGCTACTGGCTGTAGCAGTGAGGATGCGGCGCCGACACCGCCTTATCGCGACGTCAATCCAGCGTCTCGCGATAACGCATCAGCGCAATCGTCGCCACAACAAGCATAAACAGTGCAATCGGCCACAGATGTGGCCAGACCTCCGTCAAGCCGTTGCCTTTGAGCAAAATGCCGCGAATCACGCGCAGGAAATGCGTGACTGGCAACAGTTCGCCAATCATTTGTGCCCACTCCGGCATACCGCGAAACGGAAACATGAAGCCCGACAGCAGGATGGATGGCAGCAGGAAGAAGAAAGACATCTGCATTGCCTGCAACTGGTTCTTGGCAATCGTGGAGAAAGTGAAACCCAACGCGAGATTGGCGGCAATGAACAACAATAAAATTGACGACAGAAGCACCAAGCTTCCCACCATCGGAACCGCGAACAACACCTTGGCTGCCAGCAGAATCACGCTGACCTGAATGTAGCCAACGATAATGTAGGGCGCGATCTTGCCGATCATCACTTCGATGGGGCGTACTGGGGTCGCAAGTAGATTTTCCATTGTCCCGCGCTCGCGTTCGCGGGTGATCGCAAATGCCGTCATCATGACCATTGTCATAGTCAGGATGGTGCCGATCAATCCGGGCACGATGTTATAGCGCGAAAGGCCTTCGGGGTTGTAGCGACGGTGAACGCGTAAATCGAATGGATCCGGGGCTGCCGCTAGTGGCTGCAACGGCCCAACGAGGTCACGTGCCAGTGCCAGCTTCGGCAGCGCCTGCAGGGCGGCAATCGCGTTGCCGGTCGCGGACGGATCGGTGGCGTCGGCTTCGATGAGTAGACTAGGCCGCTCACCACGTACCAGCTTGCGGGCAAAATCGACTGGAATGGTGAGCACGAACTGCACATCGCCCATCTCCAGCATCCGGTTGGCTGCAGTTTCTGTGTCGGCGATGCTGACGACGGTGAAATACTTGGTATTTTCCAGCGCGCGAATAAAGCTGCGCGAATACACGCTGTTGTCAGCAGACACCACGGCGATCGGCAAATTCTTCGGGTCCGCGTTAATCGCGAAGCCAAACATGATCAGCTGCACCACCGGAATGCCGACGATCATCCCGAACGTCATGCGATCACGTTTCATTTGAATGAATTCCTTCACCATCACGCCGAACAGACGCGAGAAGGAGAGCGTGGGTATCTTCATTGGAAGTTGTCTTCCGCCTGCCCCATCAAGTGGATAAACACGTCCTCGAGCGCCGTCGTGGCTTCTTCCAAGTGGTAGCGTTCTCCGAGGTTCAGTCCACGCAAGGACGTTGTGAGTTGTTGAGCATCAGGTCCGGTCACGTGCAATGTGTTGCCGAATGCGGTTACTTGCGATACGCCGGCAAGTGCGCGTAGCTTGTCAGCCAATGCCGGCAGGTCGGGACCGCGCACAATCCAGGTTGCAAGATGCTGATGATCGATCACCTCCTGCATGGAACCCGTGGCGAGCAATCGACCGTAAGCGATGTAACCCAGGCGCGTGCAGCGCTCGGCCTCGTCCATATAGTGCGTTGTGACAAGGATGGTTACACCTGCACCAGCCAGTCGATGGATTTCATCCCAGAAATCGCGTCTGGCTTTCGGGTCCACGCCCGCAGTCGGCTCGTCGAGCAACAACAGCATGGGCTTATGCAGCATGCAGGCCGCCAGCGAGAGCCGCTGTTTCCAGCCGCCCGAGAGTGAGCCAGCTAATTGGTTTTGCCGACTGGAGAGTCCCAATTTTTCCAGCGCGTCGGCAACTTGTTTCGCGCGATTGGCCATCCCATACATGCGCGCGACAAAATCCAGGTTTTCGCGAATGGTGAGATCTTCCCATAGCGAAAATCGCTGCGTCATGTAGCCGACTTCGCGCTTGATTGCAGCCGACTCCTTGATGACATCGAAGCCAAGTACGGTGCCGCTACCACTATCAGCCTTTAACAATCCGCAGATCAGCCGGATGGAGGTGGTCTTGCCGCTGCCGTTGGGACCGAGGAAGCCGAAGATCTCCCCGCGCTTTACCTGCAGCGAAAAGTCGCGCACGACGTGTTTGTCGCCATAGCTTTTGTTCAACGCCGCTACGTCGATGACCAATTGATCCGGCACGGGCGCATTCAGTTCAGGGAAACGCTGATCGGCTGACCGGGATGCAGCCGCACCGCCTGATCGAGTGGCGGCTTGGCCTCGACATAAAACACCAGCTTGGCGTGTGACTCCTTGCTGTAAATGACGGGCGGCGTAAATTCCGGCTGCGTGGCAATGAAACTTATGTTCGCCTTGATCGGCGCACCACAACCAGCACAGCTAAGTGAGACGCTTTGTCCGATCTTGATGCCACCGAGCACTTCTTCCGGCACAAAGAAACGCACTTTTATTTTGTCGGGCGGAAGCAAGCTCAGCACGCTCTGCCCGGCTGGCACCCATTCACCGCGAGAAAAAAATGTGTTTTCCACCAGCGCCGCGACTGGTGCCGCCACGGATTTCTGTGCAACCCGCCAGTCGCTTTGCGCCAACACGGCTTTGGCCGCATCGACATCGCGTTTGGCCGCCTCGATCTCTGCTTCACGCCCGACACTGACGGTCGCGGTTCGGGTCTGCGCGTCGAGTTCCGCAACCCGCGCCAGATCGCGTTGATACACCGAGCGCACTTCATCAAGCTTCGCCTGCGAGATGAAACCCTGCTTGAAGAGCTTTTCCTGTTGGGAGAGCTGCGAGGCGGACAGTTCGCGAATCGCTTTGGCCTGCTGCACCTGGGCACGCACGGTGTCGATCTCGCTGGATCGGCGGCTGGTTTGCAGATTAGCCAGCCGCGCTGATGCCGCTGCCACTCGCGCTTCTGCCTCCCGGCGCTGAGCAGCTTCGTTTGTTTGCTCGAGAACAAACATCGGGGTACCTGCAGCCACTTGCTGTCCTCGTGCCACCTGTAGTTGTTCCAAGGTTCCCGCGAACGGCGCGGCGATGTGCAGGGCTTCGCCTTCCGCATAGCCCTGAAAACCGGTCGCCGCTTTTTCACTGCAGCCGGTCCCGATGATTGCGGTCACGATGACCGGGAACAGGGTACGAGAAAGCAAGGCGTTCATGGCACCTAATCGATGTCCAGAAACTGTGCTTCGAATTCAATCGGTGGCAGCGCCTTGGAGAAAAAGAATCCCTGGTACTCATCGCAATCAAGATCCCGCAGCACCCGGTATTGGTCCTCGCTTTCAACACCCTCGGCGATCACATTGAGTTTAAGGCTGTGAGTCATTGCCACGATCGCGCGCACAATGGCTTCGTCATTTGGATCGGTGCCGATATCGCGTACGAAGGACGAATCTACTTTTATCGAATCCACTGGCAGCTGCTTAAGGGTCGAAAGCGACGAGTAACCGGTGCCGAAATCATCGATGGCCAATCCCAGCCCCATATCACCCAGTTGCTTCAACAGTACCGCCGTGTCATCGATGTTTTTGAGAAGCATGCTTTCCGTCAATTCCAGTTCCACGGTGCGCAGGTCTAGCGCGGCTGCCTTCGCCGCGTCTTCGAGCACGCGAACGAAACGATTGCCATCGAACATCTGCCGCACAGACATATTCACCGCCAGGCGGATGTCTCGGCCACTTTTCCTTTGCCACTGCGCTACTTGTGCAAACGCATGCTCGATGACCCACTCACCTATCGGCACGATCAGCCCGGAATCCTCAGCGACGGCGATAAATTTCTCCGGCGACAACAAGCCGTGGCGTGGATGTTGCCAGCGGATCAGCGCTTCAACTCCGGTGATCTGTCCGGTCTTGAACGACACGCGCGGCTGATAGTGCAGGACGAGTTCATCGCGGAGCAATGCCAGCCTGAGAAAATTTTCAATCGACAGGCGCTCCTGTGCCCTGGCGTTGAGCTCATGCGAGAAAAACTGATAGTTGTTGCGTCCCTTGGCCTTGGCGTCATACATGGCCACGTCGGCGTGCTTCATCAGGGTTTTCGGGTCCGGCCCGTCGGTGGGGTAAATACTGATACCGATTGAACACGATGTGGTCAGTTGATTGGTGTTAATCACGATCGGTGAGGCCAGCGCTGCGATCATTTTTGCCGCCACCTGCTGCGCGCCTTCATGGACGTCACTGTTTTGGTTGCCGGGAAGATTTTCAAGAATCACCGCAAATTCGTCACCACCAAGCCGCGCGACGGTATCGCTGACGCGCACGCAGCCAGCCAGCTTTCCGGCAACCTGCTTGAGCAGTTCGTCGCCAACATCGTGTCCTAGCGAATCGTTGATAGTTTTGAAGCGGTCGAGATCGATAAACATGAAAGCCAGTCCGGCGCGCTTGCGAGCGGCATTTGCCACACCCTGTTCAAGCCGGTCATTGACCAGCATGCGATTGGGCAGGCCGGTGAGCGGGTCACGGGTGGCCAGAAATTCGACGCGCTCTTCGACGCGTTTGCGCTTGGTTATGTTGGCAGTAGTACCGGTCATTCTAAGTGCGCGGCCACGCCCATCGCGCTCGGTGACTTTGCCTTTTGATTGCAGCCACACCCATTCGTCGGATGCGCCTGGTGCGCGATACTCGCACTGAAAGTCATCGTGGGTGCCTTTCACAGCCCCAACGAGGGCGCCCTGAAACCGTCCGCGGTCATCTGGATGGTTCCAGTCCAATACTTCGTCGCCAGTGTAGACAATTTCGTAATGATCAATCGGCCGGGCATCCAGAAGTTCGCCCCAATTTTCACTAAAGACCACGCGGTTGTTGACGAGGTCCCAATCCCAGATTGCGAGGCCGGAACCGACCAGCGCCAAATCCAGCCGCTCTTTGGCACTGGAAATCTCCCGCTCGGCGAGCTTCCTCTCGGTAATGTCGCGCCCGACACCGATGCAGTATCGCCGGCCATCGATGTCCAATGGCCGTCCGTAAAACGATGATGGAAACGCTTCGCCGCCCTTGCGGCGCATTTCAGCCTCGATTGCAATTTCCGCACCATTGGCAAAGATGCGTCCAATCGCATCGTTCACCCGCGAGCGATCCGACTCACCGATGAAATCCAGCGCGTGCATTTTTTGCAGGTCGGCCGGGCTGTATCCGGTATTCGCCGCAAACCGATCATTCCAGCGCACCAGTCTGCCGCTTTCTTCAAACATGAAAAAAGCACCCGGCAGGCTCTCGATGGCCGCATCCGAAAAATCCTTTTCATAGCGGACCTTGGCTTCCGCGATCTTGCGGACGGAAATTTCATCCTTAAGCAATTTTTCTAGCTGCGCAAATTCCTCGATCAACTGCGCGACACGCTTTCGGTCTGACTCAGCCGAGCCCGTTTCGACCGCCGCCTTAGGGTCTGATTGCGGCCTATTTCGCATCCGCCTGCGGGACTCCAGCCGTGCCCCCGCGAGCTCAGCCAGGTTGGTTAACGCTTCCACCTGCTGCGTGGTCAACTCCCGCGGCACGCTATCAAATCCGCATAAAACACCGAGCAACTCACCACTGCTGGCGTAAATACCGCTCGCCGCATAAAAGCGCACGTATGGGGCACCAGTGACCAAGGGGTGGTGGCGAAAGCGCGGATCAGCCTGAGTGTCGGCAATGACGAAAGCCGTCGCGTGGATAGGCGCTGGGCTCAGTGCCGGCAAATAAATGCACTGCTTGGGCGTCAACGCAGCCAGCGGCCAATTCAGACGCGCTTTGAACCACTCGCGCGAAACCGGCAAATCCCTGCCGCCGTGTTTGAGCTGCCCGGCAACACTGCCGGCACCCGACCGCTCAAAAAAAGACAATGCCGCCATGGTTGTGCCCAGCACGCTGGCGGCACGATGCGCCAAATCATCAAACGCGGGCTCCGGTGGCGTATCGAGAATGTCGTAATGTGCCAGGTCGTCTTCGTCGGGGGTGGTCAAAGAATGTAAGGCGTGCATCCGGGAGCGGGTCGCTGGTTGGACAGCCGGACCGGCTGCCAGGCAAAGCGGCAAATTGTAGCGCGAGCGTCAGCCAATTTCGGCAACAACCGGCGCGTGATCCGACGGACGGTCCAGTTTGCGGGGGTCAACGTCGATAATACTGGAGACGCAGCGTTCGGCTAGGCCCGGCGTGAGCAAAATGTGGTCGATGCGCAGCCCCAGATTGCGCTTGAAGCCGTTCATCCGGTAGTCCCACCAGCTATAGCTTTTTTCTGCCTGCTCGAATAGCCGGAAGCTATCCACCAGCCCGAGTGCGACGAAGGCACGGAACGCATCCCGCTCAGGCAATGAGCAAAGCACCTGACCTTCCCAAATTTTCGGGTCGTGTACATCGCGGTCGTCAGGCGCGATGTTGTAGTCGCCAAGCAGGGCAACATCGCCATAGGTGGCAATGGTGTCGCGCATATACGCTTGCATCGCGGCCAGCCATTGCAGCTTGTACTGATACTTTTCAGAAGCCACCGCCTGCCCATTCGGAATATAGGCACAGACGACACGGATGCCACTCACGGTTGCAGCGATCACGCGCTTCTGCGGGTCTTCATATCCCGGAATATCTTTGCTGACATCCTCGGGGCGCGTGCGCGACAAAATGGCGACGCCATTGTAGGTCTTCTGCCCGTTGAAAACCGCGTTGTATCCGACCTCTTCAAAAGCGGCTAGCGGAAACTTCGCATCCTCCATTTTCAACTCTTGCAGGCAAAGCACATCCGGCTGATGTGTCTTCAACCATTGAGTCACATGCGACAAGCGGACATTGAGCGAGTTGACATTCCAGGCGGCGAGCTTCAACGGACTCCCCGACTATTTTACGGGCGCTGCTGGGGTAGCTGCAGTCGCCGGTGGCGCGGCTTTTGGCCCTGCCTTGGTCGAGTTTTGCCGCAGATTGGGATTGTTGCGCGGATAGCCGGCATTCGTCAGCGCACTGTTCCAGCCCTCCTCGTCAAAACCGGCAATACTGATGGCACCAATCATGATCGTTGGAACCTGCAGTCCACCTGGCGTCTGCTTCAACGCAGCCCCTGCAACCGGATCGGCCTCGGGATTCTTCTCGGCGTAGCGAATTCCCCGCTTGGACAGTAACGCTCTAGCATTGGCACACAGGTCGCCGCAATTGTTGGCGTAAAGGGTCACCGGATTGTTTTTCATGGCCCGCTCTACCGCAAAGGGAACATCATCCTGCTCGATCACGCTGTCGCCGAGCTTCTTGGTTTGAACGTTCTTGACTTCCGCCGGTGGCGGCAACATGTCGCCGTAATGCACCTTCCCATCTTTGTCGACCCAACGAAATACTTGTTGCGAATTGGCCGGTGAGGCCAGCAGTAAGGTCATGGCAAAAATGCCACCAGCCATGACTGGCAGGCCGCAAATACCCATGATCGATTTCGTGGGCTTTATAGGGGCGAATCTCATAAAAATATCCTCCAATTTGCCGTCGGGCTTAAGACTCAGTGACTACGCAGCAAGCTTCATTCCATTATGCCGTAACAGTGCTTCCATCTCGGGCTTCCTGCCGCGGAACGCGGTGAACGAAGCGAGTGCAGGTCGGCTGCCGCCGCGTGCAAGAACCTCGCGGCGAAAACGGGCGCCGGTTTCGGCATTGAGTACGCCCGACTCTTCGAAGGCGGCATACGCGTCCGCCGACAGGACTTCGGCCCATTTATAGCTGTAGTAGCCGGCCGCATAGCCACCGCCGAAAATATGTCCGAACGCATAGGTGGAGCGATTGAAATCTGGATAGTTCACCACCGCCACCTGTTTGCGAACGCCCTCGATCAGTGCGAGTAGATCGTCTTTGCCCGCATCAAATCTGGTGTGCAGCCGCATATCGAGCAGGCTAAATTCGAGCTGCCGCACGAACTGCATGCCGGCCTGAAAATTCTTCGCCGCGATCATCTTGTCAAACAGTGCTCGCGGCAAGGTGGCTCCTGTGTCGACATGCTGCGTCATGTGGGTGAGAACATCCCACTCCCAACAAAAATTCTCCATGAACTGACTCGGTAATTCGACCGCATCCCATTCCACGCCGTTGATGCCGGATACGGAGAGTTCATCGACTTCAGTCAGCAACTGATGCAGACCGTGGCCAAACTCGTGGAACAGCGTGATGACATCGTCGTGCGTGAACAACGCTGGTTTGTCGCCTACCGGTGCCGCGAAATTGCATGTCAGAAATGCGACTGGGTGCTGCACGCCATTCACACCCTCGTGTTTACGCCGACGATTGATGGCGTCGTCCATCCAGGCGCCACCGCGCTTGGCGTCGCGGGCATAGAGATCGAGATAAAACTGCCCGACCAGCCCACCCGAGCGATCAACCAAATCGAAGAAGCGGACATCTTGATGCCAGGTCTCCGCCTTCGCCCGTTTCACGACCAAACCGTAAAGGGTTTCGATGACGCGAAACAACCCGGACAGAACTTTTGCCTCCGGAAAATACTGCTTCACTTCGGTATCGGAAAATGCGTAACGCTGCTCGCGAAGCTTTTCCGACACGTATGCAACATCCCAGGCGTTTACTTGCTTCATCGCCAGCGCGTCGCGCGCGAATTCGGTCAATTCGCGCCAATCCCGCTCTGCGAATGGTTTTGCCTTCGCGACCATGTCCTCGATGAACGTGATCACTTCGGCGGGTGTTTCTGCCATCTTGGTCGCGAGCGACACTTCTGCGTAATTTTGGAAGCCCAGCAGCGACGCCGTCTCAGTGCGCAATTGCAGAATGCGGCTGATCACGGCGCTGTTATTCCACCTCTGATCGGCACCAAGCTCGGAGGCGCGCGTGACATAAGCCCGATAGAGATGCTGACGTAACGGCTGAAAATTGGCATATTGCATGACCGGCCCAAAGCAGGGCTGATGCAGCGTCAGCTTCCAGCCTGGCTTTCCATCTTTCGCAGCGGCTTCCCGTGCAACGGCCTTCACATCGTCCGGCAGCCCGGCCAGTTCGGCTTCGGTTTCGACGCAGTGCGAGAAGGCATTGGTGGCATCGAGCACGTTGTCGTTGAATGTGGACATTAACGTGGAAAGTTCTTCCTGTATTGCCTTGAATCTCGCTTTCTTGTCCGCGGCCAGCTCAGCACCACCAAGCACGAAATCTCGCAACTCATTTTCAATCGCCTTATTCTGCGCGGGGTTCAGCGCCAAAATGCCTGAAGAAGCGCTTATTTGCTTGTATTTGGTAAACAGGCGTTCATCCTGCGATAGACCAGCCCAGAAATCGGTGACAGTCGGCAGCATGCCATTGTAGGCATCGCGCAATTCTGGCGAATTGACCACCGCGTTCAAATGGCCGACCACACCCCAAGCTCGCGAGAGGCGTTCGGTAACGTCGTCCAGCGGCGTCACGAAATTCTCCCAGGTGGGCAATTCGGTAGTGGTGGCGATGTTTTCCACCGTCACGCGCGCGTCGGCAATCAGCTGCTCAACGGCGGGCTTTACGTCAGCTGGCTTGATAGTGGAAAAACGTGGCAGGGACGAAAAATCAAGAAGGGGGTTCATGGCATCGAAAGGAAAAGGACTCGGGCAAATTCGGCTAAAGGATCGCAGTATAAAACCTGTCGGTAGTCAGTATCTGGAGGCCGTGGGACAGAAAAGTCAGCGTTGCGTTCACCAGTGCATGCGGCAGCCAATTTATTGGTGGCCTACGCGACGGGTAACACGATAAAGAACGTCGCGCCTGCACCCACCGCCGATTCGTAGCCGATCTGGCCGTTCATCGCCTCGACCAGCGCTTTTGATATGGCGAGCCCAAGTCCCGTGCCTCCCTTCTTGGTGCTGTCGGAGGTATCGGCCTGCGCGAACTTGCCGAAAATGCGTGAGCGGAACTCGTCGGGAACGCCGGGGCCGCGGTCGGTCACGGAAATCTTCACCCGGTTATCCAGCCGTTCGACGTGTACGGATACAGTCTCACCAGACGGAGAGTATTTGGCCGCGTTGGAGAGTAGATTGGTAAGCACCTGTTGCAGTCGGTCGCGATCCGCCATGACTTCCACAGTCGGCAGCGGTGAAGCGAGTTGGTAGCGGGTGCCGTGCTGCTCTGCGTAGCCCGCGTTCATCGCCAATGCCTGCTCAATAAAAGGGCCAAGCGCCATTTGCTCCATCTTTAGCTCCACCATGCCCGCCTCGATTTTCTCGATCTCCAGGATGTCGTTCACCAGCGAGACCAACCGGTCGGCGTTTTTGTCGGCCATTTCGAGGAACGTCGTCGCCGTCGGCGACAGCGGGCTACTTTCCTCTTTCAGCAGCGCTAGCGATCCGATGAGCGCAGTGAGGGGGGTGCGCAACTCGTGGTTGACGGTCGCAATGAACTCGTCTTTCATGCGCTGCATCTGCTTGCGTTCGGTGATATCTGAGTTGGTGCCCGTGAGGCGCACTGCACGGCCTTGGTTGTCGCGCGCCACGACCCGCGCCCGACTCCTTATCCAGATCCAGTAGCCCTCGCGGTGCCGCACGCGGTGCTCAATGTCATAGAAGACGGTTTTGCCATCCAGTACATCGCTGAGCATACCTCTTAGGTGCGGCAGATCATCGGGGTGCACCAGCGCTTCCAGCTCCTGCACAGTGGTCTGCACGGCCTCGGCGGGATAACCGAGCAGCGCGTTCCAACGGTCTGACATGCGCACGACGCCCGTCTGCGGGTTACTGTCGAACAGCGCGAGGTTTGATCCATCCAGCGCGAGGCCCAGCACTTCCCGGCTTTCCCGCAGCTCGGTTGTCATGTGTCTGGCTCGCGCCTGTTGCGTCAACAATCTCGCAACGAGCGCGGCGAGCATGAAACTGATGACGAGGCCGACGGCGAGAGCAAGGTTCGCCCGGCTACGGTCAACAGCAGCCTCGAAGACGGGCAGCGAGGACGCGCGGACGGTCCACGCGCGGTCGATTACGGGAGTATGCCACTCGGCAACATACACGGAACCCGCTGTCGGTGCCGTCTGGCGAACGTCGGGCAAGTTGTCGTACAACAGGTGGGCGTCAGTCGTTTCGGCGCCATCGAAGATCTGCAGACGCGCGTCACCGACGACGCCCAGGATACTGCGCATCAGGTTGTTCGCACGGAACACGGCGTAGACATAGCCCTGCGTGGCGAGCCGACGCTGTGCGACGTTGTCGAGCGCCACACCGTTACGGTAGACCGGCAGGAACATCGCAAACTCGGTCTGCATGTCGGTATCGATTTGCGGGTTCAACCGTAGTTTGGGGGTGAGTGTTACCAACCCGGTATCCATCGCCCGCTCCAGCGCCTTGCGCGGTGTGGGGTCAAAGGCCATATCCAGACCCAACGACCGGAGGTTCCGCTCATTGGCAGGCTCCATGTAGACGACCGGTGCGTACTCGGCGCGGTCGCCTTCCGGCCACATGGTGTAGCCCGGATAACCCCCGGCGCGCACACGGGCGGTATGCGCCTGCCGTTGGCTATCAGGCACCCGTTCTATATAACCCAACCCCTGTATACCTGGACAACCGATTTCCAGGTGCAGGCTGGCAACGTAGGCGCGCCAATCGCTACGGTTCACGCTGCTGGAGGCATCGAACAGCTCCGTGCTGCGGCGCAGTAGCTGCCTGCAGTCGAGCATGCGCGCCCGGATCGCTTCATGTACCTGCATCACGCGGAGCTCGAAATGTCGGCGCGTCTCAAGCTCGATTGCGTTGTTGGCGAACTTCCATGCGGTAAGCGTGATACCCAGCGTGATACCGAGTGCTAACAGGGACATCACCAGGATCGCAAGACGATCAGCGTTGCGATGGAAAAGAGGCCGGAATGCGGGCAACTTCATTGCGCGTTGCCTTGCTGCCAACTTGCCGTGCGCGTCATCGTTCCCCACCCGCCCTTTTTGCCACTGGCCCAGCGCAGCAGTCCCCATAAGCGCCAAACTGAATTTAGCTGTCGATAGCCAAAATTCTCAAGTATGACGATGGCCAGCAGCGTGAGCAACTGACGCGGCCGGGTATAGATGTGAAACGAAAGCTCTTCCAGCAACAGCGCGCTCGCTGTCAGCGCCATGCCGAATGCGATGGCAACGAAGAGGAAGACGACGAAGGCCTCTGCCGAGACGACGCCAAGAAAGAAACCAAAAATCATGAAGACGTAACCGGCCACTTCGATGAGCGGCCCGAGGCACTCGAACAACATCATAAATGGGAAGGCCACCCAACCCGCAGCACCGCCGCGCGGATGGCACAGCAGCTTGGCGTTCATTACCAGGCTTTCGCACAAACCCCGTTGCCAGCGTACCCGCTGGTTTTTCAATACGCCCAGGGACTCCGGTGCCTCGGTCCAGCAGATCGGGTCTGGCACAAAATGGATGCGGTAGGGAATACCCTCGGTCCGGTGCCAGCGATGCAAGCGTACGACCAACTCCATGTCTTCGCCGACGGTATCGTGGCGGTAGCCGCCGACGGCGATGACGCTTTCCTTGCGGAACACCCCGAATGCTCCAGAGATGATGAGCACGGCATTCATCGGCGTCCAACCAAGGCGCCCGAACAGAAAGGCACGCAGGTACTCGACGATCTGCAGCAGCGCAAGCATGTTGGTCGGCAGGCCGACCCGTTCGAGGAAACCGTTATTGACGACACACCCATTGGCTACCCGCACAGTGCCGCCTGTCGCGATCGTCAGCGGGTCCTCAAGAAAAGGCTCGACCACACGCCGCAAGCTGTCGCGCTGAAGGATGGAATCGGCATCCACCCCGCAAAAGAGCGGGTAACGGGCGGCGTTGATGCCGGCGTTGAGCGCGTCGGCCTTGCCGCCATTTTCCTTGTCGATCACGCGTAGATTGGGATACTCAGGCGAACGGTAAATTGCGCGCACCCGCTTCGAGTCGATGCGCCGCCAATAGGCCTCGGGGAAACGTTCGAGCGCGAACTCACGCTTGAGCACGGCCAGCGTGCCGTCTTTTGAGCCATCGTTAACCACGATGACTTCGTACTCCAGGTACTCCAACTGCATGATCGAGCGCAGCGAGGCGGCGATTGTCGCTTCCTCGTTATACGCGGGTACGATGATAGAGACCGGCGGCTCGAATCCGGACTGGGTGCGCGGCATGTCATCCAGGCTATGCGCATCCAGATAGCGTTTGAGGCTCGGGAACGACATCACATTCAAGGCAAGGTAGCCGAAATTGATGCCGATGAAATACAGCAGAAAGAAAATTTGCAGCCCGTCGATGAAACCAATCAACGGCATCAAGCGGCCTGCTCGGCGATAGCCTCGCGCAACGTGTCGACAGCGAAGCGGTCCGGGAGGATACGCTGGATTTTTTTCAGGTCCGTGACCGTGACGAAGGGCAATGCGAGCAACGTCTCGGCCGCGCTGTGGCGCACCCACCAGTGCGGATCGGAAAGCATGTCGACGAGCAGCTTGCGATCTTCCGGAGCCGCAAAACGGCGTAGCGCAATGGCGGCCGTCACGCGCACCTGCCAGGCGGGGTGGCGGGCATACGAACACGCCAGCTCGCGATCCCGGGGATCGGCAAGCGCACGCACACACGAGGCGAGCACAGTGATGTTATCGCCCGCCAGCGCAATCGCGCTGCGGACGGCAGGCGCCGCCACGGCCGGATGGGCGAGTTCGAGGAGTTTGATCACCCGAGGCACTTGCACTTCGGCGTCCGCTGCAGCCGCCGCGGTCTGCAGCGCGTCGGCCAGCGGATGGCTAACGATATCCGGCCCAAGCTCGCGCAGCATGATCGAGACGCGGGTAAGCGGCCAGTCCTCCCGCCGCACTATGCGCAGCAGCAGCCATGGCATTGAGGCTACGGGGTCAGTCTGCAGCAATGCCTGCGCGGCGGCGAGGGAAATGAACGGCGATGGTTCGTCGGCAAGCTGCCGGAATTCGTGCAAAAGATGCGCTTCGCGCAAATTGCCAAGAGTCATGATCGCGAGCAGTCGAGCTTGCGTGTTGCCGCGCTTGAGCACGCGCAGCGCCGCATCTACAAGGCCAGTGCGGCGCAATAACGCATTGAGATGGTCGCCTGCCTGTCCGCGCATGAGCGCGTGATGATAGTTCCAAAGGCGCAGCACGAAATAATGATCGTTGCGTGCGACGTGCGGAATATTGGCCGGAACGCCGTCAACGCATTGCGCCAGCACTGGCCGCCAGCGCGCCGTCAGGCGCCGCTCGTGCGCGCCGCGAAGCAGCAGCCGTATCCGCAGCAACACCACCACGGACAGCATCGCACCCACGCATGCGACCGCTGCAAGGCCCGCCCAGGCGGCGAGACGCAGCACCGGGTCAGAAGGAATATCGAACACCGAGGCGCAGGCCTTGCCGACGGTATAACGTTCCCTGCTGGTGCGACGCAAGCTCATAGGTGAGCCCCCATGCGTTCGACAGCCAATGCCGGCCGTTAATCGTCCAGTCTTTCACGTCGGTGGCACGCACACCGGTTGGCGGACCGATATTCTCCATCTCGCGACCGGTCGTGTAGCTGACACCGATGGAGTTACGTTCGTTGTAATAACAGGTTAACTGTAAACGATGCGCGGCGCCCGCTGCGGCGCCTTGGGGTCGGCCAGTGTATAGCGTGTATGCGCCACGCCAATTGCCCCAATACCGCTCCGCCGTGGCAGAAATGACGTCGACCGTAGAGCGCTCGTATTCGCTGTGCCGCACGCCCGCCTCAACACCCCAGCCGTTACCGAGAGTCTTGTGCAGCTGAGCGAAAAGCGAATATTTCGGCGAGACGTGATGGGACGGACTCACACCCACCTCCAGGAGGGATGTCCATGTTGCACTCAGCGGAGCGTAAAAGCCCGCCGTGCCATCGGTATCTTTGAGACCGAACCGATGTATCTCGCGCAAACTACCGTAGATCGTGTAGCGATCAGCGATCTGACGGCTTAAGTCGAGCTGCGCGAGATTCCAGTTCAAGCCGTTGTTGGTGAGACTCTCATGACTGTAGTCCAGCGCAATCTCGGTGCGCGGATATGTCAGTCCCTCCGCGCCCCAGGCTTGCAAGGCTAGCAAGGCTGCGAAAACAGCGGCGAAGGAGTTCAGGTACCAACGCCCAATCATCAATTTCCCTTTACCAGTAGGCGTACGCGGGCACGCAACTCATCGGGCTTGAACGGCTTGACCATGTAATCGTTCGCGCCATTTTCCAGCGCGTGCACGATGTCTTTCTCCTGCGCCTTGGCGGTCAGCATCAGCACCGGCACTGCCTTCCAGTCATCCTTGGCGCGAATCACGGCAAGCAACTCGACGCCGCTCATGTGCGGGAGCATCGCGTCCAGCGTGACGATAGCCGGTGGGGGCGCGGTATCAATAAACTCGCTGGCAAGTTTTCCGTCCGCCGCGAGGTGCACGTTGTAGCCTTCGCGCTGAAGGATGAATTGCAGCAAATAGGCAATCTGATCGTCGTCCTCAACGACCAGTGCCGTCTTGGGTGCGCCTATGTTCTCGCTCATGGGAGACTGACCGCGTCACGACGCGCCGTAATTTGTTGGAGGCAGTCTATCATGTCGCCATCCTGTGGCTAGCGCGAAACGTGCCGCCCTCCGAGCCGCATCGGGAACGTGGCTGGGAACTTTCTACGACTGGAAAACCAGCTTTCCGTCTACCAGCGTGTGTGTCACCCGACCTTCAAGTTCACGTCGAAGGTAAGGTGAATTTTTGCCCTGGCTGCGCAAAGTTTGTGAGGTAACCGCCCAGAATGCCTTGGGATCGAAGACGCAGATATCCGCAGGTTGGCCGGGTGCTAACGAGCCGGCGCTCAATCCAAGCAGGCGAGCAGGATTCCCACTGATCTTTTCCAGGGCGAGTGGAACGGATACGCCGGCCCGCTCGGCCCATTTCAACGTCAGCGGCAGCAGTAACTCGAGCCCGGTAGAGCCGGGCAACGCTTCCCCAAATGGTACGTTCTTGGCGTCGTCATCGTGCGGGGTGTGGTCCGAGCAGATGGCGTCGATGGTGTCGTCGATCACACCACGGGACAACGCATCGCGATCAGCCGAACTGCGCAGCGGCGGCGCGAAACGGTACTGCGAATCGAAATAGCCGATGTCGCAATCGGTGAGCAACAGATGAT
This sequence comes from Burkholderiales bacterium, assembly GCA_038321965.1. GTDB lineage: Bacteria > Pseudomonadota > Gammaproteobacteria > Burkholderiales > Usitatibacteraceae > UKL13-2. Next base: position 104,654 of record JBBQFL010000001.1, on the reverse strand, counting down.
GAATACCCACATCGCAACTGATCGGCAGCCCCTCGGCCTTGGCAGCACGGACCAGATCAACCCCCAATCGGCTGGAGAGCCGCGCCAGATGGACCTTTGCACCGGTTTCCCGCATCAGCGTGGTGATGGTGGCGATCATGACCGTTTCGGCGCTGACGGGAATCCCGGCCAAACCCAGCCGCGTGGCAACCTCGCCATCGTGTGCGATGCCGTGGTTAGCCAAATGCGATTCTTCTGCGCGCAGCCATACGGTGTAGCCATAGGTCGCCGCATACTGCATCGCCCGGTACAGCGTGTTGGTGTTGATGATCGGCTCATTGGCATTGAAAAAGCCGATGCAACCTGCCTCGGTCAACTCCACCATCTCGCTCAGCCGTTCGCCCTGCAGCCCGACCGTCAGCGCACCCAGTGGATAGACACGCGTCTGATGCAGGGCATTGGCGCGGCGCTTCAACATCTCGACCAGGCCGGGCTCGTCCAGCACCGGGTCGGTGTCAGGCGGACATACCAGCGATGTCACGCCGCCCGCGACGGCGGCAAGCATTTCGCTTTCCAGCGTGGCTTTATGTTCAAAGCCCGGTTCGCGCAGCCGCGCGGCAAGGTCCACCAGCCCGGCACAGACGATCTTGCCCGTGACGTCGATGACTTTGTCGGCACTGAAGTTTTCCGGCGCGCTCCCAATCGCAGCGATCCTTCCATCGACGATGAAAATCGAATTCACTTCATCCAGCGCCTGCGCCGCGTCGAGCAGGCGGCCGTTGTTGATCTGCAGGTTCATGCACCCACCACCGTGGCCATCACCGCCATGCGCACCGCGATGCCGAAGGTCACCTGCGGCAGAATCACGCTTTGCCTGCCATCGGCAACCAGCGAGTCTATCTCCACGCCACGGTTCATCGGGCCGGGATGCATGACGATGGCGTCCGGCTTTGCGCGTGCAAGTTTTGCCGTCGTCAGGCCGTAGCTTTTAAAGAATTCGTGTGCACTGGGCAACAGCGCACCGTTCATGCGCTCATTCTGCAGGCGCAGCATGATCACCACATCGCAGCCCTCCAGCCCGCGCGCCATGTCGTGAAACACGCTGACACCCATGCGTTCGACATCAGTTGGTATCAGCGTTTTCGGCCCGATCACCCGCACATCCGGACAGCCCAGCGTGGTCAGCGCGTGGATGCCAGAGCGCGCCACCCGTGAGTGCAGCACGTCGCCAACGATAGCCACCGTCAGGTTGTGAAACGATTTCTTGTAATGGCGAATCGTGTACATGTCCAGCAGACCCTGCGTCGGGTGCGCATGCCTGCCATCACCGGCGTTGATGACGGCAATGCCCGGTTTGACATGCTGTGCGATCAAATGCGCCGCACCGGATTCGGCGTGGCGCACGACGAACATGTCGGCATTCATCGCGGCGAGGTTGTCGACCGTGTCGAGCAGCGATTCGCCCTTGGTGGTTGATGACGCATTGATGTTGAGATTGATCACGTCCGCTGACAGGCGCTTGGCGGCGATCTCGAAGGTGGTTCGTGTGCGCGTGGAGTTTTCGAAGAACAGATTGAACACCGACTTGCCGCGAAGAATCGGTACCTTTTTTACTTCGCGGTCCCCGACGCTGACGAACTGGTCGGCCGTTTCCAGGAGCGACTCGATCAATTGTCGCGGTAGGCCTTCGGTACTCAACAGATGCTTGAGTTTTCCGTCTGAAGTCAGTTGGGGATTAAATGAAAGCGCCATGGTCGTGAATTATTTTTTCTGCGCATCTTTGCTGCGCACGTCGAAGCGCAGATGATGGTTCTCGTTAGTCAGTACCAGCTCCTGGCTTGCCTCCAGCGTCATGGTGGCGCCGATATAGTCGGCGGCAAATGGCAGCTCGCGCAGCCCGCGGTCCACCAGCACCGCCAGCTTCACGCTGGCGGGACGGCCAAAATCGAACAGCTCATTGAGTGCTGCACGCAGCGTGCGCCCGGTGTTGAGAACATCATCGACCAGCAGGATATGGCGGCCATCGACATTGATCGGCATGTCGGTGGATTTCTTCTGCGGGTGCAGACCGATCTTGCCGAAATCGTCGCGATGCAAGGTAACCGCAAGCGTGCCCAACGGTGGAACCGCCTTGAGCATCTGATGCAGGCGCTCCGCAACCCACACCCCGCCGCTATGGATGCCGACCACGACCGTATCATCGGCGAGCGAGCCGATTTTGGTGGCGAGCGCGGTAACGAGCTGTTCGGCGTCAAGCTGCATGGCTGGCTCGCTCATCGAGAAAACTCTGCAGGATCACCTGCGCGGCCACGGCGTCGATTTCCGCCTTCTGTGCGATCCCCTTGACACCGCGTGCGCCGAGAATGCTGCTGGCCTCGACTGAGCTCAGGGTCTCGTTGACGTATGTCACCGGCAGGCGAAATTTTTCAGCCAGGCGATTGCCAAATTTCTTGGCAAGGTGCGCGATCGGATGCACTCGCCCGTCAGCGTGCTCATTTTCGTAACATGGCTGACCGACGACAAAGCTGGCCGGTTGCCATTCATTCACAAGTTTTTCAACGGCGCCCAAACGCGCAGCGTTCGACTCTACGTGCAGCGTGGTCAGCGCCTGCGCTTGCGAGGTCACGGTGTTGCCGACAGCGACGCCGATGCGCCTCTCGCCAAAGTCGAAGCCCAAGATGGTTTCTGCGCGATCGCTATGCATGGCCCGCGACATCCGACAAATTTCCGTAATTGAGCCCCAGCAAGCCCATCGCCGCCGTCACACGCGTTTCTGCGGGAAGCTCGAACATCATTGACGCCTTGGCTTCCACCGTGAGCCACCCGTTACGCTTGATTTCATCTTCCAGTTGCCCCGGTGCCCAGCCAGCGTAACCTAGCGTCACCAACACGCGGCTGGGACCGTGGCCCTCGGCCATCGCTTCGAGAATGTCTTTGGATGTGGTGAGACCGGTGTCGTCATCGATCTTGAGCGTGGAGCTCCAGTCACCCAGCGGCTGATGCAGCACAAAACCGCGATCCACCATCACCGGTCCGCCGAAGTGCACGGGCTCCATGCACAAAGCTTCGTCATTGAGTTTGATATTGACCTGTTCGAAGAGCGTTCCCAAGGTCACGTCGATGGGTTTGTTGATCACGAGACCGATCGCACCACGTTCGGAATGCTCGCAGATCAACGTCAGGGTCTTGGAAAAATGCGGATCGGCCATGCCCGGCATGGCGATGAGGAAATGATTGGTAAGATTGATGCTGTCCACTAATACAAAATTTTACCTGTTTAACGCTGGCTTGACTATGCCAAACGTTCGACGCTGAAAGCCATGAAAACTCAAACAATGGACGCCGCACTGTTCTGGTTCCGCCGCGATTTGCGCACAACCGACAACGCGGGCCTCTACCACGCGCTGAAATCGGCGCGGTACGTGCATTGCGTGTTCGTCTTCGACATGCAGATTCTCGACACATTGCCGAGCAAGGCTGACCGGCGCGTGGAATTTATTTGGGAGAGTGTTCAAGAGTTGGCGGCCTCATTGCACACCCTGGGCGGCGCGCTGCACGTTCACCATGCAGAAGCGAAAGCCTTGATCCCGAAGCTGGCGCGCGAATTGAATGTCGATGCGGTATTCACCAACGAAGACTATGAACCGGATGCGATTGCTCGCGACCTGCTGGTGCGCGACGCGCTCATGCGAGACGACATCGGCTTTCACCCGTTCAAGGACACGGTGATATTCGAAAAGGACGAGGTGCTCACCCAAGCTGGCGGTACCTACAGCGTGTTCACGCCCTACAAAAACGCGTGGCTCAAGAAGCTCGATGCGTTCCAGCTCAAAGCCTATCCGGTTGAGAAATACCGAGCGCATTTCGCCAAGGCACCAGCTGCTGAACCAGTGATGTCGCTGGAGGCGCTGGGCTTCATGCGCACCAATCTCAAGGCGCTTGGGATCAAGGGCGGCGAAGCGGCAGCACGGAAACTGCTCGCAGATTTTGTCAATCGCATCGACGCTTACAAGACGGCACGCGACATTCCCTCTGTGAAAGGCGTTTCGTATCTATCGGTGCACAATCGCTTCGGCACGGTCTCGATACGCGAACTGGCGCGCACTGCCCACGCGCTGGCGCAAAGGAGCGAAGGTGCTGCAACGTGGCTGTCGGAATTGATTTGGCGCGATTTTTATTTCCAGATTTTGTATCACACTCCGCATGCGGCGAAGTCGGCGTTCAGACCGGAGTACGACGCGATTTTGTGGCCAAACAACGAGCAATTGTTCAGCGCCTGGTGCGAGGCGCGTACCGGTTATCCGATCATCGATGCTGCCATGCTGCAGATCAATCAGACCGGATACATGCACAACCGGCTACGCATGATCGTCGCCAGCTTCTTGACCAAGGATCTGCTCATCGACTGGCGCTGGGGTGAGAAATATTTCGCCGGCAACCTGAATGACTTCGATTTATCAGCCAATAACGGTGGCTGGCAGTGGGCGGCATCCACCGGCTGCGATGCGCAGCCGTATTTCCGAATCTTCAATCCGGTGACGCAGTCTGAGCGCTTTGATCCGGAGGGGAAGTTCATTCGCCGCTACCTGCCGGAACTCAAGAACGTACCCGACAAGTTTATTCACGCGCCATGGATGTTGCCGCCACTGGAGCAGCAAGCCTGCGGTGTGGTCGTTGGGCGTGATTATCCGGAGCCGATTGTCGATCATGCTGTACAAAGAAATGCGGCGCTGTTGTTGTACGGTAAGGTGAAGGGCAAACCCTAGCATTGGCGGGAGTTTCCGGATGTTTTTGGCCTGCAAGCCGTGCCAGTATTGGAGTTTGACTTTTTGGCTATGGCAATAATAGATCGATGATGCTTGCGTATGACGACTCGTTGATCGATACTGTTTGCAATTCAAACAGGAACCCGTATGGATACCGTCACCATTTCCCCCAAATTCCAGGTGGTCATTCCGCGCGCTGTTCGCGAGGCATTGAAATTGACACCCGGCGAAAGAATGCGCGTGCTGCAATTCGGCAACCGCGTGGAACTGATTCGCGTGCGCGCGCCGAAGGAAATGCGCGGACTACTTGCGGGTATGGACACCGCCATCGAGCGCGACGCAGAGCGGGTATAAGCGATGGCGAAGGTAGCATCGCTAAACGTCGTTGATTCTTCCGCGTGGCTGGAATATCTTACCGGCGGCATTGAGGCGACGCGTTTCGTAGCGGCGATTGAGGACAGCAAAAACCTGATCGTGCCTGCGATCGTGCTATACGAGGTCTTCAAGAAAGTGCTGCGCGAACGCGGCGAACAGCATGCATTACAGGTGGCGGGCGCCATGCACGCGGGAAAAGTTGTGCCTGTCGATGCCGCATTGGCACTTGACGCCGCACGGTACCCGATGCCGCTGGCCGACAGCCTTATTTACGCCACCGCCCAACGTTTGGGTGCGATTGTCTGGACGCAGGACGACGATTTCAAGGGGTTGCCCGGTGTGCAGTACTTTGCCAAAACTGCCCTCACAACAGCAACGACTTCGCGCAAAAAATGAAGGATGTCTACTACGGCGACAACCTGCGTTGGGGTTTCTGTCATTTTTCATCCTTGATCCAGCGAAAGACCGCACAAGCCACTGCTGCGCCAATGACCTGCGCGACCATGAACATCGGCGCATCGATCATGCGGATGCCGGAGAAGGTATCGGTGAGTGAGCGCGCAAATGTAACGGCTGGATTGGCGAACGAGGTGGAGGCAGTGAACCAGTACGCGGCGCTGATGTAGCAGGCAACCGAGGCTGCAACCGTCGTCACGGCCGCCTTTCTGCTAAAGAGGATCACGCTCAGCAATCCAAATGTAGCGACGAATTCGCTGATCCATTGCGCAGTGCCAGTGCGCACGTGCTGGGAGGATTGAATCAATGGCAGTTCGAACATAAGATGGGCGATAAGCACGCCGATGAGCGCGCCGACGAACTGGACAACGATATACAGCATTGCGTGTCGTGGCGGCAGGCCTCCGAAGACAGCCTCGATCATGCTAACGACGGGATTGAAATGCGCGCCGGAGATCGGCGCAAACAGGGTAATCAACACAAACAACGCCGCGCCAGTGGCGACGGAATTGGCAAGTAGAACGATGGCTGCATTGCCTGACGCGAGACGCTCTCCCATGATCCCGGAGCCGACGACGACGGACAACAGCAGCGCGGTGCCCAGCGCCTCCACAGCGACACGCCGGGATATAGGATAGGAACTCATTGCACGTGGATGCGTTTGAGTTCGTTTGTTAACGCCAAGCGCTCCAACTTGTCCACCGGCAAATTTGCCAGCAGCTCGATACGCCGCCGAATGTCGTGAAACACTTTGCCGAATGCGTGCCGCTTGTCGTCATCGCTGCCGTCGGCTTTCGATGGATCGGGAAAGCCCCAGTGCGCGGTGGCGGGATGGCCAGGCCATATCGGGCAGGTTTCGCCTGCGGCGTCATCGCAAACGGTGATGATGATGTCCATTTTCGGCGCGTCAGGCAGTGCAAATTCATCCCAAGATTTGCTGCGGATATCGTCTGTGAGATAGCCGATAGTCCTGGCCATTTCGATGGCGAACGGATTTACCCGGCCGCTCGGCATGCTGCCCGCGCTAAACGCCTGAAAGCGCTCCCGCCCGATGGTGTTCAGGAGCGCTTCGGCCATGATCGAACGGGCGGAATTGTGTGTGCACAGGAAGAGCACGTTGAAGACACGATCAGCCATTGCAGCAGGCCTTCGCAGCGGTTTTTACTTCTACGGTGTTGGGCTCAATGGTCGGGCAACAGGCTGTGGCACAGCCGCTGCTTCCCGCTTCTGCGGTCGCATTTTCAGCATTGATCGCGTCCTTGTGGCTGTTCTCGCCATAAAACGGAATCGACTCCAGCGAACGAAAACTCTCCCATGCGATGCCGGACGGGTCCTGCACCCAGTACTTGTCCGATTTGGCGTAGCAGCAATTGGCGCCTTTTTCGGCGGCGATGGCGCTGTCGGCGGATTGCAGGCGTGTATGAATTTCTTCGAGCTCTTCAGCAGATTCAGCCTGAAAGCCCAGATGATTGACGCCCTCTGCACCAGCGCGTTCAGAAATGGCGAAATTAATGCATGGATCGTCAAGCATCCATTTTGCGTAATCGTACTTTAGCACCGTCGGCTGCGCGCCGAACATGGCTGAATAAAAATGTGTGCTTTGTTCAAGGTCGCTGACGGCGACGTGTACGTGAAAGCGTTTCATGTTTTGCTCCGTTTTGAAGTGGAAGTTGACTTCTTTTGCGCGCTGACCGGCACGCAAGCGGCTGTAACCGGTGAACAAGAACTGCCCGCGCAACAGTTGTCGGTGAGGTAGCCTATGAGGCCGTTCATGGTCTCGAAGTTGGCCGAGTAGATAATCGAGCGGCCATTCGGCGTGGCGATAGTCAGCCCGGCATTGGTCAGCTCCTTCAGGTGAAACGAGAGCGTGGCGTTTGCGAGGCTCAGTTTTTCAGCGATGCTGCCAACCGCCAAGCCCTGCGGGCCAGTCTCGACCAGAAGGCGGAAAATGGCCAATCTTGTTTCCTGCGCCAACGCCGCCAAGGCGGCAATCGTATTTTTTATTTCCATATTTCTAATAATATGGAAATGATATCCGCCTGTCAAGTGATTTTTGTAAGATTGCTCGATTCGTAATGACTGATAGAGTGCTATTCAGCCAAGCGCATCCACGCGTTAGCCATTTACGTAATTTTCCAACCCCAAGCAACGACACCTTCGAGACGAACTAGATATGAAACATTTCACTGCGTTGTTAGCTGCGCTCGCCCTGACGATTACTGCAGGTTCCGCGCACGCACAAAAACCGCTGGAATTCGGCGTTGGCCTATTCCAGCCGGACAAGGAAAAAAACGATGCAACCTACAAGCCGTTGGCAGCGTATTTATCCAAGAAGCTTGGTCGCGAAGTGCGGCTGCGCACCGTAGACACATGGGAGGGTCTGGCCAAATCGCTGGCTGCGGGCGAAACCGATTTTTCGCTGATGGGCCCTTGGGGATACGTGCTGGCCAATCATCAGGCCAACGCCGAAGTCGTGGCGACAATTTTGTATGACGGCAAGCCCGAATACTTCGCCATCATGGTGACAGGCCCGAATAGCGGCATCAACAAGATCGACGACATGAAGGGCAAGACGTTCGCGTTCGGCGACAAGGGCTCAACCTCCGGCTACCTGATTCCGTCGCACGAATTTTTCAAGCGCGGACTTGATCCCGAGAAGTTTTTCTCCAAGGTGATCAACACCAAACATCAGGCGATCGAGACGCAGGTCACGCGCGGGGAACTCGATGCCGGCGCGGATTACAACCGCAACCGCGACGCCATGATCGAACAAGGGCTCATCAAAGCGGCCGACAGCCGCATCATCTGGACCTCGGCACCGCTACCCAACGATGCATTTGCCGTCTCTGCCGATATCGCCAAAGACAAAGCGCTGATGGCCAAGCTCACGCAGGCGCTGGAAGACATCGGCAATGAATTGAAGACGCAGCCGAATTTGCTGCCCAACCACTACACCGGCTTTGTCGCCAAGGACAACAAATACTACGCGCCGATCAAGGACGCCGCGCTGGCAATGGGCTGGCTGGCGAAGAAATAGACGGCACCTGTAGACATGGCCACGATCTCGACCGCTCCGCTGGAACTCGCCCCAAGGCGACCACGTTTGGGCGGGTTTTCGAGCCGGCGAGCGGCCTGGCTGATGGCGGCTTATCTATTGCTAGTCGCGGTGTGCGTGGGCAGCTTGATCCGCTCGGACGATTTTTCGTTCGGCCGCAGGCCTTGGCATAACCTTGTCGCCACAGCAGGCGAGCTGTCACAGCCGAGCTTTATCAATCTGTGGTTCGGCGACCCGCACCTCGAATACAAAGCCGACGATGGTCGTGTGCTGCGCGTGGAAGACCAGCGAGCGGTGGAAGCCAAGTTTCTGCTGGGGCTTGGGGTTGCCGTCTGGACCACGCTCAAGATCGCCACGCTGGGCTCGCTACTGGCGGCGCTGCTGGGCGCGCCACTTGGATTTCTCTCGGCCAGGAACATGCATGCACCCTCGCCGGTGGCGTGGGCTGCGCGCGGCATACTCGACGTTGCACGCTCGATTCATACGCTGGTTTTTGGTCTGCTGATCGTCGGCATCGTCGGGCTGGGGCCGATGGCCGGTATCCTCGCCATTGCCTTGCATTCGATGGGAACCTGGGGAAAGCTGTACGCAGAGTCGATCGAAACGCTGGATATGCGACCGATCGAAGCAGTGCGTGCTGCCGGCGCGTCGCCCACGCAAGTGTTCCTGTTCGCGGTGTGGCCCGCGCTGCTGCCCAATTTTCTCTCCAATCACCTCTACATCTGGGAGTACAACATTCGCGATTCGACGGTGCTGGGCTTGATCGGCGCAGGCGGATTGGGGCTGCTGGTTTCGGAAGCGGTGTCGCTGTTCCAGTGGGGGCGGCTGGCGACGATCCTGATTGCAATCGTGCTGCTGGTGGTTGCGTTCGATGCCTTGTCGAGGAAGATACGCGCCGCCGTGCTGTAGCGTAAATTGCAAAACTAAAAGTCTGGCGCAGCTCGCAGGCGCAATGCCGCTCGAAATCTCGCGGGTACAGGAATTTAGCTTTATGTGAATTTCTAATAACCTCATCCCGTTCACGACCCGAAAAATCGCTTACGGGAAAGCGCGATGACGGCTATCGGCCAGCGGTCAATTTAGTTGCTTGATCGCGGCCCTATCTATTCGCCAGAGTTGAGATGATTGGGCAAGAACGCGGTCGCTTCCCGGACGCGCATTCACTTATCAATCCCTTGAGCAACCGTTGCATCCTCATGAGGTCCGCAAGGCGTTCCTCGATTGCCAGCAGCTTTTTCTCGGCGAGGGCCCGGGTCTCCCGGCAGTTTTGTCCATCTTCGAGGGCCAGAAGACTGCGCACCTCATCCAGAGTAAAACCAAGTTGCTGCGAACGCTTGATGAAACGTAGACGCGTCACTGCTTGTTGGTCGTAGCGCCGAATGCCGCCAAGCGGACGGACCGGCTCCGGCACCAAGCCCAGACGTTGGTAATAACGGATGGTTTCAACGTGGACGTTGGCTTGCCCGGCGACCTGTCCGATGGTGAGGGCTTCGTTTTTCATTGCCTTGGCTCCATAGTCGGGTACGGTATTACTCTGCCATATATTGCTAGCGTGCGGCCGTGAGCGTTCCTATAAAGCGCTTCTTGCCCCTGTTGCTTGGGTACCTTTGAATACCAGTCACGCTTGCCGCCTGCAAACCCTTGGCTTGCCTGTAAGGTCAAGTCCCTCCATCCAACTAACAAGGCTTGACTCTGTACTGCACTACAGACCGTATGCTACCAATATGAATCCTCAATCCAGCCTCAAATCCTCTCTCGCTGCCGGCGTCTTGGCCGCCTTTGGCGCCACCGCGTGTTGTTTCGGCCCCTTGCTGCTGGTGACAATGGGCTTCGGTGGTGCTTGGGTCGCGTCGTTGCGGGCCTTAGAGGCGTATCAGCCGCTCTTTGTGCTGCTGACCATCGGCTTTATCGGATTTGCCTTTCACCGGCTCTATATCAAGCCGCGGCAATGTGCACCAGGTGATGTTTGCGCGATACCGGCCGTTCTGCGCCGACAACGTATTATTTTTTGGGTGGTCGCGGCGGTCGTCGCTGTGATGTTTGCATTTCCACTGTTTGCCCCTCTACTGTATTGACCATGACTACACTCAAAATCGTGTTTGTCGGCGCCTTCGTGGCGCTGCTTTCCGGCCACACCATAGCCGGCGAAATCCAGTCGATAGCGCTCGACGTCAAAAACATGACCTGCGCCAGCTGTCCGCTGACGGTGAAACAGGCGCTTAGGAAAGTGTCTGGAGTGACCGAGGTGAACGTCGATTTTAAGGCGCAGTCAGCCCAGGTGAAGTTCGACCCGGACAAGACCAGGCCCGACCAGTTGGCCAAGGTGGTCACTGAAATCGGCTTCCCGACGACTGTCAAGAGGTGATAGCCAGCACCGTTCTCCTGGAAAGTATGCTGACTTGCCCGTCTTGCGGGACGTCAAAGTTAGAAGTCATGCCCACCGATGCTTGCCAATACTTTTACGATTGCACGGGCTGCAAGACCTTGCTGAAACCCAAGTCGGGCGATTGCTGCGTGTTTTGTAGCTACGGTTCCGTGAAGTGCCCGCCCATTCAGGAATCGCAATCCTGCTGTAATACCTGCTAATGCAAGCTGTCCGGCAGGTGGCGCCCAATGTCAGCTTTGGGTGGCGACCGATCAACACCAGCGAGACATTTAATGAAGAGTATTGGGCCATGAAGCAAAGTGTCAGCGCGCGAGCCGTATGACCCACGGTGCGCAACGTGTCCGATTCATGGATTTCGCGATCAACTGAGCTTGCACGCGCCTTTTGGGCACCAGGCCGGGCATTTATCGCGAGCTTCAACAAATCATCTGTTCAGGACCGTCCATGGCCTGTTGTAGGGGATTTGGCAGCCGCTGGCAAAATCCACCAGCAGGCGCGTATTCGGACACGCTCACCGTGACAGTTACCGATTGATTCAGTTTAGGGGAATACGCAGTCATCGCGCGACGTGCAATTCACTGGCTTGTGTCGCCGCACGATTCGACTCTGCCGTTACCAGCCGCCTTGGGCGCCGTAGGGGCCGGCATGAAATTTATTTGTCCTCGCCACTATTTGCGGGTCAACAGCTATCTATGCCTGACGCAGCTTTAATCATTTTTACCAGAACTAAACAGAGTCACATTTGCAAAAATGACGGCTGGCACACCAGCCGCATGGGTGTCGGCGAAGCGAGAATCGATGCATCGCCACCAACGCGGGCAAACCAATATAAATAAAAAGTAAATGACAACTCCTACCTGCGCGGGTAGGAACAGCAAACAGGTTTGCAGTCAATAATCCGGCACGAGTACCCGATTGCAATCGGCATCGCGTCTCGCAAATTCAAAAATGGAGTGCCGAACGAAGGGCCAGGGAGGGCAATGGACGCACCAACATTTTCCGGCAGTCAGGCCAGACGCTACGCCTCATCGGACTTGCCGCCGGTGCCGTGCGCACAATTACGACTGACAAGCCATTTTTGGGCGCCCTGCGGCTCGACCTAGCCGACCACTGTTACGCCCGCAAGTGCCTTCGCTCATGAAACATCGCTTGCTTCTGGTGGCGCTTTGGTGAGGGCGCCGTGCGAAAGCAAAAAGGGGCGGCGAAGCCCGCAGTACGTAAACGCCGCAACAAATGTTGTTCTGGATTCGTCAACTGGAGACATGGCAATATGAAAACAATTTACCTACTGGCTCTACTCTCTGCTGCGGGCCTTGCGCTTTCGCTAGCGGTTTGCATCAACTGCGAAACGTGTCCCCATCCCAGCATATCGTCAAATGGTTCTTGCGAAGTCGTGCATCCGGAATAAACACCCATGAAATCAGGGCGAGCATTCCCGGAACCTCACGGGCGCATTGCGAACGGCCGCTGCCCCGCGTCGTAAACAAGCAGACGGCCAATCCACGGCCCTTTCGGCAGCATTCTGTCTCGAAAGGCCCGGTAAATGGCGATCCATGTTCGGTACCTCAGGAGGCGTATTACGCGCGCGCAACCGCAGCAAACGACAAATGGCGTGCCAGCTTCTTACCCACTAGCACCCCCTAGTCAGATAGGGACAGCGGGCGTCCGATCCAGTATTTTTTGCAATGAAGTCAACCAAGAAATGGCGCCCTCATTTCTGAGCGGCCGTCTGCTTTGAAGCGAGCTGGAACCTTGCCTCGAACGCCGGCTTTGGTTCGGCTTCTGCCAGTAATCTAGCCGGCTCAACAGACCTTTCTAGGCTTTATCGGGGAAACCTGCTCCCCGCAAAATCGACCGCTTAGCAAGATAGTATCTGACAGACTTTATTGTTGGAATTCAGCATACATGTCCTTCGACAGGCTCGGGACGAGCGGTGGGTTTGGAAAAGTTACCTTGAACCGGGGTGATTATGTTCCTCCCGCCAAACGCTGATCCGTTCTTCAATTCATCCGATTTCGGCTGGATTCTCCACTCCTCCCCGCAGTTCGTGCCTTCTCTTCTGCAATCCGGCCACGTGCACGTTGAGAAGGACGGGTGCAGACACTATTCTGTGACCATCCCGTAAACTCTCGCATCGCACTGAATTCAAATCATGTTTAAACCTCTCGGTAACTTCATTCACAGAACCCCCTGGTGGGCAGTCGCTATTTTTGGCGCCTTCACGCTGGTGGCGCTGGTGTTGTTCACGACGCCGATGCACGTCCTCCGGCTTGCCGAAAGTGGCGCGACCGCGAGCGAAAAGCGCGCCATCAAGCGCGAAATCGATCTGGCATTCGGCGATAGCGCGCTCAACGTCGCCGAAGGCATCGTCAGCACCATGAAAGAGCGCGCGATCGATCCCGCCCGTAAAACCGAACTGGATCGGGCATTAGCCGAAATCGAGCGCGCACGCAGAGAGCTATCCAACGCGCAGGCAAGAGTCGGCAGTGACATGCGCGCAGCGGCCCGAGACGCTGCGGTGGCGGCACAGGAAGCGGCCATGGACGTGGCGCAATCGGCAATCGAGTCAGCAACCGAAGCCCGCGAAACCATCGAGGAAGCCAAGCGAGAGGCGCTCGACAAATTACGTGACAAGGGTGTCGATATCACCGCAACTTCAAAATCGTTTGATGAATTGATTGCCAATGCCAAAGAGCGTGAGCTGGCAGCCAAAACAGCGCTCAAGTCGATCAAAAAGCTCCGCGAAAACAATGTTTCCATCGGCGTGGACCTGAGCGACGGTTTGAAGGTTCAGGTCAATTCGAACGATCCGAGTAAGCCGGGTGTGCAGGTGAGCATCGGCGAACAAGGCGTCACCAAGAAGATCATCGTGGCACCACCCGCGCCATCTGCCGCACCAGCTGCACCTGCTGCACCTGCCGCACCTGCAGTGCCCTCCATGCCGGCACTCCCCGGCAAATCGAAGGCGCCGCCTGCGGCGAGCGCGAGCAAGAGTGGGCCGGCTTTGAGTATCGGTCTCGATGACGCCGGTATTCACCTGCCGCCGATTGCGCCGTTGGCCCCATTGGCGCCTGAGTTTCGCGACGACATACGCGCAAAGGTGGCGGGTGACGTTTGGCGTATCGGGGTCGGTTCTGCGCTCATATTGAGCTTTATCCCCTTATTCATCGTGCTGATCATCGCCAAGTACTACATCGGTCGCTCCCGACGTGCGCTGGCGCTCGCCGAGAAAAAGACGGAAGAAGCTGAAATCAGCAATGTGAACCGGCAGGTGACTGAAGCGCGTTTGCAAGCCCTGCAGGCGCAGGTAGAGCCGCACTTCTTGTACAACACGCTGGCCAATGTGCAGGCGCTGACAGAAGTCGATCCGCCGGCAGCCAACCAGATGGTCGGCCACTTGATCCAATATCTGCGCGCCTCATTGCCGAAAATGCGCGAGAACACCTCTACCGTCGGGCAGGAAGTTGAACGGGTGCGTGCTTACCTCAATATCCTCAAAATGCGCATGGGCGCCCGGCTGGAATTTGGCATCGATGTGCCCGAAGACCTGTTGACGGTTCCGTTCCCGCCAATGATGTTGCCTTCACTGGTCGAAAACGCGATCAAGCACGGGCTGGAGCCGCAGCGCGAAGGCGGCCGTATCGATGTCGTCGTCACACGCATGTTTACGGCTGACGGCGACCGAATCCAGTTACAGGTAAAAGACACCGGCCGTGGCCTTTCCGACGCGCCCGTGCAGGCGGGTAGCGGTGTGGGGTTGTCCAATTTGCGCGAACGTCTGGCGGCGCTATATGGCGACAAAGCGCGCTTTTCAATCGAATCCAACAATCCGAAGGGCGTTGTCGCCACGGTGGAGCTTCCCGCGACACTTGCTGCGCAACAGGCGGCGTCACCGATTGCTTCGGTGCGATCAAGTGCTGTTGCCGAAGCGCCCAAGACCGGCTGGGGTCGCGCCTGGGGAGCCGCAACCAAAACCCACAGCGTCTGGACCAGAATCCTCTCGGTCGTGTTTGTCACTGTAATGGCGGTGCTGGCGATATTGCTGCTGGTGGGGCTGGTCGCGCTCTATACCGGCTGGTTGCCGGTGCATATGGGAGCGTCGCGGCTGGGCGGGCTGGAGGGCATGGCGCTGGGTTCAGTCGGTCTGCTGATCGGCTTTGGTATCGCCGCACTGGTGGCGGCGATTGTCGTCGCGGTGATTTATGGACTTGGGTTTGTGATTGTCGGCGTGGTCATATTTGCCGCGGTGATGATTCTCATCTCGCTGGTGCCTGCGCTCTCGCCGTTTGCCGTCGTACTGTTTGCAATCTACTGGTTTTGGTGGCGCAACCGCCACAAGCCGGCCGTCGATAGCACGCCCGTGAAATAGTGGCGGCATAATAGCGAAGCCAACTCCGCCGAAGAAACACCTATGACTATTACCGCGATCATTGCCGAAGACGAACCCATCCTCCGCGCCCAGCTCAAATCCAAGCTTGGCAAACTCTGGCCCGAGCTTGAGATCGTTGCCGATGTAGGCGACGGCGAGGCCGCGCTGGAAGCCATCGGCGAGCATCAGCCACAACTGGCGTTTCTGGATATCCAGATGCCCGAGATGACCGGGGTGGAAGTCGCCAAGAGTCTTGCGGCCAACCGCGAACTGCGCTGTCATGTGGTGTTCGTGACAGCATTCGATCAATACGCGGTGGAGGCATTCGAGTCCGGCGCGATCGATTACGTTTTGAAGCCCTATAGCGATGAGCGCCTCAAGGCAGCGGTAGAGCGGCTCAAAGAGCGTCTGTCGATTGTGCCCGCGCCGGCGCCGCAAAACCTGGAAGCACTATTGGCGCATATTTCAGCCAAGCTCAATCCACAGAACGAAAAACTCAAATGGATCAAAGCCAATATCGGCTCGAACCTGCGACTGATTCCGATTGAAGATGTATTGTTTTTCCAGTCTGATGAAAAATACACACTGGTGGCGACCAAGGAATTCGATGCGTTGATCAAAACACCGATCAAGGAAATTCTGGATGGCATCGACGCCGAAAAATTCTGGCAGATTCATCGCTCGACCATCGTCAATGCAACTGCCATCGATGCCGTGACGCGCGATTTTCGCGGCCAGGCGACGGTGAAGGTCAAGGGTCGCAAGGAAAATCTCACGGTTAGTCGACCGTTTTCGCATCTGTTTAAGCAGATGTAGTTTGCGTCGTGTCGCCCATGCGCGGTTTTCAGGGAAATAGCTGAAAAGGCGCATCTATGCCGGAACTCCCCGACATCACTGTTTATGTCGAATCGATTGAGCGGCTGCTCGAAGGCGCAGTGCTAAACAAGGTGTTGCTGCCTAATGTATTCCTGCTACGCACCTTTGATCCACCGGTCAGCGCGCTAGAAGGCAAGCGCTTGCAAAGTGTAGAGCGGCTTGGCAAGCGCATTGTGCTTGGCTTTGAGGGCGATCTGTTTGCCGTGATTCACTTGATGATTGCCGGTCGTTTCAAATGGTTTTCGCTTGGCAGCAGAGTGCCGCTAACGAAGCTGGTGATGGCGCGATTCGAATTCGACCGCGGCACGTTGGTGGTAACCGAGGCTGGCACCAAACGCCGCGCTTCGCTGCATGTGTTGCGTGGTCACGATGCACTGGCTGCGCATGATCCCGGCGGGATCGACCCCATGACCTGCACATCGAACGAGTTTGCGCTGCGGCTACAGCGCGAGAATCACACGCTCAAGCGGGCGCTGACCGATCCGCGCTCCTTTAGCGGAATCGGCAATGCGTATTCGGACGAAATTTTGCATCGGGCGAAGCACTCGCCATTCGCACTCAGCCGGAAACTCACCGCACCTGATGCGGCGCGCCTGCATGCGGCGACCCGGGAGGTGATGGATGAGTGGCTGGCGCGGCTGCGCGCAGAAGCAGCGGGCGCGTTTCCAGAAAAGGTCACGGCATTCCGGCCCGAAATGGCAGTACACGGCAAATTCAAACAACCGTGCCCGGTGTGCGGCACGCAGGTACAACGCATCGTTTATGCCGAAAACGAGTGCAATTACTGCCCCGTTTGCCAGACGGGCGGAAGGCTTCTGGCTGATCGCGCGCTGTCGCGTTTGCTCAAGGCTAGTTGGCCGAAGCGGGTTGATGATCTTTAAGCATATTGATGGCGATGTTCGCGATAATCAACACGCTGTATGCTGGATCAACTGAGGTGGGCGAAAAGCGCAAACCAAGCAATGGCGGGGCGTTCCAAGCATTTTGTGCCCGTGATCCGCACCACTGCTCGACTTTATGCATTTAGTGTCCTGTTCGACACACCGCTAAAATCGACAACATGATCACCGATGCCATCTCCATGCGCATTCTCGTCGACACGGCAGACAATCGTCGCTCGGTAAACGCGGTACTGACCGCGGCAGCCGATTATCATCTGCTGGTGGAGGGCGTACCGCCAAGCGCCGCACATGTAGAAGAGTTCTTCACATCCGTGCCGGCGGGCCACAGCCTGAAAGATCATTTCCCACTGGGGTTTTTCGAGGGCGGCAAAGCCATCGGTGTCGGTGGTGTCCTGCGCCGATGGAACGCGCCGAACAAGGCCATGATCGGCCTACTGGTGTTTGCCCCTGAATGGCGGAGTGGCGGGCGCGGGCGGGCCGCCCTCGCACACATTGAGGTACTGGCGCAAACCTGGCCGGGCATCGATAAACTGAGGGTGGGCGTGATCGGCAACAACACCGATGCACTGATGTTCTGGCGTAGAGTCGGCTTCATCGATACCGGTGAGATCAAACCGAAATACGGTCCGTACATCGAAGACATCGTGATTCTCGAAAAGTCGATTTAGAACAGGCAGCGAAAAATGATTTACAAGCTCGGCAACAAAATCCCGCAACTCCTCGGCAATAACTACGTCGCACCCACCGCCTCGGTCATCGGTGATGTGGTGCTGGGAATGAACGCCAACGTGTGGTGGAACGTGGTCATCCGCGGCGACAATGACACCATCACCATCGGCGAAAACGTCAATATCCAGGATGGCTCGGTCCTGCATACTGATGAAGGTGTCGCCCTAACGTTGGAGAAAGATGTGAGCATCGGGCATATGGTGATGTTGCATGGCTGCACCGTGAAGGAAGGCTCGCTGATCGGCATCAAAGCGGTTATCCTCAATCACGCGGTGATCGGTCGCGATTGTCTCATCGGCGCCAATTCGCTGATCCCGGAGGGGAAAGTGATTCCGGATCGCTCATTGGTCATAGGTTCGCCCGGACGCGTAATTCGACAACTTGGTGACGAAGAGGTCGCTCGCATACGCTGGATATCTTCGCATTATGTGGAAAATGCGGCACGCTATCTCAAGGATTTGGTAGCGGCTGGCTGATCCAATCGTTGCCACACAATCTGGAAATCGCATCTTGGCCACTGGCTCTTCCGCTGCATCAGAC
Source organism: Burkholderiales bacterium (assembly GCA_038321965.1). Lineage (GTDB taxonomy): Bacteria > Pseudomonadota > Gammaproteobacteria > Burkholderiales > Usitatibacteraceae > UKL13-2. Next base: position 86,221 of record JBBQFL010000001.1, on the reverse strand, counting down.
ACGGGCTTGAGCACGACGCGAACCCGCATGCTGCGGGCCGACCGCGGCGCGTTGCTGACGTATCTGTTCATATTGGCCTACGCGAGCCTGAATCCATTTATTGGCTGGCGCTGGCCGGAAGCGTTTACGCTGTTCGCGATTCCCCGCTATGTCATTGCATTCGATGTGCTGATTAATATCGCAGCGTATGCACCGCTGGGGGCGATGTTGGCTTCATTGATGCGGCAACGTGCGCAGACGGGATCTTTGAAGCTTGCCGACAGTGTACAAATCTGGTGTTTCACGCTGGCCGCATGCGCTACGCTTTCACTTGGGTTTGAACTATTGCAGGCTTTCCTGCCCGGTCGCGTTTCGTCGGCCCTCGATCTATTGGCCAACGCTGTTGGCGCTGCGCTGGGCGCGGGGCTGGTACTGGCGGCGCCAGGCAGGTTATTGATTACCGCGTGGCGTCAATGGCGGCACCGGTATTTTTCTGCTGGCGACATGACCGGCTGGGGCCTGATACTGATCGCCTTGTGGATTTTTGCGCAACTCAACCCGGCGATACCGTTTTTCGAGGCTGGCCATATTGCCAACCCGATCGATGCAGGCAATACCCACCCATATGATCCGCTGGTGTTGTTGCCGCAAGCGGTGTGCATCATGCTCAACGTTTGCGGATTCGCGTTGTTTGTCGCCTCGTTGTTGGTGCCAAATAGAGCGGCGATGCTGAACGTGCTACTGCTGCTTGCTGCCGCGCTGCTACTCAAAATCGCGATGGCAGCGATGATGCTCAAAACACCACAAATGATCGACTGGATGGCGCCTGCCCGCGTCATCGGCCTGACTTCCGGCTTGATCCTGGCCGCCTATTTCGCGCGTTTGAGTTTTCGCTGGCGCGCCTTCTGCGCAACGCTGTTCGTATTTGCCGGCGGCTTGATGGCCAAGATCACGAGTATTTACGGCGCCTTTGATGAAACCTTGCGCCTGTTTTACTGGCCGCACGGACAGCTGGTTAATTTTGCCAGCTTGACGCGCTGGATCACCGAAATTTGGCCGTTGCTGGCGGTGATATTTCTCGCGACACTGTTTGTAACACGCCACGAGCCACACTAAACTGTCCCTATCCATCAGGAATGACCGAGCATATGAGCTTTTACCAGCACCATGTATTTTTCTGCGTTAACCAGCGCGACGATGGCAGCGAATGCTGTAATCAACACGATGCGGAAGGCGTGCGGGCGTACGCCAAGGAGCGCATCAAGAAGCTAAATCTGAATGGAAAGGGCAAGGTGCGCATCAATCTTGCCGGCTGCCTCGACCGTTGCGCGGAGGGTCCGGTGCTGGTCGTGTACCCGGAAGGGGTCTGGTACACCTATGTCGACAAAACCGACATCGACGAAATTATTTCGGAACACATTCAACATGGACGTGTGGTCGACCGTCTGAAAATATAGATTAATGGCCAGCCCATTTCCCGTTAGCAAGTCGCTCATCGCGGGCCAGGCCGGTGCGATTGAAATCGCCGCCCATGTGAGCGACACGCGCGCACCGGTTGCCGTTGCGGTCATCGCGCATCCGCATCCCCTGTTCGGCGGCACCATGGACAACAAGGTGGCCACGACGCTGGCGCGGACGCTGTTCGACGCCGACGCAGCGACCTACCGGTTCAATTTTCGCGGTGTCGGCGGGACAGAGGGCGCGCACGACGACGGGCGCGGCGAGACTGCTGATCTGCTGACCGTGGCGGCACATGCAGGGAGAATGCATCCAGGCATTCCACTATGGCTGTCGGGCTTTTCATTTGGTGCCGCCGTCACCCTGGCCGCCAGTGAGGAGCTACACTGCGACGAGATGATTCTGGTGGCGCCCGGGTTTTCGCGAATGGCGCATTGGCAAAATGTGAAGAGCGGTGGCGTGGCGCCGGCATCCACTCTACTCATCCATGGTGAGAAAGATGAAACAGTTCCGCTTGCGGATTCCCTCAATTGGGCGCGCACGCGCGATATTTCGGTGATCGTCGTGCCGGACGCCGATCATTTTTTTCATCAGCGACTGCATACACTGCGGCGGATCGTCAGCCGCTGGATGATGCCCGCAATGTCACGTTCCTGATATAACCGTAAACACCGTCATGCTGAATGCAATTCCCCTGTTTCAATCACTCTCGCAGTCGCAGCTCGCCAGCGTCGGCGCGCATGCGGCGTGGCGCGTGTATGAAAAGGGCGCCATCGTCGTACGTCAAGGCGACCTCGCCGATTCTTTTTTTGTGATTGCCTCGGGCAAGGTGAAGGTGTACATGACGGAGGGTGATCGCGAGGTCATCCTCAAGACACTTTCGGCAGGGGATTTTTTTGGCGAGTTGCCGATGCTGGATTTGGAGCCGCGCAGTGCCAGCGTAGCGGCCATTGAGCGTTGCCACTTGCAAACGTTATCGTACAAGGCGTTCCAGCGGGCCATGGAAGGCTCGTCGGATATCGCCAAGCGAGTGCTGGAAACACTCGCCAAGCGCTTGCGTGACGCGGATCGAAAAATCAGCACGCTGGCCTTGATGGATATTTCGTCCCGGGTCTCACGCACGTTGCTGGAACTGGCAATTCTCTCCAATGGCCGCATGGTGGTCGGTGAACCATTCACGCAGAAGGATCTGGCCGGTATGGTCGGCGCATCCAGAGAGATGGTCAATCGCACGTTGCACGACTTGATGGAACAGGGGTATATCGACGTGCAACGCAGGTCGATCACCATACTCGACCAGAATTTGCCGATACGTTACTGACGACGGGACCTATGTACACGAAAACGGCTTCCAATCTGGAAGCCGTTTTTGATTCACCTTTACTGAAGCAAAGAACCTGACTAGCGCATGCGGTTTTGCATCTCGGTATCCACAGCCGCCAAGAATTCTTCCGTCGTCAGGTACGGGTGATCGGGACGAATCAGAATCGCGAGATCCTTTGTCATGCGCCCAGATTCGACCACATCGACACAGACTTTTTCCAGCGTCTCGGCGAATTTGACAACTTCCGGCGTGTCATCCATCTTGCCGCGGAAAATCAATCCGCGGGTCCAGGCATAAATTGACGCGATCGGATTGGTAGACGTTGGTTTGCCTTGCTGGTGCATACGGTAATGGCGCGTCACCGTGCCGTGTGCGGCTTCTGCTTCAACTGTCTTGCCATCGGGTGACATCAGCACTGAGGTCATCAGGCCGAGCGAGCCGTAGCCCTGGGCAACGGTATCGGACTGCACATCACCGTCATAATTTTTGCAGGCCCACAAATAGCCGCCGCTCCATTTCAGATTGGAGGCGACCATATCGTCGATCAGGCGATGTTCGTACGTGAGCTTCGCGGTGTCGTATTTGGCGGCGAACTCAGCATCGTAAATTTCCTGGAAAATATTTTTGAAGCGGCCGTCATAGACTTTCAGGATGGTGTTCTTGGTGGAGAGATACACCGCGTAATTGCGCTCCAAACCATAGTTGAAACAAGCGCGGGCAAAGCCTCTGATCGATTCGTCGAGGTTGTACATCGCCAGTGCGATACCGGCAGCGGGCGCCTTGAATACTTCGCGTTCGATTGGTGCACTGCCATCGGCTGGCTTGAACGTCATCGTCAACGTGCCGGCGCCGGGAAACTGGAAATCGGTGGCTCGGTACTGGTCGCCAAAACCGTGGCGCGCTACGACCACGGGTTTATCCCAATGGCTCACCAGACGAGGCACGTTTTTGCAGATGATCGGCTCGCGGAAAATGGTGCCATCGAGGATATTGCGGATGGTCCCATTTGGGCTTTTCCACATCTGCTTCAGGTTGAATTCCTTGACGCGAGCCTCATCAGGCGTGATGGTCGCGCATTTGACCGCCACGCCATATTGCTTGGTCGCCATTGCCGAGTCGATAGTCACCTTGTCGTCGGTCGCATCGCGATGCTCCATGCCCAAATCGAAGTATTTAAGGTCGACATCGAGATACGGGAGAATGAGTTTTTCGCGAATCATCTGCCAGATGATGCGCGTCATCTCGTCGCCATCCATTTCAACGATGGGGTTTTTGACTTTGATTTTGGCCATGAGGGGTCCTAGGGAAAAAGTGACTTGATAGACGACGCCAACACGGCGACAAACCAAAATTATAGCAAAGTGCCCGCTGATGCCCCCTTGAGCCTGATCGCATTCACTGCGCTTTTAGTACCGGCTTGAACGGGATGTGCGTGCGGGTAAACAGCGTTCGAGCGCAAGCGGAAGTGCAATTCGAAGCCTCAGAATTAATGAATTTTTTCATTTAGTGCATTTGTTTCTTTTTCTTTTCGCATATCATTTGAATCTCATGGAACCCACAAAGTCAACGCGACAACCGACCGACGAGCAGATTGCGGCGCTCGAAATTCGCGATCTGAAGAATACTGTTGCAGCACTTCGCGACGCGCTTGAGCAAGCGCGCGAGGACAAGGAACGAGGCGTTCAGGCAGCCCTGGTATCGGCCAATCAAGAGTCCATGCAGGTCAAGGCAGCGGCATCAGCATTGCGTGCCGCCCTAGAGGAGTCGCGTGCCGATAAGGAGGCTTCGGTACGCCAGGCGGCGACCGCAGCGACCAAGGAGCTGAACCAACTCAAAGCCACTGCCTCCGCGTTGCGCAGCGCGTTGGAAGCTGAGCGGTATGCGCGTGAAAAGGCGGTACACGATGCGGTACTGAATGCAAACGCGGAGATTGCACAGCTGAAATCGACCTCTGGGGCATTGCGGCACGCACTGGAAGTCGAACGAAACGAACGGAGCAAGGCGGTGCGCGAAGCCGTGGTGAACGCGAACCAGGAGATCGGTCAGCTCAAATCCACATCTGCCGCATTGCGCGACGCACTGGAGACAGCGCGGCAGGAACGCGAAAAGGCGGTGCGCGAAGCGGTCGTCAATGGGAACCTGGAAGTTATCCAACTCAAATCCACTGCTGCTGCGCTGCGCGATACGCTGGAAGCCGAGCGTGGCGATAAGGAAAAAGCGGTGCGCACGGCTGTGGTAGTGGCCAATCAGGAAATCATCCAGCTCAAATCGACATCGGCCGCGTTGCGCGATGCGTTGGAGACCGAGCGTGGAGAGCGCGAGAACGCGATACGCAAAGCGATCGCTACGGCGAACAACGAGATCTCGCAAATACGGTCGACGGCGTCGACACTGCGCGATGCCATCGAGGCGGAACGTGGCGACAAGGAAAGAGCGGTTCGCGAGGCAGCAATAGCTGGCAATCAGCGAGTCAGACAGCTCGAACTGACTATTTCTGCGTTGCGTGAAAAAGTAGAGCAACAGAGATTCGAGCATGAGCAAAATACGCGGGCGGCAGTCCGCGCTGCAAAGGACGAAGTTAAACAGCTGGAAGCGACAGTGATCGCATTGCGCGAATCGCTGGAATCCAGCGGCATGGGGACCTAAGATGAAAAATGAGACCAAGAGTAAATCGTCAGCCGCGGACATCGCCAAGGCCAATGTTTCGGCCAGGACAGGAGGCAATGACGCCGTCGAAACCGAAGCCGAGATGAAGGATAGGTTGCGCCTCCTTGAGCTTTTGCTCGGCTTGTCGCAAAAGATGGCCGAGATGGAGTCGCTCGATGAAGCGCTAGCCGCGTTTATCGAGGTGGCGATGGCCGAGTTGGATGCAGAGCGCGGGACATTATTCCTCAACGATCCGACCACCAATGAACTGTATTCGCGTATTGCCCAGGGTGGCTTCCATCGAGAGATTCGCATCCTCAATAGCAGTGGGGTGACCGGTCACGTTTTCACGACAGGTGAGAGCGTCATTGTTGATGATGCGTATTCGAACCCGCACTTCAGCCAGTCTGTCGATGAGGAATCCGGCTTTGTCACGCGCACCATGCTTTGCGTGCCTATCCTTACGGCCAAGAAAGAAGTCATTGGCGTGGTCGACATGCTCAACAAGCGCACCGGTAAATTCACCCAGCGCGACCTCGATTTATTGGCGGCGATGAACCGGCAAAGCACGCTGGCCCTGCAAAGTGCCCAGTTTATCGAACGCATGAAACGCGTTCGTGCGCAAGAATTGGAGTTCATGGATATCGTGTCTTCGGTAACCTCGGACATCAAGATCGGCTCGCTGCTGAACAAGGTGATGGGCGAGGCCACGCGAATGCTCGATGCCGAACGCTCTACCCTGTTCCTAAACGACGAAAAATCGGGCGAGCTGTGGTCGGAACTCGGTCAGGGTCTCTCCGCGATGCAGATCAGATTGCCGAACACGGAAGGTATCGCCGGGGCGGTGTTCACCAGCGGTAAGACCATCAACATCCCCTATGCTTACGCCGACCTGCGCTTTAGTCCGGCCTTTGACAAGCGAACCGGCTACTTCACGCGCTCGATTCTTTGTGTGCCGATCACCAACCACAGCGGCAAGATCATTGGCTCTACGCAGGTGCTCAACAAGCGCGGCGGGCCATTTACGAGTGAGGACGAATCCCGTCTAAAGGCGTTCACCGCGCAGATCTCGATCGCGCTCGAAAATGCCAACCTGTTCGCCGACGTGCAGAACATGAAGAACTACAACGAGAGTGTGCTGGAATCGATGTCCAGCTGCGTGCTGACCCTGGATGAAGCCGAAAAAATCGTCACCTGCAACGCGGCGGGCCTGCGGATTTTTCGCATGGCTGCAACCGACGTGCTGAATAAACCGGCGAGCACGTTTTTTGCTGGCCCTAACGCCTGGGTGCTCGATAAGCTCAAACGCGTCGGCGAGACGCATGCTCAAGAGCTCAGCATGGGCGCCGATCTCGAATTCGGCGGCGAAAAACTGTCGGTCAATACGACGGTGACGCCACTGGTCAGCGTCGATCAAAAACAGCTTGGCTCGATGATCATGATCGAGGATATTTCCGGTGAAAAGCGTTTGAAGTCAACCATGGCGCGCTACATGGATCAGTCGATTGCTGATCAGGTGATCGCTGGCGGTCCGGATATGTTGAGTGGCAAGAGCGTCACGGCGACCGTGCTGTTCTCGGATATCCGCGGCTTCACCACGCTCACCGAGGAACTCGGCCCGCACGCCACCGTGAGTATGCTCAACGAGTACTTCCAGATCATGGATGGTTGCCTGAAGAAAGAAGGTGGCTTTCTCGACAAGTTCATTGGCGACGCGATCATGGCGGCGTTCGGCATTCCGTTCGGCCACGACGACGACGAAGATCGTGCGGTGCGCACTTCGGTGGCGATGATTCGAAGCCTTGCCGCTTGGAACATCACTCGCCTCAACGAAGGCAAAAAGCCAATTAACATCGGTATCGGCCTCAATACCGATGACGTTGTTGCCGGCAATATCGGGTCGGAGAAGCGGGTGGATTACACCATCATTGGCGACGGCGTGAATCTCGCAGCAAGGTTGGAGTCTGCGTGCAAGCAGTACGCGGCAAGCATTCTAATCAGTGAATTTACACACAGGAAGCTGCGCGGCACCTATCGCACGCGCGAGGTTGATTTGGTGGTTGTAAAAGGCAAGACCAAACCCGTGGCTATTTTTGAGGTGCTCGATCACCATACTGAAGCGACTTTCCCCAACTTGATGGAGGTCGTCAACCACTTCAAGGATGGATTGACCAAATACCGCAGTGGCAAATGGGATCCCGCGATCGCCGCGTTCAAGGAAGCACTCGCCGCCAACCCCGCGGACAAACTCTCGAATATCTACATCGAGCGCTGCCTGAAGATGAAGAAAGCACCGCCGAAAGGTGCGTGGGATGGTGTTTGGGTGATGGAGGATAAGTAGTTAGGAATCTGCAAACGCGCGCGCAGAAGCCCTATTGGCGGGGTTCTTGAGGCCCTTTTGCTTCAAACGGCAAGCTGGGGGGGTGTTTTGTCTTTTGGCGCTATGCCATGAATGCTGACGCCGAGTGCTGCCGCTAGGTAGACCTGCCGTGGGAGCCCGACTGCTCGGAAAGTAGAAACTTCGCTTGACATCTGCGATTACGTGCGTAATCATCGCCTTGTGTTTACATCCGTAATCAAAGGGCTCGAATGATTTCTATTTCAGACGCAGAGGCGCAAGTGATGGAAGTGCTGTGGCAAAAAAGCCCACAAAGCACAGACGATATCGCGCTGGTACTCGCCAAGACGCAAGACTGGCAGCTTGCAACGATCAAGACATTGCTCAATCGCCTCTTGAACAAGGGCGCGATCAGCGCAGTTCAGGATGGCAGACGCTATGCCTACAGCGCCGTGCTGCAACGGTCGGCCTGGTTGGCCGAACAAAGTACCGACTTGATCGACCGTGTGTTTGGCGGACGCGTTGCGCCGCTGGTGGCCCACTTTTCGCGGCAACGTAAACTTAACGTTGCCGATATTGCATCGCTAAAGGCGCTCATCAAGGAACTAGAACGTGGCTGAACAGGGCTTTGAGTTGCTCTGGCGCGCGTCCGCACTGTTCAGTGTGGCTTGCGTGCTCGTACTGATCTTGCGCCCGCTTCTAGTTCGCTTTGGCGTAGCCCTTGCGTATGCGTCGTGGCTATTGGTGCCATTGCTCTTACTGGCTTCGATACTCCCGCCGCGATCATTCGTCGCTGCGTCAAAGACAGTCCATGCCTGGCGACTCGGTGCTGAATCAGTCGTCGTTGCCGCGCTGCCAACGCAGTCCATGGTTCCGGCGCTGCTATTTGCCTTGTGGATGTTCGGTGTACTTGTGGTGATTGCAGTCGTTGCGCGTCAGCATTGCCGCTATGTTGCGGGGCTGCGATGGGATGCCGCCTGTGGCCGCTGGCGGGCAGCCGATGCACGCGGCCCGGCGCTGCTTGGGCTACTTCGCCCTAAGCTGGTATTGCCAAACAACTTTGAAGCGCAGTTTGACGAGCACGAGCAGGCAATGATTCTCGCGCATGAGGAGGTGCATCGGCACCGTGGAGACAACATCTGGAACGCAATCGCGCTGGCGTTGCTAGCGCTCCAGTGGTTCAACCCTTTAGCTTATGCCGCGTGGCGGCGAATGCGGGCCGATCAAGAGCTCGCATGCGACGCGACGGTAATACAGCTTTACCCCCAGCAGCGACCGCAATACGCGCGGGCGTTGGTGAAGGCGCAGGACGCATCGCTGGCGCACAGCCTTGCGTGCACATGGAAGTCTCGTCACCCACTTGTTGAAAGGATCAGCATGCTTGCCAATCATCGTCCATCAAAAATTGCACTTCGTATCGGAGGCGGCATTCTTGTGATCACCGGTTTAGTTGCGGCGGCTACCGTCTATGCAGCGCAAGGCGGGCCTACTGGCGGCAATGCGGACGCCGCCGTTCTGGCACCCGGCAAAAACCTAAATGCGTCAGCTATCTGCCCTAACTCACATGATGTGCGCACGCAGCTAAGGTATCCGGCGTCGGCCCGCACCGAGGGATTCCAAGGTGAAATCCTCATCGATTTTACGGTTGCTGCCAATGGCGACATCAAGGACATCGAAGTCAAATCCGCACCTATACCAGTGCTCGATGACGCCTCGATCGAGGCTGTACGCAAGTTAAAATGCGAGGGCCAGGGCCAGGATTTACGGGTGCGGATGCCTTTCTCGTTCAGGTTGGTCTCGTAGAGTCTGGCTGACGGGATACTCCCAACCCGGAGGTTCGTATAGCCGCAAAACAAAAAGCCGCTTTCCTTAAAAGGAGCGGCTTTTTCACATACATCGACTTCTTGAAACTGCTATTTGGTGGCCCGGGGCGGAATCGAACCACCGACACAAGGATTTTCAGTCCTCTGCTCTACCGACTGAGCTACCGGGCCATATTCTTCACTTGCCGTAACAGGCACCTAACTTTTTGTGGGGCAACTGGCAGCGGCAAGCCCGTTATTATAGCGGCTACCGCCCACAAATCCAACCCTTGCCTAAGCTCCGCAATATCATCCTGGGCCTTACGGTCTCCGTCATCGGCGGCGCGATTTGCGCCTGGCTGAAAACGCCCCTGCCGTGGATGATTGGGCCGTTGCTGGCGATGGCAGCTTGCAACTTCAGCGGCGCACGTCTGGCTGCGCCGCCGCTTGGGCGTGAATTCGGGCAGATGGTGATTGCAGTCACGCTCGGGCTGTACTTTACGCCGGCCGTTGCGCGCGAAGTTCTTGGACAGGCTGGCGTGCTGTTGGCGGCAGCCTTTGGCTCAATCCTGATTGGATACATCGGCAGCCGTGTGTTGACGCACTACACACGAACAGACGATGCCACAGCTTTCTTCGCCAGCGTACCGGGCGGCGCGACTGAAATGGCGAATCTGGGTGACCGCTTTGGTGCCGCCGTCGACAAGGTTGCAGTCGCACATTCGTTGCGAATTTTGATGGTGGTTTGCACGATTCCAGTAGTGATGACGCTGGCAAATGTACACGGTGGAGACCGCTACGACCCTGTATTGGTCCCGTTTTCGTGGATCGGGCTGCTGGAACTATTAGCCATCGCCACAGCAGGCGGGCTACTCCTTATGTGGATGCGATTTCCCAATGCGTGGATGATGGGCCCGCTGGTGGCGACCATCCTGATTTCCGCAAGCGGCAATGCGTTTTCGTCCATGTCGGGCTTGCTGACCAATTGCGGACAGGTGCTGCTTGCATGTGCGCTGGGTTCGCGCTTCTCGCGGCAGTTTCTGCACGACGCGCCTCGATTCGTGAGCGTCGTCGTGGCCTGTATCTTGTTGATGATTTCTGTGTCCGCGGCGATGGGCTTGGGGCTGGCAAGCCTTACTGGCATCTTTGTGCCGACCATGTTACTGGCGGCAGCCCCGGGCGGGATTGCGGAAATGTCCATTACCGCGCGCGCATTGCAACTTGGGGTTGCGTTTGTCACCGCGGCGCATGTCACGCGCGTCCTTATCATCGTTACCTTGTCGCTGCCTACTTTCCAGTTGATGCAAAGAATTCGCGGGAGGAAGACTTCGCGTACGCGCTGATGATAAACGTCATTTCAAGTAGGCTCTTATGGAGCGCTAGGCGATAAAAAAGGGCAGCTTCCGCTGCCCTTTTTATTGATTCCGGAATTGACGAGAAGATTACTTCTTCTTGTCATCTTTCTTTTCTTCTTTCTTTACGTCTTTTTTGGCTTGTTTGGCGATGATCATGTCCTTGATCGCGTCATAGGCGTCTTGCGGAATGATCTTCTTGTTGATCAGGTCGTCTTTGCCATTGTAGGGACGCTTTTTGATGATCGCCTTGGCGCGTACTTCACCAATCTTGGGGAGAGTTGCGAGTTCCTTTTCGGTTGCCGAATTGATATCCATCGGCTCTTTTTTGGCTTCCGGTGCGGCGGTCGGTGCTGCAGCTGCGGGCTTTGCATCCGCTTTAACGGCGGGCGCTGGTGTAACGGGGGCAGGTTTAGGTGCGTCCTGCTTTTGCGCGTAGGCTGAACCGGTTGCACCGATCAACAGTGCTGCGGCAAGGGCGATAATTTTTTTCATGTGGTCTCCAGAGTGTCGTGAAGTGAGTTGGTCTAATAAACGCGGCTGGCGGCCGGGTAGAGGGCCGCACATATTTAATCACAGCATAAAAATTGCTGCCTGAAAATCGGCAGCATTGCCGCAAATGGCCGCATACAATCAACGCCATGAGCAATCAAAAGTTTACTGAACGGGAAGAGGAATTTTGGTGCGCGCTGCAAAGCCGCGATTCGTCCTACGAGGGTATTTTCTTTCTCGGCGTCAAGACCACGGGAATATTCTGTCGGCCGATTTGTTCGGCGCGTAAGCCACTGCGCAAAAACGTCGAGTTTTTTCCGGGCAAAGTTGAAGCGCTGCACGCAGGTTTTCGTCCCTGTCTAAGATGTAAACCGATGCACACAACTGGCGAAGTGCCGACACTGGTCGAAAAGCTACGCAAGCAGATCGAGGGCGATCCAGGTACCCGATTGCGCGAAAGCGACTTGATCAATATGGGCATCGACCCATCTACCGCGCGTCGCCAGTTTCAGCGCTTTTTCGGGATGTCATTTCAAGCTTATCAACGTGCGCGGCGCATGGGTGCAGCACTCGCCGCCGTCAGGAAGGGAGTCAACGTGCTGGATACGCAACTGGATCATGGATTCGAATCATCGAGCGGGTTTCGCGAGGCCTTTGGCAAGCTGTTTGGAACCGCGCCGTCGCGGTCTAGCGGTGTTCACTGCCTACTTTCAAAATGGATAGAGTCGCCGCTCGGCGCAATTTTGGCGCTGGCCGATGACGATGGCCTGTATGTGTTTGACTGGGTGGACCGGCGGGGGTTGGAGCGTGAAATCGTGCGTTTGCGGGAGCGGACGAAATTCGCCATTGTGCCGGGCTCACACCCGGTACTCGACCAGGCCACGCGTGAAATCAACGAGTACTTTGCCGGGCAACGAAAAGTGTTTACGCTGCCGTTTGCCCGCAGAGGCACCGACTTCCAAAGACGGGTGTGGGATGCGTTACTGAACATTCCAACCGGCGAAACTCGCTCCTATGCCGAGATCGCCAAAAGCATTGGCGAGCCCAAGGCCGTGCGGGCGGTTGCAAGAGCCAATGGAGACAACTATCGGGGCATCATTATTCCGTGTCACCGTGTCATCGGCTCTGACGGCAGCCTCACGGGTTACGGCGGTGGACTCGCACGTAAGCAATGGCTGTTGGACCATGAGCGAAAAATGATAAGTCTCTAGTATTGGCGCGGCACACCGGACAAAAACTCACTGTAAGCAGCGCCAGTGCTAGACATAGAAATACAAAAGCCGACTTGCGTCGGCTTTTGTATTTCTATGGAGACGATTTGTCTACCGGTTTGAATGCCGGGATGATGGCAAGGCGGACGGTTGCGACGTGTACCTGTTTGTACACGAGCAACCGGCCTACGCAGCTTATTTGCCACCGCGGCCCGGCAATCGAAGCGGAATTACATGTCCATACCGCCCATGCCGCCCATACCGCCCATTCCACCGCCACCGCCCATGCCGCCGCCAGCCGAGTCATCCTTCGGCAGTTCAGCAACCATCGCGTCGGTCGTCAGCATCAATGAGGCAACTGACGCCGCGTTTTGCAATGCATAGCGCGTGACTTTGGTCGGATCGAGAACACCGAGTTCCACCATATCGCCATATTCACCAGTCGCCGCGTTGTAGCCAAAGTTGCCCTTGCCTTCAACCACTTTGTTGACGACCACAGAAGGCTCGTCACCAGCGTTTTGAGCGATCATGCGCAGCGGCTCTTCGAGTGCGCGCAGGATGATCTTGATACCAGCATCTTGTTCAGCGTTAAGGCCTTTGATCTTGCCTGCATTGGTACGCGCGCGCAGGAATGCCACGCCGCCGCCAGGAACAATACCTTCTTCAACAGCAGCACGTGTCGCGTGCAATGCATCTTCGACGCGTGCTTTCTTTTCTTTCATTTCAACTTCGGTTGCAGCACCGACGCGGATGACGGCAACGCCGCCGGCCAGCTTGGCCACGCGCTCTTGCAGTTTTTCTTTGTCGTAGTCGCTGGTCGCGTCGTCGATTTGCTTACGTACGGTCGCAACGCGTGACTTGATGGCTTCTTCGTCGCCAGCACCGTCGATGATCGTGGTGTTTTCCTTGCCGACTTCAATCTTCTTGGCACGGCCCAGATCCTTCAGGGTCACGTTTTCGAGTTTCAGGCCGAGTTCTTCAGCGATCACGGTACCGCCGGTGAGGATCGCGATATCTTCGAGCATGGCTTTACGACGATCACCGAAACCAGGCGCCTTGACAGCGGTGGTTTTGAGGATGCCGCGGAGGTTGTTTACTACCAATGTTGCCAGCGCTTCGCCATCGACATCTTCAGCGATGATCAGCAGCGGACGGCCGGCTTTGGCAACTTGTTCCAGTACGGGCAACAGGTCACGGATGTTGGAGATCTTCTTGTCGTGCAACAGGATGAACGGATCTTCCAGCAGCGCAACTTGTTTGTCCGGGTTGTTGATGAAATACGGGGACAGATAGCCACGGTCAAACTGCATACCTTCAACGACTTCGAGTTCGTTGTCGAGTGACTTGCCGTCTTCAACCGTGATCACGCCTTCTTTGCCGACTTTTTCCATCGCGTCCGAAATGATCTTGCCGATGTTTTCGTCAGAGTTTGCCGAGATCGAACCAACTTGCGCGATTTCTTTGTTGGTCGTGGTTGGCTTGGAGATTTTCTTCAGCTCAGCAACGATGGCAATAACGGCCTTATCGATACCGCGCTTCAGGTCCATCGGGTTCATGCCGGCGGCTACATACTTCATGCCTTCGACAACGATCGCTTGTGCCAAAACGGTTGCGGTGGTGGTGCCATCGCCAGCAACATCAGAAGTCTTGGAAGCAACTTCCTTGACCATCTGTGCGCCCATGTTTTCGAACTTGTCTTTGAGTTCGATTTCCTTGGCGACTGATACGCCGTCTTTGGTGATGGTCGGGGCGCCGAATGAACGCTCGAGAACCACGTTACGGCCTTTAGGGCCCAGGGTGACTTTAACTGCATTGGCGAGAACATTCACGCCATGAACCATGCGAACGCGTGCGTCGCCGCCGAACTTAACTTCTTTTGAAGCCATGATGAATTCCTTTCAAATTTGTTTAATGACGGGTGCCGAAATCAATAAGGCAACAACAGCCATGATGTCTTCTTCGCGCATGACGAGGAGCTCGTCGCCGTCAACACGAACGGTGGTACCGGAATACTTGCCAAACAGAATCTTGTCGCCGACTTTGACATCGACCGGGAACACTTTGCCTTCGTCATTCTTCTTGCCAGGACCAACAGCCAAGACTTCACCTTGATCTGGTTTTTCTGCGGCAGTGTCAGGGATGACGATGCCGGATGCGGTTTTCCGCTCTTCTTCCAAACGCTTGACGATCACGCGATCGTGCAGGGGACGCAGTTTCATAGCTCACTCCTAAATGTAAAACATTGATTTACAAGAATAACCGGGTTTTTGATGACCGGCGCACATAGAAGGGAATGCGTGATTTGTTAGCACTCAACCTTTTAGAGTGCTAAATGATAGGGCCGAAATGTGAAGAATTCAAGTCATGGCACGATTTAAGTTGTGCTACTTGATGAATTTTTGTCGCATAGGTTCTGCGCGATTTCTTTATCAGTCGGGCTGGAAACTGGCAAGCTGATGACGGTTGCGCTAACATCCCAGCATGTCGGAACAGTCCACACGAACATCTGAGACACCTACTCTGGTTTCCAAAGAGCGCCGTTCACGGCGGGGTTCCGGCAGCATCACGCTGTCGGATGTCGCCAAAGTCGCTGGGGTATCTGCGATCACAGCCTCGCGTGCGCTGAACACCCCAGAGCGTGTTTCCCGCGATGCGCTCAAGCGCGTCCGCGACGCGGTCTCGCGAACCGGCTACGTGCCGAATATGCTTGCTGGCGGCCTCGCCTCCAGCCGCAGTCGGCTGGTCGCCGCGTTGGTGCCGACGATAGCCGGCCCGGTTTTTCTGGAAACGGTGCAAGCACTCACTGAAGCGTTAGCCGAGTCCGGCTATCAAGTGATGTTGGGGCAGAGCGGTTACAGCGGCGCACGCGAAGATGCGTTGCTGGACGCCATTATCGGTCGGCGCCCCGACGGAATCGTGCTCACCGGCATCATGCACTCCGCAGAAGGACGCAGACGATTACTCGCCACCGGAATTCCGGTGGTTGAAACATGGGACCTGACACCGACACCAATCGACATGCTGGTTGGCTTTTCGCATGAGAAAGTTGGCGCGGCGGTCGCTGAATACCTCGTATCGGCGGGTTACAAGAAGTTGGCAATCGTCACGGCCGACGATCACCGCGCCGGGTTGCGGCGCAAAGGATTTGAGGATGCCGCCACTAGACTTGGTGTTGGGTTAGTGGGCGCCTGCACTGTCCCTGCGCCAACCACGTTGGGCAGTGGGCGATTTGGACTATCCGATTTACTCAGTCGATTCCCGCACATGGATGCCGTTTTTTGCAGCTCCGACATTTTGGCGCTCGGCGTATTGACCGAGGCCCAGGCCCGCAATTTGTCCGTGCCCGCACGCTTCGCGGTGTTCGGCTTTGGTGATCTCGGCTTTGCAGGGGACACCTTTCCCACCCTGACAACGGTGCGTGTCGACGGCAACGCCATCGGTCACCAGGCGGCGCGGTTCATTGTCGAGCGCGCGGAAGGTCGAACCGTCGCAGAACGCGTGATCGACCTCGGCTTTTCCATCGTCAAACGCGACAGCGCGTGAGCTGAGTTTGGGGCCTGCACCTTGACAGGAGTGCGACAGTCGCTTAACATTTTGAATGTTAGCGCTACCATTCAAACATCACTTCAGCCTGATCCGGAGCCGCGAATGAAAACCACACCCGTCACCAAAGAAGATCTGCTTCGCTCCGTTATCGCCGTCCCGCCGATGGCGCGCCACGCCGATTTTTCCTTAAATAAAGACGCCAATCGCGCGCTGATCACCCACCTGGAATCCGGCGGCGTTCGCTCCATAATGTACGGCGGTAACGCCAATTTTTATCACATCCCTCTTTCTGAATATGCGGCCACGCTGGATTTCCTGGCCGAGGCGGCCGGGCCGGATACTTGGATACTGCCCTCCCTTGGCCCTGACTACGGCAAGGCCATCGATCAGGCCGCCATCATCAAAGCCAGCAAATATCCAACTGCGATGGTGTTGCCGATGACCTTCCCATTTACGGATGAGGGCTTGGGCATCGGCATCCGGCGCATCACGGACGCGATGGGAAAACCTGCGGTCGTTTACATCAAGTCCGACCCTTACTTGAAGCCAGCAACCCTCAAGGCACTAGTCGATGAGGGCCGCGTGGCAAGCGTCAAGTACGCGCCGGTCAGGGTCGATCCGGCGAAGGACGATTACCTGCGCGCACTTTGCGACGCGGTCGATGTCCGCTATATCGTGTCCGGCATCGGCGAGCGTCCTGCCATCGTGCATCTGCGCGATTTTGGCCTCACCAGCTTCACTTCAGGCTCCATCTGTGTGGCGCCAAACGGCACCATGCAATTGCTGGCGCTGTTGAAAGCAAAACGGTATGAAGAAGCCGAAGCCGTGCGCTCGGTCTATATGGCGTTCGAAGACTGTCGCGACGGCATTTCACCAATTCGGGTGCTGCACGATGGCATCACACTGGCCGGCATTGCCGACATGGGGCCGATGCTGCCGATGCTGACGGGGCTTACCGCAGCGGAGCGTGTTCAAGTCGAGCCGGTGGCCAAGGCACTATTGGCATTTGATCGTAATCTGGCACTCAACAAAGCCGCATGAAAACCCGTAAAACACCGGAAACCTTGCGCAGCCACCGCTGGTACGGCGTTAACGATCTTCGCTCGTTCGGACATCGTTCGCGCACGGCGCAGATGGGCTATCACCGCTCGGATTACGCGGGCAAGCCGGTGATCGCCATCATCAACACCTGGAGCGACATCAATCCCTGCCACAGCCATTTCCGGCAGCGCGCGGAAGAAGTGAAGCGCGGCATCTGGCAGGCGGGCGGCTTTCCGGTGGAGATGCCGGCGATCTCGCTATCCGAGCCGTTCCAGAAACCCACCACCATGCTTTATCGCAATCTGCTGGCGATGGAAGCCGAGGAGTTGCTGCGCAGTTATCCGATCGACGGCTGCGTGCTGATGGGCGGATGCGACAAAACCACGCCGGCCTTGATCATGGGCGCGTTGTCGATGAACCTGCCCTCCATTTTCATGCCGGCAGGCTCGATGTTGCGCGGTGATTTCAAGGGCAACTATCTGGGCAGCGGCAGTGACACCTGGAAATATTGGGCGGAGCTGCGCGCGGGCAATATCACCGAAGAGGAATGGCAGGGCGTGGAAGAAGGCATCGCGCGCTCACCGGGACACTGCATGACCATGGGCACCGCATCGACGATGACGAGTGCGGCCGAGGCAATGGGTTTGACCTTGCCCGGCGCCGCATCGATCCCCGCGCCAGATTCGCGTCACGCGCAAATGGCGACGCTGACCGGCAAACGCATAGTCGATATGGTGTGGGAGGACTTATGCATACGCGATGTCGTTGATTCCCGTGCCATCGATAACGGCGTCACCACGGTGCTGGCGCTGGGTGGCTCGACCAATGCGATCGTGCACATGATTGCGCTGGCGCGTCGTGCTGGTGTCTCGCTCGATCTTGCCCGCTTCGATGCACTCGCCCGCAATACGCCGGTACTGGCCAACATCCGTCCGTCAGGCAAATATTTGATGGAAGACTTCTATTACGCCGGCGGACTGCGCGGCATGCTGGCCCAGCTCACCGATCTGCTCGATACGAGCGTGATCACTGTCAACGGCCGCACGCTCGGCGAGAACATTGCCGGCGCCACTGTTTATCACGACGATGTGATTCGTCCGCGAAGCAATCCACTGGTTGCCTCCGACGGCCTTGCGGTGCTGCACGGCAATCTGGCGCCAAACGGCGCGGTCATCAAACCGGCGGCAATGGAAGCACAGTTCAAAAAGCACAGTGGTCGCGCTGTAGTATTTCGCGATTACAACGACATGGCCGCGCGCATCGACGACGAGCATCTTGATATAGACAAGGATTCGGTGATCGTGCTGCAAAGTGCCGGTCCGCAAGGCGCGCCGGGCATGCCTGAGTGGGGACAATTGCCGCTGCCGAAAAAATTGCTCGCGCAGGGCGTGCGCGACATGCTGCGCATCTCGGATGCGCGCATGAGCGGCACCAGCTACGGCGCCTGTGTACTGCACATTGCGCCGGAGTCGCACGTCGGCGGTCCGCTGGCATTTGTGCAGGATGGCGACATCATTGAGCTCGATGTCGCCCATCGCAGTCTCAATCTGAAGGTTAGCGAGGCAGAACTGGAGCGCCGCCGCGCCGCATGGACACCCCCCAAGCCGCATTACACGCGCGGCTTCGGGACGCTGTATCTTAAGCACGTGACGCAGGCCGACAAAGGCTGCGACTTCGATTTTCTGGAAGACGGCGCGTCGCCAGAACATGCGACACCAGACCCGGAAATTCACTAATAAAAATGACCGCTGAGGAGCAGAGCACATGAAATCAACACCACTGATTGCCGTCTTGCTTGCCGCGATTTGCGCGATTGCAGCCCCTGCAGTTGCCCAAGACAAATGGCCATCGAAACCAATCAAGTACATCGTCCCATTTCCACCCGGTGGTACCACCGACACACTTGCCCGCGTCATTGCGCAAAAGCTTTCCGTGAGCCTCGGCCAGCAGGTGCTGGTCGACAACAAGCCCGGTGCCGGTGGCAATATCGGTTCGGATTTCGTGGCCAAGTCGGCGCCCGACGGCTACACGATTCTGGGCGGCACCATCAGCTCGCATGCGATCAACCCCAGCATGTACTCGAAGATGCCGTACGACGCGGTGAAGGATTTTGTACCGATCACACTGATTGGCACCAACGCCAATGTACTGATCGTGCATCCGAGCAACCCTGCCAAGAATCTCGCCGAGTTCATCGCACAGAGCAAAGCCAAACCAGGAACAGTGAATTTTGCCTCCGCGGGCGCAGGCACCTCGCAACATCTTTCCGGCGAGTTGTTCAAAAACATGGCAAACATCGACATGGTGCATGTGCCCTACAAAGGCAGCGCACCGGCGATTCAGGACGTGATGGGCGGACAGGTGACGATGATGTTTGACACCATGATCGTCGCCGGGCCGCAAATCAGGGCCGGCACAGTGAAAGCGTTAGGGATTACTTCGAGCAAACGCGTTAAGGGTTACGACAGTATTCCCACGCTGAACGAGGCCGGGGTTCCGGGCTATGAAGTCGTTTCTTGGCAGGGCATCTTTGCGCCAGCAGGTACACCGAAGGAAATTGTTCAAAAGCTGAGTACCGAGTTGGTGAAAATCCTGAACATGCCAGACGTGCGCGAGCGCTTCGAAGGGCTGGGGCTCGATACCGTCGGCAACTCTCCCGAAGAATTTGCAGCATTCCAGAAATCCGAAATTGCTAAATGGGCAAAAGTGGTCAAGGGCGCCAACATCAAGGCTGACTAATGAAAAGTAACTATATCGCTGGCGAATGGGTCAACAGCTTGCGCGCCACACCGAATATCAATCCTTCCGATACATCCGATGTGATTGATGAATACACGTAGGCGGATATCGCTGATGTAGGTCGTGCGGTCTCGGCGGCGCGCGCGGCTTTTCCGGCATGGTCGCTCACGACGCCGCAGCAGCGGTTCGATGTGCTTGACGCCATCGGCACGGAAATCCTCGCGCGTAAAACTGAACTGGGTAATCTGCTGGCCCGCGAAGAAGGCAAGACACTGCCCGAAGGTATCGGCGAGGCGGGACGCGCCGGGCAGATATTCAAATTCTTTGCCGGTGAGGCGCTGCGTGTTGGTGGCGAAATCATCGGCTCTGTGCGGCCCGGCATTGGCGTGGAGGTGACGCGCGAACCGCTGGGCGTGGTGGCGATGATCGCGCCATGGAATTTTCCGATTGCGATTCCGGCGTGGAAGATTGCACCGGCACTGGCGTTCGGCAACTGCGTGGTGTTCAAACCCGCTGATCTGGTGCCCGGCTGTTCGTGGGCATTGGCAGAAATCATTTCCCGCGCCGGATTGCCAGCGGGTGTGTTCAATCTGCTGATCGGTCGCGGCTCGGTGGCTGGTCAGGCGATGGTCGATCATGAAGAGGTCGACGCAATCAGCTTCACGGGCTCGGTTGCCACCGGCAAAAACATCGGCGCATCGGCGTTGAAACGTATGGCCAAGATGCAGCTGGAAATGGGCGGCAAGAATCCGCTGGTGGTGCTCGATGATGCCAATCTGGAACAGGCGGTTGAAGTCGCGGTGCAGGGATCGTTCTATTCCACCGGTCAGCGTTGTACGGCGTCGAGCCGCATCATCGTCACCGCTGGCATTCACGATGCGTTTGTGCAGCGCCTCACCGAGCGTACTCGGAACCTGGTGGTCGGCGACGCACGTGACGCGAAAACACAGATCGGCCCCGTCGTCGATGTCAAACAACTAGAACAAAACGAGCGCTACATCGCCATCGGCAAGAGTGAAGGTGCAACACTCGCGTGCGGCGGTGAACGTCTCAAGCGTGAGAAGGAAGGTTTCTATTTTTCACCCGCGCTGTTCACGAATTGCGACAACAATATGCGTATCTGTCGCGAAGAAATTTTCGGGCCGGTCGCATCGGTCGTCCGCGCGAAGGATTACGATGAAGCGTTGATGCTCGCCAACGATACAGAGTTCGGTTTGTCTGCCGGTATCTGTACGACTTCGTTGAAGTACGCCACGCATTTCAAGCGACACATTCAGGCGGGGATGGTGATGGTGAATGTGCCGACGGCGGGTGTGGATTACCACGTGCCGTTCGGTGGCCGTAAAGGTTCGAGCTATGGGCCGAGAGAGCAGGGGCGATATGCGGCAGAGTTTTATACGACGGTGAAGACGGCGTATACGTTGGCATGACAATCTCTCCTTCCCCTGGAAACAGGGGAAGGCCGGGATGGGGTCGATGCGGGCAGGCAACACGCATAAATGAGCAACCCCCATCCCGGTTCCCCCACAACTGCGGGGGAAGGAGTCGTTTTACGGACATTTGACTTCGCAAGAACGACGATATTATTGGATTTCCAACAAAACTCCAGTATCCGCGCGCCTTTACAAGGATTTTGCCGCCAGCAACCGCGCAGAATGGCGTTCTAAACATTTTACGCACTAGGACTTGCCACGCGAATATCGACAAGAGCCAATGGAGACCGCCATGCAAAACCGCCTCAGCAAACTCTTAGCCACCGCGTTGATCGCGTCTCTTGGCTTCATGGGCGCAACTGCGCTACACGCGCAAGCCTGGCCCGCGAAAACCATCAAGCTCGTTGTCCCCTTCCCGCCGGGCGGCAGCACCGATGCCATCGGTCGGCAACTCGCGCAGGAGCTGTCCAAGTCGTTAGGGCAGCCGGTGATCATCGAAAACAAGGGCGGTGCCAATGGCAATATCGGCGCGGACTTCGTCGCCAAGGCCGCACCGGACGGCTACACGTTGCTGGCCTCCGGCGTGGGTTCTAACGCGATCAACTATTCGCTCTATCGCAGCATGCCGTTTGCCGACAAGGATTTTGCGCACGTGTCGCTACTTGCCACCGGCCCCAATGTGCTGGTGGTGAATCCCGAATTCCCGGTCAAGACATTTGCCGAATTCATTGCGCTCGTCAAAGCCAATCCGGGCAAGTACTCGCACGCCAGTTCGGGCAGCGGCTCATCGGGACACCTGGCGATGAAGATGCTTGAGCTCGCATCGGGCATCAGCCTGGTTCATGTGCCGTACAAGGGTGGAGGTCCTGCAATTACCGATACCATCGCAGGCCAGGTTCCCATCCTGTTTATCAATCAGGACAATGCACTGCCGCAGGTACAGGGTGGCAAACTGCGTGGACTTGCCGTCGCCAGTCTGGAGCGCAATCCTGCTTATCCGAATGTACCGACAATCGCCGAATCAGGATACGCAGGTTTCTCGGCCGTCTCGTGGTTTGGGCTTAGCGCACCGGCGGGAACACCCAAGGATGTGTTACAGAAACTCAACGACGCGACGGTCAAGGCGATGAACCTGCCCGAAATCAAACAGCGCTTGCAAGCACAAGGCTTCGTGGTGGTGGCGGGCACACAGCAGCAATTCACTGAATTCATACAAGCTGAAATCACCAAATGGTCGAAGGCCGCCAAAGCCTCTGGCGCGCAACTCGACTAACGACAAACGGAAACAATATGCCCGCCTATCAAACCCCACCGAATTCGTTTAGACGCGATCTGCTGGCCAACAAACAGCTCATCGGCTGCTGGTGTTCTCTCGCCAACCCAATCACGGCGGAGGTGCTCGGCCTCGCCGGCTTTGATTGGTTACTGCTCGACGCCGAGCATTCGCCCAACGATGTCCCCACGCTGATCCCGCAGTTGATGGCGCTGAAAGACAGCGTTAGCGCACCAGTAGTGCGTCCGCCATGGAATGAGCCGGTGATCATCAAGCGCCTGCTCGACGCTGGCTTTCACAATTTCCTCATCCCGTTTATCGAGTCGGCCGAACAGGCACGCAATGCCGTCGCTGCAACGCGTTATCCGCCTGCGGGTATTCGCGGCATCTCAGTCTCGCAGCGCAATAACCGCTACGGCACGGTGCCCGATTATTTCGCAACCATCAACGATCACATTGCGGTGATGGTGCAGATCGAAAGCCGCGCCGGTATCGATGCAGTAGATGCGATTGCACAAGTCGACGGCGTCGATGGTGTTTTTGTCGGGCCTGGTGATTTGTCTGCCGCGTTGGGGCATCTGGGCAATCCCGGCCATCCGGAAGTACAAGCTGTGATCAAGCATCTGCTTGAGCGTGCCCGCGCCAACGGAAAACCCAGCGGTATTCTGGCGCCGGCGGAAGTGGACGCACGCCGGTATATCGAGTGGGGTTGCACGTTCGTCGCCGTTGGCAGCGATCTGGGCGTGTTTCGCGGTGCGACGCAGGCGTTGCGCGATAAATTCAAAAACTAATCGAGCATTGTTGCACGTGCGCCGGTTACGGAAGCTGAGGAATTCGTTTCGCCCAAAGAGTGACTAGAATTGAAGCACCGCGACCACTTCGCCGTTTCCAGGATGACAAATGAAACATCGCATATTACAAAAAGGCGCTTACATGCCGTCTCTCGAAAAGGCGTTGGCCGCCGAGTTCGATGTTCATCAATTGTGGAAGGAGGCGGATCAAACCACGTATCTGGCAGCGCATGGCGCTGAATTTATCGGGCTCGCAACCTCTGCGCGATGGGGAGCCGATGCAGCACTGATCAAGGCGCTGCCGAGCCTGAAAGTGATTTCCAGTTTTGGCGTGGGCGTCGACACGATTGATCTCGCCGCCGCTGCGCAACACGGCATCCTGGTCGGCAACACGCCCGACGTTCTCAACGACTGCGTGGCCGATACGGCATTTGGCTTGCTGATCGATGTAGCGCGCGGCATGTCAGCGTCAGAACGATTCGTGCGCCGAGGTGACTGGCAGCGCGGTGCGTTTGCGCTGCAGACGCGGGTGAGTGGCAAACGCCTGGGCATTCTCGGACTGGGACGCATCGGCCGCGCGATTGCGAAACGCGCGTCCGGGTTTGACATGGACATTCGTTATCACAATCGTCGCCGGGTGGATGATGTGGCATTTATTTATGAGTCATCACTTGAGGAGCTGGCACGCTGGGCGGATTTCCTCGTTGTCGCCAGTGCCGGTGGTCCCGACACGCGGCATCTGGTTTCAGCAAAAATATTGGCGGCACTTGGTCCGGATGGCTTTCTGGTTAATATCTCGCGCGGATCGGTGATTGACGAGCCGGCTTTGGTCGATGCGCTGGTGAACAAGAAAATCGCGGGCGCTGGACTAGATGTATTTGAGCTTGAGCCGCAGGTGCCAGAAGCGTTGATGACGCTAGACCACGTGGTGTTGCTGCCTCACATTGCCAGTGGTACCCATGAGACGCGACAGGCGATGGCAGTTTTGACCATGGCGAATTTGCGCAGCTTTTTTGCTGAGGGACGGTTGTTGACGCCGGTGAGTTAGCGCGTTCTGGAATTATGAAACTCAAGCGCCCGTGGGCGTTTCGGGCACAAAATGCCCCACGCGACTAGCTGAATCTCGTGCCGCCGATTTCCGGGCAGATTTTCACGACGTTGTCTGCATTTTGCAACAGTAGTGTCACGGTCAAAACCATTTATTTCTGCGTCCCGTTATGACGACTAGTCATCAGTATTCTTGAACTCCGCCAGGAAGGCGTCGGGCGGGGACTCTTGCGCGGTCAACCCCAGCTGTCGCATCGGATCAATGCCGACGTTGATGAGATTGTGCCAAAAATCATCCGAGCTATATTGCACCGGTCTATGCTTGATCGTACCGCGTGCATTCCAATCTGCCCAGGGGCTGGCTCTGTCGATATGCGCACCGATCTGCGAGTTCAGGACGATCACCTTGCCAACCGTTTCCAGAACACCTTTGGAGATGGCCCCGACGGGTGTTTCATAAACGTCCAGTTCGCCGAGACGGCACTGGTAGCCAGCGGGATGGGTCACAGTGCCGAAGGGCGTGCAACGCTGATTACGAAACCACTGGCGTCCAAGTTTAAAGTTACCGGCAAGCGCGTTGGCCGATCCGTCGTGCGTAAATTTGCAGGTATCAAACACGAAGCCGTATTTGGCCTTGAGGTGAGTGCTGGGCGCGGTGACATACGAAATGCGCCGCGCGCCCAGGGACCTGATTTCAGATTGATAGAAATACGCGGTCGCGTCGCCGAAAATGAAATCCACGTCACCTTCAATGTACGACTTGTTGAAGAAAATACGTGCCGTCCTGGCTGGCGATGATGACTTCAGATACAGCGTGTCTTGCAAGCCCAGAAAGCGGACATTTTCGAATTGCACCTTGTCGGCGTCGTCCACCACCAGCGCAACCGCCTGACTGCTGATGACGGACACATTGCTCGACGCCGGCACACTGGGTCGCACTTTGTTGTAGCTATTCTCGAACGTCAGATTACTTGCCTGAAAGCCTTCGTTCCTGATCCACGCGGTGGCACTGCCGTAGGTGCTGATTGCGGCGCGGTCCTTCAGCGAGTCAAACATCGCTTTAATGTCCGACGGCGCAGAGGCGAATTGAGCGCCAAATGCCTGGCTATATTTGCTCCCCGCAACGAGAGCGTCGAGGTTGGCACTGATGACCGTGTTGGCGGCGTTTGCATCGCTGCCGGTCAGGGTTATCGGTGCGGGCAATCTCGGCACGTACACAAGCTCACGATACGTACCCGGCTTGACGAGAATAATAATGCGGCTCTTTCGCCCTGACGATGACTGATCGGATACCGCTCTGGATACTGCAGCCTGGACTGTATTGAAGACTGTTTTCCCGTTGGCAGTTGCGGCGGCATCGACGACGTAGTCCGACTTCAGTGTCTCCCCGGTCGCAAGCGGTTCAGAAAGCGGATCCCAGGGGTCGGAACTCTCGCTACCGGCGGGTCCGGTTGTTTTCAGGACTTCTGCATACGTATACATCTCAGCGTCGCGCGCGGTCAATTGCGGGCGCGTGGCACGCGTCGGTGTCGGCAATGCGGGGAAAGATACAAACGCGCCATCACATGATTTTCCTGTGCCGCTGGATGGTCTGCCGGATATTTCTGCCCCTTCCCCGACTGGTAACGGCTGAACGGGTCCCGGCCCAAGCGTGAGCCTGGCGTGTTCAATTTGCATCGTCGGATTGCCATCGATCACGACATCGTTCAACATGGCGGTCAGCGGGTACGTTGCATTGAAACCACGTAAGGTGATTCGACCCGGCGTGATACTGCGCACACGTTCAAACGCAATGTCGCGATAGGCCGGGATCTTGTTGCCGGTGGCTTTCTTGTCGTAACGGGTATCGATGTCGAGGGGCGCGCGCACGTTAGTCAGACAGACATCGCGGTAGCGCACGTTGCTGACCTTCCCGCCGCGCGATACATCGCTCTTGATGCGCAGGCCCGAGGTTGCGCCATCCATGGTCAGGTCGTCGACAAGCACATTGCGCACGCCGCCGTCAGTCTCGCTGCCGATGGACATGCCATGACCATTGTAGAAATGATTGTGCAGAATCGAGATGTTTTCGGTCGGCCCGTTGCCACCGGCCTTGATGGCAACATTGTCGTCCCCGGTACGAATGAAGCTGTGGGCGATGGTGACGTTGCGAGAGGAAATAGGGTCGATGCCGTCGGTATTGCGGGCGTCAGGTGGCGTATCGATTTTCACGTTCCAGGCGGTAAAGCCATCAACCCGATTGAGAGTGACGTGGAAATTAGGGGAATTGCGCAGCGTGATGCGATACAGATTGAAATCACTGCTGTTGCTGACCTCGATCAGTCGCGGGACGTTTTGGCGCGACTGCTCCTTCTGTGCACGGCGAGCGATTTGCCACCATGTCTCTGTCTTGCCGTCGATCAGCTGGCTGCCTTGCCCGTCGATCACCCCTTCGCCCATGATGCCGCTGCCGTGGGTTCGATCAGCGGTGATGAACGGTTTGCAGCCTTTGCCGGTTGCGTTGTTGGTGCCACAGATTTTCTGACCGCGATCATAGGCGAGCGGGTCGGTGATTGCAAACAGCGTGACACCGCTATCGAGCAGGAGTGTCACGCCGCTCTTCAAGACAAGCGCACCGGCGACGAAAGCGGTCTTGCCATTGCCAATGGCGAGTCGCACGGCGTGGCCTCGCGCGCAAGTTTCAATTGCGTTTTGAATTCGCCGGGTATCGTCTATACGCGCTGCGGCCGCTGGCGAACTCTGCACAGCGGTCACCACCGAACACACGGGCGGTACTACCGGTTCGGTCAAGGTGCGTGTGTCCTGCGCAGTGACGGCGCTCGCAACCACCCATACCGGCATCCACAAAAATTGTCTTATCGTCCGGCGGCTCATTTAGCGTATGTATCTGGCCTGATATGCGTTGCGATAGTCGGCACTGCCGTGACAAGTTCCTGCACCACCATCCGTGAGAATAGCGCGGCGCCTTTGGCACCCAGGTGAGTGTGGTCAAACCTGCTTTTGAACACACCGTTCGGTTCAGACTTGGCGGTGTAGGCGGATGTCAGGACTTGCGCGGACGAGTTCGCACGGGGCGGCTCTTCCGCCAACGTGTCCGCCTCTATGCTACCCATCGCCACTACTGCCGCAGCACTATCCGTATTGAGATCGAGCAGAGGCGCCTTCCTGGCGTCGGCAATTCGGCGCGTGGTGTCAGCCCACGGCTTCAAGTCGTTTTGCAAAGCACCCCTACGAAAGACACGTCTTGTCAGTGGCGTGATCAGCACTGGCACTGCGCCAAGACTTCTTACCTCGTCCACGTAGCGGGTAATGTTCACCGGGAATTCGGTGACCAAATCTGTGGAGCGTCCGGGCTTGCCGGGTTGGTCGTTGTGCCCGAACTGGATCAGTACGTAGGTTGCGCGAAACTGGCTGCTGCCGCGCAGCGTTTCCATCATCTGGTCCCACAATCCTTCCGCGCGAAAACTGCCGGAGCTGCGACCGCCTCTGGCAAGGTTGATACAAGTGACGCTTGCCTGGAACCGTTGGCACAACGCATCGCCGTAACCGGACCGGGTGGCCATGGTCGAGTCGCCGACGAGGATGACGCGGATCGCTTCGCGCTCTGGCGCCAATTCCGCCGCCGTTACCTCCGCCGCCGCCAGCGCGACGAACGCCGCGAACAATAATGACCCTATGGCGAACAAGCGCATGAACAGCGCGATCATGACGACGGCACCTACGACTTCGCGGACATCGTTTTGTTGTATGTCGTGCCGCCTATCGTCACGTTCTTGAGGACTAGTCCCTCCACGTTGTACAAATAGACCGGATTCGCGGCGTTGACCGGCGAACCCAGATCGCAGTCGCTGATCGTCACATTGCTTACCGGCAGCACTTTCGGCGACTTGTCGGCGCCGTTGTAGCTTGCAGGAACCGGGCCCTGTATCACGATGGCCTGATAGCCCGAAAATTTGCCGTCTTTCGTGGCGACATTGCCGACGTTGACGTTGGAAATATGCACGTCCGAAACGACGGGCGGCCTTACCCGCACATTGTCGTTGGTGGGATCGTAATCGCAATCGATAGTGATCACGCCACCCGCCGATGTGGCGACGGACTGAGCGGGTATCAGCGAGCCAGGAAGCGGCTTGTAGAAGGCCGGTGTGGTGCGGACGCCGTTGGGGATCGATATGTTGCGGATGTGAAGGTTTCGCAAGAACCCGCCGCGGCTCATGTTGGTCTTCAGCCGAATCGCAATATTCAAGGGGTCGCTTTTCCAGTTCTTGTTTTCGAACGTGAGGTTCTGTACGAATACATTCTGGATACCGCCAGACATGATGCTGCCAAAGGTGATGGCGCCATGGCCGCTGTGCATGGTGCAGTTTTGCACGACGATATTCTGCGCCGGCCCGTACTGTATGTCAGGACCTTTGCCGGAGTCGATCGCGATGCAGTCATCCCCAGTATCAAAGGTGCAGTCCTCGATCAGGACGTGGTCGCAGGCTTCCGGATCGAGACCATCGCTATTGGGCCCGAGGCTGTTGGCAAAGACTTTTTTCACATGGACGTTGCGGCAGTTGACCGGATTGTGTTGCCAAAATGGGGTGTTGGTGACCTGGTAGCCCTTCATCAGCACGTCGGTGCAACCGATGAACTGGATCATATGCGTACGCAGGAAATGGCCGATGCCAAAAATACGCTTTTCGACTGGCACGCGAGCCTCTGCCAGCGCACGCAGGAAATTTGAATCGCGGCGCCAGATGTCGCCAGGCCCTTGGATAAACTTCATTTCGGCTTCGCTGAGACCCGGTGCCAGTGCAGCGAGCGTAGTCGGATTCACCGGGTTTAGCGTGACCTCGGAGCGCGCAGGATCATGCCTCACATAGTCACCTGATCCAACAGGGCCGTCACCGGTAGAGGCAGGTTTGTTGCGCCCCTTCCACGACCACCAGCAATCAGGACTATCTGCAAACTTGACGCCAGCCTGCCCATTGAGAATGCTGGTCCAATCTTCGCCGGTCAAGGCGATGTTTTTTTGCCCGTAGGCATAGACCATGGGCGAGAAGTTGAGCAGGTCATTGCCTTCCCATCGTGAAATCACCAGGTTACCGTTTTTGCCGCAGGGGAAATTTCCATACTTGGCGTAATCAGCCGGATTGTTGCTAAAGAAAACCTGCGCACCTGATTTCAGATGAACGTGAACATTCGAGAGCAATGTGATCGGACCTGCGCAGTACCAGTTGCCCCGGGGAATCACCACCCGTCCTCCGCCCACCTCGTGACAATCGGCAATGGACTTTGCAATTGCTGCGTAACAGTCTTTCGCATCCGCCGCGGGCGTGTTGATAATGGCTTTGTCGATAAATGAAACCCACGCCGTGACTGGGACGACATTGCATGGCTCTGCACCCGCCTCGGTAATGACAAAATCTTGATCGCGAAATTTCAATGGCGTAGCAAAACGGTCGATGATGGCCTTCGCCTCGCCCCACGGATCTCCGACTGGATCTGCCGCAAACGCAGTAC
This sequence comes from Burkholderiales bacterium, assembly GCA_038321965.1. Taxonomy (GTDB): domain Bacteria; phylum Pseudomonadota; class Gammaproteobacteria; order Burkholderiales; family Usitatibacteraceae; genus UKL13-2. The sequence continues at coordinate 56,241 of JBBQFL010000001.1, read as the reverse complement.
CCGGGAAATTGCCAGCGATTGCCAGGCCCGCGACCGACGCCTGCAGGAAATTCCGGCGTGGCTGGTCAAGGGATGTGTTTTTATTGTCGATTGCCATTACTCCTCCGGTTTGCTGGTTTCTTGGTTTTGGTCTGCGAGACGCTGCGTTGGTTTTGCTTGATCGGCAAATTGCTGACGAGTGTGATTGTCAACCAATCACACTCGTCCCCGGTGTTCAGAATTTGTAGCGTATGCCGGCGAGGTATTCGCGTCCCGTCACGTTGTAGACAACGGAGCTGTTGCGGGCGCGGCTGATAAATTGGTCATTGGCCTGATTGGTCAAATTGACACCTTCCAATGTGACCTCCAGGTTGTCATTGATCTTGTAGGAAACCGAGGCATCGACGTTCTTCGAGCTGTTCTTTCCCTCGACGTCATTGTTGTTCTGCCCCGGTACCCGCGTCACAAAACCCATGCGATACGAAGTAGACACCCTTGCGCTCAGTTTGCCATCGTCGTAATAAAGCGTCGCGTTCCACGCCTTTGGTGACAGGTTGAGCAAATCATCGGTGATCGTGACATCGCTGGTCGGCGAAACGAGGTAGCTGATCCGTGATTTTACGTACGTGTAGTTCAGCAAGGCACCAAAGTTGCGCCCGACGCCAGACAGGAACGTAAACGGTTGCTGATAGTTGATCTCAAAGCCTTTAAGCGCTCCACCGCTGGTATTGATTGGCGTTGTGACCTGGAACACCTCTGTGCCCGTGAAATTCGCGGGCAGCAAAGTCAGCGGTAAACCAGTCTGATTAAATGGGATGTTGGTCCGCAACGTTTGAATGTAGGTGCCGATGTCTTTGTAGAACAGTCCGACGCCCAACAAGGCATTCTTTTCGAAATACCACTCGAAACTCGCGTCCAGCGTTTTGGCGCGGAATGGTTTAAGCAGCGGGTTACCGCTGGTAATTGTCAATGTGCCGGTAGTCGCGATAGTGCCGCCGGGACTGAGATTGCCGAGTTGTGGGCGGGACATCACTTTGGCAGCTGCCAATCGAACAATGAAATCACGCGTGACGTTTACGGCCAGATTGGCTGACGGTAACCAGTCGCTATAGTCATTGACGACTGTCACTTCGGTTCCACCGCCGGCCGCCTGAAATCCGGTGGCGACCTGATGTGTCTTGACGTAGCGCGCGCCGAAATTGCCGCGGATGGGGAAACCGCCCACCTCGCTCGCAAAATCAGCCATCAGGAATCCGCCCTTGTCGGTTTCGCTCACGGATCGGTTGTTACCACGAGCGTTTCCGTTCGTTGTTGACGACAGGGTGAAGTCGCCCGGGCCACCAGCAGGCCCGCTGATGATGCAATTGCAATAGATATTGTAGGCCTGTGAAATAGCGTTTAGATTCGGGATAACCCACGACGTTGGCGTGCCCGTCGGCAAACTTAGCCCGTTGCCAAATCCTGTGATGGTCGTGCTCAGGCTGGCGACGGTGGTGCCGACAGGTGGCGCGAAAATGGTGTCATTCTGATTCACACGTCGGAATTCATAGGTATCAAACAGGAATTTCTTGTAGTCGCTCCCCGCCTTCACGCTGAATTTTTCTGGAACGACTTCCCAAATCAGGTCGGCACGTACGTTGTCGTTGCGGTTATTCGCGCCTTGTGGCCGGATGCGTATTTCGCTGGTGGTTGTGTTGGTCACGGTGGTGGGCTGAGTACCCGTCGTCACCTGCGGTACGCCCACGAGCGTCAGCGCACCGCCCAGTTGGCTCGGGTCGAACGGATAGGTGATGACAGGCAGGCGATCATTGCCACGAAAATCGATCATGTAGCCATTAACGTTCAGCGCGTCCAGTGTCGTTGTCGTTTGAATCGGATTTCGGAACTTCGATTCAGCGCGGCCAATTTTGGCATTGAATTTCAGCGAGTCGCTGATCGTGTGCTCCAACGTCAGACTTGGTTGCGTAAAGGTGGTGGAGAGCTTGTCGAAACGCGATTCGGCACGAATATCGACACCGTTATAAATGCCGTACTGCAGGGCACCATTGCTGGCATAAGCCGTATCGACCACGCTGGTCTGAGGCTTGCCGCCTTGTGCTGCAGACCGGCTGAACGAGATCGCCTCCAGAAAATCCTCCTGGCGCGTGGCACTGAGCTTCGAATACAGCATGTCGAAAGTGAGCAATGTTCCTGGCTGCGGCCTGATCTGGAACGAGCCGGTAATTCCAGTTCGGTCCTGGTCATGCGTCAGTCGGCCATAGCGCGGCAGACGCGGGTGGAAATTGTTCGGGTCGTTGGCGGCGGCATAGGCGGCGATGGTGGTTGGCGTACCCGCCAGGCGCGCAACACCTTGTGCGGCGGGGCCGCAAGTGGTCGCCGTTGATGTTGTTGGGTTGGTCGGCGTGACACCGATGGGAGCACACCATCCGCCCGACGACGCGCCGTTGTCCCAACGCACCGTGCTGAATCCTTCCTCGTAAAGGTTGCGCTTTGAAAACGCACCTGAAATCAATGCGCCCACTTTTCCGTCTACCCATGTATTCGAGACGAGGAAAGCAACCCGAGGATCAACCTTGCCCGCCAGATCGTTGTATCGGCCCTGTATCGACGCAGATGCCTTGAAGCCTTTGAAGTCAAATGGTCGCGAGGTCTCCAAATCAACCGTCGCACCCAGCGAGCCCTCGTCCACGTCCGCCGATGAGCTTTTGCGTACTGTGATGCTATTGAACAACTCAGCCGCAAAAACGTTGAAGTCGAAACCGCGTGAGCGATTTGCGCCACCCGAGCTATCGGTGCCGCCCGTCGTTGCGAGGGCTTCAATGCCGTTGATGCGCACTCTTGTGAAATCCAAACCGAGGCCGCGAACGGTGATGTTGCGGCCTTCGCCCGCATCACGATCAATCACCACGCCAGGAATTCGCTGCAGCGATTCGGCAAGGTTGGTGTCCGGGAACTTGGCGATGTCCTCGGCTTTGATCACGTCGACAATGCCATTGTCCTCGCGCTTCTTGTTGAGCGCACTTTCCAGCGAGGCGCGAAAACCGGTGACGACGATGGTGTCGACAGTATTGGCTGTCGCCGGCGTCTGCGTAGCCGGTGGCTTTGCGGGCTCTGGTGTTTGTTGCGCAGTTGACTGACCAGTGATTGCAAGCAACGCGAGCGTGATGGGCGACAGCAGAAACTTTTTTTGGCTCTTCATGACTCACTCCTCCAGCGATTGATCATTGTCCAGGCCCCTTTGTGGGCTTTGAACCGGTGCCAGCGTGTACCAACGCCTTATTCTTTCTTGCGACTCCAATTTGTGGTCGCTAGCGATTGGTGTTGCGGAGCTCTTGGCGGCTCTTCGAGGCAATTCGTGCTTCCCCAGTTGTTCAGGAGCGCGAAAAACAGGCGGCGATTTGCCGTGTTTACTGCTTTAGGCTTTACCTTTTGGGGAAACGTTTTTCTAATTTATCCAAGTTGCGCTGGCATGTCAATCTACTATTTTCATGTTTTCTTATAATTTTAGTATCGCATCTTCCTCGAAGAAATCACGTAACTAATTGACTAACAATAGTAAAGATCATAATACTGCGGGTAATTTTGGCTCGATGTGAGCATCGTGATAATTTAGTTTTCGCAGAAGAAAACGTTTACTGCAAAAAGGAAACTGTTACCTTGCCGATGACGTTTTGGCGGATTTGTTGGAAGCGGTTTTTGCGGAAGCTTTCAACAGTCGATTTCGTCTGGAATGGCGACAGCGTCACGCTATTGACGAGTAGGGGGCAAACCCGCGCGAGCGGCCGGCACTATCGGATTAACCAGATGCGGCGCCCAGTTGCTGCGAAAAGGGTGCGTCAAACGTGATGCCCGTAACTCTTCGCAGCCCCAGGACGCAGTCAGCGTTTGAGTGCCTTCGGTGGCGTCGCCTGCGGAACTGGCACTGCGATTCGCACCGCCGTTGAATCGCGCATCACCAGACGAGGTTCCAGCAACATGTGACCGACATCCGCCGGGTTCTCGCCAGCGATTTGACGGAACAGCAGACGCATCGCCTCTTCACCCAAACGCTCGCTCTGCGTATCTACCGTCGTGAGCGCCGGGCTGGTAAAGCGGCCGAAGGGAATGTTGTCGACGCCAACGACTGACATATCTGCCGGAATGGAAATACCCAGCGATCTGGCGACACCCATGAAGCCGATTGCCACCAGGTCGTTATAGCAAACCAGCGCGTCGGGTCTATTTTTACGCAAAATCACTGATGAGCAAACGCGTTCGCCTTCAAGAAGCGTTGGGCCACGCACTTCGAATCTTGCCAACGGCAGGCCGTGTGTCTCAAGGCACTCACTCAACCCGCGCATTCGCTCCGTGTCCGGTCGTGCGGGTGCGAACCCAAGATAGGCGATATTGCGGTGCCCCTGTTTGACGAGCAGTTCGCCGATCATGTACGCGGCAGCATAGGCATCAACGCCAATGCTTGGTACACCAGCCGGTGCGGGGCGGCCGGAAAACACGACAGGCTTTCCGTATGCCAGGATGCGGTGCATCTGCTCCTCTGGCATGCGTGAACTGACGATCAACCCATCAACACGACGGCTCAATGCACCCAGCAATTCGTCCTCGCGTGCCTGATTCTCTTCAGTATCGACAAACAACAGGTTGTAGCCATGCTCAAGCGCGACGCGGTTTGCGCCCTTGACCATGCTGGTGAAATGCGGATTGGAGATGTCGAGAATGGCTACCCCGACTGAGCCGGTCTTGCCGGTGATCATGCTGCGTGCGAGTGGGTTGGAGTGGTACTCAAGCTCGTCGATGGCCGCCCGGATCTTCTTCTCTACGGGCGCAGTGAAACGCTGGGTCGCGTTGATGAATTTCGATACGGTGGCAATCGAAACTCCGGCCTTGGCAGCGACATCTCGAATGGTGGGCTTCTTTTTCATCAGTAAACGTTTTCCGGCGATAAGACGCCCAAGTAAGATGTGACATTTGCCCGCCGCTGAATACGATTCTGTGATCCATCAGCTGGTTGGCAATCGCTTCAAACGCGGGATTGCGCGCCTATTCTACTATTGATTGTCGGCCTACCGACTGTAGGTAAATGCAGGTCGTCCGGCAAAAGGCCATAACAAAATGCTTTGATATGTCGACACTACACGAAATTCCACTTGACAAGCATTGTGCCTACATTTCAAAATGCGGAAAACGTTTTCCTCTTATTTATTCGGCCGACCAGCTCCGCTGTGGCAATTAACGGTGAACCATGACTGACCAACAAAAATACGCTCGACTGCTACTGACCGGTGCCGGCGGAGGACTGGGGAAAGTGCTTCGCGAACGGCTCTCGCCATTTGCGAACGTATTGAGAGTGTCGGACAGGATTGACATAGCCTCGGCCAACGCAGCGGAGGAAGTTGTCATTTGCGATCTCGCCGACAGAGATGCGGTCAATCAGTTGGTGCAGGGGTCGGATGCCGTTGTTCATTTTGGTGGCATTTCACTGGAGGATCGATTTGAACCAATCCTGCAGTCCAATATTGTCGGCGTTTTCAATTTGTATGAGGCCGTCCGCAAACACGGCGTCAAACGCGTCGTCTTCGCCAGTTCGAATCACGTGACGGGATTTTACAAGCAGTCTGAAAAGATCGATGTCGATTCTCCGGTGCGCCCGGATAGTCTCTACGGGATAAGTAAGTGTTTTGGCGAGAATCTTTCCCGTTTCTACTTTGATCGTTACGGGATTGAAACGGTGTGTCTGCGTATCGGGTCATCCTTTCCGTTGGTCCGGGACAGGCGCATGCTGGCCACCTATCTGAGCTATGACGATCTCGTGGAGCTGGTGCGATGCGCACTGTTCGCGCCGCGCGTTGGGCACACAGTGATTTTCGGGGCTTCCGACAATTCGATCAGCTGGTGGGATAACAGCAAGGCTGCACACCTGGGTTTCAAGCCCAAGGACTCATCTGACGTCCAACGTGAGCGCGTGGAATCGGACAGCCCGGGCGTTTCCGCCGACGATCCTTCGATTGTTTACCAGGGTGGCGTCTTTGTTTGTGCCGGTCCATTCGACGAATGAGCCATGCCGAGGTGGACGCATGATTAGCGTCGAGCGGCTGACTGAACCCCGCGACAGCGTCGGCGAATGTCCGGTCTGGCGCGCGTCGGAGTCGGCACTGTACTGGGTCGATATTCCGGCCAGGCACGTACACCGGCTGCGAATCGACAGCGGCAAAGTCGATACGTGGAAGGCAAACGCGATGGTGGCTTGCTTCGCTTTTTGCCCCGACGGGACGTTGGTTGCCGGCATGGAAGACGGCATCTATTCGCTCGATCTGTCAGCGAACAACGTGGCTACAGCGGCGCGATTGGCAGGCCTGTCTTTGCCAATGTCAAACATGCGCTTCAACGACGGGCGTTGCGACCGACAGGGGCGGTTCTGGGCCGGCACCATGCATATGGACATGCCTGCTGCGCATGCCGTTGGCGGACTATTCCGCTATACGGTTACGGACGGTTTGAGCCGCCCGTTCGTGAATGATCTTCTGACACAAAATGGCCTGGCCTGGTCACCTGACGGGGACCTGATGTACCTATCTGACTCGCATCCCAAATCACAGCTTATCTGGGTGTTCGATTACGACGTGGCAACGGGCACACCAAGCAATCGCCGACTGTTTGTCGACATGAACCAGCATCCCGGTCGCCCCGATGGTGGGGCAGTAGACGCAGACGGTTGCTATTGGACTTGTGCCAACGACGCTGGCCAATTGCTGCGCTTCACGCCAGCAGGAAAACTCGACAGAAGCATCACGTTACCCGTCAAAAAGCCGAGCATGTGTGCGTTTGGCGGAGCTAACTTTGAGACCTTGTACGTGACATCGATTCGTCCGCAGAAGGAAGCAGACTTGGCAGAGCAACCGTTCGCCGGCGCTGTTTTCGCTGTGCGTCCGGGCGTGCGGGGCCTGCCGGAGCCGGAGTTTGATAGTGGTCAGTAGCAGAAACGCAACTAAATAAAGAAAACCAGCTCTTTTGATTAAAGAGCGATGGGTCATCACTGGAGGAGTTCTATATGTCAATTCAAATCAATCGCACGCTTCGTCGTTTGGCGCTTTCCGTGGGCGGTGCTATTTGCGCCGCCGCCTTCTTGTCGACGGGCGATGCCCGTGATTTCCGTTCCGCCGATGTGCATCCAGGAGACTATCCGACGGTGCTGGCGGTCAAACAAATCGGCAAACTGCTCAGCGAACAGACGAAGGGACGAATGGGCATTCGCGTCTATGCCTCCGGTAGCCTTGGCACCGAAAAGGATAATATCGAACAGTTGAAAATCGGTGGCCTGGACATGATGCGCATCAACGTCGGTGCGCTCAACAGCGTGGTGCCCGAAACCATCCCCACCGTGTTGCCGTTTGTGTTTCGCTCCACTGAACACATGCGCAAAACGCTCGATGGCCCAGTCGGCAATGAGATTCTGGCTGCGATGGAATCGCAGGGGCTGGTTGGTCTCGCCTTCTACGACAGCGGTTCGCGTTCGTTTTATACCGCGAAAAAGCCGATCAAGACCTTGGCCGACATGAAGGGCTTGAAAATCCGCGTACAACAATCCGACCTGTTCGTCGCCATGATCGAAGCCCTGGGTGCCAATCCGACACCGATGCCCTTCGGTGAGGTCTACACCGCACTCAAGACCGGCATCGTCGACGCGGCGGAAAACAACTGGCCATCGTACGAATCCTCGCGCCATTTTGAAGCCGCGAAATACTACAACCTGAGCGAACACTCGCTCGCACCGGAGGTACTGGTCTTCTCGAAAAAAATCTGGGATACGCTCAGCAAGGAAGATCAGGCGATGATTCGCAAAGCGGCGAAGGATTCGGTGCCGTACATGCGCAATCTCTGGGATGAACGCGAAGTGCGCTCGCGCAAATTTGTCGTGGCCGCCGGCACGCAAATCATTGAAGTCGTGAACAAGCAGGAGTTCGTCGATGCCATGAAGCCTGTATACACAAAGTTCGCCAATACACCGAAGCTAAAAGATCTGGTCAAGCGCATTCAAGACACGAAATGAGTTGCTGTTTGTGTCTTTTCCACCATCAGTTAAGCTAAGGAAGTGAATGGACAGTCAGTCAAACCCGGTTGCCGACAAACCGCCAAGTCCGCCACGAGCGCCCAGTTCGCTTACTCGCATGAACGCGACCATCGCCAAGTACTGCATGTATTTTTCGGTCGCTGGTTTGTTCGTCATCGTCACCATCGTCGCCTTCCAGGTGTTTGGCCGCTACGTGTTGAACGACAGCCCCACCTGGGCTGAGAACCTGGCACTGGTGCTCATTCTTTATGTAACGCTGATCGGTGCTGCGGTCGGTGTGCGTGACGCCGGCCATATCGGTATGGAATCGCTGTTGATCCTGCTTCCGGAGGGTCCCCGTAACAAGATCGAAATGATCATCCATGTGCTCGTCGCGATCTTCGGCGGCTGCATGGTTTACAACGGTTGGATTCTGGGAGAGTCGGTGGCTTCATACAAACTTGCCAATATCAATCTTTCCGAGGCGGTGCGTTACGTGCCGCTAGTGATTTCTGGTGGGCTGATCATGCTGTTTTCGCTCGAGCATTTGATCGCCTTATTCCACGGCACCGAAGTGGAGCCAGCATGGCACTGACCATTCTTTGCGTCTCCTTCATCATTCTGCTGGCGCTAGGTGTTCCCGTTGCGTTCGCGATTGGGCTGTCGGCCGTTTGCACCATTCTCTATGAGGGTTTGCCCATCGCCGTGCTGTTCCAGCAAATGATGTCGGGCATGAATATTTTCTCGTTTTTGGCCATCCCGTTTTTTGTCTTCAGCGGCGAGCTGATGCTGCACGGCGGCATTGCCGACAAAATCGTCGATCTTGCCAAGAGCGTGGTGGGTCATATACGTGGTGGTCTGGGCATGGCCAACGTCGTCGCTTGCACGCTGTTCGGTGGCGTATCGGGTTCGCCAGTGGCTGACGTTTCGGCCATGGGTGCGGTGATGATCCCGATGATGAAAAAAGAGGGCTATCACGCTGACTATGCGGTGAATGTAACCACGCACGCCTCGCTGGTCGGCGCGCTGATGCCAACCAGCCACAACATGATCATCTATTCGCTGGCCGCCGGTGGAACGGTATCGATCGGCAAGCTGATCGCCGCTGGCGTGGTGCCCGCACTGGTGCTGACGATTTGCATGCTGATCGCAGCCTACGCCGTTGCCGTCAAGCGCGGCTATCCGGCTGGTGTGTTTCCCGGCTGGAACGCTGTAGGGCGCTCGCTCGCTGCGGCGACACCGGGACTGCTCATCATCGTCATCATCCTCGTCGGCATTCTCTCAGGTGTGTTCACTGCCACGGAGTCGGCATCGGTCGCGGTCGTGTACTCGATCATGTTGACGTTTTTTATCTACCGCACGATGACGTGGCAGAAATTTCTGAAGGCTGCCGCCCGAGCCGTCAAAACAACCGGTGTGGTATTGCTGCTGATCGGCGTCTCGACCATGTTCCAGTACTTGATGGCACTCTACGAAGTTGCCGATCTGGCCGGTGACCTGCTGGCAACTATTTCAACCAATCCGTGGATGATTTTCTTCCTTATCAATCTCATCCTCTTTTTACTCGGTACCTTCATGGATATGGCGAGCACGATCCTGATCTGCACGCCAATTTTCTTGCCGATTGCCATGAAGTACGGCATGGACCCGGTACAGTTCGGCATGGTGATGCTGATCAACTGTGCGTTGGGATTGAACACGCCGCCGGTGGGAACGACGCAATTCGTCGGCTGCGCGATTGGCGGTATTTCGGTCGGCGAGGTAATGAAGACTATATTGCCGTTTTACGGGGCGCTGATTGCCGCACTCATGTTCGTTACGTACGTTCCCGCGTTTTCGATGTGGCTGCCGCGCTTGCTGATGGGTTAAAGGTAACCGTTCGGCAAAGTAAACCCTAGCATTGGCGAGGCTTTCAGGCAGAAATTGCCTCGAGGAGCCCGCCGGTGCTAGGGTTTTCGTTCGCACGATTATTTGTGCGCCACAGCATTACAATCCCGCCGCATCGGCGTACATTTTCCCGCTGGCTCGTAAATTTCATGAGGGGAAATGATCGTGGCAAAACTGACTGTCAACGGCAAAGCCGTCACCATTAACGCAAGTCCCGACACGCCATTGCTGTGGGCGCTGCGCGACGAGCTCAAAATGAACGGCACCAAATTCGGCTGCGGCATGGCGCTTTGCGGCGCCTGTACAGTCCACATTGATGGCGAACCCGCGCGGTCCTGCTCTACCCCGCTGTCGGCGGTGGAAGGCAAGAAAATCACCACCATCGAGGGCATTGCCAGCAGGGGTTTGCATCCGGTGCAAAAAGCCTGGATCGAACTGGATGTTCCACAATGCGGTTACTGCCAGTCCGGCCAGATCATGTCGGCAGTTGCGTTGCTGACCAAAAACAAAAATCCTTCCGACGCCGATATTGATGCCGCGATGAGCGGCAATATCTGCCGCTGTGGCACCTATCAGCGCATGCGTGCAGCGATTCACAAGGCCGCCGCACAGATGTCCGGCAAGAAGGAGGCTTAATCATGACTACACTCAAAAGCAGCAGCCGCCGCGATTTCCTTAAATCCTCTGCCGCCTTATCCGGCGCGCTAATGGTGGGCTTTCAAATCCCGGCCAGCGCGAAAGCAGGCAAAACCGAATTGCCGACCACCGCGATCAATGGTTGGGTGCAGGTTGGCGGAGACAACAGCGTCACCATCATTTGTCATCGCTCCGAGATGGGCCAGGGTACCTACACCGCGATGCCGATGTTGGTCGCAGAGGAGCTCGAAGTGGATCTGCGGCGCGTAAAAATTGAAATGGCCGGCGCCGATCCGATCTACATAAACGCGTTGCTGGGCGGACAACTTACCGGCAGCTCCACCAGTGTGCGCGACGCCTTCGACGGCCTGCGCAAGGCCGGCGCGCAGGCGCGCATGATGCTCATTTCTGCCGCCGCGCAGGAATGGAAAATCCCGGAGGTCGATTGCCGTGCCGACAACGGCATGGTGTTTAGCAAAGGTGGCAAAAAGCTTTTTTATGGACAGCTTGCTGCAAAGGCGGCACTGCTGCCGGTACCGAAGGACGTGAAGCTCAAGGAGGCAAAAGCGTGGAAAATTATCGGCAAGCCCATCAAGCGCCTCGACACGCCCGCGAAAGTAACGGGCAAGGCCGAATATGGTATTGATGTGCAACTGCCCGGCATGATGATCGCCTCTCTGGCGCAATGCCCGGTGTTGGGCGGCAAGCCGCTCAGCGTGGACGACGTGAAGGCCAAATCGATGCCGGGCGTGATGGCGGTGGTGAAGATCGACGATGGCGTTGCGGTTGTCGCCAACTCATTCTGGCAGGCCAAATCTGCGCGCGATGCACTCAACATCACCTGGGACAATGGCAAGGGTGCGACGCTCTCTTCGGCCAGCATTTCACAGGGCCTGAAAGACGCGTTGGCGAAACCCGCAGCCATGCTGAAGAAGACCGGTGATGTAGATGCCGCGATGATCGGTGCCGCAAAGAAGATCGAGGCCACTTACGAGCTGCCCTTCCTAGCCCACGCGACCATGGAGCCAATGAACTTCACCGCCGATGTGCGTGCCGATGGCTGCGACATCTACGGGCCGACGCAATTTCCGCAATTGGCTGAAGGTGTGGCGATGCAGATCACCGGTTTCCCCAAGGAAAAGGTGAAGGTGCACACGACGTTCCTCGGTGGTGGTTTCGGCAGGCGCATCGATGTCGACTTCATCGTGCAGGCGGTACAGATTTCCAAAGCCGTCGGCAAGCCGGTGAAGCTAATCTGGACGCGCGAAGACGACATGACGCACGACTTTTATCGTCCGGTGAGTCTGAACACGCTCTCGGCCGGTTTGGATGCCAGCGGCAAACCGGTGGCAATGAAATTTCGCCTTACGTCGCCCTCAGTTACTTCGCGGTTGTTCGGCGCCTTCGTCAAAGACGGCATCGACCCCTTCATGACCGAAGCCTCGTTGCTGCCGTACGACATCGCCAACACCAGCGTCGAAATGGCGATACATGATGCTGGTGTGCGCGTTGGTTACTGGCGCTCGGTTTCGCATGCGCTCAATTGCTTTGCCAACGAGAGTTTCATCGACGAGTTAGCCTCGGCCAGCGGCAAAGATCCGGTCGCCTACCGGTTGGCGATGCTCAACGGCAAAGAAGCCGAACGCTTTCGCAACGTGTTGAACATCGCCACCAGCAAAGCCGGGTGGGGCAAAGCGCCGAAGGGCCGCTTTCATGGTGTTGCGCTGATGGAGGGTTATGGCACCTACGTCGCGCAAGTCTCCGAGGTCTCGATCGACAAGGGCGAGGTGCGCGTACACAAAGTGACCTGCGCGGTCGACTGCGGCACCATGATTAACCCCGACATCGTCAAGGGGCAGGTGGAATCGAGCGTGGCCTACGGCATGTCGGCGGTGCTTTTATCGAAGATCACCTTCAAGGACGGCAAGGTCGAACAAAGTAACTTCCACGATTACCCGGTGATGCGCATGAATCAAATGCCGGTGGTGGACGTGCATCTGGTGGCGTCCACTGAAAAGCCTGGCGGTGTCGGTGAGCCGGTGGTGGCGACTTGCGGGCCCAGTGTGGCGAACGCGGTGTTTGCGGCGACAGGAAGGCGGGTGCGCAAGCTGCCGATTGAGGCGGCGGATTTGAGATCTGCCTAGGGTAGATTCGTATAGATCGGCTATTGGCGAGATTTTCGGTGGCATTTCGGCCGGAAAGGCGCGCCAGTCGGCGAGTTTCTCTTTTTACGGCCGCCCACTTTCCAAAGGGTAAACCGGATCGGTGTATCCCGGCGTCGACGGATGACCCGGGCTCACCAGCGAATCGACCAGTGCTTCATCCTCGGCAGTGATCGCCACATTGAGCGCGCCAAAATAATCCTGCCATTGCGCCAGTGTGCGCGGCCCGGCGATGACTGCACTTACAGTCTTGTTTGCCAGCACCCATGCGGTCGCAAAGTGCGCGAGCGAAGTGTTTCTCTTCGCGCATTCGTTCTGCAATGTCTGCGCGATCACCAGCGACTCTTCGCGGAATTCGGTTTGCATGATGCGTTTGTCGCCGCGACCGGCCCGGGTATCCGCGGAAGGCTGGGCACCCGGCACATATTTTCCCGCCAACACACCGCGCGCAATCGGACTATAAGGCACCACGCCAAGGCCATAGTGTGCACAAGCTGGCAGCACTTCGACTTCCGGCATGCGGTTGAGCAGGTTGTAATAGGGCTGGCAGACGACGGGGCCGGGCATGCTCAGTTCACGCGCCATGCTGCAGGCTTCGGCAATGCGCCAACCACGGAAATTCGACACGCCCCAGTAGCGAATCTTGCCCTCGCGCAGCAGCGCATCGATTGCGCGCAGTGGCTCTTCCAGGTCCATGCCGTTGTAATCGCGGTGCAGATAATAGATGTCGATGTAATCAGTGCTGAGCCGCGCCAGACTCGCCTCGACTTCGCGCATCATCCAGGCTCGCGAGTAGTGCGACTCGTTAAGCTTGTCCGACATCTTGTTGCCAATCTTGGTGGCCAGCACCCAGCTGTCACGATCACCGCGCAGCAACTCGCCGACCATGGTTTCGGACGCGCCGGTCGAATAGACATCCGCCGTATCGATGAAATTGACGCCGTGCTCGCGTGCGTGAGCCACAATGCTGCGCGCGTGAGGAAGCTCTGTCTGATCACCGAACATCATGGTGCCGAGGCAGAGCGCAGAAACCTTAAGCTGGCTTTTACCAAGATTGCGATATTGCATGGCGTGCTTTCGTCAACGTTGAGACCCGAGCAGCAGACTATACCAAGGACATCAACATGCCGGTCTAAGGCATTTGCGGCCTGCGAGCAACCGATGGCACCAGTAGTTTTAACAATTCGTGCCAACCGGTTTTCTTGAATAGTGCCAGTTGGTCAGAGTCTTTGAAATAGATACTACTGGTGATTTCGTCCCAGGGTTCGCCAAACGCGCTTTTGCTGGTCGGAAAGAATATTGAGCATCCGTTCATTGGGTCCTGCATCTGCAAATCCGCGGAAACTCGGGATACCGCGATTGCGCCACGCATGGCGGCGGCGAGATCGCGACACTCGTTGGCAAGGTTCACCGGCGCGACGCGTGTTGCCGCTTCATCGAACAGCGCAACGAAATCGACCAGGCCACGGAGGTCCTTGTCATAAGTGGGCACCGCCTGTCGTGCGTCGAGCAATTGCGCGCGCGCGACCGGGTCATTTCGAAATTGCAAGGTGACCTTTTGCAGTTTCTCCAGCACGTTCGCAATCCTTTCAAGACGAATAACGGAAATCGATGCGTTGCGTGGATTGTTGGTCGCATAATTGTCGGCGATAGTGATCGCAGCGGCTTCCCAATCATTGGGCGCAGTGTTCAATGACGCCGGCCAGGAACCATAGTTCCAGCCACGGCCTGGCACCGGCGCCTGGCTGGCGATGAAAAACTCGGCGTGCGGCAGCAGCACACTGGCAAATTCCAGGCAGGCGCCCTGACACGCATCCATGCACACAAACTTCAGTGGATCGAGTCCCTCGCCGGCTTTTGCCAGCGCGCGTTCAACTTCCAGCGGTGACAGGATGTCGCGGCCCCATCTGCCTTGCACCTCACTGATAAGCGAGAACAAAAAACCTCGCGGTCCGTCCGCATGCCCCCATAGCACCAGCACGTTCTTTGCTTGGGAGTCGCGCTTGCGTAGTTTGACGATGAAGGACTCCAGTGCCTCCGAAGTCAACAATTTGCCACGTCCCCACGAAACTGGACTGCCCACGGGCCCTTGCAGCAACTTGCCACGGATCGTCAATGGATCAAATTCGCGTGCTCCGCACCAATGTATCTCTTCGAAGGTATCCATGCCGTCATCGGTCGGTCGCCAGTGTTCGCGTCTGTCGCGGGCGAGTCGTACTTCAATGTTCAGATTTGAAAGCGGCTTGTCGGCGCGATCACGCAGCTGTAATAGTTGTTCGATATTGAGAACTGCGTAGGGATTGAGTGCGCCGCTGCCGGTGAAGCCGCGCTTGGCATTCATATACAAGCCCAGATTAATCTTCATGGTTGTGGCTGTGAAAGCGCGACGACGCGTGCCAGAAACACGTTCTTGAATACCGTCTTGAACTTGACGCCATCCTTACCGTCGAGCCAGTTCATTGCTGCGGCCTCAGTGTCAAACCGCGAGCCGCCCAAGATTTCCGGCCTTCCAGGTCCCTGTATCCTAATGTAGCCGTCTTCGGCATACTTCTCCACTTCGGGGCCTTCATCGGCCCGAAAGCTGGGCACACCTTTCGGGCAGGTATCTGGCCATTCTGGAGGAGGATTGCAAACCTCACCCTTGGTCGTGACGGTGTTGATGCCAACCCCAATTAATATGAATTCAAATTGTGTTTTCATGCTTTTCTCCTCTGGCTGAAATGAACTTCGACGATAAAAGACGGTATTTGCTGAAGCTGGCGTGTGATGTCACGCTGGCGACGCTTTCCGTGACCGGCGCAACGATTGCGGCGGGCGCAAACGCGGTAAGCAGACGGGAAACGAAGTTGATCCACGCGGCACTGATGAGCCGCAGGACACCGGCCAGGCTGGAAAAGTTTCGCCTCCATATTGAGAACGAGTTCCTGCGCTTGGCTCCGCGGGGTTTTAAGTTGAATCTGGTCGTCATCCCGTTCAGCGTCCAGGAAGACCGCGCAAAACTGCAACGCGCGCTCAGCGAAACATCATTTTTTGCCTGTGTCTCGGAAAATGTGTCGACGGCAATCTGGGCCGCCGAATTCCTCAACGAGACACCAATCGTTTTTTCTGTCGCGGGCGACCCCGTGCTTAGTGGTCTGGTGCGGCCAGCACCCGACGATCTGCGCAATGTCACCGGCTTTACGTCCTTTGCGCCTACCGACATCAAGCGCTGGGAAATACTGTTTGAAGCATTTCCGGAAATTGAGAGAGTCGTGGTGTTGTCTGCGTCCGGCGAAGCGGCGAAGCAATTGCGCGCAGCGGCACAAACGGCGAGTGGTTTCATCGGGAAAATCGATGTAGCAGAAATTGACGTTAAGAAAGATGTTTTGCAGCAAGTACGTACGGTGCTTTCAGCGCGTCGCATCGGCGTTGACGTACCGCATACAGCGCTCACAAGCACCAACCCTCTGTCGATCATCGATTGCCTCAATGAAACGCGGTTGCCCAGTATCTTTGATGGTACTCACTACGTGAAATGGGGCGGCTTGCTTGGTTACGAGGCCGACCCGTTGCCGGAAGTGCAGACGATTGCCGAACTTCTCCTACTGTTGATGCAAGGCGTGCCGCCAAGCAAAATCCCGATTCGATATCCGTCGTCATTCACGCTGGCGGTCAATCTTCAAACTGCAACAGCATCGGCGATCAAGCTCAAGAAATCGCTGTTATTTCGGACCAATACATTTTTCAAAACCACTGATCGACCTGCAGGCATGTCCTGAACCCAGCCTTTGTTCGAAGCCATTATGTCAATTTGTCCGGTTCCATTTCCTACCCGTGTGAGTAGGATTTGATCAGAACATTGCGCGGCATATCGAATATTCGTGTCAAATAAGCCGACCAGCACGCATTGCGGGCGGTAATCCTGTCCAAGAAACGGTGCCCACTGCTTCAAGTTACTGCGATAACGGCTGCCGCGTGTTTGCGAGTTCATGTAGATTTCAGCGCCTTCCTGCGCGGAGTTTGTATTAACACAATGCCTGTGATGATCCTTCGTCCCAACACACTCCATCGCAAGTATTTTTTTGTGCTTGCAACCATGATCGCGGTCATCCTGACTTTGTACAGCGGGTTGGAAATGTACTTTACGTATCGGGAGCAAGAAGCCCAAATCGCTGAAATCCAGGCGACTTTGGCCAAATCGGCGGCAGCAAGAATTGAAGCCTTTCTCGAATCCGTTCAACGCGCCGTGAGAGATATTGACTCGTTGCCCTGGGAGAGCGGTCAACTAACCCTCGAGGACCGGCGCAACGAGTTTCATCGCGTCATGAAAATGACCCCCGCCATTGTTGAATTGGCCCGATACACTGCCAGTGGGCCTGAAGAACTATATGTATCTCGAATCGAATTGGATCGCGTCAGGTCTGGCAGAAAATTGGCGGCAGCGCCAGTCATGTTTGCGGGGAACGGACAGCTGCAGGCTTACGGCTCCACCTACTTTCGGGATAACCTCGCACCGCATGTATCCATCGCCAGCCGAAGCAATGACGCTGAAAAAATAGTTACCATCGCCGAAGTGAATCTCAAGTTTGTCGCCGACCTGGTACGCAGCATCAAGATTGGTGAGGCTGGCAACGCGTTCGTTGTCGATGCCAACGGCATGCTGCTTGCACACCCAAACCTGAGCTTGGTCCTGCGCCAGACAAACCTCTCCCAGTACCCGCCATTTGCAGCCCTAACCAACGCTGACAGAAAATCGGGAACCGCCTCCAAGTCGCTCGCCGCACCTAATCGCGCAATGGTAACGGACGAGCCGGAAGTGCGGCTATTCCACTCGCGCGGCATCGAATCGGGATCTGTCGTCACCAGTGCGGTGCCGATTGCGGAGACCGGCTGGTGGATGTTCATTGAGCAACCTAATTCTGAAGTGATGAGCAAGGTGTATGCAACGTTCTATCGTGCTGCCGGCTTGCTTGTGATCGGGTTGCTTGCCGCTTTTTTGGTCAGTTACCTGCTTGCACGCGCGTTTGCTGCGCCGATTCTCAAGCTGAGCGCAGGTGCACAGCGCATCGCCGCAGGAGACCTGGGCGCGCGTATCGATGTGCAAACGCATGACGAGGTCGAACTACTGGCAAACCAGTTCAACGACATGGCCGCCCGGCTGGGTGAAAGCTATTCGGGCCTGGAACAAAAAGTTGCCGAGAAAACGGCGCAACTCGAACTCGCCAACCTGCACAAATCCGAGTTCCTCGCCAATATGTCCCACGAGCTGCGCACGCCGCTCAACGCGGTCATCGGCTTTTCGGATGTATTGAAAGAGGAATACTTCGGCACGCTCAACGCCAAGCAGGGGGAGTACGTAAAAGACATTAACGAGTCGGGCCAGCATCTGCTTTCGCTGATCAACGACATCCTAGATTTGTCGAAGATTGAGGCAGGCCATATGGACCTCGATTTGGCAGCATTCAGCGTGCCGCTGGCAATCGACAACGCATTGGTGCTGGTACGCGAACGTGCGCTGCGGCATCAGTTGCAATTGCGCGTGCAGATTGCGCCGGCAGTGTCGGAAATCGTCGCTGACGAACGCAAGTTTAAGCAAATTCTGATCAATTTGCTCACCAATGCCGTGAAGTTTTCCTACCCGGGCGGGTGGGTTGAGGTGGTGGCACAACATGATACAAATGGCGTTATGGTCACGGTCAAGAATTTGGGAATGGGTATTGCGGCCGAAGATCAGGCGGCGATTTTCGAGGAATTTCGCCAACTGAAATCTGATGGCAGCGCTAAATTTGAGGGAACCGGCCTCGGTCTTTCGCTGGCGAAACGCCTCGTGGAGTTGCACGGTGGCCGGATTTGGGTGGAGAGCGAACCTGGCAAGGGTGCTGCATTCTCATTCACCTTGCCGGATCGTGACCTGCCGCCAGCTGTGCCGCCTACGCAAAGAGTGGTGCAATAACTCATATGGAGAAGCCCGTAATTCTGATCGTGGAAGACGATGAAAAGAGCCGCCGGCTAATGAAGGACGTGCTTGAGCATCAGGGCTATGCGGTGGTCGAGACGGATCAGGGTGAAATCGGGCTGGATTTGATTCGCTCGCTGCATCCGGCGCTGGTGCTGATGGATATTCACCTGCCGGGCATGTCCGGCCTGGATGCAATTCGCGAGATACGTGCCGATGCGTCGATTGCCAGCACACGGGTGCTTGCAGTGACGGCTTCGGTGATGGGCAATGTGCGTGAAAAAATCCGCGATGCGGGCTTTGACGGGTTCGAGCCGAAACCCTTAAATCTGAAGGCGTTTTTGGGTACTATTAGAGAGATGGTTCCGGTTTGATTGTGTTGGCGGTTTGATGTGTGGGGGGAAAGCTCACATACGCACTGTTTCCCGTGAACGGGAGGGGAGGCAGTTTTAAGCATTCGTGACAACTTCAGCAAGTTATCTCATCGATTTGTTCATCGGCCCTGGGAGGGGCTCTTTGATGACAACAGTAGAGCCAGCCAACGCACTTGGCACACGTAATACTGGTTCCGTCATTGTCGTTGACGACAACGAGGCCAACCGGCGCTTGCTGGGCGATCTGCTTTCGGTGCATGGCTATCTGGTGCGTACCGCGCACGATGGCGCTTCGTGTCTTGCAGCCGTCGCTGAATCACCACCCGACTTGATCCTTCTCGATGTCATCATGCCGGGCATGGATGGTTTTACTGTCTGCCGCACGCTGCGCGAGGACCCGCGACATCGCATGTTACCGATTGTGATGGTGACTGCGCTCGATCCCAATCAGGAGCGCGTGAAAGGTCTGGATGCCGGCGCAGACGATTTTCTGTCCAAGCCAATCCATCCGGCTGAATTGTTGGCGCGGGTGCGCTCGCTACTGCGCGTAAAGCAACTTTACGATAAGGTCGAGGCGCAGGCCACGGAGCTTGCGGCATGGAATGCAACGCTGGAAAAACGCGTCGCCGACGAGGTCTCCCGTAGCGAAAAACTGATGCGCTTGAAGCGCTTCCTTTCGCCAGCGCTGGCGGATTTGATCGTCGCCGGTGGCGCGGAGGATCCGCTGGTGTCGCATCGCCGCGAAATTGCGGTGGTATTCATCGATCTGCGCGGCTTCACGGCTTTTTCCGAAGCGACCGCGCCCGAGTTGGTGATGCAGGCGTTGCGCGAATTCCATGCTGCGATGGGGCATCTGGTCGAGCAATTCGGCGGCACGCTGGAGCGATTTACCGGCGATGGCATGATGGTGTTCTTCAACGATCCGGTGCCGATTCCCGATCCAGCCCGACGCGCCGTCGACATGGCCATCGCAATGCGCGCTGCCATAGGCAGGTTGTCGGCAAACTGGCAGCGCAAGGGATTTGCACTCAATGCCGGTATCGGCATTGCTCTGGGTGTTGCCACGATGGGCGCCATCGGCTTCGAAGAGCGCATCGATTACGGCGCTATCGGCACGGTTACCAATCTGGCCGCGCGCCTTTGTGCAGAAGCGCCGGGGGGTGAAATTTATTTGTCGCAGCAAGTACACGCTGAGATCGATGGTGTTTACGGGACCGAGTCGCTGGGTGAGCTTGCGCTGCGCGGCCTCACTGCGCCGCAGCGTGTCTACCGGCTGGACACCGCACCTGTGAGCGTGATATCATGAAACGTACAACGCAACTGGCGCACATACGGCAGTTGTGTTGCATCGGGCTACATGGCCAGGCGCTGATGCCGGCATTGCTACGTGCGGTTCGAGAATACGTATCTGCCGATTCGGCGGGGTTTTTCTGGGTCGATACCCAGGGCGAGATGACGAATCTTTACGCCGACCGGATGCTTTCACCGAATTTGATGCGCCTCTACTTTGAACGCTATTACGACGGTGGCGAGCATCCGTTTCGCAAGGCTTTTCTCAAGCGGGCACGTGCGAGCGAGCCGGTGACGTCGTCGTCGCCAACTTCTGAATTGACCAAAACCGCGTACTACAACGAGATACTTCGCCACCTCGATGCGCATCATGTGATGTATGCCGTGGTTCGTGACCAGAGCCATGCCCTAGGACAGCTTTCGCTTTACCGTCCACGCAATGCGAGCGCGTTCACTGCCGAAGACCGCAATGCGATCAAGGACATTTCACATTACGTCGCGCACGCGGTCAACCGGCCCAAAGAGCTGTTGGCACAGGTTGAGTTTGTTGATGCCGACGCGGAAGGGTTGGTGGTGGTCGATTTTCAGGGTCAGATTGTTGAGGGCGCCGCGAAATCACTGAACCTTCTGTCGATGGCGTTAAAGCGCGAATTTAATCCCGGCATGCCACCGCTCGTCACCGGCGATTCGGTGCCACCGGTCGTGCAGCAACTTCTGAGCTTGCTGCAAAGGGCGATTCTCGGCGAGCCGGTCGCCGCACCACGCATCGCCATCGACGGTCCATGGGGCCGGTTCCTGGTGAGTGTGTACGCGCTTGACGACGAAACGGGTTCGCCCGTTTCACGCGCCGCGGTGCATATCCGTCGGCAACAGCCGATGATCCTGAAGTTCGCGGAAGCGATGGGCAATTTTGATATATCGCCGCAGCAGCGCGAAGTCGCCATGCTGCTGGCACGGGGGCGCAGCAATCAGCAGATTGGCGCGGCGCTGAACGTGAGCGCCAATACCGTGAATTACCATATCAAGCAGCTCTTCATCCGGCTCGACGCGCATGATCGGGCGGACGTGGTGGCGAAGATGCTAGCGGGAGCGCAGCTTTCCGCTAGCGCGCGCTAAACACCCGGGCCAGTGCCTCGTAGTCGGAAAGCTCGTTATAGACCTGCGCAGAAATGCGTACCCACAAGCGGCCGTTGATGGCGTGGATCGGAACTTCGATATTGTGTTCTTTCAGCAACGTCAGACGCCAGCGTGCAACCGCTTCGGCGCTGGCGGGCTCGCGGACCGGCAGCGGTAACGTCACCATCCCGAGGAACATGTCTGACGGCGCGCCGGGGAACACGCCCCACGCGTCAGAGAGCATCCCAGCTGCGACACGCGCCTGGTCTTGCAGCGCGGTGCGATAGCGTTCAGCGCCAAGCGCCCCGATGAATTCCAGTGCTGCACTGATCGACAGTCTGGCGGCGGGGTCGACCGTTCCGGTCCAGGCGAATTCTTTCTCAAAGCCCTGACCGAAAAAATTCGAGATCACCGCCGGATGAAGGCCTCGCTGCCCGTCCTCCGTCGCGAAGATAAATCCACAGCCCTTGGGTGCGCAAAGCCATTTGTGGCAATTGCCTACGTACCAGTCCACACCCATGTCCCCCAGTGCGTCGAGTGAGAGCGGTAACAGCCCCGGCGCGTGTGCGCCATCGACCAGTACCTGAATGCCGCGTTGCTGGCAGGCGCGGGCGATCGCCTCGATCGGCGTCTGCACCGCCAGCGGGGAAAATATATGGTCGAGGATTACCAGCCGCGCGCCGCTTTCAGTAGCATGCATGTACGCGTCGATCAGTTCGTCTCGCCCGGCCAGCGGCCAGGGTACCTGCGCCTCGACGACGTTCAGCCCATGGCGTTCTGCCAAATACCGCAACGTGTTCTTGACCGCTGGATAAGCATGATTGGCGATGACGACTTTATCGCCCGGCTTCCAGCGGATCGAGCGCAGCACCGCGTTGGCGCCTGACGTAGCGTTTTCGACCATTGCGAGCCGCGGTGCAGACGCCCCGACAAATGCTGCCAAATGGGTTACGGCGACGCGCAGCGCCTCCGGAAGTACGTCGCCCATGAAGCGCACCGGCTCGTATTCGAGCTCGTCACGCCAGCGCGATTGCACCAGTTGCACGTAGCGGGGTGTGGCGCCGTAGGAGCCATGGTTGAGAAAATGAATGGTGGGGTCGAGCGACCAAAGCGAGCGTAGCTTGTGGCCGAATTCCGCGTTTGCGTCTGGCAGCAGATGTGAATTTGTCATTCGATTCTTAGCGTGGTTGCTAATGGTGCGAAAGTGAAAATGTGGGGAGCACGCTGATGACAGTATTGGACAGCAGCGCTAGCGAACATCCATATCGGGCTTGCCCAGCATGAGGAAGACATTACGCACCAGCCAGGCAATGGCGACGTAATACAGCAGCAACAGCCAGGCAAGACCACCACCGCCACGCGAAAGTGCAATCACTACCAGCGTAATCACTACCCATAATATCGCTCCGCCGAGCAATGCTGACGCCCGCACGCGGCGCCCGCCCATGAGCTCGTAAACGCCGGCACCGCCGATGCAGATTGAGACGAGCCAGCCGATGAGGTCAGTGAGGGAAAGGAGGGATTGCATCACAATAATTGTCTAAGGCGGGGAAGTCTGATGCGGCGACGGACGGGAAAGAAAAGCTATTGAGTAAGACTCAATGATGCCGTGTATTCAGTGAAAGAGTTTGACCCCTGGTGTTGGGGCGGTGCCTGTCTGCAGCAGCGTCTGGTTGGGCGCTGTTGTTAAAGCCGTCGCCCGGGGAGCGTAAACCGAAATGTCGAGCCGACTCCCAGCTCGCTCTCCACGATCACAGCCCCGTCATGTGCCTCGACGAACGTCTTGACGATGGCGAGTCCGAGCCCCAACCCGCCCCCTTTGTCGGGATCCGTTTCGTGTTTATCGAACACAGTACTGCAGCGGTCCGCCGGTATCCCCGCTCCGTTGTCGCGGACGAAACACTCTACTGCACGTCCATCACCCGTAAGCGACGCGCCGATGATGACCTCGCCGCGCGGCGTGTAGGAGATCGCGTTGGCGATCAAGTTCTGGAAAACACGCCGCAGCAAACTGGCATCAGCATAGACGACGAATTCCTCGGACACGTCGTTGGTCAGTCGCGTGCTGGATGAGCCGGCGACTGGTTGGATATCGTGAATGAGGGCCTCGATCAGCGGCCAGAGGTCGAACTCCCGACACTCCAGCTTGATCCCCACCTCGGTTTCGAGATTCGTATTCTCCTCGAGCACCTTGCGTACCAATGCCTCAAGGTGCTTAACGTTCCGGCTGAGCGCCTTCAACATCTGGGTTGACTGTAGCGTATCAGTACCGTCACGGGAAAGAATCATCTCCAGTACCCGCGCGGAGAGCGAAATGGCATTGAGGGGAGTGCGCAGGTCATGTGCCACGAACGCCAGGTACTCCTGCCGGCGGTGCTGGACCTCGAGTGCCTTCTGAGTCGCGAACGACTCCACGGCCGAACCGATCGATACATCGAAGACGCGGTTCAGGATGTGGAACGGACGCCCTTGCAGATTCAACCCGTTCCGGTCTGCCAGGTCATGTATGCAGCCACGCAGGATGTTGTACTCGGCGACGACTTCTTCGATGTCGAATGCATCTTTGACCCGTTGCAAGCCGTGTTCGGGCGGACTACCATCGTGTAAAGCATGCGCGATCGTCTCTTCTGACTTCGATCGGAGGGCAACTGCAAGTTCCGCGAGTAAATCGGGTATGTGATCGTTCAATGTCGGTGCGTCGAGATTCCGCGCCGCAGGGAGTTCACGAACCTGTTCCCGCCACCGGGTGAGCAGCGCATCCCGCTCTTGCTCGATGAGCCGTGCAAGTTCATCGAGGATATTGATCGTCATTTCCACTCCGCTTCCGTTGTCGACTGTATCAGCCACCTGCCGCCGACTAGTGTAGTGCTTCACTCTTGATGCGACTCATAAAAACGATGGATTTTTCGTCCAATCAAGGCCGGGTTTGCTAACTACAGCAAAGCTATAGCTCCGCTATTGAGAGCATTTGCAACGCAGAATCGGCGGAAAATGCGCGTTTTTCAGTCGCCTATAGGGTGAAGCACTTCGCTAGCTGTAGACACCAAAAAAACCGCCGTTTAAGGTTCCGCGAAGAGTCTAGCACTCGGGCAACAGCTGCCCCCCCCGTTGACTCACGCCGAATTTGAAACACAAGCATCCACGGGCATTCACAGGCGTTTTCAGCCGGTAAGCCTCACCAGTGCTAGAGTTTGTTGAATTTATGCTGGCTGGTCATCACCTGTTTGTGCAGCATTGCGCAAAAAACCCAGCTGGCGAGCGCAGGTTTTCAGGGTTTCCCCTCCACACCCGCACCGCTACAACGCTGTGTATTTCTTGCTACTGCCACGCGCCTTTTCCACCGGGTATTTCTCGGCATTCAAGGCAATCTTCGCGTTCGCGGCCTCGATGAGATCGATGCCCAGCTTGTCGCTGATGCGTATCAGGTAGAGCAGTACATCGGCCACTTCTGCGCGCACTTCGTCCAACGTTTCCAGCGGTAGTTGCTGGCTTTGGGCTTCCGTGAGCCACTGGAAATGTTCGAGCAGTTCGCTCGCTTCTACGGCGAGGGCGGCGGCGAGATTTTTGGGCGAGTGGAACTGGTTCCAGTCGCGTTCGGCGGCGAAGATGCGGAGTTGGTCGCGCAGTGATTCTAGATCGGTCATGGGTGGCTTTAGCGTAGCAGATTGGTGAGTGACTGGGAGCTCTGAATGGACGGTTGACTGCGGCCGAATAAAACCCGAAAAATTTTCCGATGCTGTCCTACATGGCTCGCGTTTTTACAGTCGCATACTTGTTTCATGTCGAGACGCCGTTTCGATTGACCATGATTGGGTTTCCCATGCGCAATTTTCGCTTGTTTGGCTTTTTGTTTTTGCTTGGTGCAGCGCTCCCCAGCTTAGCTGCGGATGTGCGGGTGATTGTTTCCAGCGACATTCGGCCTGGCGTATATGGCCGGGTGGATTTTGTCGGCGCGCAGTCACTGCCGATGGTCTATCCTGAACCACAGGTCATTTACCGGCAGCCACGTGAAGCGCAGTTGCAACCCGTCTACTTGCATGTGCCGCCAGGGCACGCGAAAGACTGGGGTAAGCACTGTCGCAAATATAATGCCTGCAACGTGCCCGTCTATTTTGTGAAGTCGGCAGAATACGAGACGAAGGCCGATAAGAAGGATAAAAAGGACAAGAAGGAGAAGAAAGAGAAATAGCTGCCTGAGGCGCGCTGAAATCGGCATGCGTTCGATGTCAACGCGGCGCGCAGGCTGCGCGTTCCTGCGTCATGTGCAGGGAGCATTTAAGAAAGCAAGTTTTACGAAACGAAAGGCAATGATCATGAAAAAGCTCTTGGCGGTGTCCGCCCTGATAGCGGGTTCGGCGCTGATGTCGGGCTTGGCAGCGGCACAGGAAGTTGGCAGGGTGATTTCCAGCACGCCGGTGCTGAAGCGGGTGTCGGAGCCCAAATCGAACTGCACCAATGATGCTGATGGCAGGCAGCGCTGCACCACGCAGATGGTGACCGAGGATCGCACTATCGGCTACAAAGTGGTCTATGAATACGCTGGCCGCCAGCACACCGCGCAACTACCGTTTGCGCCGGGTGCGACGATCCCGCTGGAGGTCAATGTAGCGCCGCAAGGTGCGCCTGTCCGTTCAACTACCCCACCGATCAATACCGTCTATTCGTCCGAGTCGCGCGCGGTGTATTTGGCTGAGCCACAAGTGGTGGAGACGGTGTACCGCGATCGCGTGTATGTGGAGTCGCCGTACTACTACAGCCGCCCCTATTACTATGCGAGCAGCTATTACAACCCGCTGTATCCAGTGCTCGGACTGGGGCTTGGGTATGCGGCAGGGTATTACGCGGGCGGGTATCGCGGTGGCTATCGGCATCATGGCCATTGGCGCCGCTAGCGGCGGGTAAATTACGCATCGTCGACTTGGTGCGTAACCACAGGGTTGCGCCGGAACGGTGAAAGTTTGACCACGCGCATCATCAAGGCTATTTTTTGTAGTAAATCACCCAGATAGCATCGTACCGTCTCTACTCACAAATTCGTCCGGTCGCTCTCTTTCGGAAAGGTCGTAACAGATCTCCAGTTGACCTGCGACAAAGCGATAGATGGCCGGATGGTGCTCGCCTTTATTGGGCCCATAGTCGCTAAAAAGGTAATCTTGCCGCGGTCAGTTGGCGGCGGCGGTGTGGCGCGATATTACGCGCCAGCGATTTGTGTCCGAAAAGCTGCGCCATTGCTCATTCCGGCATCTTGGCCGCTAACACATCCACTTTTTCAATCGACGGTGGTACGGATAGCAATTCAGCCGCAATTGCCATGAGCGCCGCCGCAATCGGGCCAGTCA
Source organism: Burkholderiales bacterium (assembly GCA_038321965.1). GTDB lineage: Bacteria > Pseudomonadota > Gammaproteobacteria > Burkholderiales > Usitatibacteraceae > UKL13-2. Next base: position 29,479 of record JBBQFL010000001.1, on the reverse strand, counting down.
GGTGAGCAGTCCGGCCGGCATCATCTGGGAACGCATCGAAGATTCCAAAGCTGGAGGGACCGATCTTGAGCGCAAACCAGGCAATCGTTGCTGGTTCCTGATTTGCCAGCGCCAAGCCACTTTTGAGAAACGCTTCGACCGCAGCCTCCTTGCCAGGTTTCGCTTCCAAACGAACCCACAGAGCTACATTAACCATGACTTTTCCTTTGTAAGAATTGGACTGCGAGGCTGCAGTGTAGGCAAGATTGCGCCTAGAAGCCAGTGGCGGGAATGACAATTCTGCTATCATTCTCGCCATGCTAATTTACCTTCTGGTTTGCGATCAGGTTTTCGATACCGGGCTATCGACATTGCTCGACACCTTCAGCATTGCCAATGAATTGGGTGAAGCAACCGGCATTGTGAAAGGCTCGTCCTTTGAAGTTCGCATCGTTGCCGTCAGAACGCGCGTTCACACCAGCCAAGGGCTGCGGGTCCCGGTGATCGCGGCTGAAGGTGTGAAAGCAACGCGGCCGGACGCGGTGCTGGTGCCTGCGATGGGCGCCAAAATGCCAGTGCCACTGCGCGCCACACTGGGCCGCAGCGACGTCGCCGAGGCTTGCGCGCTGTTGCGTCATTGGAGCGGGCAAGGCGCGATCGTCGGTGCCGCGTGCACAGGTACATTTGTGCTTGCCAGCTCGGGACTGCTCGACGGCGAGACGGCAACCACATCGTGGTGGCTGGCGCCGACGTTTCGCGAGTGCTTTCCCAAAGTAACCCTCGATGAAACGCGCATGCTGATTGCTTCGCCACGATGCATTACCGCCGGCGCAGCGCTGGCTCATCTGGATATGGCCCTGTCACTGGTACGCAGTGTGAGTCCGGAACTGGCCGCGCTGACCGCGCGCTACCTGGTGATTGACTCGCGACCCTCGCAAGCTGCCTTCATCATTCCCAATCATCTTGCTCACAGCGACTCCATCGTGGAGCGGTTTGAACACTGGGCGCGCAAGGAGTTGAAGCGTGGCTTTTCGCTTAGTGAGGCCGCGCGCAATATCGGCACCAGCGAGCGCACGCTAGCCCGACGTCTCAAGGCGGTAATGGGCAAATCGCCTTTGTCGTATTTTCAGGATCTTCGCGTCGAACGCGCTGTACATTTGCTGCAGACAAGCGATGCCAGCGTTGACCAGATCGCCGCGCAGGTCGGCTATGCCGATGGGGTAACGCTGCGCAGTCTGCTGCGGCGCAGGATAGGCCGCGGTGTGAAGGAGTTGCGGTCGGGCTAATAACCGCGGCCCGGCTCGATCACCCCGTCTATCGATTCGCCACGCTCCAACGAGCGAATTTTTTCGGCAATCTGGGCCACACTTTTGGGAAGTAACGTGATTGCAGAGATGTGGGGCGTGATGGTGATTCGGGGATGCTGCCAGAACGGATGTTTCGAGGGCAATGGCTCGTCGCGAAAAACGTCCAGCGCCGCCCCGGCCAGGTGGCCACTCTCCAGCATCTGCAGGAGATCGCTTTCCACCAGATGGCGACCTCGTGCGACATTGATGAGATAGGCATCCGGTTTTAGTTTTGAAAGGGTGTTGGCGTTCAATATTCCTGCGGTCTCAGGGGTCAGCGGCAGCACACACACGAGCACGCGAACTCGCGGCAGAAATTCTTCGAACCCATCATCTCCTGCATAACTGGTGATCCCGGGCAATGACTTTGGGGTTCTGGACCAGCCCAGCGTGGGGTAATCGAAACCCGCGACGGCACCCGCGACGCGGGCACCAATGTCGCCCAGGCCCATGATACCGACCGGGAATGCTTGCCGGTCGATCACCGGTTCACGCGTCCAGGCGCAAGCACCCGCATGAGCGCGGTACGCATCAAACCGCCGCGTGTGGCAAATCAGGGCGTGACAGACGTACTCGGCCATTTGTACGGCCATGCCAGCATCGTTCAGGCGCACCACAGGCACGCCATTGGGTAGATTCGGCATGTTTATCACGCGATCAGCACCGGCACCAATATTGAATACCGCCTTCAAGCGTTTTTGCGATGCAAACAGTTCCGATGGCGGGGCCCACAATACGGCGTAATCGGCCTGCCGCGCAGCGTTTGTCGGGTCCCAAGCCCAGACGTCCGCGTGTGGAAGCGCCTTGCCTAACTCGTCGAGCCACGGCTGGATGTTGTTTTCTGGTGAGTAGAAGACGACTTTCATCACGTTTCTGCGAGCACTACCACTTACAACCGTCGTCGCGCACCGCGCTGATCACCAGCGGTACTACCGCAGCCAGACCCATGTCCGCATAGGCGTCGCGACAGTCGTTTTTCTTCAACGCCTTGTCGAATGCCTGTTGCTCCTTGGATTTGGGTTTCGGCGTAGGCGCAACCGGAAACGGAAAGGCGGTGCGCGGGCCAGTACCACTGTTGATTTCCCGCGCGCGGCGGCGGATGGCATCCAGATCAAGTGCCGGCGCTTTGCCGAATGCAGGTGTGGCGGGCAGGCCTGCGGCATCCGGTGGCGCGGTAGCATTGTCGCCGCGCGGCTTGAGTAGATCGCGCTCGGCGGCAATGGGGTTACCGGGTGGGGAACCTGCTGGCGTACGTATTTGTGTGGCGGTGGCGGGTGGCGTTGCGACAGTCGCGGACGGAGCCGCAGCAGGCGTGACAATTTCGCGCTCGATTTTTTGCGCCTTGGGTGCTTCGACACGCGGCGGCTCGCTTACAGCAGGCGGGGACGCTGCCGCAGGAGCAGGGATTTCACGCGGCTTTACGTCGGCGACTGGTGCGACCGGTGGCACGACCTCTCGGTCAGGTTTTGGCGGAGCGGGTGCGACCGCAGCAGGTGCAGGTGTTGGCGGCGAAACGACGACCGGCTTGGCAACTTCGGGGACCACCTTAGGCGGTGCCGGTTCGGGCTTGGCCGCGGGTGCGGGCGCCGGAATGGGTGGTGCAGACACCGGCGTTGGCATCGAGGGCACAGCCACGGGTGCAGGGGGTGTTGGAACGGGTGCGGAGGCAGGAGTTGGGACGGGTGGTGCGACGGGAACTTCGCGAGGCGCCGCCTCCCCTGGTAACGGGACTGGCACCGGCACGAGTGCGGCACGCTCAGTGATTGGCAATGCGTTAGGGGCTGGTGGCGGAGTGACCACTGGCAATGGAATCGGTGGCGGCGGGATCGGCGGCGCTTCGCGCGGTGCTGACTCGCTGGGCTGCGCTTGTACAGGGGGTGCGTATACGCGATCGACGGATGGCTTCGGAACAACGAAGTCGGTCTCCGCTTTCTCTACCTCCTTCGCGATCACCGGCGGCATCGCGAAAGCGGGCGCCTGCGAGGGCGGTGCCGGCTCTTCTGCGGGGGATAGATTTTCAACGGGGTGGGTGCGGCGCGCGCGCTTGTCTGTGGATGCCTTGCCCGGCGACGCCGGCGCGGGTGGGCTCGGCGTGACAGGTGCTTGCAATGGTGCAACATAACTGCCAGGTTTCAGTCTGTTGCCGGGCAGCAGCGCCTGAACAGTCACCGTCAACGCGCCCCACAGTTTTTCGCCACGGCGTGCGCCGCCACCATCGGTGTCGCCGAACAGAATGATCACCAATACATGCAACATCATCGACAGCAGCACGAACTGTTCGAGCGTCGGCTGCTCGACGGTGAGGTCTGAAAATCTCGGAAGGGTGAAACCGTTTCGCATATCGCTGTCGGCTGATTACGCTAAGTCGTTCGCTAGCGTCTGCTTGAACGACTTAGCGCAGCCCGCTACGCATCCAACCAAACACGTACCGTTAGCATACCGCGACTAGCGGGCCGTCGGACTTGAAGAATTGAACCGAAAATTTCAGTTATGTCGCTTTCTTTTTGCGTACTGCGGGCGCTTTGGTAGTCGCGGCAGTGATCGTTTTGGCCGCCTGCTTGCTGGCGGTTGCTTTCGTCGTTTTGCTCGTTGCGGCAGCTTTCTTTGCGACTGATTCCGAGGCCTTCTTGGTAGTTTTCTTTGTTGCTTTTTTTGCTGGCGCGCCAAATTTTTCGGTCAGCAGTTCTACCGCCTCTTCCAGCGAAATGGAGTCTGCTTTGTCCTTGTCGGGAATGGTCGCGTTGGTCTTGCCGTGTTTCACGTAGGGACCGTAGCGCCCTGAATAGACGGAAATCATCTGATCGTCGTCTGGGTGTTTGCCGAGGATTCGCAGTGCGCCCGCCGTGGCACTAGCAGCCGCACCTTTTGCGCCTTTGCCAGCCTTAGGTGCGCGTTCTTCGAATTCGAAACCGATCTTTCCATCCGGTTGCCGCACCAGAAACGCAGAAAATGGACGGCCTTTTTTGGAGATAAATTTTTCCAGTAGTGGCGTTTTGCCGGTATCCAGAAGCTGCTTCATTTCCTCGCGGCTAATGGGTCGCTTCAAAATCGTTCTGCCGGAGCGGAAGTCACAGGTTTTGGCTGCGCCGAACGATTTTTCACAAGCATAGGAATTGGGCATCTCAAAAACATGGGACTTGCATTTTGGACACGGCCCCAACGGTTCCATCCCAGTGAAATCCGGCGGTTCGGCATCGTCACCCGCGCCATCGCCCCATGAAAACTCGATGACCAGATCTTTGTTGAGGATCAGATTGGCCGAAAACGCGCGTCCGAGCCGACTGCGAAAACCATCAAGCGGACCGACGTCGCGCTTGGATATCAGCGTTTCTGCTTCGGCTGCCTCGAGCTGGCGGCCAGCAAGTATTTTCCAGAAGCCAAAGTCGCATTTCATGCACTGAAACTTCTTGTAATTCTCGTGCACCTCGCCGCCACATTTTGGGCAAGGGACTGCAATGGCGCCGAAGTCACCGGGAATGGTGTCGTGCTCGAAATTCTTGGCTTGGCCGACGATGTGCTCGGTCATGTCGATAATTTCGGCCATGAATTTTGCGCGCTTCAATTGGCCTTTTTCCATCAGTGCGAGTTTTTTCTCCCAGTCTGCTGTGAGCTCGGGGGAGTAGAGTTCGGGGATGCCCAAGCCGTGCAGCGCAATCATCAGCGACGCCGCTTTGGCGGTGGGAATCAGCTCGCGACCTTCGCGGTGCAGGTATTTTTCGTAGAGCAATCCCTCGATGATGGCGGCGCGTGTCGCTGGTGTGCCCAATCCCTTTTCCTTCATGGCGGCACGTAACTCTTCATCATCGATCGCCTTACCTGCACCCTCCATGGCCGACAACAAGGTGGCCTCGCTGAAGCGCGCCGGTGGCTTGGTGGTGTTGGCTTTGACTTCAACCGTTTCGGCTTTCACCTTCTCGCCCGATTTGACCGGCGCCAACGTAGTTGCGGCGGTTTCATCATCAACATCGCGACCGTAAACCGCGAGCCAGCCGGCATTGATCATGACTTTGCCTTCGGACTTGAAGGATTCTGATTCGATGCGGGTAATGCGCGTGGTTTGCTGGAATTCGGCCGACGGATAAAAGACAGCAAGAAAGCGCTTTACCACGAAATCGTAAAGCTTGGCTTCAATTTCATTCAGTGATTTCGGCGCTTGCGTGGTGGGGATAATCGCGAAGTGGTCCGAGATCTTGCTATTGTCGAAGATGCGTTTGTTCGGCTTTACCCAGCCACTGTCGAGAACTTTCTTGGCGAAGACGTTGTATTGGCCCTCTTTCAGTACCTGCAGCGTCTCCTTTACGGTCTCAATGTAATCTTCAGGCAAGGCCCTTGCGTCGGTACGCGGGTAGGTGAGGACTTTGTGCTTTTCATAGAGCGCTTGCGCCAGACCGAGCGTGGTTTTGGCGGAAAAACCAAAGCGGGAATTGGCCTCGCGTTGCAACGATGTCAAGTCGAACAGCAGCGGTGAAGCTTGCGTCGTCGGCTTGGACTCTTCCTCGACAATACCGGTTTTGCCCAGGCACTTGGTGACGATGGCGCGGGCTTTCTTTTCGTCCCAAAGACGTTCGGCGCGTAGGTGTTCGTCGTCTTCGGATTTCTTGAATTTCTCATCGAACCAGCGGCCCGGATAGTCGCCTCCGGCGGCTGAGAAGCTACCATGAACTTCCCAGTAGTCGCGTGGACGAAACGCTTTGATGCGCTCTTCGCGCTCAACCATGATGGCGAGCGTCGGCGTCTGTACACGACCCACGGTGGTGAGTTGAAAGCCGCCAGACTTGGAGTTGAAGGCCGTCATGGCGCGGGTGCCGTTGATGCCGACCAGCCAGTCAGATTCACTACGACACACAGCGGCGTCGGCCAGGCCCAGCTTGGCTTCGTCGGGCAGCAGCGATTTGAAACCATCGCGGATTGAGGCGGGGGTCATCGACTGTAACCACAGGCGCTTGATCGGCTGCTTTGCCTTGGCAAACTGTACGATGTAGCGAAAGATCAGCTCGCCCTCGCGCCCAGCGTCGCAGGCATTGATCAGGCTATCTACATCTTTGCGTTTCAAAAGTCTTAATAGACCTTTAAGACGGTCTTCGGTTTTTTCGATCGGCTTGAGTTGGAAGTACGAAGGTATCGCCGGCAGGTGTGCAAATGTCCATTTCCCGCGTTTGACTTCCTCCTCCTCCGGCATGCCGATTTCGACCAAATGCCCCACGGCGGAGGACAAGACAAACTCATCACTTTCAAAGAAATCTTTTTGCTTGGTGAAGCCGCCCAAAGCCTTGGCGATGTCGTTTGCGACGGAGGGTTTTTCGGCGATGATGAGGGACTTGCCCATGAATTTCAGTACTTTTCTGGAGATATGACAGGTGGGGTTGCTGGCGAAAAAACCAGCAAAAGGGGACAAATGATAAGCAGGGTTCTACCCTTATCGCAAGCGCAAAGTCAAAACTATCTGGAAATTCCCTGTGAAATCAAGCCCACAGGTTCTTTTTTGCGGTGCGCTTCGTTTAGCGCAGGCGCTGATACTTTCCACCGGGCATGGTCGCAATGACGCCATCGAGCTCCAACTCGGTCAATCTCGCGATAAGCTGATCGGCTGGCAGTTTGACACGTTGGAGCAGTACATCAACTGGTACTGGGTCGTAGCCGATCGCGCTTAGCAGCGGATCGATTTCAACTTCCTCGCGGTCGGATCGGTCAATGGTTAATGTTGCGACGGTGCCCCAATGCAACTCAACCAGAATATCGTTGGCGTCTTCCACCAATTTGGCACCTTGCTTGATGAGTTGATGACAGCCCTTTGAAAATGGCGAGTGAATCGAACCTGGAATGGCAAACACCTCGCGACCCTGTTCGCCAGCTTGGCGCGCAGTGATCAGCGAGCCTGATGCAAGTGCCGCCTCGACAACGAGCACACCCCGTGAAAGACCGCTAATAATACGGTTGCGACGCGGAAAATTTTGCGCCAGCGCAGGTGTGCCCAGCGCAAACTCAGACACGATCAGGCCATTTTCGGCCAGATCGTGCGCCAGCGCCTTGTTTCGCGCCGGGTAGACGAGATCAAGTCCAGTTCCAACGACGGCGATGGACGCTCCTTTGGCAGCAAGCCCACCCCGATGCGCCGCTGCGTCAATACCCAGCGCCATACCCGAGATGATCGTAAATCCGGCTTCAGAAAGACTGCGCGCAAATGCTTCTGCAGTTTGCAGACCGGAGGGCGTGGCATTGCGGCTGCCCACGACGGCAAACCCTGGCTGGCGCAACAATTCCCGGTGTCCCTTCAGATACAAAATGGGCGGTGGATCAGCTATTTCGAGCAGCTGACTCGGATAATAGTCGTCAGCGAGCGTTAGCAAGTGGTTGCTATCTGCCTCAAGCCAATTGAGACATGCTTCGAGTCGTTCAGGTGCTGGTGGCGCTGCAATGGCCCGGGCGACCGCAGGCGATACAACTTCGCTCAGCACTGACGCCGATTGCCTGAGTATCTCGGAGGGTGCGCCGTAACGCGCAAGTAATTTGCGTATACCCTCGCCGCCTAGACCAGGAACCAAGTCAAGCGCCAGCCACGCCTCCGGCTCAGCGCCACTCGCCGGAATGGGCATGGCGTCGGACTAAGTAGAATGAGCTACGGTGTCTGGACGACGTCGCCAACCTGGATTGGTCGACGCGTGGACATCACGAGCGCGTAAGAAACTTTGTCGAAAACGCGAAATACGAATACCAGGCCATTGCGTTCGTCTGGCAGCTTTATGGTGCGTCCTATCTGCACGCCATCATTGGACCCCGCTGCGGTCTGTTTTGTTTGGCCCAGCGGATCATCCGTACTGACTGTCGCCCCCTTGCTCAAGAGCGCCAATACGTGCCCAACCTCCATCCCGTCGCGCTTTCCCAAGTCCACCGTGATGATTGAATACTGCGACCCGGTATCAACACCGTCAAGCAAGGAAATAATTGACCCGGTTACGTTCTTGTCGGTTGAATGAGGAGCGTAGGATGGGACGGTTGTATCGGCAGTCGGTGTGAGGCGGTCGCCACGAAATATCTCCTGCGTGGAGCGTAATATTTCTATCGTGGAAGCTTCACCAAATCGAAGCACTTTTGCCTCGCCAAGGTAATTGGCCTCATAGCCTAATACTTCACCGGTGCTGTTGGTCAGCGCTTTGCCTGGTCGGTATATCTGCCACTTAATGCCTTGGCTTTGCTGCATGCCGATGACATATGCGGTGTTACCGGCTCCGACCACAACTCGACCGTCTTCCGTTGCAATGATACGCGGAGCATTTGCCAAGGCGCCCTCGTCGATAACGAGGGGCAACGACAAGAAGGGCGAAATTACTTTAGACGGAATAGACGGAATCGCGTATGCCAGCGTATCGACTCGGGCTCGAGGCTGCAGCCGCACGTTTTCGCCACGTTCACCGTTAGCCAGCGAGAGGTATGGGTTTCCATTTTCATCAAACAACAATTTGATGACATCGCCCGGATAAATCCAATGCGGGTTCTTGATTTGTTCCCGATTCATATTCCAGATTTCGGGCCAACGCCATGGTTGCTTCAGAAACCGCCCGGAAATGTCCCACAGCGTGTCTCCTTTGACGACGACGTAGGACCCAGGCGCGTCGGGTGCAAGCTGAATTGGGGCGGTCGCCTTCCTGCCAACGGACTTCTCGGGAGTTTGCGCGGCATTTGCCGCCTTTGCCTCTGCTTTTGCGCCTGGATTGGTCTGACTTTGTACGAGCAGGGGAACAAAACCGGCTAAAGCGATGACAAAGAGAAGTGTGAGCTTGCTTTTTTTCATGGCGGATCTCACTTTTGTGGGGGCAAATGCGGTTCGAGGCATGCGTTGTGCGCCGTAACCCGAGAAGCAAATTTGCCATATGCGACGACTTCTACTAGACTTGCAAGTCAGTAATGCGTCACAAACTTAAAGTCATTCCTCAAGATTCTGCACCTAATTTATTCAATTCGCAAGCAATTATGGCTATTCTGGACGTTGTAACTTACCCCGATCCACGCCTGACCCGCGTCGCGGAGCCAGTGAAGATTATCGACAACAAAATCAAGAAGTTGGTCGATGATATGGCGGAAACCATGTACGAAGCGCCTGGTGTCGGCCTGGCGGCGACCCAGGTCGGTGAATTGAAGCGCGTAATGGTTATTGATGTCTCGGAAGAGAAGAACCAGCTGCGCGTGTTCATCAATCCTGAAATCATCAAGAAGGAAGGAACCGCGGTCAATGAGGAGGGCTGTTTGTCTGTTCCCGGCTTCTATGACAAGGTTGAACGCGCCGAAACAGTCATGGTGACCGCCCTTGACCGCGACGGCCAACGCTTCACGATCAACGCGTCGGGACTGCTTGCGGTTTGTATACAGCATGAGCTTGATCATTTAGATGGCCATGTCTTTGTCGAATACCTTTCGCCGTTGAAGGCAAACCGCATCAAGAATAAGCTGATTAAGCGCCAGCGCGAGCTTGATCGCGATGCTGAGATGGAGGCGCCTCGTCGGCGTATCGCTGTCGCGGCACGCGCGTAACCGTTGTCCATTCGAAACACGGGAAACGCCGGCTTCTGAGGCCGGCGTTTTTGTTTTGCAGCCCATGAAGATCATTTTTGCCGGCACGCCCCCGTTCGCTGCTGCGGCGCTTGCCGCGCTGTACGCGGTCGGCCATCAAATCCAGCTCGTACTCACCCAGCCAGACCGTGCTGCTGGACGTGGCCTGAATCTAAGGCCTAGCGCAGTTGCCGAGCAAGCGGCGGGGCTGGGACTGGTTACCAGCAAACCGCCGTCGCTCAAAAGCGCCGATATCCAGATTGTGTTGCGGACGCTTGCACCGGATGTGATGGTGGTTGCCGCCTACGGACTCTTGTTACCGCAGGCGGTACTAGACATACCCAAGTACGGATGCGTCAACATTCACGGCTCGCTCCTCCCCCGCTGGCGCGGGGCCGCGCCGGTGCAGCGCGCGATTGAGGCTGGCGACACCGAGACAGGTATTGCCATCATGAAAATGGGTACTGGACTCGATACCGGTCCGGTACTGCTGACGCGACCCTGTCCGATTACCGGTGAAGAAACCAGCGGGACGCTGTTTGAAAAATTGACGGTCATAGGATCCAAAGCAATTGTCGAGGCGCTGCAACATCTGCCGACGTTGCAGCCTAAGGCACAGCAAGACGAAGGCATTACGTATGCGAGAAAAATCGACAAGTCGGAAGCGCGCGTAGACTGGACGTTATCGGCAGTGGCGCTTGAACGGCGCATGCGGGCGTTTGACCCATCGCCTGGGTGCGAGGCTACGCTTAAAGGTGATCGTCTCAAGATCTGGCGTGCGGAGTGCATGGTGAAAGAAGAAGGGCCCGCGCCAGGCACTATCGTGGAGGTTACCTCTGATCGTCTCATTGTGCAGTGTGGCCTAGGTGCGCTAAGCCTCGTTATTTTGCAGAGGTCTGGCGGCAAACGCATGAAAATCGCGGAATTTCTCCGCGGCTCAACAATTCAACCTGGATGGCGATTCATATGAACACCCCCCCGATCGCGGCACCGAAGGGCATGGTTGCCGTCCAAGCTGCGAGCGCAGAGGTTGTCGGCAAAGTGCTATCCGGCAAGAATCTCGACAGGGTACTGGAAGCGGTTCTTGCCAAACTAGTACAAACGGCAAAACTGACACCCAACGAGCGCTCGGCGATTCATTCCATTTCGTTTGATACCCTACGGCATTGCGGCTTACTCTCAGCACAGCTAGACCTGTTGCTCACACAACCGATTAACGATCCCCCCGTCAGGCATTTGTTGTTGGTTGCGTTATCGCAATTGCAGTTTTCCAAAGCCGCACCGCACGCCATCGTGGACCATGCCGTTTCAGCTGCGGAAGCGATAGGCTTCGGTCGCGCCAAGCCGTTACTTAACGCCGTGCTGAGAAATTACCTGCGATCACCTGAAAAATTTGCGCGTGAGCGCATGACCACTGCGGAAGCGCAGTTTGATTTTCCAAGCTGGTGGATTGAACGACTCAAGAAAGAACAGCCTGTCCATTGGGAATCGGTACTGCTATCCGCCAGGTCACATCCGCCAATGTGCCTGCGGGTGAATGCAAGGCGCATCACGGTGTCGGATTATCTGGCGCTTTTGGCTAAGCATGGATTGGCGGCACGTCACGTTTTTGGACAGGCGGTCATGCTCGAAAAGCCAATTGGCGTAAACGAGCTTTCTGGTTTTCGTGAAGGAATGGTTTCCGTGCAAGATGCTGGCGCGCAGCTTGCGGCGACGTTGCTGGCTCCGCCTGCGGGATCGCGCGTTCTCGACGCGTGTGCCGCACCCGGCGGCAAGACCGGGCACCTGCTTGAAATGGCGCCTGCTGAGCCTCCGCTACACGTTCTGTCGGTCGATAGTGACCGGCGTCGATTGTTGCGTGTCGATGAAAACCTGACACGCCTTGGACTGCGCGCAAATCTCAAAACTGCCGATGCCTCCAAGCCCGATGAATGGTGGGACAACAAACCATTTGATCGAATCCTGCTAGATGTCCCATGCTCTGGCTCCGGGGTGGTGAGACGACATCCGGACATCAAGTGGATTCGTCGCGAAACCGATATTTTCGCGTTGGCGCGCCAGCAAGCACGACTGTTAGCCGTACTCTGGAGTTGCCTCAGCATTGGTGGTAGATTGTTATACGCGACCTGCTCAGTCTTTCGCGCCGAAAATCAGGATATCGTCGAGCAATTCCTGCGAAAAACACCGAACGCCCGCCAGCTGGAATTCACTGAAATGTTGCCGTCAATTGCGGCGCATCCTAGCGCAAGCCCTGAAATGGTAGACGGACAACTTCTCCCCAATGATGTGCATGACGGTTTTTTCTACGCGCTTTTGGAGAAGACGGCCTAAACCGATGGCGTCGGTAGATGCACGGTTTAATCGCGTGCGCGTTGAAGCTTCGTATGCCGCAATCAGATCGCTATTTGTGTGGGCGATCTGGCTAGCGGCCGGGTTAGCCGCAGGCACGGCGCCAACCTCGGCGTTTGCCGAGGGCGCAACGATTTCCAGTGCCAAATTGGAAGCCTCCGAAGAGGGCTACCAAATTGACGCCGACATCGAATTGCAACTCACCGCAACGTTGCAAGACGCAGTTCGGAAAGGTGTCCCGCTCTACTTTGTCGCTGAATTCGAGCTAAGCCGAGGTCGCTGGTATTGGCTTGACCAGATCGTAACTTCAGCTTCGCGGGAGCGCCGCATCTCGTATGCACCGCTAACGGATCAATATCGCATTTCATACTCCGGTATCTCGCAAAACGTGTCGTCCTTTGATGATGTGCGTCGCGCGCTTTCGCGCGTCCGCTCCTGGACGGTGCTGGACAAAGGCCGACTCAGGACGGGTGAGAAATACGAGGCTGCCCTGCGCTTCCGGCTCGATACCTCGCAATTGCCAAAGCCATTTCAGCTCAATGCCATCGCCTCCAAAGAGTGGGAGTTATCTTCAGACTGGTATCGCTGGACGGTCACCGCGCCGGGAGAGTTGAAGCCATGATTCGTGCCATCCTGCTTGCCTGCGTGTTGCTCGGTATCGCACTTATTGCGCTGCTGTTTCGCGCCAGCAGCAACAACACCTTCTTCAGTACACATTATCCGTGGCTGCTGGGTGTCGGCGTAGCACTGATCGTCGGATTGCTGGCGCTGATTGGCTACCAGATCAATTCATTGGTGCAAAAATTACGCGGCCGCGTATTTGGCGCAAAACTCGCCTTGCGCTTGATGGCAGTGTTCGTGTTAATGGCTGTCATCCCGGGAGGGCTGGTATATGCAATTTCGGTGCAATTCCTTAATCGCTCTATCGACTCCTGGTTCGATGTGCCCGTGGAGAAAGCGTTTGAGGCCGCGCTAAATCTGGGCAAGGGCACAATTGATGCGTCGCTCAGTGAGCTGGCGCGTAAAAGCACCGAGGCTGCGTCGCGCGTTGCCGAGTCCGAGGGTGAAAACGGCGATGTACTTCGCGCGATGCGCTCAAGGTTTGGGTTCGACGAGGTGTCACTATTTTCAGCCGACGGTCAACTTGTCGCATTTGCCGGTGGCAAGACCAGACTGTTCGCCGACAAGCCAACACGTGACGAGGTGAAGGATAGCCTGCAGAGGAGACCCGTCGTCATGGCAGAATCGCAGACCGATGGAGTCTTGTACTTGCGTGTGGTTGTTCCGGTCAACACTCGCACCCCGTTTGATGCGCCGCGTGCGTTGCAAGTTATTCAAGCAGCGCCTAAGGGCCTTGCCTCAGATGCCGCAAGTGTGGAAGCTGGAATTCGTGACTATCAGCAGCTTGGACTTCAGCGGGAAGGGCTAAAGCAACTGTTCGCGCTAACATTAACGCTGGCGATGTTGCTGACGCTGTTTTCCGCGATTTCGCTCTCATTCCTGCTATCTGAGCGATTGTCGGCACCATTGTCAGCGCTGGCCGAATCGACACGCGCAATCGCCAAGGGGGACTTCTCAAAGTTGAATCCCGTGAAAAGCCGTGATGAATTCGGCGTCCTGACACAGGCATTCAATACCATGACGAGGCAGCTGGCCGGCGCGTCAGAAATCGTTGGCAGGAAACAACAAGAATTGGAGCGCGCCAACGCCTATCTTGAATCGATCCTCAGCAATCTCACCTCGGGTGTAATCGCTCTCGATGAGCGCCTGTACGTCAAGACAATCAACAAAAATGCGGAAGACATGCTGGCTATCACCCATCATTCACTGCACGGGGTGAAGCTATCGGACTGGGGCACGCACATTCCGGCGCTCGCCCCATTCATTGAAGACTTCATGATCCAGTTGGCGTCGCTGCGCGACAAGCCCTGGGAGCGCCAGGTGGACTATGCTGGCGCCGATGGGCCTGAGGGCGCGCGCGGACGCAAAACGCTGTTGGTTCGCGGTACCAAGCTGCCCGCCACACTGGATTCCGGCTTCGTACTGGTGTTCGACGACATCACCGGGCTCATTCAGGCTCAACGTAACGCGGCTTGGGGCGAAGTGGCGCGGCGACTGGCGCACGAAATCAAGAATCCATTGACACCGATTCAGCTCTCGGCTGAACGGCTGCAACACAAACTGTCGGGAAAACTGCCGGCCGCCGAGCAGGAAATACTACAGCGGGCCACCAACACCATTGTGGCGCAGGTTGGTGCACTTAAGGGTATGGTCGATGACTTCAGCCTGTATTCGCGTAGTTCGCGGTTAACCCCATCAGAGCTTTCGATCAATGATTTGATCAAAGACGTGATGGTGCTCTACGAGTCGATGAATGTCGCCATCGAACTCAATCTCGACGACCAAATCCCGTTGATCACGGCGGATGGATCATTGCTGCGACAGGTCATCCACAATCTTGCGCAGAACGCATTGGATGCGCTTGCCGGTCTGCCGGAGCCGAGGATAGTCATACGAACCAATTTGCTTGACGGCCGCGTGCGGTTTTGCGTTGAGGACAACGGTACCGGCATTCGCGAAGATGTACTCGGCCGCATTTTTGAGCCCTATATCACCACCAAACCGAAAGGCACCGGACTTGGCATGGCGATTGCAAGGAAGATTGTAGAAGAGCATCAGGGAAGCGTTTCCGTTACGAACGTCAAGCCGCATGGCGCGCTGGTGGAAATTCTATTGCCCGTATCGCTGCGACCCGCGCCCAAGTCGATTGGTTAACCGTATGATGCACGCTGAGTGAAAAATATGACAACGAACAATAATATTCTGGTTGTGGATGATGAAATCGGCATCCGCGAACTTCTATCGGAAATTCTGACTGATGAAGGTTACAACGTCAGGGTCGCCGAGAACGCAACCGCGGCGCGCGCAGCGCGCCGGGAACAGCGCCCGGACCTGGTGTTGCTGGATATCTGGATGCCGGATACCGATGGCATTTCGCTGTTAAAGGAGTGGGCAGTTTCCGGTCAGTTGACGATGCCAGTCGTCATGATGTCCGGTCATGGGACGATAGAGTCGGCTATCGAAGCGACGCGTATCGGCGCATTTGATTTTCTTGAAAAACCCATTAGCCTGCCAAAGCTGATCGCGACCGTGAGCAAGGCGTTGGCGGGGGGGAAAATGTTACCCAAGCCTGGACTTACCTTTGCACACCTCGGTCGTGCCAAAGTCGTGACAGAGCTGCGGCAACGGCTCGAACAAGTCAGCCGTCTGAAAGTACCGCTCCTGCTGACCGGTGAAGCGGGTTGTGGATTCGAGCTGATTGCGCGCATGGTGCACCAGCGCAATACTGCGTGGTTGCAACCCTTGGACCATGGCTGGTTGGCAAAGAACCCCTTTGCACCGCTGGCCGATGCGCGCGACGGCGTACTATTCATTGATCAACTTGAAGCACTGAACAAGGGCGAGCAGAAAGGCCTGATGCAGCTCTTGGCCAAGCTCGAAAAGTTTAACGTTCGACTGGTCGCTTCCACCGCTCAGCCGATGATGCCGTTGATCGAGAGCGGTGAATTCGATGCCACCCTGCTCACACAGCTCTCTGGTGTCACGCTGCGCATTCCCAGTCTGCGGGAGCATCCAGAAGACATTCCTGACCTTGCCAATACGATCCTGCTGCAAATGGTGGAGGCCAATGAGTGTCCACTGCGCCATTTCAGTGTTGGCGCACTTAATGCGCTCAGGAACCTTGAATGGCCAGGCAATCTGCCGGTACTCCAAAATGCGGTCAAGACGCTGGCGCTGACGAGCCTGTCCGGCGAAGTTTCGGCTGAAGATGTGGTTCGCGTCGCCCGCGAAATCGGCCTGGATCCAGTCGGCGCATCGGGGGCGATCAGCCGGATACCGTTTGATCTGCCCTTGCGTGAAGCACGTGAACGATTTGAGTATCAATATTTCCTGCATCATATCCGCCGCGAGGAAGGCAATATGTCGCGGGTAGCCGACAAAGTAGGCCTGGAGAGAACGCATCTGTACAGAAAGCTGAAACAGCTCGGCATTCGACCGTCTGGCAAGACCGAAGATTTGCCTCAAAGCTAGCTTCTTGCAACTTCAGAGCGTCAGTGACATGTACTCTTTTGCATAGCTGACAACGCCGACCTTGATCGCGTTTTGCTCGACGCCGAATGGCAAAAAACCCGCACCCAAATAGAGTTTGCGTGCGTCTGCGTTTGAAAGCGTAACGCTAATATTGAGCTTTTCCATACCATGCATCGCCCGCACTTCTTCGATCAGCGTCAGCAATAGCGTCTGCCCAAGTCCGCGGCTACGAAATTCGGGCACAACATACATACCGACGAGCAGACCCTTGTGCCGATTCTTTTGTCTGGTCTCTCGTTGAAAGCCCGCATAGCCGACCAACGACCCATCATCGGCGAATGCGCCCAACACAAAATCGTCTGACCCATTTGCGCCGAAACGCTTTACGAGCTCGGAAGGTAGCGTCGCCGCCCCCTCTTCAACGCTAGTCGTGAAGGCGTCCGGAAATTCCGCCAGGCCACGGTTGCGCGTTTGCCAATAGGCCTGTGCGTCTCCTGTCGCCAGCCGTCGTATCACGGTAAACCTACTCCAGACGACCCAATCGCACCGCGGTCAAACCCGGTTTAACATGAATCATTGTCGGCATAATGAGCACGCAGTTGTCATAAGGCGCCAACACCGGCGTGGCGCCGTCCATGGCGATAACATCACCGCGCTTCGGCACAATCGAAAGTCCACGAAGGCCTTCGGAAAACGCGAAGTCTTTGCTGTTGGCAATAACGGCCTCGGTAACGCGTACGACCTTTTGTGCGGGAACCGGTCGGCTATCGATCTGCGCTGTCGCGATTGCCGGATCGACGACATCGAGCGCACGCAGGAAACGCCAGACGGTTTGCCATGCCAGGTCTGCGCTGGCAAGTTCCCAGTGTTGGCCACACTCCACCAGTAACGCCGCTTTGTGTGAAGCCGGGTCGCCGAAACCGCCGAAGTCGCGCATTCTGGTGCCATTGGCGTGCCCAGCGTCGGCAACGATAAATTCCGGTACACCGGTCTGCTTTGAGAGTGCGATGCCCTTATCAAGTGGTCCGGAAATCATCACCGGGCCATGCGGGTCGTGCATTGAATGAATGTCGAGCAGGAAGTCGATCTTGTCGATCATGGGCCGCATCGCGCGCGCGCGGGTCAGCTCCACCGATTGCCTTGAGCCTCCCAGCACAGCCGGTGTCCAGACCCGATTGAAGTCCTCATCGACAAAGCGCGATGCATGCGGCAGCGCCGGATTGAAGGAGTGGAACGCGGCCACATTGGCGAACGCGAGAGATAATTTTCCGCGTCTCGGGTGCACATTCATTTTGAACAGACGGTCCACGGCGATGGCACCGCAAAGTTCGTTGCCGTGCGTGACGGCATTCACCATCACATGTGGTCCCGCCTTGCCGCTATCGAACGTGTTGATGTATTCCACGCCGCTGTTGCCGGACCGATAAGCGGAAATGTCCGGTGGCAGCAGTTCTACGACATACGGTGAGCCGCCTGGCTTAATGGTCATGTTGGTGTCCGCTTTTGTGTGGGTGGCCGTGGTCATGCGCGTGGTCATCGCCGTGGTGATGATCGTGTCCACAATCATGGTGGTGTCCGTGATCGGGAATGTGCTTGCGCGCATAGTCTGAAATCGCGGCAATGAGACTTGTTAAGTCGCCTTGCAGTTTCGTGAAATTGGCGTTGGGCTCCCGACTATTTTCGTCCATGTAGAGCTTGCGATTGACCTCGATCTGCAGCGAATGCTTATTTTGCGACGGGTCCGAGTAGGCGCGCACTAGTTCGACCCCTTTGTAAGGATCATTGATCCGCACGTCGTAGCCCATCGCGCGCAAAGTACTGGCAACGAATGCGGTGAATTCGGCATCACAGGTGCTGCCATCACGGTCGCCGAGAACGAAATCTGCACGCGGGACACCTGGCCCCTCTTCGGATATCACTGATGACGTAGCTGGCATCGAATGGCAATTGACGTGCCACACCGCTCCGTAGTGCTTGTGTGCAGCGTTGATCGCGTCGCGTACTGCCTTGTGATACGGCGCATAGCAATTGCTGATCCGCGCCTGCACTTCAGCCACCGTGAGCTTGCGGGTGTAGATAGGTTCGCCGGTATCGAGCAATCGCCAGACGAGGCCGATACCTTTCTCGGTTTTCCTGGTGACGTTGATCGGCCCCGGCCAGGCACCATCCAGCAATGCGGCGTCGATGTCGAGCAAAGAACGATTGGCGTCGATGTAGCTGCGTGGAAATTCTGCCGCGATCAGCACCGCCCCGTGGTCAGGCGCGGCGCCAAAGAGCGCCTCTACGTGCGTGTCTTCGGCGCGGCACAAAGTAAGGCGCGGCACGATGGTATCGAAGTCGGGCGGGTATTGGGTGCCACTGTGCGGAGAATCGAAAACGACTGGGACGTCGTGGTCATGGTCGGTGCGGGATGCAGCGATGGTGAATGCCGGGGATGGAGAATGGAGGGATGACATAACGTTCAACTTTCATTGATTCAGGTGGCGCGCCGAACTGCGATTCATGGCGATCTGTTTTAGCATAGGCTGCTCGGTCTTGCATTTGCAACCGGGCACGGAAACCGCGGCTGAACATACAATTCCAGTATTGATGTTAGCTCACGCGCGCGTTCATCCGCGCTTTCGCTCACCAGAGGGTCAAAATTGGAGTTTTGTCAATTCTGAAGTAAATAATAGCGTGCCTCCAAGGGTCAAGACGTCTGCACGAGCGCGCGTTGCCGATTGAAAAGAAAGTCGGACAAGCGAGGGGATCACGCCAAAACTGGTTTTTGAAGTGGAGGGGCCGAACGCAATGGCTCCGACCGCCGGACATGCAGACAGGCCCGCAGTTGGGCACCTTCCGACCACTTGAATTAGCAACCCTTCGAGAACACTTCCATCCTGCTGCCAATTCGCGGACTGCAATGTATACCAGCGAGGCTCGCCATTGTTGTTGAAAAGAAACCATGTGCCGAATGCAACCTCACTGGCGCTTCGACGGTGGTGCAAGGCGATGCCCGACCCATTAGTCACTGCATCGAACCACATACCATTTGTGTCGAATTTAGAGCTGACGTTCTCAGCATTGCTTTGAATTATCACGTCGGCACCACCCCTGTCCCAACGCAGTCTAAGTGTTCCCACCTTGATGGGAGTAAACGTCAAATCAAAACGGACAGCGCGAGGAGGCGGTTGCAATGGGCAAAAACCAACCAAATCTTGCGTCCGAATTGTCAAAACACCTTGGCTTTCCATCAATGACGTGTCAAGGGAGACCGATTGATCTGAGCAACCAGGCATACAAATTGCAAGAAAATAGTTCTGGTCTGATTGGTCTTGCCTACTGCCGGATGCACAGCTAACAGAAAGTCAAGTCCCCCAGGAGGCGAAACGGCAGCAGCCTTGGAAGTGATGCCTGGGGTTTTTGTCTCCTCTGCGGAAGGTGACGACATCCAAGTAAGAAGTAGTACCAAGAAAAACCCTGCGCACTTAACAAAATCTAGCGAATTGCAAGTCATTTGATGAGGGCTCATTTGGCGGCCTAAAACTGAAGTCTTTTGAGTAGGGATACAAAAGCGCTTCGGCCATACTGGTCAAATGCCTCGACACGCACGTTGTTCTCATCAATCACCGAGACCGTGACAGACCCCACCGGCCTGACGGCGGCAGGTCGTGGACAATCGTCGCCAACCACACAAATCGGAAGCCCGGATGCCGTAGCCTCGTATGCGAGTCCAACAAGCATTGCGCCACTTTGTGCCCATTTCATGTTTTGCAGCGAATACCAGCGCGTAACAGATGTGTTTGTGGTGCCATACAAAAACCATGTGCCAAACGTGTTGTCACTGGCTACCGAGTGATGAAACGAAATGCCCGAGCCGTTGGTTGTCGGGTCGAACCACATCCCGTCAAGATTAACGGTGGAGGGAGCCTGGGCCACCGTTTCTATTGTTGCCTCAGCCACAATACTGCCGTCAGGCAACTTCATGACTACTCGCTGCGTCGAGATGCTTCGGGGTATAAAGCTCACCGTTTTCGTTGGCTCGATGCAGCCAAGCGATTGTGGAACGATTCGCATCACCAGCGCGCCGGTCGTCGCAACTTCAGATTCGTCTAGCGTAACCGGGCCAGTACAGCCATTGGCGAACAAGGTGCGTGGCGAACCAACCGCTGAAGTACGGGGCGCTACGCCAATCGAGAAGGCAAAACGGTCAGGCAAGATTGTTGTAAATGAATGCCCTGCATTGCTCAGCGACAAGAGAAGAAAGCCCACACCACAATAGAAGGTTCGAAGGCTGATTGTAAAGCGAGACATTTTGGAGTGCTGTTAACGATCTAGTCGAAGTTGGCGAACAATGAGAATATCGTTGAACTTTCATTGATTCAGGTGGCATGCCGACCAACGATTCACGGCGATCTCTTTGAGCATAGGTTGCTCGGTCTTGCATTTGTTGCCGGGCACGGAAGACGTGTGAGGGCAGCGTGGATGAAAATGGCAGCCCGTCGGTGGGTTTAGCGGCGACGGGATTTCGCCTTTGATAGCGACAAAGTCTTTCTTGCGAACGGTCAGCGAAGGAACTTCGGCAAGCAGGCCTTGCGTGTAGGGATGATTGGGCTTGCTGAACAACTCTTCGGCTGGGGCGGTTTCCACCACGCGCCCCAGATACATGATGACGACGCGATCCGACAAATGCCGCACCACACCCAGATCATGACTGATAAACAGATACGTGAGATCCAGCTCTTCACGCAGCTTGATGAACAGATTGAGTACCTGTGCCTGAATCGACACATCAAGTGCCGCGACAGCTTCGTCGCAAACCAGGAAATTCGGCTTGACCGCCAGCGCCCGCGCGATGCCGATGCGTGCGCGCTGACCGCCAGAGAATTGGTGGGGGAAACGTCGGGATAACGCGGGGTCCAGGCCGACGCGCTCCATGACTTCGGCGACGTACGTCGACTTGTCTTTGCCGTTGATGATGCCGTGGACGACGGGTGCTTCGCCGATGATGTCTTCGACGCGGTAGCGCGGATTGAGCGAGGCGTAGGGGTCCTGAAAGATCATCTGCGCTTCGAGTTGCATGGCGCGCTTTTGCTCGCCAGACATGGTGTCCACATCCTTGCCGCGCCAGAGTTTGTCGCCCTCGGTTTGTTGATGCAATCCAACCACGACACGTCCCAGCGTGGATTTTCCACAGCCTGACTCGCCGACCAGACCGACGACCTCGCCCTTGTTGATCTTTAAATCGACGCGGTCAACGGCGTGCACCACTTCTTCTCTCAACCCGGCGCCAAGTGAACGCGCGAAGCGCCCGGCCAGATCGAGTTTTTTCTCGAAGCGCTTGGAAATGCCTTTCAGTTCCAGCAGTGGCGCGCTCATGCCACGAGCTCCTCGTCAGCGGAAACGTGCGGATGAAAACAACGTACCTTATGCGCAACAGTTGATTCTGGATTGGTAAACGGCGGCGCCACTTCGCATTCGCTAGCACGACGCATGCAGCGTTCGCGAAACGCACAGCCGCTACCGATCTTTAGTAGTGATGGCGTCATGCCGGGAATTTGTTTCAGCGGCTGGCCCTTGACGTTGCGACTCGGTACCGAATCCAGCAGCCCTTTGGTGTACGGATGCAGCGGATGATCGAGCAAATCGGCAGTGGCGCCCTGTTCGACGATTTTGCCTGCGTACATGACCGCCACCGTATCGGCGAGCCCGGCGACAACAGACAAGTCGTGCGTGATCCACATCAGCGCGGTCCCGGATTCTCGGCAAAGCTTTTGCATCTCATAAAGAATCTGCCCCTGTATCGTCACGTCGAGCGCGGTGGTGGGTTCGTCGCAAATGATGAGATCGGGCTTGTTGAGCAGTGCGATGGCGATGGCAACGCGTTGCCGCATGCCGCCGGAGAATTGATGAGGATAAGCCAGCAGACGCTCTTCTGGCGACGGAATGCCCACTTGCGAAAGCGCATTGCGGCAGCGTTCGCGTGCGGCCGTCGGCGAGATTTTTTCATGCGCGGTGATGGCTTCGATCATCTGTGTATCGATGCGCAACACCGGATTGAGCGTCATCATCGGGTCCTGGAATATCATCGCCACGCGATTGCCGCGCAGGGAACGCCATTGTTCGGTGCTGTAGGCGGTTACGTCCCGGCCATTCAACGAAATGCGGCCTTCAACCACTCGTCCCGGCGCATCGATCAGACCCATGATCGAGTAGCCGGTCATGGATTTGCCGGAACCCGATTCACCGACCAGCCCGAGGATCTGGCCCTTGTCGATGGAAAACGAAACGTCGTCTACCGCTTTCACCACTCCGGCCTTGGTGAAAAAGTGGGTGCGCAGGTTTTCGACTTGCAGGACCGTGCTCACTTGAAGTTCTCGCAAAAAGTGAAACACAAGCACTGGCGCGCTTTTTCAGACACTTTTGGCCTGAAAAGCGCGCCAGTGCTTGTGTTTTCAAATGTGGTCATTTCTTCAGCCTCGGGTTCAGCACATCCCTAAGTTGATCCGCGACCAGATTGATCGACATGATTGTCACCAACAAGGCGAGCCCCGGATAAAAGCTGATCCAGTACTTGCCGCTCATGAGGTAAGTGAAGCCATTCGAAATGAGCAAGCCGAGCGACGGCTCGGTAATCGGCAGGCCGAGCCCGAGAAACGAAAGTGTTGCCTCCAGCGAGATCGCGTGTGCCACCTGCACGGTCGCGACGACGATCAAGGGTGGCAGGCAATTTGGCAGCAAATGCTTGAACAGAATGCGGGGCTTGGATAGCGACAGCACTCGCGCGGCTTCCACGTATTCCTTTTGCCTCTCGACCAGCGCCGACGCCCGCACGGTTCTTGCGTAATAGGCCCACTGCACGGTAATCAGCGCGATGATCACTTTATCCACACCTTGTCCGAATACGGCGAGCAGGATGAGCGCCAGCAAAATTGCGGGGAACGATAACTGGATATCGACGACGCGCATGATCAGCGTATCCACCCAGCCGCCAAAGTACGCAGCCATTAAGCCGAACGTAAGCCCGATGATGACTGCGACCACCGTGCTCGCGACGCCGACGCCCAGCGAAATTCGCAAGCCGTAAAAAATTGCCGACAGCATGTCGCGCCCCTGATCGTCAGTGCCTAGCCGATAGACTTTATCCGATGGGGCTTTTTCGCCCGGTGCCAGCTTGCTGTCCATCAGGTCGATCTGTCCCAGGTCATACGGGTTTTGCGGCGAGATCAGCGGGGCGAGAATAGCGACCGTCAGTACCAGCAACAGCATCGACAGGCCAATAAGCGCAAGCTTGGACTCGGCGAATTCGCTCACGAATCGCCGCAATGGTGTTTCCTCCTTTACCGGCACCTCAACGGCTAACACGCTGGTTTCCATCTCAGTGTCCCGCTCCCGTTGACTGTCCCAGTCGCACACGCGGATCGAGATAGGAATAAATAATGTCCACGACGAAGTTGATAGTGACGAAGAGCATGACGATCACCATGAGATAGGCAACGATTACTGGCCGGTCGAGCTGGTTGATTGAATCGATCAGCAGTTTGCCAGTTCCGGGCCAAGCGAAAATCGATTCGGTCACGATGGCAAATGCAATCACCGAGCCAAATTCAAGGCCGATCACGGTGACGATGGGGATCATGATGTTTTTCAGCACATGCACACCAATGACGCGCGATGCCGAGAGGCCCTTTGCCCGGGCGAATTTAACGTAGTCCTGCAACAGTGCCTCCCGAGTCTGCGCACGCGTCAGGCGAATGAGCAACGAGAGCTTGAAAAGCGCCAGATTCAGCGCCGGCATAAACAGATGTTGGAGACCGTCCCACGTGAGGAAGCTCACCGGCACGCCCAGCACGCTTACGGTTTCGCCTCGGCCGTTTGACGGTAACCAACCAAGGTATACCGAGAAAAACATGATCAACACCAGCCCCACCCAAAACGTCGGTAGCGAGAAACCCACAATTGAACCGGCCATGATGCTGCGACCGATAAAGCTGTCAGGCTTCAGGCCCGCAACCAGACCCAGCGGGATACCGAGCAGTACCGCCATCAGAGTTGCTACGACTGCAAGCTCGATGGTGGCCGGCATTTTGGAGAGAATCAGCTCAAGTGCTGGCACACCGAATACAAACGAACGTCCGAGGTCGCCCGACAAAGCACCCTTTAGAAATGCCCCGAATTGGGCATACAACGGCTTGTCCAGCCCAAGCGCGACGGTCGCGCGCATGCGCTCAACTTCATCGGCCTGCGGGTTCACCAGCAACTCAATCGGGTTACCAATGGCATACACACCGAGAAACACGAGCATCGCCATCACCAGCAGGACAAAGCCGGATTGGGTCAGGCGACGGATGGTGTAGGCAAACATTAAGGTGAATGGGGTCCGGGAAAATGCTTCGCAGCGTCGAGCGCGGCAATCAGCCGATTGTTTGTACGGTTGTGCGATGCAGTCGTTATCTTAATCGTTTCGATGGTGTCACGGCCATCAGCTTCAATGGTCCGGTGATGACCCAGCCGCGTGTAATATCCGGGTCAAGCCAAAATAGACAATCGCGAGAACAACCAATGCACAATGGATCAAGCCCGCCAACCGTGACTCTCAAGAACGCTGCGCTGACGTGTGACGTGGCGCTACGTGGCGCGGAACTACGAAGTCTGCGCGAGTTCGTCAGCGGCGATGAATTCATCTGGCAGCGTGACCCGGCTTTCTGGGCTTCAAGCGCACCGATTCTCTTTCCGGTGATCGGCCGATTCAAGGATGGGGGTTATTTACTGGATGGTCGTTTCTATGAAATCCCCAAGCACGGTTTTGCGCGCGACATGGATTTTTCGTTGCTGACTTCAAGCGAGACGGCGGCGACATTCCGGTTAACAGACAGCGACGCGACCATCGCGGCATACCCCTACGCGTTTACGCTGGAAGTAACCTTCACGCTTCAGGCGCGTACGCTTGCCGTCGACTATCGCGTGATGAATCGAAATGACCACACGATGTTCTTCGCACTTGGCTCCCATCCGGCATTCAATCTGCCCGCGAAGTTGGGGCCGCTTGAAAATTGGTCAATCCAATTTGGCGAAGTCGAAGAGCCCGTGTGCCATCGCGTGGCCGAAAATCTGCTGAGCAGTGCGCCGGAACCGTTTGAGTTTGACGCAAACAACAGCGTCGTATTGACTAACGAGACCTTTGTGCGCGACGCCCTGATCTTCAAAGGCATTCGCTCGCGGCAACTGCAAATCGTTCATCGCGAGCACGGCGTGCGGTTGCAGTTCGATACCGGTGGCGCACCTACGCTCGGCATCTGGGCGAAACCGGGCGAGCCGTATGTGTGTCTTGAGCCCTGGTATGGATTTGATGACGGCTCGGAAATCAATGCAGACATTCGGCGTAAGCCGGACATGATGCAATTGGCGGCGGGTGACACCTTTACAACGGGTTACCGCATCGCGGTGTAGCTTTGTCGCCTGGGCAGATGAGCGGAGCGATCAGTCCAGAAACCGCGCCGCAACGTTTTTCGGCGGAATGAGGCACGCCTCTGTTCTGCCAAACAATCTGTAGCGGTTACGCGCGACGACGCGATACGCTGCATCCCTCAATGGCCCCGGCACCAACCAAGCCACCCATGCGAAGCGCCAGGGCCAGCCCAGTCTATGCAACACACGCAGCAGCGCCGCCGACTGCTCCCAGAAGCGTCCCTCATCGCAAAGCAACATCGTCTGGAGTCCACTGACTGATAGCCCCGCGTTCGCGAGGAGCGCGGCGCCAGTTTTCCCCTGGATGGAGGCGAATTGAAATACGCCCCTTTTGTCGTGTCGCAACAAGAACTGCACAGAGCGGCTGCATAGCAGACATTGCGCATCGAACACGACGATCATGCGGGTGCGCTTTCTGATGGCAAAGCCAGATAGCCCTGATAACTGGCAACCAAACCAACACCCGGTACGCCCGCATGGACGTGAAAATGCAGGCGACCATCGCGCCCTGTTTCTTCGGCAGTCACACGGGGCATGAGCCATGCCGGACATGGAATACCCAGAAAATACAGGTGACGCAAGTGCATGTTCAGTCGGCCGTCGCATTCGGTGAGCTCGAATATCATTCGAGCGGCACCAAGCTTTTCAACAAGCTGCCCATCGATAAGCCGCAGACATGAAGTCATGGTTTTTGAAGGGAAATGGCGCGTCCAGGTTTCCGCAAAAGCCTGTGCGTCGAGCTCGAATGTGATCGCGCCTGCCCCTGCGGCACGCGGCGTACCGAGGAGGCGTGCCAACAGTGTCGCCAGAAGTGATTGGGGCGCGTGCACGTCGACTTGGCCGTGGAGCGTGTGTTTGCCGGTCAGGCGATGAAACTGTTGCACTTCGGGTGCAAGACGGCTAAAGCTCGCGCCCATCGCTTGTTCGTATAGGGAGCGGTCCACCGTCATGCGAAAAGCGCAGTCATGTCGATGCTAAATCCTTCTGCTTCACATAGCGAGGCGGTGGACACGTCGATACTTGCAAGATCTATGGGCTGTTACTCGCCATTTTTTCGTTGCAACGAACGGCGCGCATCGACCCATTGCAGCCCTAGCGGACTGGCTCCCAATGCGCTCTCAAGCCGACATTCGATCCTAGAATCGATACTTTCCATTTGGTTTCGATATTTGGCCTGATTCGTGGGAGGAAAATTGCGAGCGCGTAAATTGAAAATCAACAAACGACGAAGGAAATCGTCGAGATGGTATTTCCGTTATTTGGCGCCGCTCGCGCCACGGGATATGTGCAAACTATTGCGCTCCACTGGACTTTTTTGCAACTCTCGCTTCCGTCTCGTTTTGATCTCCCACGCGTACCTGACCGCCTAATAACGATTTTAGTATCGCCAGCAAGCCACTTAGAGCGAACATGTAGCCAACAATCACTCCACCGGTCTTCGCTCGTATTTCTTTCACTAAGAGAATATCCCTCATGCCGGTTGAAGCAAATTCGCCTGATTCGGCACCAAGTATCTTGTTTAGTATGAGCTGCGCTAAAACAACCAGCGCGCCCAGACACACTAGCTTCAGGCCTTCACTTTTGGTTGCATCCTCGTTTGCAACCGCATAAAGACTAACCCCAACTATGGTAGTTAAGCTAATGAGCTGTTCAAATGGCATTTTCAAAACCCGTTCGAATTAGAGATTATCGCTGCTCGCGCAAATACAAGACTAAGGCAGCTGTCGACCCAACGACCAAAACTGGTGTCAGGTCTTTCATTATCACATTCCGGTTCTTTGACTCGCTTCATACACCTTCACCAATGGGCTCACCGTTGTGTAGTATGAATTAGATGGTGTCTTACCAGATTTAGCCGGACCCATTTATCCGTGTCGGTACTGTATGCCTCACGAACGTAACGCGTTGGGATGGTGCGTACTCCAGCCTGCAAGCCCCTCACCCTAACCCTCTCCCCAAGGCGGGGGAACAATAAAATTATGTGATTCAAATTGTGGCTGATTACCTTCCCACCGGCTTAATCATCAACGCATTAAACCGTCTCTGCGCACGCGGCGTTACCACCAGCCCCTTCTTCGCAGCAAAATCAAAGATTGGGTAGAACACCGGAATCAGCGGTTGATCGTTCATGGCAAAACGAATGGCGCGCCCGAGTAATTCGTCGCGGCGCTCATCGTCCATCGTTTGCAACGCATCGCCCAGCAACTGGTCAACGACGGTATTGGAATAGCGCGTGCGGTTTGCGGTACCAAAACCTTTGGCGGGTGTGGCGGTGGCGACCAGCGCGCGCAGACTGTTGGCGGCTTCCTCGGCACCATATTGCGCAGCGAACGCGCTGAAATCCTGTTTCGACGCGCGTGAGAAGAACAGGCTGCCGGGCAATGTTTCGACTTCTGCTTTAAGCCCTAAGCGCGTCCACATTTGCGCGACGGCCTGCGCGACGGAAGCGTCGTTGGGGTAGCGATCATTGGTGGCGTGCAACACGATGCGAAAACCATCTGCCCAGCCGGCTTCTTTGAGCAGAGCCTGCGCCTTAATAAGATCGAACGGGTCCGGTTTCAAGCCCTTGAGCGACCCGGGAAATTGTTCCGCCAGTAACTGCGATGCGGGGATGCCGCTGCCATCCATGATGCGCTGGACAATCAGCGCCCGATTGACGGCCAGTGACAGTGCTTTTCTGACACGCATGTCCTTGAGTGGATTTTTGTCGAGAGGTTTGCCGTCTTTAGCGGTAACAAATGGCGAAGCATCACGAGCGGAATCGAGCGCGATATAGTGCACCAGCGCGGCGGGGCCACGGAAGAGGGAGAACTTGCCGTCGCTTTTGATGCGCGCCAGGTCGGCGCTCGGCACAGCGTCGATGGCATCGACCTGACCGGAAAGCAATGCAGCAAGTCGTGTCGGATCTTTGGCGATCACGCGCTCAGTGACTTTGGCCCATGTAGGCTTCGGGCCCCAATACTTGTCGAAACGCTCGACGATCAGTTGCTCGCCGTTCTTCCATTCGACCAGCTTGTATTGCCCCGTGCCGATGGCAGCTTTACCGGCATTGAAATCCTGCGTGGTCATGCCTTTCGCGGCTGATGCCGAGACGATGTAAACATTGGCCAGGTCGTTGGGCAGCATCGGCGTCGGCGTTAATGTTTTCATCTGGATCGTGTAATCGTCGAGCTTGATGATTTTTTCGACGTTTCGTGTGAACTGTGAAAAAGAGTTTGGCGAGTTGGGCACGTTGGGTACCCGCTCCCACGTGAACATTACATCGTCTGCCGTGAAGGGCGAACCGTTATGGAAAACCACCCCTTTGCGCAGCTTGATTTCCCAGGTGAGGTTGTCGAGGTTTTTCCAGGCAACAGCCAGCTGCGGGCGCGGCACCAGTTTCTCGTCAAGCACGGCCAGTTTTTCATAGAGCATTTCGTGCGACGAGCCGGTGGGAAAGGCGGCGAAGAAATGTGGGTCGAGTGTATTGAGTTCGAGTTTGGTGCCCAGCGTGAGCGTTTGCGCCGTCGCCGAAAGGGCGCACAGGCAAAGGGCGAGCGTGGTGAAGCGCCGCAATAGCATGATGTTTGTCCTCGTGGGGTTTGATCCTGTAAGCTTTTCGTGGAGTACTTAACGAAAGCGAAAATCATGAAATCAGGCAAGAAGAATAACGTACTCGACGGCATCAAGAAAGAACAACTCAAGCGACGCGTGTTTACCCTCGAATTCAAAGCCGAGGTGGT